>NZ_FOVP01000034.1 GCF_900115165.1 Roseovarius lutimaris | reverse complement strand
CTCTTCCGAGAGCGCCTCTTTTTCAGCGGTTCGGGCGGTCAGCTCATCCCGCAACGCATCGGCCCGGGCTTCAGCGGCGGCCTGCGCATCCTGGGCTTCCGACAGGTCGGCATGCCGCATTGCGCGCTGCGTCTCCAAATCCTCCCGGAGGCGGGCGATCGTTGCATTGCGATGGGCAACCTGAAGGCTCAACTGCCGCATCAGCTCATTCTGTGCGCTCAGCTCTTTCGGCTTCTCTCCGGCCAGGGGGCGGGCCTGACGGCTTCGCTCCAACAGGGCGCGTAGCTCTTTCGTTTCCGCCTCCAGGGTTTCGTTTTGATGAGCGGCGTCCTCAGCGGCCTGTTTCCAGCGTTCTGCCTTTGTGGCCGCTTGCTCCAGATCATATTCCAGCCGCTCCAGTTGCACCTTCATCAGCCATGTATCGAGCGGGTTTTCTGTATCGTTGCCCGAGGCGTCCGGCTCGTTTTCCAGTCGGCGAATCTTCATGATTTCTTATCCTCGAACATGTTCTGCAGATTTGCCACCTGTGAACCTTCCGGTCGGAAAATGGAAGCTGGAAGGTAGTATTTCCGGGCGGGGCATGATTATGATAGCGTGGTATAAAGTGCTTTTTTTGCCAGTTCAAATATTATAAGGAGCGCTTATTATAAGGAGCGCTCAGAATAACAACAATATTTTGCGGATGGAGTGTATCTTATTATGTGTGCTGCTCTGATTACATCCGCCGCCGCATCTGAGGTCCATAAGCAAGAAAACAGTGTCGGCCCGCCGATGGTCCGGGATCATGTCGCGCGGGTGTATCTTGACAAATGGCGCGCGCAGGCGGCAATCAAGGAAACACGCCACCGCATCCATTGGATTGCCGCACAGGTCCGGGGTACGCGGGTTCTCGATGTTGGAACCAGTGAGGGTATCCTGCCGGTTCTGCTTGGGCGAGAGGGGTTTCAGGTTGTTGGTATAGACATCGATGCCGACGCGATTACGCAGGCTCAAACCATACTGGCAGCAGAAGCGGAGACGGTGCGCGAGCGGGTGGAATTTCGCAATACCAGCCTTTTTCAGGACAAGGTCGAGGTGCCGTTTGATACAGTTGTTCTGGGCAATGTTCTGGCGCATGTTTCCAATATATCGAACTTCCTGCGCATGGCCGTCGGACATCTTGATGACGGTGGGCGTTTGATACTGACGACACCTTTCGGTGTTCAACCTCACCCGGACATCAAGCACAGTTTTCTCCTTAGTGATATCGAGCAGGCGCTGAATGGCTTTGGCAAGATAGAATTGCTGGATGTCTCGGACGGGCATATACGGGCGATTTTGCTTAAGGATGCAGTCGATACGGCTGAGGGCACGTCTTTGGTTACGCCTTTGCTGGCACAGACCGAGCGCGCCATTTTTGAGGCCCAAACGCACCTTTGGCGGCGGATCAGTGATGCCGAGGCGCTTTTGCAGCAGGTCAGCGAAGAGCGTGAAAGCGAATTGCAGCGCGCCACCCGCGCCGAACGGGCCTATCAGGAATTGAAACTGGAGTTTGACCAGCGCCTGACGGAGTTTGAGAGCCAGAAAGACCAGTTGCAGATCCTCAATACCAATTTGCGACGGGTAGAGGCGGGTCAACAGGATGAGAAACTGTCCGCTGAACGGGCGCGCGAGCAATTCATTGCTTCGCGCGCGGATCTGACGACAGAAAAGAAGCTCCACGAGGCGACAGTTGAACGGCTGACCGAGTGGAAACAGCGCCTGAATGACCTTGTTGCCGAAAGCGCAGCGCTTCAAAGTGAGCTTGACACCCTGCGCGGCGAGAAAGAGGCCCTGTCCGACGACCTGTCCGCGGTGCAGGCTGCGGGTGCGGCGTCCGAGGATCAGCTGGCAACGCTTCAAGAGGCATATCTTTATCTTGAAGAGAAAAACCGCGCACTTTCGCATCAGGTTGACGAGGCTGATTTGAAACGTTCCGCCGCAGGTGAGGCTGAAAACCTGCGTGACACCGTAGAAGACAACTCTGCGCAGAAACTTCTGGAGCAGGCCGACAGGTTGGGCGGGGGTATTGGCCATCTGCTGCGCAATCTGGAAAGCGATATTGGCCAGGTCGCAGAACAGTGTCTGCAATATGCTCGGGATCTGCGCCGCGACGATCCCGAAACAAGTTACTGCCTGACGGCAATCGCCAACGATCTTGCCCCAGGGAGCTGGGCCACAAAGGCACTCGGTTTCAGCCTTCTGCAGGCGGGCTTTCCGGCCCGCGCCATGGAAATACTCCGTCAGGTTCAAGGAGAGGATGCCTTGGGGTTTTCTTCGTTGGAGCAACGGCAATTCGATAAGCTCGCGGCAGCGGCCGAAACGGAAGATTGGGACAGGGTCGCAAACATTGCAGATCACAAGCTGACGGGGTCGCCCCTGCGTGTGGCGACGATCATGGATGAGTTCACCTATAATTCCTACGCGCCGGAATGCGACCTGATGCAGCTCACGCCGGAGGCCTGGGCGCAGGAGCTGTCAAATTTCATGCCGGAAATGCTGTTGATTGAATCCGCATGGCGTGGCAAAGGCGAAAAGTGGGGGTCGAAAGTTGGCCACCTGAGCTCGGAACTCCGGCACATTATCAGCTGGTGTAAGGAGCGCGGGATTCCGACGGTTTTCTGGAACAAGGAAGACCCGGTTCATTTCGAGACGTTCCTGACAACCGCGAACCGGTTTGATATGGTCTGTACGACAGATATCGATTGTATCGGCCGCTACAAGACGGCCCTCGGGCATGACCGGGTGTATTTCCTGCCCTTCGCCTGTCAGCCCGAAGTACATAATCCGATCGAGCTTTATAATCGAAAAGATGCCTTTTGTTTTGCCGGGGCATATTACGTGCGCTATCCGCACCGGACCCGCGATCTGGAAGGGTTTGTCCAGGGCTTGCCTGATTTCCGCCCGATAGAGATTTTTGACCGCAATTTCGGCAAGGATCACCCCGATTATATGTTCCCCGAGGCCTATCAGAAATACATTGTAGGGTCCTTGCCCCCGGAACAGATCGACCGGGCCTATAAGGGCTACCGTTTCGGGATCAACCTGAATTCCATCAAGAACTCGCAGACGATGTTTGCCCGCCGGGTCTATGAGCTGCTGGCCTCCAATACGGCCACGATCAGCAACTATTCCCGTGGTGTGCGCCATATGTTCGGGGATCTGGTGATTTCCAGTGACAACAGCGATGAAATTCTGCAGCGGCTTCAGGATGCCGATCTGGAACGGTTGCGCCTTGCCGGGCTGCGTAAGGTCATGCTTGAGCACACCTATGGTGTCCGGATGGCCTATATTGCCGAAAAGCTTGGCCTGGAAACCGGAGGCAACAGCCTGCCGCCGGTCACGGTTGTGGCCTACGCGGGTAGCCGCGCGGAGGTATCCGCCATTCAGGCCCAGGTTGACCGTCAGAAAGACGTGTCGGCAACGCTGGTTCTTGTGCTCGCGTCAGATATTGCCGACCTGGCCGATGAGATCACCACAGATACAGTCATGGCCCTGCCTGAGGCGCGCGCCGAGGCGTTACATCTTGGGGATGTGACACCTGACGATGCCCGGATCGCCCCCATGGTGGCCGGGGACTATTATGGAGAGCATTACCTGCTCGATCTGGTTCTGGCGACGCGGTACAGCACTGCGGCTGTCATCGGAAAAACCGCGTACCATGCGCTGACGGATCAAGCACCGGCGCTTTCCAACCCGGATGCTGCTTACCGTCCGGCAGACAGTGTGATGCTGCGCCGGTCTCTGATTGAGCGACGGCTGGTCGCGGCCGAACCTCTGGCGCTCTGGGCTCAGGCCCTTCCCGGCGCGCGGCTTGCGGCGGGGTCCGGAGATGGGCTTGGGATCGACGCGTTCAACTATTGTGAAGAGGGCAGCGGGGCAGATGGGGCGCCACGTCCCGGTGTTGCGCAAATTGTCGATGATCTACCCGGGCTGGACGCGGGATGTACGCTATCAGAGCTTGTTGTGAATGCGGAAAATACGGCGCCAGCGCAAGAGGCGGTTATTGGCGCGCCTGTCGTTGAGGGGCGCCGGTTACTTGACAATGTGCCCGCCGTTGCCAATGGCAGCGTTACCTGGAAGGCGGATGGCAAGGATCTGTTTGTCAGATCCACTCTGCCCGAAGGCGAGCATATCTATATTTACCAAACCGAAAAACACGCCATCGGTGATGTTGTCCAGGATGGTCAGCTAAGGGTTTTTCTTGAAACAACGCCAGGACTCAACTTGCAATGGGTGACGCTTTTTCTGGATGAAAACAAGCAGCGGCTCGGCCATGTGATGGCGTTTGCCAATCGCAACACGCTGGCCGAGCCACCCGAAGGCACCGTCTGGGTGCGCTTTGGACTCAGAGTCTATACCTCAGGGCAAGTGACGGTTCAGCGTCTTATTCTGGGGGAGCGCCCCCCGTACCCCACACCTATTCTCAGTAAGGCCCGCACGCTTGTGCTGACCAATCACTACCCTTCATACGAGGATATCTACCGTAACGGGTTTGTTCACAGCAGGGTCAAGGCTTATCTGACCCGCGATCAGAAAGTGGATGTCTTCCGCCTGCGCCCGGATCACGATCTGGCGTTTCATGAGTTCGAGAATGTCGATTGTATGACGGGCCCCCCCGAACAGCTTGATATGATGCTGGGGCAGGGCATCTACGAAACGGTTTGTGTCCATTTCCTGGATGAGGCGATGTGGGATGTCCTGCAACCGCATCTGGCCACGGGCCTGCGTGTGATTGTCTGGGTTCACGGATCTGAGATACAGCCCTGGTGGCGGCGCGAATACAATTATAACACAGAATCTGAACTGGAAGCCGCAAAGTCAGTCAGTGACCAGCGCCTTGCCTTCTGGCGCCGGGCTTTGGCGGAACTGCCTGACAATCTGAAATTGGTCTTCGTATCGCAGTATTTTGCAGATGAGGTTATGGAAGACCTCGAGATAGCGCTGCCGACATCCAGCTATTCGGTGATTCACAATCCGATTGATAGCGAGATATTCAGGTACGTACCCAAAGAGCCCGAACAGCGGCTGAGAATTCTGTCAATCAGGCCCTTCGCTTCTGCAAAATATGCGAATGACCTGTCGGTCAAAGCCATTCTGGAGCTTCGTGAAAAGCCGTTTTTCGAGGAATTGGAGTTTCGCATCATCGGGAAAGGAAAACTGTTTGATGAAATTCTGAAACCTTTGCGCGGCATCAAGAATGTGATAATCGAAGAGGGCTTTCTTGCGCAGGCGCAAATTGCAAGGCTGCACCGGGAATACGGTATATTTCTCAATCCCACGAGGATGGATGCGCAAGGCGTTTCGCGCGATGAGGCAATGAGTTCTGGTCTGGTGCCGGTGACAACCGATGTGGCGGCTATTCCCGAATTTGTCGATGAATCCTGCGGGTTTATGGCGGAAGCCGAAGATGCAAGCGGGTTGGCGCAGGCCATCGAGACGCTTTATCACGATCCCGAGCGCTTCTTGGAAATGTCAAAGGCGGCGGCCGACCGGGTGCGGCGGCAAAGTGCTGCGGCGCTGATAATTGACAGGGAAATAGACTTGTTTACCGTCCCTTCTAAAACGGACTGATACAAATGCCGGAAACAAAGAATGAGGCTACGGTCGCACGACAGAACGCACCGCCCTGCCTGGCAGATCGGAAACTGGTTTCATTCTCCAAATTCAATGCAACTGAGTCAGACAACGCAAATATGTTATCTGGGGAACATCTTTCCGGTGATGGAACGCACACGGCATCCGAAGACCATATAACATCAGCGTTTTCCGGTAAAACCGGCAGCTATCAGCTACGGCTTGCATTACCTGAACCCGAAACAGCGAACGGTGTTGGCGCCCACATTCGCCTTCGGGGATGGGAAAGCATTGAATACGTTGGCATCGGGTACACTTGGGACAACACATTTCAACATGTGAAGGTTGTTAATCCCGTTTGGGATCACTGGTTTGATTTTCTTGTTGGGCACCATGATCTGGCCTGGGGTTGGCGTAACAACTGGGAGAGCCCCGAAGACCGGCCCATCAAGGATATCCGTCTTTACATCAAGGGAAACCCGGGGACCGAAGCCTTTCTGGATGTCAGCGAGATGCTGCTCTGGCAGGAAGACGTGGACGGCATGGAAGACCTTCTCGGCCCTGACCGCCGCCTTTCCTCCCGCGTGCTGCATGCTGTACGCGATTACAACAAGAAGTGCTTTCTGTCATATAAGGAACAGGCACAGGGTTTCCTTGAAACCGGACGCTGCCCTCTGATCAACGGCACGATGCTCGACTGGCCAGCATCAGCGCCCCTCCCTCTGGATCTTGAAAAGACCGGCACCTATCAGTTTTCCTGGCATGCACAGCATGCAGCGACCATGCTGATGCTTTACGCCCATGAGACCGGTGATATACCATCTCTTTTTTCCGCCCACAGTTTGATCTCGCATTGGTTGGAACAGAGCTTTTTCAAACCCGATGCGAATATAAAATATGCCTGGTATGATCATGGCACCGCCGAACGCTGTCTGGCGTTCGTGCAGATGTATGATATCGGGCAGCAAAACGGATTTGACCACCGCTTCATGGCACAGCTGCGCCTGGCCATCTTTCGCCATGCCCAGCTTTTGGCGTCGGAAGTTTTCTATGCCGGGCATCAGCGGATACGATATCACAATCATGCTTGGTTTCAGGATCTTGCTTTACTTGCGGTTTGTCTGGCCTTCCCTTCATGGCCCTGCGCTGAAACATGGGTCAAAACAGCGCTCTGGCGGCTGGAAGATCAGTTTGCGGTTCTGATCCGGCGTGACAATGGCTATTCCGTTTTTGTCGAGAACTCCATCGGCTACCATCAGGGTGTACAGCGGATTGTGGAGTTTGCAGGTGTCCTGACCACGCTGAGTGACCGGGAAACGGAAATCCCGGAAATAGCACAGGAACTGAAGGCGTTTTCCGACTTCTTTCGCTATCCGGATGCGCGGCGCACCCTGTCGCAGGGAGACACCTTTCGCCTGCCCAATCTGGATGAACCCAATCCCCGCGGTCAGATGCCTTATGGCACACCTGAGGTAACGGTTTTGCCCGAGACGGGTTATGCGATCGTGAAGAGCGATCATGCAGAGCATCCTTTCATGCTGACAATGCTGGCGACCTCCCTGTCACGCACCCACAAACATGAGGACAATCTGTCCTTCACGCTCTATTTCGATGGGCTGGAATGGTTGATTGACCCCAGTTTTCATTCACATGAGTATGATGCGCCCATCCCGGCCTACCTGCGGTCAGCCGCCGCGCATAATTGCGTGTTTCTGCCAGACACCCCCTATAGCATTGATCCCGGCCTGACCCGGTTGGAGGGCAGGCGTGACGGCAATACATGCCAGCTAAGCGGCACCCATGAGGGCTATGAGGGCATGACCCTGTCGCGGCGGCTGACCTGCGCCCTTGACCGGTTGGAGATTTCCGGGTCCGATATCCTTTCAGAGCCCTGTGAAGGCGCGCAGCTACGCTTTCATTGTGGCGAGCATGTTTCGGCAGAAATTGAAGAAGGCCGGGTTCTTCTGACCCATCCAGGATCGGACTTCATCCTTGTTCTGGAGGTCGCGGACGCCTCGGTCGAGCGCGTGCGGGGCGGCGACGAGCCCCCCCGGATGGGAGGGCTGGTTGGCCATGGCTTCATGGAACACGGCGCTATTGATACGCTGATTTTTGATGTAGCAGGTCGTTCACAGGTGGACTGGCGTGTTTATGCGAAAGAGACATAGAACTGCCTTGGGGCAGATCTGAAAACGGGATGATATTTTCATGAAAATAATAAAGCAATTTGGCCTGCAACGCAGTGGCACAAATGCCCTGCGGGCCATTATTGAAGAAAATTGCAACCAATATCCTGGGCGCCAATCATGCACTAACTTTCAATTTGGACCACTCAAGTGGGGCTGCTCAGATTTTGCCGTGGGAAGGTCGGATTTCGGGAGGCATGCGATTATTATCTTTAGGATAGGCCTTGCGGAGTAAGTTAAGCTAAAAGTATACCGTTTTTGAAAACAAAAGGCCATGTATAACTGTTGAGCCATGACGCCCTCCCAGCTCATTGGTATATAGGTCAAAATATTGACATATAAATCAAATCGACTAACAAGCTTTTGCCGCCGGACCTGTCGGTCAAGAAGCATTTCCCGTAATGAGCATGGGGCTGCGGCAAGCGGTTCATAAAAGGGCAACCTTTGACAGACGGCATGAATAATCGCTTCAGGGAAAGAACGTCATGAATCAGCACAGCAAGCCATCAAATGTGCAGGGGCTGTTGGCGGCAGCGCGCTTCCTGGCTGATGCGGGGCGCACAGACTCGGCGGCTTTCTTGCGTCAAGGACTGGAGCGCGAACGAGTACTAGCCGCCGCCTGCAGATCCCGCACCGATCGGGACGGGGATGCAGCGGTACCCAGATCCACATCTGTGCGGGCCGTCACGGTCCTTGATGAGTTCTCAACCAATAGTTTCGCTGATGCGTTTCATAATACGGCGCTTCTGCCCGACCATTGGCGCGCGCAGTTCGAAGAGGCCCGTCCGCAGATATTCTTTTGTGAATCCGCTTGGTCAGGGGCCGACAGCCAGCAGCGCCCTTGGAAGGGAAAAATTTACGCCAGCACCAATTTCCCAAAGGAAAACCGCGGTATATTGCTGGAAATCTTGGCCCATTGCCGGAAGAAGGGCATTCCAACCGTTTTCTGGAACAAGGAAGACCCCACGCATTATTCCGACCGCATCCATGATTTCGTCAAGACGGCGACCGAATTCGATCACGTCTTTACTACCGCTGTTGAATGCGTCGAGCGATACAAGGCCGATTACGGCCTGAAAAGCGTTCATGCCCTGCCATTTGCGACCAATCCGGCCCTGTTCAATCCGATCGATACAGGGTCGCGGTCGGATGCGGTCACCTTTGCAGGCAGTTGGTATGCCAATCACCTGGAACGCTCGGAGCATATGCACGATATCCTGCGCGGCCTGCGAGCCGCCGGATATGATTTGGAAATCTATAACCGGTATCACGGCGACGGCGATCCGCTGCATGCCTGGCCCAGCGAATACACCCCCTTCGTGCGTCCCGCAGTTCCCCATGATCAGATAGCGGATGCTTACAAAAGCAGTCGACTGGCGCTGAACATCAACACGGTGACGCAGTCGCGCACGATGTTCGCGCGCCGGGTGTTTGAGCTGATGTCATGCAACACGTTGGTGCTGTCCAACTACAGCGTCGGCGTGGAGGACATGTTCGGCAGCGACGTGATTTTCTGTGATAGCGACCCGCAGCGCCTGGCCACGCTAAGCGGTGACGATATCGACGCCATCCGCGAGCGTAACCTCACACAGGTTTTGGCGCATCACACATACCGGCACCGCTGGGAAGAGATTCTCACGCGGATCGGCTTCGCCCATCGCCCTGCAGCAGAAGATATTTGCGTGGTTTGGCCCGTGCATAAGCTGGGGGATGCTGAAATCGCCCTGGGCTGGTTTCAGCAAGAGGCGGACCTGTCCCGCGATCAGCTGCTGCTGATGGCGATGGACGCCATGGAGCCGCTGGAGATCGCCACGCTTTACGAAAAGTTCAATCGTTACGGTATCACCGTCACATCCCTGCACCACGCCGAGACGTTGGCGATAGAGGGCCGCTACGCTCCGGTGGAAACGGATCATATCGCGCTGATAGAGCCTGAGGCCCTGCCGCCCCCCGGCTGGCTAGCCCGCGCGCGCTTGCATCTGCAATATGCGGCGGGGATGGTAATCGAGCCGGCGAAAGAACCACAGCTTCGATACAAGACACAGACCACGCCCGGGGCATCTATCATCTTGTCTTCTCAAACGGTACTGTCCGGTTTGCTTGCGCAGACTACCAAGTTTTACGCCGTCTGACAGGCGAATGTTATCAGCTGATAAGACTATGAAATGGTAGAGCCCGTATAAAGCCGTGTTCCCCTCATAGAGCTCTCGCCAGTTTTCCAACGAAAAATATTAACAAAATTGGATCAGATAATTTTGGAGAATATGTTGGGTATTATTGGTGCGAGAGAGATGGTTCAAAGATGAAAACTTTCATGGATTGTTACTTTAAGGATTAATGATGATAACCTCCGCTCATAGTGACACATCTCGTGTTATTGGCCTGCAGGCAGCCTGCCACCCGATATTAATGAAGCAGATAGCTTTATGTTAAATAGCGCTCCCATTCAAACCAGCCTACCAAGAATCTCGCTCATCATCCCGTGCCACAACGCGCTTGGCAAGATCGGGCGATGCCTTGCGTCGCTGCGCCGGATTGATCTGGCGCCGACGCAATATGAGGTCATTTTTGTCGATGACTGCTCGAGTGATGGTACCTACCAGATGTTGCAGGACCAATGTGCCGACGTCGATCACTGGCGCGTAATCAGGATGGGCGCGAATAGCGGCTCGCCCTCCGCGCCACGTAATAGGGGGGTGGTCGAGGCGCAGGGCGACTATATCTTTTTCCTCGATTGTGATGACGAAATCCTGCCCGACACGCTGCGGCTTCATTTGGCCCATGCACAGCGCACAGGAGCCGATATTGTCCGCGGCCACCTGATTGCCGAAAGCAACGGTGCGCAGAAGGTATTGAACCGGATTCAAGGCTGGTCCGATACGCTGAGCAAGGCGGAGCGCATCAGCCTGATTGTCGGGAGCCAAAGCACGACGGTTTGCAACTTAATCCGAACCAGCCTGTTGCGGGAAAATGAACTGTTTTGGCGTAGTGATCTGCGTATGGGAGAGGACACGTTGTTTCTGATCACGGTTCTCGCTGCTGCGGACCGGATTGAGTATATAGACCACCCGACATTTATCTACGTGAAAACTCCCAGCTTTACACCGTCCAGCACCCAAAGTTACGGCAATCGCGAATTGCGCGATCATCTAACTGTCTGGCGCGGCGCGGCGGCCGCGATGCACCCCTTGGGAATAGACTATATCGCGCTGCGCCTTCAGATCGGGCTGCAGACGGCGCTGCACTCGATGATTTTCGTCAATCGAGGCGATATCACGGATGAGACCTTTCACAGCCTGTCGGTGTTTCTGAACGAGTACCGCTCACAGGTTGAAGCTTTTGGATTTTCCCGCCGCCTGAAAGATCTGATCGAGATTGCCGGGCGCAACGATCCTCGGGCATTCGCGCGGGCCTGTCGGCCACGTCTGCTGATCGCCGGATATGATTTGAAATTCATTACGGCCGTCGTTCCGCATCTTGAACAAATCTATGACCTGCGCCTAGATGAATGGAGCGGTCATGACAGCCATGATGAGCAGGCCAGCCGCGCCGCGCTGGACTGGGCCGACCTGATCTGGTGCGAATGGCTGCTGGGGAATGCGGTTTGGTATTCACGCAACAAGAAGCCGCATCAACGGTTAATCGTTCGCATGCATCGCTTTGAACTGGGCCGCGATTTCGGGGACAGGATGGATGTAGACCGGGTCGATTCCGTTATCACTGTGTCCACACTGTTTCTGGAGCGGATGTTGGAACGGTTTCCCAATATTCCGCGTTATAAGGCGCGTTTGCAACATAATTACATCGAATCTGCTGCCTATGTAAAAAGCCATGATCCAGATAGGCGGTTCCGCCTTGGGATGATTGGAATTTTACCCGCGCGAAAGGGATTTGAGAAATCCTTGTCGATTTTGCACAAGCTGCGCCAACACGATCCGCGCTATACGCTGGATATTTTCGGCAAGGCCGCGCAGGATTTGCCTTGGCTTATGAATAACACTGAAGAAGCCACTTATTTTCAGAGCTGCGCCGAAAAAATTTCCAATATAGGGTTGGAAGATGCCGTGAAATTCCATGGGCATGTTGATGTGTGCCAAGAATTGGCAGCGCATAATGTCGGCATCATATTATCCTTGAGCGCTTCAGTCCGAGATTTTCCTTGTTTTGAGAGTTTTCATTTGGCCGTTGCTGATGCGTTTGCTTCGGGTGGTGTCGGGTTGGTGCGCTACTGGGAGGGGGCAGAATTCATCTGGCCAGACCGGATTATCCTTCCGTCCGAGGAGGCAATTGTTGATCGTATTCTGTCCTATCGGTCAGATTTTGAGGCCTATCTGCGCGATTGTGACATCGGTGCAAAATTTATAGAAGAACGTTATAATATTAATAAGTTCATTTCATCGATGCAGGATTACTTTCGGGAAAAGGCTTGAGCCTGAAATGAGTAATTATTGAGAATAGTATGATGTAAGAAAATGACGCTTTGCGCTACAGGTCGGCCTAATAATTATTTGTAATTGCAAGAAAGAGAAGAATATCGAAATGGTAAGAGATGTGAAAGAAAAGCCATTGATTGTTTGTGGGATGGGCCGTAGCGGAACTAGAACGGTTGCAGATATTCTTTCTTCGCACGGAAATATTCAATTATATGGCGAAATTCCACCGCAAATGATTGTATCATTCTTTAATCACCTCACTACGGTGGATAGAGGATATCTTAAAAATGAATCCTTTTCTGAAGATTGGAAAAGCAGGAAGTCTGACTATATATTTCAAACCCTAAATTTTTTATCTAAAGGGTATATAGAAAAAGTAAAGCATTCCAGAACAGTATGTGGATATAAGTCGCCCCGACACGAACGGTTTTTCTTAGATATTGAAAAGCACTTTCGTAGTGTAGATTTAAGTCCACATTATATATACTGCATCAGGGATCCTCTGACATGCTGGGCATCCTATAAGTCTATGCCGTGGAACTCTTTTACACTTGAAACCTTTATGGAAGATTACAAGCAATCTATTAGTGAATATTTTTCTATGAAAGAATCTGCTGGTGATCGAGTGCATATATTCAAACTGAACGAATACATGGAAGCGCCTGACCGCGTCACTTTTTTTCTATCCCGTTTCCTGAAACCACTGGGGGTAAGTGATGATGGTCGGGTCAGGAAAACTATTTTGTCAGATCAAAACCGAAATGCAACATCGACGGTCATCGGAAAGAAACGCGAAACCCTTTCGGTGGAGGAAACACAAATACTAAAAGATGATGCAAACCTATGGTCCGTTTTCACTTAGGGCCTGTTAACCAAGGCGCTCATCAGAAAAGCGGCGGCGCGAACATATGACCAGCTATGGCAGGCAGTTGGTCACGTCTGTGACCTCTTCACCGACGAAGAATACTACAACTTCTTCAAAGCCGCAGGATACAAAACTGATTAAACGCAACATGCTCTGAGCAGCTCTCAAATAGCGCAGGATTTTCAGGGGCCCGCAAGATGCTGAAGCGCAACCGCCAGCTTGTCGGCGGTCCGCTCCCAGCTCCGATGTGCAAGAACCCAACGCCGCCCTTCCTGACCAAGCCGGTGACGCAGAGCCTCATCTTCCACAAGCCTCTCAAGAGCTGCCGTTAACGCACCTATATCTCCCTTGAGGAACACAAGGCCGGTTTCATTGTCACTGATCATACCGGTCAGCCCCGCGACCGAAGACACCACAACAGCCTTTTCCATAGCCAGGGCTTCCAGAGGCTTGAGAGGAGATACAAGTTCGGTCACCGGCTGGGATTTGCGCGGGAAGGGCGCAATATCTATCAAGGAATAATAGCGACCGACATCGTCATGCGGCACACGGCCCGGCAAGATCAGCCAATCGTCCACCCCCTGTTCCTGCGCAATTCGTTTTATCTTCTCGGTGATCGGGAAAGCCCCGGCGGCATCCGGCGGCTCGCTGCCGATCAGCAACAGGCGAAAAGCGCGGCCACTGCGACGCAGGGCGGCACAGGCAAGCGTCAGGTCATCAAGCCCCTCATATTGGATGAAGGACCCGACGTAGCCGATCACAGGCACATCTGGCGGCAAGGCGAGCGCGCGCATCAGCGCCACATCCCGCGGGATCGGGACAAACCTGTCTGGATCGCAGGAATTGGGCACCAGGCTGATCCGCCCAGGGTCAACGTCCCGAGCGATCAGCTCATCGCGCATGGGTTCGGTCAGGGTCAGCACAGCCTCGGCGGCCCGGGCGGTTTCGACCTCCAGAAACCGTTCCTGACGGCCGGTGGTCGTCAGCGCATAGGCCGGGTTGCGCGAGGCATGGGTGATTTCCCAGAAGCCCCGGACTTCGTAGACAAAAGGAAGGCCGGCTGCATGGGCGGCAAGGCAAGCGGGCAAGGCGGTTGTGTGGTTGGAGGCCGCCACCACACAGGCCGGACGATGGCGGCGGATTTCTGCGCCAAGGCGTTTGGCAGCCTCGTCCAGATAATCAACCGATGCGTGGGCCATGTGATCGCTTGGCCGCCGGGGAAATGCAGCCCAGGTGGGGGTGGAAATATGATGATAGACCACCCCATCAATTGCCTGCTCCAGCGGGATATCATGACCAGGATCGTCATTGGGGAAAAGATCAAAAGGAAACCCCGGGCGGGTTAGGCAGACAAGGTCTACCCCGCGTTTCAAAAGCGCCTTTGCAAGGCCATGGCTGCGGGTCGCATAGCCATCGCTGGCATAAGGAACGGACTGGTGCAGCACATAAAGAACGCGCCCCGACACAGGGGAAAGGTCCAGCGACTGCCGATTTTGCAACCGCCCCGCCAGCTCTGCGGCCCGAAGCGGGCCGGAGCGGACATCTTCAATGAAAGCCCGTACACCCGGAGCGCTGCCGCCGCTCGCGGCCAGCCGGGGCAAAGCCTCATTCAGACAGTCCAGATCGTAGAGGTTCAGGGCGCCCTCGCAAAGCGCTCTGAGCGTCTCGGTATCGCGACACAAATCAACCGCTTCATGCAGAATATTGAGCGCCGCATCATCGCCGACCTCGGCCAGAAAGCGCCCGGCCCGGGCAAGACCATGGGCAATCTCCCGGCTTTGATCCTGTCCCGCGGTCATGGCGCCCGGCCTGTCCAAAGGGTTTTTTGGATCCGCGCCATCACGGCTTAACCATGTAGGGTAACTTTTTCCACAATCTGCTCAACAACCTGATCAAGAAGCGCCGGATCAAGGCTCTCACCCATCACCCGGATCAACGGTTCTGTCCCGGATTTGCGGATCAGAAGGCGGCCTTTATCGCCAAGTTTCACTTCACCCTCGGCGATGGCCTCCCGAACGGCTTCATGTTCCAGAGGGGTGCTGCCGACGCTGTAGCGAACATTGCGCAAAAGCTGGGGAACAGGATCAAACTGCCGGGTCAGTTTGCTGGCCTTCTCGCCGCTTTCCTTCAACAGCGCCAGAAATTGCAGCCCGGCCACCAGCCCATCGCCTGTCGTGGCGTGATCTGTCAGAACAATATGGCCGGATTGTTCACCACCCATATTGTATCCGCCGTTCCGCATCGCTTCGACCACATAGCGGTCTCCGACCGGTGTGCGCAGCAGTTTGATACCCTGAGCGGCAAGATGTCGTTCCAGACCAAGGTTGGACATGACCGTCGCCACCAGGGTGTTATGATTGAGCCGACCGGCCTGTGCCCACCGCCCAGCCAGCAACGCCATGATCTGATCGCCATCCACAACGGTACCGGTTTCATCCAGCACGATGATGCGGTCGGCATCGCCATCAAGGCAGATCCCGGCATCGGCGCCGGTGTCGCGCACAGCCTGCGCCGCCTGTGCCGGACTGGTCGAGCCGCAGTCGGCATTGATATTGTACCCGTTTGGCGACACGCCCAGAGAAATGACGTCCGCACCCAGCTCCCACAGCACTTCGGGGGCGGCATTGTAAGCCGCGCCATTGGCGCAATCGAGTACGATTTTCAGACCGTGAAACCGGGTCCGGTCAGGCACGGTTGTCTTGGCATATTCCACATAGCGCCCGGAAGAATCATTGAGGCGTGTGACACGGCCAGGCTGGCCATCAAACGTCCCGAACCGCCTGCCGACAAGTATCGATTCAATTTCGGTTTCGACAGCATCGGACAATTTATAACCATCGGGGCCGAAAAACTTGATACCGTTGTCGTGGTACGGATTGTGCGACGCTGAAATCATAACCCCCAGGTCGGCCCGCATGGAGTGGGTCAGCAGACCGACAGCCGGGGTTGGCAGGGGGCCCAAGGCAAACACATCCATCCCCGCCGAGGTAAACCCGGCGGTCATGGCATTTTCCAGCATGTAACAGGAGCGGCGGGTATCCTTGCCGATCACCACACGGTGGGTTTTGGTGTCCGCGTTGAAATACTGGCCAACGGCCTGAGCCAGCTCAACCATGAAACCCGCTGTCATCGGGTAAACATTCGCTTTGCCCCGGATACCGTCCGTGCCGAAAAATTTACGCGTCATATGATTTGACCCTTAACCCGGTTTCATAGCGTTATATAAAGCATTAAAGCCTTTATAACGCCGCCATGCGATTGACAACGCGATTGCCCGTACCCTGCGATATTTTGCTGGCAGAACCCGACCCTGAGCTTCATGGTTTCAGGTTGTAATTTTTCATAAAATAAGCAAAGCACGCGCTAAACGCCATTTTACTGACAAGGGGCGCTGTTTTGAAAGTACTTATAGTTTTCGGCACCCGCCCTGAAGCGATCAAAATGGCGCCTGTCGTAAAGCGCCTCAAGGCAACGGAAGGTCTTGAGGTCGATGTCTGCGTGACCGCCCAGCATCGCCAGATGCTGGATCAGGTGCTCTCACTTTTCGGCATTGAACCGGATTTCGACCTCAACGTGATGAAGCCCGGGCAGGACCTGACCGACATCACCGCAAATATCATCCTTGCCCTGCGCGATATCCTCAAAGACGGGCAATATGACCGCCTGCTGGTGCATGGCGATACGACAACCACAATGGCCGGGGCGCTGGCGGCATTTTATGCCCAGATCCCGGTTGGCCATGTCGAGGCCGGTCTTAGAACCGGCAATATCTACGCCCCCTGGCCGGAAGAGATGAACCGGATGATTGTCGGGCGCATTGCCGATATGCACTTTGCCCCGACAGAGACCGCCCGCCAGAGCCTTCTGGCCGAGAACGTGGCCGATGATGCAATCATTGTGACCGGCAATACGGTCATTGATGCCCTGCAGGACGTTGTGGCCCGGTTTGACGCAGACCCGACGCTGGATGCACAGATGCAGGCGCGCTTTCCCTTTCTCGACAATGCCCGCCGTCTGATCCTCGTGACCGGGCACCGACGTGAGAATTTCGGCACGGGGTTTGAAAACATCTGCCATGCGCTTCGCGACATCAGCGAACAGGGGGATGCCCAGATTGTCTATCCCGTCCACCTGAACCCCAATGTACAGGCCCCTGTAAAACGGATTCTGGGCGAGACCGCTGCTGTCCATCTGATTGAGCCGCAGGATTACCTGCCGTTCGTCTGGCTGATGAGCCGGGCACATCTGATCATCACCGATTCCGGCGGCGTGCAGGAAGAAGCCCCCTCGCTTGGCAAGCCGGTTCTGGTGATGCGCAACACCACGGAACGCCCCGAGGCTGTGGCGGTCGGCACTGTCCTGCTGGTCGGCACGGACAGCGACAAGATCCGCGACACCGCCCTGCATCTGCTGAATGATCCAGAGGCCTATAATGCAATGGCCCGCGCCCTCAATCCTTATGGTGATGGCCGGGCAGCCGAACGTATAGCTGACGCGTTGACACGCCGGTAACCGAGATGAACAAGGAGTTTCCCGATGTTTGAACGTATTTCCATGATCGGCCTCGGGTATATCGGCCTGCCTACGGCTGCGTTGTTTGCGGCCCACGGCACCAAGGTAATCGGTGTTGATGTATCGCCGCATGTGGTGGACACGATCAATGCCGGGAAAATTCACATTGTTGAGCCAGAGCTTGACGGCATCGTGCACAAGGCGGTGACCGATGGCATGCTGCACGCCACGCTTGAGCCCGAAACCGCCGATGCGTTCATCATCGCGGTGCCGACCCCCTTCAAGGCTGAGTATCAGCCGGACCTGAGCTATATCCAGTCCGCCACGAACATGATTGCCCCGGTCCTGAAGAAAGGCGACCTGGTGATCCTCGAAAGCACCTCGCCCATCGGGGCGACCGAGCAGATGTCGGCGTGGCTGGCGCAAGCCCGCCCCGATCTCAGCTTTCCGCAAACGGCCGGAAATGATGCTGACATTCAGATCGCCCACTGCCCCGAGCGGGTGCTGCCTGGCCATGTGGTGCGCGAACTGGTCGAAAATGATCGTATCATCGGCGGCATGACGGAGCGCGCCAGCGAAATGGCCGTGGCCATGTACAAGAAGGTGGTGCAAGGGGATTGCGTTGTCACCAATGCCCGCACCGCGGAAATGTGCAAACTGACCGAGAACAGCTCTCGCGATGTGCAGATTGCCTTTGCCAACGAGCTTTCGATCATCTGCGACAAGTTCGATATCGACGTCTGGGAATTGATCAGCCTGGCCAACCGTCACCCGCGGGTCAATATCCTGCAACCCGGCGCCGGGGTCGGTGGACACTGCATTGCCGTGGACCCCTGGTTTATCGTGGCATCAGCCCCTGACGAGGCCAAGCTGATCCGGGCGGCCCGTGAAGGCAATGACAGCAAACCCGGCTGGGTTTTGCAAAAGGGCAAAGAGGCCGTGATGGAGGTTCTGAGCGCAGAACCCTCGCGCAGCATGTCAGATATCAAAGTGGCCTGTCTGGGGCTGGCCTTCAAACCCGACATCGACGATCTACGTGAAAGCCCCGCCCTGCAGATCACCCTCGGTTTCGGTAAGCTGGGCTGTCAGGTGCTGGCGGTTGAGCCGCATATCACAGAGTTGCCCGCCAGGCTGAGCGGTGGGACAATTGCCCTTACCCCGCTGGAAGAGGCGATTGCGCAGGCCGATGTCATCTGTGTCCTGGTCAAGCATTCGGTTTTTGCCGACCTGAAAGAAGCGCTGACAGGGTCCGCCCGCCTGATTGATGTGGTGGGGCTGTAATCCGTCAGGATATTTTGCAAGGCAATACCTCTGCCAGGCCCTTATCCTGGGGCCTGTACAGATGTAAATTTGCAAACGCCTAGGCAATAAGGCCCTGCACGGTCTTTGTCTCTGGCGGAATTCTCTCCGATTTGGCACAAAGCACGGCGGGTTGCAGTGGCAGGGAAAAATTTTGCGAAAGAGGGCCGGATGAACGTTGAACAGACCACGCTTGATGGGGTCGTGATCCTGACACCCGCCCGCCATGGGGATGACCGTGGGTTTTTCTCCGAAAGCTGGAATCGCAAGCGCCTGACCGAGGCCGGGCTTGACTATGATTTCGTACAGGACAATCACTCCCTTTCCGCACAGACAGGCACGGTTCGCGGGCTGCATTTTCAGGCCCCGCCCCATGCTCAGGCCAAGCTGGTGCGCTGTGGCCGGGGGCGGCTTTTTGACGTTGCCGTCGACATCCGCCAGGGCAGCCCCACCTACGGACAGTGGACCGGCGTCGAACTCAGTTTTGAGAATGGGCGCCAGTTGCTGATCCCCGCCGGCTTCCTGCATGGGTTCATCACCCGCGAGCCCGATACCGAAATCATCTATAAATGCAGTGATTATTATGCGCCGGAGTGCGATGGCGCCGTGCGTTTTGATGATCCTGACATTGGCATCGACTGGGGCGCGGCCACCGGACAGGCCATCCTGTCGCAAAAAGATGCCGCCGCCCCCCGTCTGGCCGATATCCACTCCCCTTTCACCTACGAGGCGTGAGCATGAAACTGCTGGTGACAGGCGGGGCAGGGTTTATCGGGTCAGCGGTGGTGCGCCAGGCGATCGCCCGCGGGCACCGCGTGGTCAATCTGGATGCGCTGACCTATGCCGCCTGCCTGGGAAACGTGGCCTCGGTGGCGGATCACCCGGATTATGCCTTTGAGCACGCCAATATCTGCGATCCGGCGGCACTGGAGCGGATCTTTTCCACCCACCTGCCGGATGCTGTCATGCATCTGGCGGCCGAATCCCACGTCGACCGCTCGATTGATGGCCCCGGTGCATTTATCGAGACCAATGTCACCGGCACCTTCAACCTGTTGCAGGCCGCCCGTGCCCACTGGGAGCGCAGGGGGCAGCCGGAGAATTTCCGCTTTCATCACATCTCGACCGATGAGGTCTATGGCAGTCTGGGGCCAACCGGCCAGTTCACCGAAAGCACCCCCTATGATCCGCGCAGCCCCTATTCGGCCTCCAAGGCGGCCAGCGATCACCTGGTGCGGGCCTGGCATGAAACCTACGGGTTGCCGGTTCTGCTGACCAACTGCTCGAACAATTACGGGCCTTATCATTTTCCCGAAAAGCTGATCCCGGTGATCATCCTCAATGCCCTGGCCGGTAAACCGCTGCCGATCTATGGTGATGGCTCAAACGTGCGGGATTGGCTCTATGTGGAAGATCATGCTGATGCCCTGCTGACAGTGCTGAACCGGGGGCAGGTCGGGCGCAGCTACAATATCGGCGGCGAGAACGAGCGCAGCAACCTCGAGCTGGTGCAGATGTTGTGCGATATCCTGGACGAGCTGCGCCCGGGCGCGCACCCCTATGCCGATCTCATCACCTTCGTAAACGACCGCCCCGGGCACGATGCCCGCTATTCGATTGATCCCACCCGCATCCGCACGGAACTGGGCTGGCGGCCCGGTGTCACCATCGAAGAGGGGCTGCGACGGACGGTGCAATGGTATCTAGACAATGAGCCGTGGTGGCAGGCCCTGTTGAATCGCGACGGCGTGGGCAGCCGTCTTGGTACGGGCTAAGGCCCGCTTGCAGAGAAAGAAAGGGCCACCGACATGAAAATCCTGGTCTTTGGCAAAACTGGACAGGTGGCGCGCGAGCTCCAGCGCTCCCCTCAGGGCCATGACATCGAGGCCCTGTCGCGTCAGGATGTCGACCTGAGCGATCCGGCGGCCTGTGCCGCCCTGATTGAACACAGCGATGCCCGGGCCGTGATCAACGCCGCCGCCTATACCGCTGTAGATCACGCGGAAAGCGAAGAAGCCCTGGCCACTGTCATAAACGCCGACGCCCCCGGCGCCATGGCGCGGGCCTGTGCCGCGCGCGGGCTGCCGTTTTGCCATGTCTCAACAGATTATGTCTTTGATGGCACCGGCACCGGGCCGCGAGCCCCGTCCGATCCGGTGGCCCCGCAAAACGCCTATGGCCGCAGCAAGCTAAAGGGGGAGGGGGCCGTTCGCGCCGCCGGTGGCAGATCTGCCATTCTGCGGACCTCCTGGGTCTTCTCAGCCCACGGGAGTAATTTCGTGAAAACCATGCTGCGCCTCAGCGAGACCCACGACGCCCTGAACGTGGTTGCCGACCAGATTGGCGGACCAACCCCTGCGGCCGACATCGCAGCGGCGCTTTTGGGTATGGTACGTGCGATGGCTGCGGGGCAGGGTGGGGGGCTCTATCATTTCAGTGGTGCGCCCGATGTCGGCTGGGCCGGCTTTGCCCGGGAAATTTTCGCTCAGGCGGGCCGGGATGTGGCTGTGACCGACATTGCCACAGCGGCCTATCCCACACCCGCCGCGCGGCCATTGAATTCAAAACTTGACTGCGCCGCATTGGCGGATGATTTCGGGATTATGCGCCCGGACTGGAAGGCCGGGCTTGCCGGTGTGTTGAAAGAACTGGGGGTGGCATGACGATATCACGCAAAGGCATTGTCCTCGCGGGCGGATCGGGCACGCGGCTTTACCCGATCACCATCGGGCTCAGCAAACAGCTGCTGCCGGTCTATGACAAGCCGATGATCTTCTATCCGCTTTCGGTTCTGATGCTGGCCGATATCCGTGAGATTGCAATCATCACCACACCGCAGGATCAGGACCAGTTCCGTCGTCTTCTTGGGGATGGCAGTCAATGGGGCCTTGCCTTTACCTATATCGAACAACCCTCGCCCGACGGGCTGGCCCAGGCCTATCTTCTAGCGGAATCCTTTCTGGACGGTGCCCCCTCCGCCCTGGTTCTGGGGGATAATATCTTCTATGGTCACGGCCTGTCCGAACAACTGGCGGCGGCCACAACCCAAACGTCAGGCGGGACAGTCTTTGGATATCGCGTGGCAGATCCGGAGCGTTATGGCGTGGTCGAATTTGACACGACCGGGCGCGCGGTCTCCATCATCGAAAAACCCCAGGCGCCCAAGTCCGATTATGCGGTGACCGGGCTCTACTTTCTGGATGGTGAAGCGACCGAACGGGCCAGACAGGTCAAACCATCCGAGCGCGGTGAGCTGGAAATCACCACTTTGCTGGACATGTATCTGAGCGATGGCAAGCTGTCGGTCGAACTTATGGGGCGCGGCTATGCCTGGCTGGATACAGGAACACATGCCAGCCTGCTGGATGCCGGTAATTTCGTACGAACCCTGGAGCAACGCCAGGGCCAGCAGGTCGGATGTCTGGAAGAGATCGCCTATACCAAGGGCTGGATCGATGATAGCGCTCTTTCAGAGCGTATCTGGCTGTTTCGGAAAACCGATTATGGCCGTTATCTTGAGCGCCTCAGACATCAGCCCGGCCCGAAAAACTGATCCATGACCACACCCTCCTCACCGCATGTCGTCATCCTGATGGCCGTCTACAATGGCGCCGCCAACCTGCAGGATCAGCTCGACAGCCTGGCCGGGCAGGATCACCCGGACTGGCATTTGATCAGCAGCGACGATGCCTCGACAGATGACAGTCCGGCTCTTCTGGAAGAGTTTTCCAAGGCGCACCCGGTAACCTGCCTTGCCGGGCCCTGTCGGGGTGGGACGGAAAATTTCATGTCGCTGATACGCCGGGCGCCCGATCATGGCGCCCCCGGACATTGGCTGGCCTTCTGCGATCAGGATGATGTCTGGTTGCCTGACCGGCTGTCCCGAGGTATTGCCGCCCTGCGTTCAGGAGACCCCGAACAGCCCGCGCTTTACTGCAGCCGCACCTGGATCACGGATGAACACCTCCGGAACCGGCGACTCTCTGCCCCCCGACCCCGGCCGCTGTCTTTCCGCAACGCGCTTGTCCAGAACATCGCATCCGGAAATACGATATTGCTCAACCCGGCAGCTGCGACGCTGATTGAAGCCGCAGCAAGGAAAACAGGCCCGGTGGTCGTCCATGACTGGTGGGCCTATCAACTCATCACCGGGGTGGGCGGGCGGATTGTCCATGATGATCAGCCAACGCTGCTTTATCGCCAGCACGCGGTGAACCAGATCGGGGCGAATGACACCCGGTCCGCTCAGATCAAGCGCATCTGGCAATTGCTGCGCGGCAGCTTTCGGGACTGGAACGAGACAAACATCAAAGCCCTGTCTTGCGTCAAACCGCAACTTACACCGGAAAATCAGCAAGCTCTGGTGGCATTTGCGGATGTGCGCCGCGGCCCCTTACCGACCCGTCTGGTCGGGTTGTGGCGGCTGGGGTTATATCGCCAGAGCCTGGCAAGCACGCTGGCGTTGTGGGTTTCTGTTCTGCTGAAACGCATTTAAATAACATAACAATGATTATGC
>NZ_FOVP01000057.1 GCF_900115165.1 Roseovarius lutimaris | reverse complement strand
GCGCCCTCGCCGCCGGTCATCACGTCGTCGCCATCGCCGCCGTTGATGGTGTCATCGCCAAGCCCGCCGTCGATCACGTCGTTGCGGCCACCACCGGCGAGGAAGTCGTTGCCGTCGCCGCCGAGGATGGAATCGTTCCCCTCGCCGCCGCCGACACTGTCGTCGCCCGCGCCCGCATCAATCGTGTCCTGACCGGCCCCGCCGCCGAGGTCGTCATTGCCCTCGCCGCCATTGACCACATCAGTGCCAAGACTCGCCCCCATGGTGTCATTCCCGGCGCCGCCATTAATTGTGTCATCGCCCGCGCCGCCATTGACGACGTCATCGCCAAGGCCGCCCGAGGCGCTGTCATCGCCTTGCCCGCCGCCGATGACATCAGCGCCATCACCCCCTGTGATCGTGTCATTGCCAAGCCCGCCGCCGATGCTGTCATTGCCATCGCCGCCGTCGACCACGTCGTTGCCGTCCGATCCCGCGATGGTGTCTTGGCCGGTGCCACCCAGAATAAGATCATTGCCCAAACCACCGGCCAGCACATCATCCCCGTCAAGCCCGCGCAACGTATCATTCGCATCACCGCCAATCAGCGTGTTCGCCCCGTCATCCCCGGTAATATCATCGCCGATCGGCCCGTTGATCTCTTCCAGCAAGGCGGTGAAACTGACCGTCTGATCCGCGAATTCCACCCATTCTATATTGACCAGATCATCCACGCCCAACGAAGATACCGCGCGCAACCCCACTCCAACCACCGACAGCTCGACCGCTGCTCGTGCAACCGCGCCCAGCACCGCCACATCCTCGCCCAGGCCACCGTCGAGCAGATCGTCGCCTGCGCCCCCGTCGAGCCTGTCATCCCCGGCTTGGCCGTTGATCGTCTCATCCGCTTGTGTACCAGAGATGCGGTTGTCCAGGGCATTGCCATTGACCGTCAATGTCTCAGGGTTGTGCAACAGGATCAGGTCCGCTTCGCCTGAGGGCAAATCATAGATCACCGGCGCGCCATCCTGTGCCCCATAGATTTGTTGAATGCCGTCAATGTCATCCGCCAACAGCGACGACTGCCTCAGGATCGGGTTCATGAGGGCGGGAACACTCTCGATATGATCAAGCCCGAGCGAGTGACCAAGTTCATGGGCGACCAGACTGTCGAACAGCTGCGGGTCGGAATTCAGAGACTGGTCCGTATCCAGCAACACATCGCCCGCGATGCCGGAGCCAGTTGGAAAGAATCCAAACCCCAGCGTATTTCCCGGGATTGGGCCAGAAAACAGCCGGATATCAGGGTGACTGACATCCCCGGCCGCGCCGCCAGGGTCGGTGATCTGAATAAACTCGATGTTGCCGACGGACGACCACGCGGCAAAGGCCGCACGGATCGCGGCCTCGAAATCAAAGGTGAAAACGCTGTCCGGATCAACCGAGAGGTTGTCGAAACCGAACCTGCTTATGTCCAATCCGCCGGTGGCGATGCTCCAAGTGACAACGCCACCTGCGGTGCCCATATCACCGGGGCCCCATTTATCGCCGCTTAAAACAGGCATTTCACCGCCCTCCAGGGTTGTGCATCATCACCTGGATAACCGATGCTGCATAGAGTACGTAAGACATGTTTACCTATACTCTAGACTATATCTGAAAGAATTGGCTGTTACATGCACAAGTTAAACTTTTAACGGTTTCCCGCTCCGTCGATCTGGATTTGATACCAAGGGCATCCGGCCGCACCCAACCAGATTGAGTTGCGCGGCCCGGCCTTTTTTGCCGGGCCGCGCAAGCAGGCGTTAGATAAAGCTGAAATCGTCCAGCGTGAGGTCGGCCGCGGCCACGCCCTCGACGGTCACCAGATGCCCGTCGATATTCATCTGCGCGCCTGCTGCCGTGTCGGTGATGTTCAAGGCATCAACAAAGCCCTGCAACCCATTGCCGCCATTGTCGATATTGGCCAAGCCGGTGTCCAGGTTCACAGTCCGGATCAGGAAGCTGTCGATGCCGTCTTCATAGTCGGTGATGACATCGTCGTCGCCGTTCTTGAAGAAGTTGAACACGAAGACATCCGCGCCCTCGCCGCCGGTCATCACGTCGTCGCCATCGCCGCCGTTGATGGTGTCATCGCCAAGGCCGCCGTCGATCACGTCATTACGGCCACCGCCGGCAAGGAAGTCGTTGCCCGCGTCGCCGTTGACGGTGTCATCACCTTCGCCACCACCAATGCTGTCGTTGCCCGCGTTGCCGTTAAGGATGTCCTTACCGGTGCCGCCGCCAATGCTGTCATCACCGGCTTCACCCTGAATGGTGTCGTCACCAAAACTACCGCCCATGGTGTCATTGCCTTCGCCGCCGAACAGGAAATCGTTGCCGGGCCCGCCATTTACAATGTCATTGCCGATATTGCCGGTCGCATTGTCATCTCCCAAACCGCCACCGATCACGTCATTGCCGCTACCGCCGTCGATCGTATCGTCGCCTGGTCCGCCGCCAACACTGTCGTTGCCGCCGTCGCCATTGACCACGTCATTACCGTCGGAGGCCGCGATGTTGTCATTGCCATCACCGCCGTCGATGCTGTCATTGCCGTCACCGGCGGCGATAGCGTCATCGCCGTCACCACCGGAAATGGTGTCATCATTGACCGTGCCCTCGAGCGTGTCATTGCCATCGCTCCCCAGCACGGTATCGCCTTCAATACCGCCATCATCTATCAAATCGGCGCGGCTGACCGTTGCATCGCTGAATTCAAAGAATTCAATGGACTCGAAGATGTCGGTGCCTTCGCTTGAGACAATCTGAATGCTGCCATTCACGTCTGACGCCTGTGCATCAGCCAGAGCCACACCCAGAACCGCCGTGTCGGTTCCGTCGCCGCCCTCGATAGTGTCATCGCCCAGCCCGCCGGCCAGCCGGTCATCGCCTGCCTCACCCTGGAGCCGGTTCGCGACATCGTCACCTGTGAGCGTATCAGCGGTATCAGAGCCGCGCAGCCACTCGATATTCGAAATTGTATCGGTGAAGTCCTCCAAATTGGCCGTGCCCGTGACCACGCCGGTTGCCAGATTGGCATTCACCCCCTCGATACCAAAATCGTCATACCGCAAACGGTCAAACCCGTCGCCGCCATCGACCGTGTCATCACCGCCTCGCGGGCGGAACGACTCGTCCGCTGCTGTCCCGATGATTGAATCGGCCGCGTTTCCGGTGCGCAATTCCCACAGCGTGCCGTTCAGGACGCTGGTATCGCCATCCTGGATGATTGTGCCAGCCTCCAGATTCGCCGTGACCGCTGTCCCGAAAAAATCGGCCTGCACTGAGCCAGGCCCGGAAATGTTGAAGGTGTCAGCGCCGCCACCGGTGCGGATAGTGAGCCATTGATTTTCTCCTGCGGTCAGATTGAAGACGTCATTTTCGGCGGTCCCAATCACGCGCAGCCCGCCGGCGACGAAGCCGGCAAGCAGTGGGTTTTGCACATTGATCAGCGTGTCGGTGCCCTGAGCGCCCTTGGCCACGCTACCGGTATTCGCCTCACCATCTATATCGACGGTGACCGGACCAGACATCGAACTATAGTCGACGATCACAAAGCCATTGACGATGTCGCTAAAGTCGATTGTGTCGTTCCCGGCCCCGCCGTCAATGAAATCACCATTGGCCGGGTTGTTGTCGCCGGGATTGATCAGATCGTTACCTTGGCCACCAATGAGCAGGTCATCGCCAGCACCCCCTTCCAGCGTATCATTACCCGCGCCGCCATCGAGAAAGTCATCGCCATCGTTGCCGATCAGCGTGTCGTCGCCCAATCCGCCGATCAGCAGATCGTTGCCATCAGTGCCTTCTAACAGATCGTCGAGGACCAACTCGCTGACGGTGGTATTGGCAAAGGATGTCAGGGCTATGTCCTGATTGGGGGCAAAGGCGCCGGACGCTTGCCCACCGTCTGTGATCGAGACCTCGAGCGCTTCGAATTCGGCAATCGTGGTTGGCAAAGGGATGTCGTCGCCACCGATCCGATAGAGGAAATCGGTATTGGTGGTTTCATCGAAAAACGCCAAAAGAATCAATGTGCCCTGCGGGGTGTCGATAAAGCCGAGCGAGGTTTCAAAGTCCGGATTGAGGGGATCGAGAAGATCGAGACCGTCAATCTCGGCGATGTTTAAATCCGCGTCGTTGTTCAACTCAATTACGGGCAATAATTCCTCCCCACTTGGGGGGGTGACAACGCGATAGTTCAGAACATCGTCCGTAACCAAAATCTCCAGCGTTGTCGGACGCACCTCGACGACATCCTCATTGATCGTATCATCACGGCGCACAGCAACACCACTAATGCTGAATAAATTCATTGAATTTCCTTTTTCTCCAAGTTTGCTTTCAAAGTCTCGGACAACCCTAACCCTCAAGAAAACGTGTAATCAAGAGTCTCTATGCGATTCTTTGAAAAGACACGCTCAGGTTTAGTGCAACAAAAAAGGGCGCCCGAAGGCGCCCCTGGTTTGTGTCTGGCCGGGATCAGATGAACGCGAAATCGTCCAGCGTGAGGTCGGCCGCGGCCATGCCCTCGACGGTCACCAGATGCCCGCCGATATCCATCTGCGCGCCTGCTGCCGTGTCGGTGATGTTCAGGGCATCGACAAAACCCTGCAACCCATTGCCACCATTGTCGATATTGGCCTCGTCGGTGTTCGGGTTCACGATCCGAATCAGGAAGCTGTCGACGCCGTCTTCATAGTCGGTGATGACATCGTCGTCGCCGTTCTTGAAGAAGTTGAACACGAAGACATCCGCCCCTTCGCCCCCGGTCATCGCGTCGTCGCCATCGCCGCCGTTGATGGTGTCATCGCCAAGCCCGCCGTCGATCACGTCGTTGCGGCCACCACCGGCGAGGAAGTCGTTGCCGTCG
>NZ_FOVP01000001.1 GCF_900115165.1 Roseovarius lutimaris | reverse complement strand
TCGGGCGAATGGTTCTTTCGTTTCTTCATTCTGGATCACTTCTTTCGTCATGCGATCCACCTTAACAAATGGTCCAAATTTTCGCGACCACCTCTAGCACGCAAGCGAGACCAAAAACGCCCGGCGCATTTGTGCAGTAACTGGGGTCAGGGGCGCCAGAATCGACGCTGTGGTTCTAGCGTAAGGGCCTCTGGCCAGCCAAGGAAGTACTCGATCCCGCCAATGACAAGCACAAACCCAAGAACCACAAGGAGCATGCGCCGATATGCACGGCTTGGCGGGTTGCGGGCCCAACGGGCCATGCGCAGCAACCACATGATATTCATTCGCCGGTAAAACGCACCTTGCCGATATAGGGCAGGTTGCGGTTCCTCTGGGCAAAATCAATGCCATACCCCACGACAAATTCATCCGGGATTTCGAACCCGGTCCAATCGGCGCAAATATCGGCCTCACGGCGCGACGGCTTGTCAAGCAGGGCAATGGTGCGCAATTTATGCGGTCGGCGGCTATTCAAAAGGCCAAGCACATGAAAAAGCGTGTGGCCCGTATCTACGATATCTTCGACCACCAGCACATCACGCCCTTCAATATCGCCGCGCAAGTCCTTGAGAATACGAACTTCCCGACTGCTTTCAGTGGAATTCCCGTAAGACGAGGTTTCGACGAAATCGACCTCGACCGGCAGGTCAAGCTCGCGCACCAAATCGGCGATGAACACGAAGGAGCCGCGCAAAAGCCCGACGACGACAAGCTTTTGCGTGCCCGCAAACTCCGCCTCGATTTCATGCGACAGCGCCTCGATCCGGGCGGCGATGCTTTTGGCAGAGATCAGTTTATCGATCACATAAGGACGATCCGGCATAACACCCTCTTGAAATTTCCGCCCCAGTCTAAGACAAAGCGCGCCACTGTCACGCGAAAACCGCTTGAAAATCGGGGTCCTCATGCCATCACATTCCGAGACACGCACCCTGCGCTATTCAGCGGTTCAGATGTATGGGCTGGTGGCCGATGTGGCCAGCTATCCCAAGTTCCTGCCCTGGACCGCCGCCGCGCGGGTGCGCAGCGTGACGCCGCAACCCGATGGATCAGAGGTGATGGAGGCCGATCTTGTGATCAGCTTCAAGGTGTTTCGCGAGCGGTTCACAAGCCGCGTCGTGCTTTGGCCCGAAGATCACCGGATCGAGACCGAATATCTTGACGGGCCGTTCAAATATCTCAAGTCGAACTGGCGGTTTCAAGATGTCGACGGCGGGTGCGAGGTGGCATTCGATGTGGATTTTGCCTTCAAGAACAGGTTGCTGCAATCTGCGGCTGATCTGTTTTTCTTTGAGGCGATGAAGCGGATCGTGCGCGCCTTTGAAGAGCGTGCGGATGATCTACATGGCTAACCGGCCAAGGCGCGCCGGGTCGGTTTGCCCAATATGGGGGCCAGGTCAGTCCAGCGCCCGAGCAAGCAGATCAAGCGCGTGTTCGACACTGACCTGACGCACGCCGTCACGCCCCAATGGCCCGAAATCAATGGTTTCGACCAGGGTTTCGGCGCCTTTTTGGGCCAGGCCAAAGCACACGCGCCCCTCGGGCTTATGCTCTGATCCGCCGGGGCCGGCGATGCCGGTAACCGAGACGGCAATATTGGCCAGAGAGTTGCGAAGCGCACCGGTTGCCATTTCGGTGGCAACCTCTTGCGACACCGCGCCATGCGCCTCAAGCGTGGCGGGGCGCACGCCAAGCATGTCCTGTTTGGCGGCGTTGGAATAGGTCACGAAACCGCGGTCAAACACGTCGGACGACCCCGCGATATCGGTGAGGCGCGCGGCGATCATGCCGCCGGTACAGCTTTCGGCGGTGGCGATGCGCAGCCCCTTGCCGCGCGCCCGCGCCAAGATCTCGGCGACCGTCATAGCCCCGGCACCCCGTGTGAAATGGCCGCCCCGGCGATCACACAAAGCGCGGCGGCGATCCCGGCAAATATATCGTCAAGCATCACCCCAAGCGCATCGTTGCGCCGATCAGCCCAGCCGATCGGGCCGGGCTTGAGGATATCGAACAGACGGAAGGCCACAAAGGCCGTGACCCAGCCCGGCCAGAGCGCCAAAAGATCGGCACCGGTATGGGCCGCACCAATCGAGACCGGCAGAAAGGCAAGCCATTGACCGGCAACCTCGTCGATCACGATCTCCGAGGGATCGTGATCATCTTTTCCCTTTGTTTCCTGTGATGTGGCCCACACTCCTAATGTGAATGAGACAGCGACGCCAAGCGCCAAGAGCACCGGGCCACCCAGCATGTGCAGGGCCCAGGCCACCGGCAGCGCCGCCAGTGATCCCCATGTTCCGGGTGCGGGGCGCAGGTGGCCAACACAGAAAAACGTTGCAATCAAGTGGCTTACGCGCATGTCTTCACCAATGTTACGGCGGCTTGTGCCGCGATGCCCTCTTCGCGCCCGGTAAAGCCGAGGCGTTCAGAGGTGGTTGCCTTGACTGAGATCCGGTCGATCGCGACGCCTGTGATCTCGGCCAGGGCCGCCTGCATCGCGGCGGAATGGGGCGTGATCTTGGGGCGTTCACAGATAAGAGTTACGTCTATATTGTTGATTTTAAATCCATGCTCTGTGGCCAAACTCACCGAATGGCGCAGGAAGATATGGCTTTCGGCGCCTTTCCATTGCGGATCGGTGGGCGGAAAATGACGCCCTATATCGCCCATGGCGAGGCCACCGTAAATGGCGTCGGTCAGGGCGTGCATGCCAACGTCGGCGTCCGAGTGGCCCTGAAGCCCGCGCTCATGCGGCACCGCGACACCACAGAGCATGACATGATTGCCCGCGCCGAACCGGTGAACGTCATAACCTGAACCAATGCGGATATCCATTTGATCTCTCATTATTTTCTCGGCCCGGGCAAAGTCGTCCGGATGGGTGATCTTTAGGTTTGTTTCATCGCCTTTGAGGATGCTTACGCCAAGACCAGCGGCGCGAGCGACCTCGACATCATCTGCGGCGCCACCGGGATGGGCGCGATGCGCGGCAAGGATGGCGGCAAAATCAAAGGCTTGCGGGGTCTGCGCGCGGTAAAGACCGTTGCGATCCTGGGTGCCGACGACCTGGCCGTCTTCCCCGATCCAAAGGGCATCAGTGACCGCAAGGGCCGGGGCCACGCTGGGGGTTTCGCCGGAGTGAAGCCGCGCGATGATCTCTGTGATATGCGCCGGGCGAACACAGCATCGCGCGACATCGTGGATCAGAACATGCGAGACATCGCTGCCGTTCGCGGCCAGATACTCAAGCCCGTTGCGCACCGACCCGGCGCGGGTGTCGCCGCCGGTAGTGATCTCGATACGATCACATGGTGGCAAAAGCCCGAGGTCATCGGGGTGAAGCACCACGAGAATGCGATCAATCAAAGGAGTGGCGCGAAAGGCATCCAGCGTCCAGTCGATCACCCGGCGACCGCCAAGCGGTTGCCATTGCTTGGGGCCTGGCCTGCCTGCACGATGGCCTCGGCCTGCGGCAACGATAAGGGCGGCAATTGTCATGCCCTTGATTTAGGCCGCGCCGCGCGCAAGCGCAATGGCCGTGCGGATGCCTAAAAAATAGGCATCCACCCTTTTGGTGTCGCTAATTTAGGCCTGTGATCATTGTTTCAGCCAGGATTCAAAGTTAGAATAGCTCCATTGCACAAGGATTAGGCATGTGACCCTGCACCTGACGGATCAACCGATGACGACACCGGTTTTACTCGCCCCTCTGGCGGGAATCACCGATTTGCCATTTCGCAGTGTCGTGTCGCGCTTTGGCGCGGGTCTTGTTGTCAGCGAAATGATCGCCAGCCAGGAAATGGTTCAGGCGCGGCCCTCTGCGCGCGGCAAGGCCGAGCTTGGCTTTGGCATTGAAAACACCGCCGTGCAACTGGCCGGGCGCGAGGCGCATTGGATGGCCGAGGCCGCCCGCATGGTCGAGGCAAACGGCGCGCGGATGATCGACATCAACATGGGCTGCCCTGCCAAAAAGGTCACAAGCGCGGCGGGGGCAGGCGCCAGCGGATCGGCCCTGATGAAAGACCTTGATCACGCGCTGACCCTGATCGAGGCGGTGGTTGGCGCGGTCAAGGTGCCGGTCACTCTCAAAACCCGGCTCGGCTGGGATGATGCGCTGTTCAACGCGCCGGATCTGGCCAGGCGGGCCGAGGCGGCGGGCGTGCGGATGATCACCATTCACGGGCGCACCCGGTGCCAGTTCTACAAGGGGCGCGCCGATTGGGCGGCGATTGCCAACGTAAAACAGGCGGTTGGCATCCCGGTGATTGCCAATGGCGATATTACCGGGGTGCCAACTGCGCGCGAGGCGCTGCGCCTGTCGGGCGCGGATGGGGTGATGATCGGGCGCGGGGCGCAGGGGCGGCCCTGGATTTTGGCAGAGATCGCGGCGGCGCTTTACGGCATGCGCGCGCCAAAGGTGCCGCAGGGTGCGGCCCTGGCCGATCTGGTGAGCGAACACTACGAGGCGATGATCCGGTTTTACGGCGCCGTTCTTGGGCTGCGCAACGCGCGCAAACATCTTGGCTGGTATATGGATGCGGTCGGCACCGAACCCGCCCTGCGCCGTCGCCTTCTGACCAGCAAACAGATCGACGAGGTGCTTGCCCTGATCCCGGCGGCGATGGCGGATGTAAATCCGGCGCAGGTGGCGGCATGATCGAACAGGATGCCATCTGGGCCTCGTTGCCGGTGCCGGCGCTGGTGCTGGATGACAAGGACATGATTGTGCGGATCAACCCGGCGGCCGAGGGGTTCCTGCTGACCTCGTCCAAGGCGCTGATCGGTCAGCCGGTCTGGGATAAACTGGCGGTGAATGCGCCGCTGGAAGAGGCGTTTGTGAGGGCGCGCGCCAATAATGCGCCGCTTTTTGTCAACGATGTCGATGTCGGCAATGGCGAGCGCGCGCCGATGCAGTGCAATTTGCAGATTTCGCCACTGGCGGGGCAGGCGGGGCATATGCTCATGCTGATAAGCCCGCGCGAATTGGCCGGGCGCATGACCCAGAACAGCAGCGTCAAGGCAGCGGCAAAATCGGCCATCGGCATGGCCGAAATGCTCGCCCATGAGATCAAGAACCCGCTGGCCGGGATCACCGGCGCGGCCCAGCTTTTGTCGATGACGCTTGGCCCCGAGGATCTTGAACTGACCGATCTGATCGTCAGCGAGAGCCGCCGCATCGTGGCCCTGCTTGAACGGGTCGAACAGTTTGGCAATATCGTCGCGCCGAACCTTCAGCCGGTGAACCTGCATGATGTGCTGGACCGGGCGCGGCGCTCGGCGATGCTTGGGTTTGCGGCGCATATGGCGCTTGTCGAGGATTATGATCCCTCGCTGCCGCCGGCGCTTGGTGATGCGGATCAGCTTTTGCAGGTGGTCCTGAACCTGTTGAAGAACGCCGCCGAGGCGTCGGCTGGCAAGCCCGGCACGATCCGCCTGCGCACCTACTACGAGCAATCCCTGCGGGTGCGCGGCGGCGATGGCACCGAAAAGGCGCTGCCGCTTCAGATCGAGATCATCGACGATGGTCCGGGCCTTCCGCCCGAGATCGCCGAGGATGTGTTCGACCCCTTCGTGTCAGGGCGCGAGAATGGCACCGGTCTTGGCCTGGCACTGGCGGCCAAGATCATTTCGGATCACGACGGCTGGATTTCGGTAACTTCGGTGCCCGGGCGCACCGTGTTCCGGATTTCGCTGCAACGGGCATAAACCAACGGATAAGGGAAATTACGCGATGGATGGCACGGTACTTGTTGCTGATGACGACCGCACGATCAGAACGGTTCTGACGCAAGCGTTGACGCGGGCGGGGTGCAAGGTTCATGCCACATCCAGCCTGACCACGCTGATGCGGTGGGTCGGCGAAGGCAAGGGCGATGTGGTGATCAGCGACGTGATGATGCCCGACGGCAATGGCCTTGAGATGCTGCCAAAGATTGCGCAGGATCGGCCCGGTTTGCCGGTGATTGTCATTTCGGCGCAAAATACCATCATGACGGCGATCAAGGCGGCCGAGGCCGAGGCCTATGATTACCTTCCCAAACCGTTTGATCTGCCCGATCTGATGAAACGCACGGCGCGCGCGCTTGAAAGCCGGGTGCGCACGGCGCCACGCACCAATACCGAGGCCGAGCGGCCAGAGGAGCTTCCGCTGATCGGGCGCACACCAGCGATGCAAGCGTTGTACCGCGTCGTTGCGCGGATCATGAACACCGACCTGCCGGTGATGATCTGTGGCGAATCGGGCACCGGCAAGTCGCTGATTGCCAAGGCAATCCATGATTTCTCGGATCGGCGAACGTTGCCCTTCGTGACCGTCAGGCCGGGGGATCTGCGTGATCTCGATGGTCCGGCCAAAATTATGGCACGCGCCAAGGGCGGCACGATCATTCTGGATGAGATCACCGATCTTGCGCCCGAGGCACAGGGCCGGGTGGTGCGGATGATGGATGCGCCCGACGATCATGTGCCGCGTTTCATGGCCACAAGCCAGGCCCAGCTTGGCGGCGCGCTTGAGGCAGGCAAATTGCGCGAGGATCTCTATTATCGCCTGAGCGGCGCGGTGATTGACGTACCTGCCCTGCGCGAGCGGGTCGAGGATATCCCGCTTTTGGCCGAACATTTCCTGGCCCGCGACGAGCGCGACGGTCAGCCGCCCCGGCGTCTGTCGCCCGAGGCCGCAGAGCTTATCCGCGCCTATAGCTGGCCGGGCAACGTGCGCCAGCTTGAAAACGCGGTGCGCCGGATCGGGCTGACGGCCCTGGCCGAAGAGATCAGCCGACCCGAAGTCGAGGCCGTGCTTGGCAATCAGCCGCGCGCCGAGCCGGTGATGGGCCAGCCGCGCGGTGAAAGCCTCTCGGCCTCGGTCGCGGGGCATTTGCAGCGCTATTTCGATCTGCATGGCAATGCGCTTCCGCCGCCGGGGCTTTATGCGCGAATCCTGCGCGAGTTTGAAATGCCCCTGTTGGAGATTGCGCTTGATGCCACAGGTGGAAATCAGGCGAAATGTGCCGACCTTTTGGGGATCAACCGCAATACTTTGCGCAAGAAAATAACCGATCTGGATATTAACGTGACACGCCGCCGCAAGTTGATGTAAAACTGCAACAGGGCTGTGACTATTTGGGGCGTGCTGTCCCGAAGTGTCCAGATGTTGCGGGTGGCATCACGCCACCCCACAATGAGAGGGGGGGCATGCGTGGCAACGCAGACACGCAAATTGCGCACAACGCGCCTGTCCTGGGACAAGATAAGCCGTTTGCGGCGCCTGCAGGAGTTGCAGAACTGGGCCGCCCTGGGGCTTGTGGTTCTGGGGCCGATCCTTGCGCTTTCGACCTATCTGATGATGGGGCCGCTGGATCAGGGCGCGTCGTCCAACGGGCTTCGGCTGGTTCTGCTGTGCGACATGATTTACGTGCTCATGGTCGCGGGCCTTGTGATGCAGCGCGTGGCGCGCATGGTGGCGGCGCGGCGCAAGCGGTCGGCGGGATCGCGGCTTCATCTGCGCCTGACCGGGGTGTTTGCCCTGATGGCGCTTGTGCCCACGGTGACGGTGGCGGTCTTTGCCACCCTGTCGATCAACATGGGCCTTGAGGCGTGGTTTTCCGATCGTGTGGGCCGGGTGGTCGATAGCTCGGTGGCCGCCGCCGAGGCCTATCAGGAAGAGCATCGCCGCGATCTGGTCACGGATATCCGGGTTCTGGCCTCGGTTCTCAACGCCACCAAGCGCGCGGCGGTTTTCATGAATGACGGCGATATCCGTCAGGTCTTGTCCAGTGGACAGCGCGAAATTCAGCGCGGGCTGCGCGAGGCCTTTGTGATTGACGGCACCGGCGCGATCCGGGCGCGCGGCGAGCAGTCCTATCTGTTTGATTTCGAACGCCCGACACCCGCGCAGATCAAGGCCGCCTATGACGAGGGCGTGCTGGTGATCCGCGATTGGGACAATAACGAATTCCGCGCGCTGATGCCGCTTCGGGCGATCCCTGACCGGTTGCTCTACGTGAGCCGCAATGTCGATGGCGCGATCCTGAACCTGCTCGATGACACCCAGGAAACCGCCACCTTCTACAAGCAGCGCGAAAGTGAGCGCGGGCGGGTTCTGTTTGAATTTGGCCTGCTTTATCTGGGGTTTGCGGTCATTCTCATTCTCGCGGCGATCTGGCTGGGCATGTGGTTTGCCGAGCGCTTGTCGCGCCCCGTCGGGCGGCTCACAAGTGCGGCGCAGCGGGTCGGCGAAGGTGATCTCGACACCCTGGTGCGCGAAGAGGACGGTGATGACGAAATCGCCATGCTGAGCACTTATTTCAACCAGATGACCCGCCAGCTAAAGGCGCAGCGCGACACCCTTTTGACCAATACCCAGCAAATCGAACGCCGCCGTCGACTGTTTGATTCGGTGCTTGGCTCGGTGTCTTCGGGGGTGCTTGGGCTTGATGCCAAGGGGCGTGTGACCTTTGTGAACCGATCGGCAGAGCGGCTTTTGGACTGGCAGGAAGATCAGCAATCCGTGGCGCTCAGTGTGGCGGTGCCCGAATTTGGCGCGCTGTTTGAAAAGCTGCGCAAGACCCCGAGCGGCTTCGTGCAGGAAGAAATCAAGGTGTCGCGCGGCAACCGGCAGGAAAACCTGCTGGTGCGCATGTCCACCCGGATCGGTGCCGAAGGGCGGCGCGAGGGCTATGTGGTGGCGTTTGACGATGTGACCGACCTTGTTGCCGCGCAACGCATGGCGGCCTGGGGTGACGTGGCGCGCCGGATTGCCCATGAGATCAAGAACCCGCTGACGCCGATCCAGTTATCAGCCGAGCGGATCAAGCGCAAATTCGCCCGCCAACTTGAGCCGGATCAGGCCGAGAGCCTTGAACAGCTCACCGATGTGGTGGTGCGCCAGACCAATGACCTGCGCCGGATCGTCGATGAGTTTTCGAAATTCGCGCGCATGCCCGAGCCCCAGACCAAACAGGAATGCCTGAGCCGGTTGTTGCGCGACGTGGTCCTGCTTCAGGAAAGCGGCCAGCCGGATGTGCGCTTTGATGTCGATTTTGCCGAAGCGCCGCTCTGGGCCGAGATTGATGCGACGATGATCGCGCAGGCGCTGACGAATCTGATCAAGAACGCTGGAGAAGCGATTGAAAGTTATCAGGAAAAAGACGCACCCGACGGGCATGTGCCCCAGATCAAGATAAGTAGCACCTGCGAGGATCAGATGGCCGTGATCCGGATTTCGGACAATGGTATCGGCCTGCCGCAGGACCGCTCGCGCCTGTTCGAACCCTATGTGACAACCCGCGAAAAGGGCACCGGGCTTGGCCTTCCGATCGTCAAAAAGATTATCGAAGAGCATGGCGGCACCCTAGTTCTGGAAGATGCCGAGCCGTTCGAGGAAGATGCCCATCCCGGCGCCATGGCGGTGATCCGCCTGCCGCTGGTGATGGCATTGCAAGATACAGTAGAGAGCCAAGAGGCCGTATGAGGGACACATGAGTGATATTCTGATTGTCGATGACGAACGCGATATTCGCGAGCTGATTTCGGATATTTTGCAGGACGAGGGCTATACCACCCGCCTTGCGGGCAATTCCGACGATGCGATGGCGGCGATTGCCGCCGAGCAGCCGGCGTTGCTGATCCTTGATATCTGGCTCAAGGATAGCCGGATGGACGGGATTGATATCCTCAAGGCGGTCAAGCGCGACTATCCCGATGTGCCGGTTGTGATCATTTCGGGGCATGGCAATATCGAAATCGCGGTCGCGGCGATCAAGCAGGGGGCGTATGATTTCATTGAAAAGCCCTTCAATATCGACCAGTTGATGGTGGTGATCCGGCGCGGCATGGAAACCAGCCGCTTGCGGCGCGAAAATCAGGCGCTCAAGCGGCGCGACACGACGCCGGCCGAAATGCTGGGCGATTCGCCTGCGTTTCGCACGCTGATCGGGCAGTTGGACAAGGTCACCAAATCCAACGGTCGGGTCATGCTGAGTGGCCCTGCGGGATCGGGCAAGGAGCTTGCGGCGCGCTATATCCACGCCAATTCGCATCGCGCCGATGCGCCCTTTATCAGCGTCGGCTGCGCCTCGATCGAGGCCGACCGGATGGAAGAGGTTCTGTTCGGGCGTGAAAGCGACGAGGGCGTCGTGACGCCGGGCCTTCTGGAAGAGGCCAATCGCGGGGTGATCTATTTTGACGAGGTGGCCGATATGCCGCCCGGAACCCAGTCGAAGATCCTGCGGGTGCTTGTCGATCAGACATTTCTGCGGGTTGGCGGGTCGGAAAAGGTACAGGTCGATCTGCGGGTGATTTCGTCAACCAGCCGCGATCTCGAGGCCGAAATCGCCGCCGAGCGGTTTCGCCGCGAGCTGTTTCACCGCCTCAATGTGGTGCCGATCACGGTGCCGAGCCTGGAAGAGCGGCGCGAGGATATCCCGGCGCTGGCGGAGCACTTTATCCGGATGTTCAACAAGACCCAGGGCCTGCCGCTGCGCAGCGTGAGCGATGAGGCCGCGGCCTTGTTGCAGACCATGCGCTGGCCCGGAAATGTGCGTCAGATGCGCAACGTGATCGAACGGGTGCTGATCCTTGGAGAGGGCAGCGATCCGATTCAGGTGCGCGAATTGCCCGGCGAGACCGGCGCGCCGGTGGATGAGGGGCGTGTGGTTCTTTCGGGGGCGATTGCCACCATGGCCCTGCGCGAGGCGCGCGAGGCGTTCGAGCGCGAATACCTGCTGACGCAGATCAACCGCTTTGGCGGCAATATCAGCCGCACCGCCGAATTTGTCGGCATGGAGCGCAGCGCGCTGCATCGCAAGCTGAAATCGCTTGGCGTGGTCACCAGCGGCAAGGCCGGTGCCCGCAATGGCGATGAAGGCGCGGATGAGCAGGTGGCGGAATAGAGCCGTAAACGGCTCCGCCTGCGGCGCGCGCGGGTGAGGGGCGCTGCCCCTCACACTCCCCGGGATATTTTCGGCCAGAAGAAACGGCGGCTCAGGGCGTGACGATCTGCCAGTTTCCGGATTTCAGCCGGATCGCGCAGCTTTTGGAGGTCAGTGCGGGCAGGGTTCTGGTGGCGGCAAGCGGGGTTTTGCGGGCGGTTTCAGCGTCACATTGCGGCAGCGAAATCGGCCGATAGCCAGCCATGGCCATGCATTGCCCGACGCGTTTGTCACGCAGGTCTGCGTTCGCATCATAGCTTTCGCGGCGCGGCGGGCTGATCATGCGGTAGCGCCTGAAGCAATGCCCGCCAGCGGTGCAGGCGCTATAAGGCGCATATTGCGCAGGAATATAGCGGGTGCGGATATCGCGCGGCACCTCGGCGAGGGCTGAAATCTGGCATTGGGTCAGGTTGACCTCGGATTGGGCCACATCGGCGCCCTCTTTATAATAGATATCGAGCGGCGCGCAGGCGCCGAGCAGGACAAGCGCGCAGAGGGTGAGGCTACGGCAGTTGGGCATGCGGGCAGTATAGCGCAATCGCTTGCCGGGACAAAGGAATTGACCCGCCCGTACCCTTCTGTCATGCAAAACGCTCAGACAGGATGAGGCAGGAAAATGAAGGTCATCATCTGCGGGGCCGGTCAGGTGGGCTGGCAGATCGCACGCCATCTTTCGGGCGAACGCAACGACGTGACTGTCGTGGACAACAACCCCGATCTGGTGCGCCGGGCCACCGATACGCTTGATGTGCAGGGGATCACCGGCTTTGCCTCTTATCCGGACGTGCTTGATCGCGCGGGCGCGCGCGATGCCGATATGATCATTGCCGCCACCTATTCCGACGAGGTCAATATGGTGACCTGTCAGGTGGCGCATTCGGTCTTTGGCATCAACCGCAAGATCGCGCGGCTGCGCAGCCAATCCTATCTTGACGCGATTTATTCCGATCTTTACCGGCGCGATCACATGCCGATTGACGTGGTGATCAGCCCCGAGCGAGAGGTCGCCGTGGCGGCTCTGCAACGGCTTGCCGCGCCCGCCGCATTTGACACCGAGGTTTTCATGGACGGCAAGGCCCAGCTTATGGGAATTCGCCTTGAAGAGGATTGCCCGGTTCTCAACACACCCCTGCGCCAGCTGAGCGATCTGTTCTCGACGCTGCGGGTGGTCGTTCTGGCGGTGCGCCGCGAGGGGCGGCTGTTTGCGCCAGAATCCGGCGATCAGCTTTTTGAGGGCGATGAGTGTTATCTTTTTGCGCCCGTAGAGGATGTGCCACGCACGCTCGACGTCTTTGGCAAATCGCAAAAGAAACAAGAGCGCATAGTGGTCATTGGCGGGGGCAATATCGGCCTTGCGGTGGCGCAGGCGCTTGAGAAACGCAGCGGCGGGCGCATTCGCGCCAAGGTCATCGAGCGCAACCGCGCCCAGGCCGAGCGTGCGGCGGATGCGCTTGAACGCACCATCGTGCTTAACGGCGACGGGTTGAACGCAGCACTTCTGGCCGAGGCGGGGATTGCGCGCGCCGATGCGGTGCTTGCGGTAACAGATGACGACAAGACCAACATGCTTGCCGCGGTGCGCGCCAAATCCGAGGGCTGTCCTTTTGCGATCGCCCTTATCAACGATCCGACGATGATTCCGATGCTCGAACCGCTTGGGATTGACGCCTATATCAACCCGCGCGCCACCACCGTCAGCTCGATCCTGCGCCATATCCGGCATGGCCGGGTGCGCGGGGTTTATTCCATTGGCGATGCCGAGGCCGAGGTGATTGAGGCCGAGGTGATGTCGACCTCATCCATCGCCGGTGCCGCGATCCGCGATATCCGCTTTCCCGAGGGCGTGCTGGTGGGGGGTGTCAAAAAGAGCGACAGCATTGTGAAACCCGCAGGCGGGATGCGGATCGAGGCTGGCGACGTGATTGTTCTTTTCGCATTGGCAGCAGATGTGGCGGCGGTCGAGCAGCTGTTGCAGGTCTCGATAGATTTCTTCTGATCCGATGATCGCCCGGATTCTCACCTTTCCGCTTATTCTGATCCTGGCCGGCATGGCTGCGATCCTGATGCTGCTGCCGACGATTGATGCCTTGATGCGCGATGACACCAGTGTGGCGCGCGCCTTTGGCTATTCCGCCATCCTTGGCATGGCCGCGGTGATGATCGTTGGCCTTGCCATGTCGGGCGGGGATCGGCGCGAGGTGAGCGACAGCCAGAACCTGGTGTCGCTTCTGCTGGCCTATCTGATCCTGCCGCTATATCTTGCGGTGCCGTTTTATGAGGGCGTCGGCAATACCACCTTTCTGAATGCCTATTTCGAGATGGTTTCAAGCTTTACCACCACCGGGGCCACGCTGTTCGGGGCCACGGGGCGGTTGGTGGATAGCCTGCATTTGTGGCGTGCGCTGGTCGGCTGGGGGGGCGGGCTCCTGATCTGGATTTCGGCCTCGGCGGTTCTGGCGCCGCTCAATCTTGGCGGGTTCGAGGTCACGGCCCGCGCCGAGCCGGGTCAAGATGAGACGCGCGTCGGGCGGTTTCAGCGCGCCAATCCGGCCAAGCGGCTGGCCCAGGTCACCGCCGGGCTTGCGCCAGTCTATATCGGGCTGACCGGGGCCCTCTGGGTGATCCTGATGATGGGGGGCGAGCGCGCCTTTGTGGCCATGGTGCATGCGATGTCGACCATGGCCACAAGCGGGATTTCCTCGATTGGCGGGCTGCAAAACGGCGCGGCGGGCTTTGGCGGCGAATTTGCAATTTTCCTCTTCCTGCTGTTTGCGCTGTCGCGGCTGACTTTTTCGTCCGACACCATCACATCGGCGCGTCCCGGTGTGTTTTATGATCCCGAATTCCGGCTTGGGGTGACACTTGTGATCGGGGTGCCGCTTGTGCTTGTCCTGCGGCACTGGATTGCCGCCTTCGAGACGGTTGAGGCCGATAATATCGCCGTTGGATTGCGCGCCTTCTGGGGCGGGATGTTCACGGTTCTGTCGTTCCTGTCGACTACCGGCTTTGAAAGCGCCGACTGGCAGGCGGCCCGCGACTGGTCCGGTCTTGGCACGCCGGGGCTGGTGCTTTTGGGGCTGTCGCTTGTGGGGGGCGGTGTTGCCACCACGGCCGGCGGGGTCAAGCTTTTGCGGGTCTATGCGCTCTATCTTCATGGCAAACGCGAGGTTGAACGCCTGGTGCATCCCTCCTCGGTCGGGCGCTCGACCGGGGCCGGGCGGCGGATACGGCGGCATGGCGCCTATATCGCCTGGATCTTTTTCATGCTCTTCGCACTTTCACTGACCTTTGTGACGCTTTTGCTAGCGGCCTTCGGTCAGGATTTCGAATCGTCGCTGATCCTGACGATTTCGGGGCTTTCCACCACCGGGCCATTGATTATTTCGGCCAGTGAAGCGCCGATCCGCCTGTTGGATCTCAGCGCCGGTGCCAAGCTTTTGTACGGCGCGGCGATGGTACTGGGGCGGCTTGAGACGCTGGCGATGATCGCCTTGCTGAACCCGGCCGTCTGGCGCGACTAGGGCAGGGCGCGCGCCTGCTGCCGCCTGATTGCATTTTTAGGCTGGAAACTCATGCGCGGGCACTACATACTCGCATCATACGCAAGACCCTCAGGCACCGGTTCGCGGTGTGTGCAAGAATAAAGGCTTTGAAGATAAATGGCTTCTGATCGACAAAATTTGCAAGACGCGTTTCTCAATCAGGTTCGCAAGACGAAAATCCCGGTGACGGTTTTCCTGATCAACGGCGTCAAATTGCAGGGGGTTATCACCTGGTTTGACAACTTCTGCATCCTGTTGCGCCGCGATGGGCAATCACAGCTGGTTTATAAGCATGCCGTGTCGACGATCATGCCGTCGCAGCCGGTGAACCTCTACGATGGTGAAGACACCAATTGACAGAACACGCGCGCCCGGTGACACGGGCATGGGTCATCCATCCCGAAATTCCATCCGCTGACACGGATCGCGATCCTGCGCTTGCTCTCGAAGAAGCGGTCGCTCTGGCACATGCCTTGCCCGATCTCGAAGTGGTCGGCGCACAGGTGGCGCGCCTGCGCAAACCTGACGCGGGCAAGCTGTTTGGCAAGGGCAAGCTTGAAGAGCTGCGCCTTGCCATTGAAGGCGCCGAGGTCGACCTGGTGCTGGTCGATGGGCCCGTCACGCCGGTGCAACAGCGCAATCTGGAAAAAGCCTGGGACGTCAAGGTTCTGGATCGCACCGGCCTGATCCTCGAAATCTTCAGCGATCGCGCCGCCACCCGCGAAGGCGTGCTCCAGGTCGAAATGGCGGCGCTGTCCTATCAACGCACCCGGCTTGTGCGCGCCTGGACCCACCTTGAACGCCAGCGGGGCGGATTGGGCTTTGTCGGCGGCCCCGGTGAAACCCAGATCGAAGCCGACCGTCGCGCCATTGACGAGCAATTGGTGCGCCTGCGCCGTCAACTTGAAAAGGTCGTCAAGACCCGCACGCTGCACCGCGCCGCACGGGCCAAGGTGCCGTTCCCGATTGTTGCGCTTGTCGGCTATACCAACGCCGGAAAATCCACTCTGTTCAACCGCCTGACCGGGGCCGAGGTGATGGCAAAGGACATGCTCTTTGCCACGCTTGACCCGACCATGCGGCGCATCAAGCTGCCCGGCGGCGGCCCCGAGGTGATCCTGTCGGATACGGTCGGCTTTATCAGCGATCTGCCGACCGAGCTTGTCGCCTCGTTCCGCGCCACCCTGGAAGAGGTGCTGGCCGCCGATCTGATATGTCACGTGCGCGATATCTCACACCCCGAGACCGCGGCGCAGGCCGAGGATGTCACCACCATCCTCAACAGTCTCGGCGTCAAGGACACGACGCCCCAGATCGAAATCTGGAACAAGATCGACCGGCTTGACGACGACGCCCGCGCCGCCACGCTGACAACGGCCGCCCGGCTCGATCATGTTCAGGCGCTGTCAGCGATAAGCGGTGAGGGCATTGACGGTCTGATCGACGCGATCACCACGGCCCTGGCCGATGTGACCCATGTCACCACGCTGCATCTTGGCTTTAACGAGGGGCGCAGGCGCGCCTGGCTGTTTGAAAAGGATCTGGTCGAGGCCGAAACCCAGACCGAAGACGGCTTTGATCTCACCCTGCGCTGGTCCGCCCGCCAGGAGGCCCAGTTCAAGGACCTCTGATCAAATCCCGCGTTCCGGCTCTTCTTGGCAAAAATACTCAAAATCCCGCCGATGCCCCGGAACGCGCGGGTTCAATATCCCCGCCAGATCCAGCCGCCGCCAAGCACCCGCGTGCTGTCCTGTTCATAAAAAACACAGGCCTGCCCTGGCGATACGCCCTCCTCGGGCACCAGCAACTCGACCTCGGCTTCGGTCTCCGAAATCGGGCGCAGGATCGCCTCGCGCACCGGCCGGGTCGAGCGGACCTTGACCGCGATATGCCACTCGGGCCGTGACATCATCGGCTCGTCGCCAAGCCAGTTGATCTCGCGCAACGGCACCTTGCGGGTCGAAAGCATCTCCTTGGGGCCGACGATCACCTGTTTGGCCTCCACATCAAGGCGCACCACATAGAGCGGGTCGGCAAGCCCGCCGATGCCAAGGCCGCGACGCTGACCGATGGTATAGTGGATCACGCCCTCATGCTGGCCAAGAACCCGGCCATCGGCATGCACGATCTCGCCGGGATCTGCCGCGCCGGGGCGCAGTTTCTCGATTACACTGGCATAATTGCCATCGGGCACAAAGCAGATGTCCTGACTGTCGGGCTTGTCGGCGACCTGCAATCCGTATTTCGCCGCCAACTCGCGGGTGGCCTCCTTGGATGGCAGATGCCCCAGCGGAAAGCGCAGGTATTCGAGCTGTTCGGCGGTGGTCGAGAACAGGAAATACGACTGATCGCGATTCGAATCAGCCGCGCAATGCAACTCTGCGCCATTCAGGCCGGTCTTGCGCTGAATATAATGGCCCGTAGCCATGCAGTCTGCATCAAGATCGCGCGCGGTTTGCAACAGGTCCTTGAACTTGACCCGCTCATTGCAACGGATGCAAGGCACCGGGGTTGCGCCGGCAAGATAGCTGTCGGCGAACTCGTCGATCACCGCGTCGCGAAAAATGTTTTCATAATCCAGCACATAATGCGGAAAACCGACATCCTCGGCGACGCGGCGCGCGTCGTGAATATCAATCCCCGCACAGCAGGCCCCCTTCTTGGCCAGGGCCGCGCCGTGATCATAAAGTTGCAGGGTCACGCCCACAACATCATAGCCCTGTTCCGCAAGGTAAGCGGCCACGACCGAGCTATCGACGCCACCAGACATTGCCACGACCACGCGGGTTTCGCTTGGGTCTTTTGCAAAGCCAAGAGAATTTAGGGATTTATTCGTATCAAGCGCCATATCGGCCTCCGCTCAGGGTGATTCAGAATATAGGAAAATCCTAATTACTCTCAAGCCCCGGTTTCACCTGCCGTTAAGCCTGATGCGGTCATTTTGGTCCACATCAGAAGAAGGGTGAGAGTGATGTATCTGAAGAAAGTAGAAGGGCCAAGGGCCGTCAGCCTGCCGGATGGCACGATATTGAGTCACGCAGACCTGCCCCCCGCCGATACCCGGCGATGGGTTGCCTCGCGCAAACTGGCGGTGGTGCGTGGGGTGGCCTACGGGCTTATTACCCGCCAGGAGGCCATGCAAACCTATGCTTTGAGCGGTGAAGAATTCGACGCATGGGTCACCGCCGTGAGCAGCCATGGCGAAAAGGCTTTGAAAGTGACCGCGCTTAAGACCTATAGACAACCCTAGGGGGAGTTGTCAGAATGTTCCGGCAACGGTAACGGGTGGTTAACCATTTTTGACCAGTGTTGCTCCCAATGAAGCACTGAACTGTGGAGAACCCATATGCGCGTACTACTGGTCGAGGACGATCCGACAACCTCGAAAAGCATCGAATTGATGCTGACTCATGCCAACCTCAACGTCTACACGACCGATCTGGGCGAAGAGGGGGTCGATCTGGCCAAGCTCTACGACTATGATCTGATCCTGCTGGATCTTGGTTTGCCGGATATGAACGGTCACGATGTATTGCGTCAGCTGCGCATGGCGCGGATTGATACGCCGATCCTCATTCTTTCGGGCGCCGATGATACCGAAAGCAAGATCAAGGGATTTGGGTTCGGGGCGGATGATTATCTGACCAAACCGTTTCACCGCGAAGAACTCGTGGCGCGCATTCATGCGATCATTCGCCGCTCGAAAGGGCATTCGCAATCGGTCATCCGCACCGGCAAGATCAATGTCAACCTTGATGCCAAGACGGTGGATGTGGGCGGCAAGACCGTGCATCTGACCGGCAAGGAATATCAGATGCTCGAACTGCTGTCGTTGCGCAAGGGCACGACCCTGACCAAAGAGATGTTTCTGAACCACCTTTATGGCGGCATGGACGAACCCGAACTCAAGATTATTGACGTTTTCATTTGTAAACTGCGCAAAAAGGTCAGCGAAGCGACCGATGGCGCGAATTACATCGAAACGGTCTGGGGCCGTGGCTATGTGCTGCGCGATCCCGATCCCAGCGAGATGGAAGACCAAAGGCTTGCGATTGGCGCCTGAGGGGCGCGTGACATCTGGACCTCTGCCAGACGGGGCCTTATCACTTTGACCTGACAATTCGGAGGTGTGAAACGCCTTCGGCCTAATAGGACAAAGGGGCCCATGAGCGACACGCGCGCAGTTGACAGCCTGAGCAAAGATGAGGCGCGGCATGAGCTGGAACGGCTCGCCGCCCTTATTTCGTCGGCCAATGCGGCCTATCACACCGATGATGCGCCCGTCATGTCGGACGCGGAATTCGATGCGCTCAAGGCCCGCAATGCCGCCATCGAGGCCCGGTTTGGCGATCTCAAGCGCGCCGACAGCCCCAGCGATATGGTTGGTGCCGCGCCCTCCGAGGGGTTTGCCAAGGTCAGCCATGCGGTGCGCATGCTCAGCCTTGGAAACGCCTTTGACGACGAGGATGTGACCGAGTTCGATACGCGCATCCGCCGCTATCTCGGGTTCGGACCCGAGGCCGATCTTTCCTATACCTCCGAGCCAAAGATCGACGGCCTCAGCCTCAGCCTGCGCTACGAAAATGGCCGGTTGATGCAGGCGGCGACGCGGGGCGACGGGCAGGTCGGTGAAAACGTCACCGCTAACGCCCGCACGATCACCGATATTCCCCAAACCCTGACCGATGCGCCCGATATCCTTGAGGTCCGCGGCGAGGTTTACATGAGCCATGCCGATTTCGAGGCGCTCAATGCGCGGCAGGCCGAAAGGTCTGACAAGCCCTTCGCCAACCCGCGCAACGCCGCCGCTGGCTCGCTGCGGCAGCTCGATTCCAAAATAACCGCCGCCCGTCCCCTGAGGTTTTTCGCCTATGCCTGGGGCGAGGTGAGCGTGCCGCTGGCCGACACGCAAATGGGCGCGATTGAACGGCTTGCCGCCCTCGGCTTTCAGATCAATCCGCTCACCACGCTGTGTTCCGGCCCGGAGACGATGCTGGCCGAATATGCCCGCATCGAACAGCGCCGCGCCACGCTTGGCTATGACATCGACGGGGTGGTTTACAAGGTCAACGATCTTGCGCTTCAGGGGCGGCTCGGGTTTCGCTCGACCACGCCACGATGGGCGATTGCGCATAAATTCCCGGCCGAGCTTGCCTGGACCCGGCTAGAGGCGATCGATATTCAAGTTGGGCGCACCGGCGCACTTAGCCCAGTCGCGCGCCTGACGCCGGTCACGGTGGGTGGCGTGGTGGTGTCCAACGCGACCCTGCACAACGAGGATTACATCCTTGGGCGCGACAGCAAGGGCGGCGTCATCCGCGGCGGCAAGGATATCCGGATCGGCGATTGGGTTCAGGTCTACCGCGCCGGTGATGTCATTCCCAAGATTGCCGACGTGGATATCGCCAAACGCCCGGATGATGCCCAACCCTATGTTTTTCCCACAAGCTGCCCTGAATGCGGCTCTGACGCGGTGCGCGAAGAGGGCGATGCGGTGCGCCGCTGCATCGGCGGGTTGATTTGCCCCGCGCAGGCGGTTGAAAAGCTGAAACATTTCGTAAGCCGCGCCGCCTTTGACATCGAAGGGTTGGGCGCCAAGCAGGTGGAACAATTCTACCGCGATGGCTGGATCAGGGAACCGGCCGATATCTTCACCCTTGAGGCGCGCTATGGCGGCGGGATGCAACAGCTTAAAAACCGCGAAGGCTGGGGCGAAAAAAGCGCGAAGAACCTTTTTCAGGCGATTGAAGAGAAAAGAAAAATCCCCTTTGGCCGGTTGTTGTTCGCGCTCGGTATCCGCCATGTCGGCGAGGCCGCCAGCAACATGATTGCGCGGGTCTATACAAACTGGCGCGAGTTCACTGAGGCGATGGATGGCGCGCAAGGTTTTGACGGGCCCGAGTGGGACCGGCTCCTGGGGATCGACGGTGTCGGCGAAGTGATGGCGCGCTCGCTCGTCGGTGCCTTTGGCGAGGCCAACGAGCGCGCCAGCATTGACCGGCTTGTGGCGCATCTTGACGTGCAGGACGCCGCGCGCCCCGACACCAGCAGCAGCCCGGTGGCGGGCAAAACCGTGGTCTTTACCGGCACGCTAGAAAAAATGACCCGCGCCGAGGCCAAGGCGCGTGCCGAGGCGCTTGGCGCCAAGGTTGCCGGAAGCGTGTCGGCCAAAACCGATCTTCTTGTTGCCGGTCCCGGTGCCGGGTCCAAGGCGAAAAAGGCCGCCGAGCTTGGCATCGAGACGCTGGACGAAGACGGCTGGCTTGACCTGATTGGGCAGACATGACGGGGCGCCCCGAAATCCTGTTTCCGCTTTTTGCAGAGCTTGAGACGCTGCCCGGCGTGGGGCCGAAAACCGTACAGAATCTGGCGGCGCTTGATGTGGTGCGGCCGCGCGATTTGATCTTCACGCTGCCCTATACGGGGGTGGATCGACGCAAACGCGCCACGGTGCAGGGCGCCGACCTGCCCGGCGTGGTCACGGTCGAGGTTGTCATCGGCCAGCACCGCGCCCCGAACCGTCGTGGTGGCGCCTATCGGGTGACGGTCGAGGATTCGACGGCCACGTTTCAGTTGGTGTTCTTCCACGCCCGCGACGAATACCTTCGCAAGATCCTGCCCACAGGTGCCCGGCGTGTGGTGTCTGGCAAGGTGGAACTCTTCGACGGCATTGCCCAGATGGTGCATCCTGATCACATGCTGCCGGTGGATGAGGCGGGTGATATCCCGGATTTCGAGCCGGTCTATCCGCTGACCGCCGGGGTCACGCAAAAGATGATGGTCAAGGCTGAGCTGGGCGCGCTTGCCCGCGTGCCGGACCTCGCCGAATGGATTGATCCGGTACAAAAGGCCCAGGTCGGCTGGCCCGACTGGGCGGATGCGGTGCGCGAGGCGCATGCGCCGAAGGATGCGCAGGATTTGTCGCCCGCTCATCCCGCGCGCGAGCGTCTTGCCTATGACGAGTTGATGGCGCATCAGTTGACCCTGGCATTGGCACGTCTGAGATTGCGCCGGGCCAAGGGGCGCGCGACCATCGGCACCGGGAAATTACAGGCGAAAGTGCTGGAAGAATTGCCCTATGCGCTGACCGGGGCGCAAACCCGCGCGATTGCCCAGATCGCCGAAGATATGGCCACCCCTTTGCGGATGAATCGCCTGTTGCAGGGCGATGTCGGCGCGGGCAAAACGCTTGTCGCGTTCAAGGCCTTGCTGATCGCGGTCGAGGCCGGCGGACAGGGGGTGATGATGGCCCCGACCGAAATTCTTGCGCGCCAGCATTTGCAGGGGTTGCGCCCGCTGGCGGAAAGCGCCGGTGTGGTTTTGGAAATCCTGACCGGGCGCGACAAGGGGGGCGAGCGGCGCGCCAAACTGGCGGCCCTGGCGCGGGGCGACATCCAGATTTTGGTCGGCACCCATGCGGTGTTTCAAAAGGATGTGGAATTTTGCGACCTGCGGCTTGCGATTGTCGATGAACAGCACCGCTTTGGCGTGCGTCAACGGCTTGAGCTTGGCAAGAAGGGCGCCCAGGCGGATGTGCTTGTGATGACGGCCACGCCGATTCCGCGCAGTCTGGCCCTGGCGCAATATGGCGATATGGATGTCAGCATTCTCGATGAAAAACCACCGGGCCGCAAACCGATCAAGACCGCCTTGGTCAGCATGGGCCGAATGGACGAGGTGATCGACCACCTGCGCCGCGCGATTGCCGAGGGGCGACAGGCCTATTGGGTCTGTCCACTGGTCGAGGAAAGCGAAAGCGTCGATCTCAGCAGCGCCGAAGAGCGGTTTAGCCGGTTGCGCGCGGTGTTTGGTGAAGGCGTCGTCGGGCTTGTGCATGGTCAGATGCCCCCCGAAGATAAAGACGCCGCCATGGCCGCGTTTCAGCGTGGCGAAACCTCGGTGCTTGTCTCGACCACGGTGATCGAGGTCGGGGTCGATGTGCCCAATGCCTCGATCATGGTGATTGAACGCGCCGAGAGTTTTGGGCTTGCGCAACTGCATCAGTTGCGCGGACGGGTCGGGCGCGGCGAGGCGGCCTCGACCTGTTTGCTGATGTATCAGGCGCCGCTGAGTGAAGGCGGCGAACGCCGACTAAGCACCATGCGCGATACCGATGACGGGTTTCGCATCGCCGAGGTCGATCTGGACATGCGCGGCGCGGGCGATCTTATCGGCACCGCGCAATCGGGCCTGCCGCGGTTTCGGGTGGCCGACCTTGAGGGGCAATCGGCGCTGATGGCCGTGGCGCAATCGGATGCGCGCAAACTGTTGAACGACGACCCCGAATTAATCAGCCCGCGCGGCGCGGCGGCGCGTGTGCTCTTGTGGCTGATGGAGCAGGATCAGGCGATTCGTTTGATATCAGTGGGTTAGCCAGAGGTGTTCCGAATAGTTCACAAATGTTCTTAAAAAGTTCTTTACTTTGGTTAACGGAAGTGAGAACAAAGGGGCAACACAAGGTTTTCAAAAGGAAGCGCCCCATGTTGCACCAGATCAAGACAGCCGCCACCCGGTCGCAGGACACCTTGCTCGCCGATGCCCTAGGCGCCGCGGCGCTGATGATTACCTTGGTCGGGGCGCTTTATTTGCCTGGAGTGTTCTGAGTTTCTGCCTGGCGGGGGGACCCTGTTGTCGCCTGCACCCTTTTTGTCCCAACTTCCGGGTGCCAAAGTTTCTGCCTGTTCCTTTGCTGTTTTCGGGGTTTGCCTCATTCCCCCTGAAATGCGCGACAGGGTCCGGATACCCCGCCATACCTTGCCGCCGCCGTTCATCCGAACGCGCGGCGGTTTTTTTTATGGAAAGGTCCGCGAATCGTTTGGCCCGGCTCTCAGGCGCAGGAGCTATGGGCCTTGGCCTCTTCCAGCGCCTCGACGGCGGCCTCAAGCGTGAGCATGATCGAGGCGTGGCGGTTCTTGTAATCGCGCGCCGGGCGCAGCACCTCAAGCCCGTCAAACGGGGCGGGCGGTGTCGGGCCGTCGTGTTTCAGCATCTCTTTCAGCGCATCACGCGCCGCCGTCACCTCGGCAAGATCGCGGCCGATGATATTCTCGCCCACCACCGAGGCCGCCGCCTGACCGAGGGCGCAGGCCTTGACCTCGGCCGCGTAATCGCCGATCCGGCCATCCTTGCAGGCAATATCGACGGTCACGGTGGAGCCGCAGAGTGGCGCACGGCGCTTGATGGTCGCATCCGGCGCGGCAAGGCGGCCGTGATGGGGAATATCTGCGGCAAGCGCCAGAATGCGCGCCGAGTAGAGTTTGATCAGGTCAGTTTCGCCGCTCATGGCTTTCCCTTTCGGTTCTGACCCCATAAATAGGCTTCAGACGCGCAGATGCAAAAGGTTTTCGACCATGGAATTCGATCCGGCCACACTAAAGTATGACGCGCGCGGGTTGATCCCGGCGATTGCACAGGATGCAACCAGCGGCGAGGTCCTTATGATGGCCTGGATGAATGCCGAGGCCGTGGTGCGCACGCTTGAGACCGGGCGGGTGACCTATTGGAGCCGCTCAAGGCAGGCGTTCTGGATCAAGGGCGAAACCAGTGGGCATGTTCAGGAGCTGGTTGATTTCCGGGTGGATTGCGACCGCGATTGTCTTTTGGTGCGCGTGCGTCAGGTCGGGCCGGCCTGTCATACCAACCGGCGGAGCTGTTTTTACACGGCTGTGCGGGGCGGGGATGAAATCGAGATCATGGCGCCGATGGATAGCGCAGATTGAGTATTTGAACCAAGAAGAAGATCAGAGACCGATCATGCGGCGAATGTCGGTCGGGGTGGCGCCCTCGGTTCGATAGGTTTTGATCGCGCGGGCATCATCGCGTTTGGCAAGGCGTTTGCCATCCGCGTCGCGGATCAACCCGTGATGGTGATAGAGCGGGGTCGGCAGGGCGAGCAGGCGTTGCAGCAGCACGTGGATCTGGGTGGCCTCGAAGAGATCTTGACCGCGGACCACATGGGTTATCGCCTGATCCGCGTCATCTATCACCACCGACAGATGATAGGAGGCGCCCATGTCGCGCCGGGCGAGCACCACGTCGCCGACGCCCTGAGGCATGTTTTGCGGCATGATCGTGCCGGTTTCGCCGTTAGGCCCCTCGCCTGATTCGGTGAAAGTCAGTGGAGCGGAAAGGCGGGCCAGCGCGCGCGCCATGTCGAGGCGCAGGGCGCTGTCGGTGGGCATCTGGCCTGTGGGCGGCGCGTCCGGCCGACAGGTGCCGGGATAGATCAGCCCGTCCGGGCCGTGCAGGCAGGCGCCTTCTTGCGGGGCGGAGGCGGCGGCGCGGATATCGGCGCGGGTGCAGCGACAGGGGTAGAGCAGGCCCATATCCCAAAGCCGCAAGAGAGCCTCGCGGTAGCGCGGCAAGCGGTTTGATTGGCGCAGCACCGGGGTGGGCCAGCTCAGGCCAAGCCAGTGCAGATCGTCGAAAATCTGCGTCTCCCATGCGGGGCGACTTCGGCTTTGGTCGATGTCGTCGATCCGCAGGTAAAACACGCCCCGCGCAGCCAGCGCCATGTCATGGGCGGTGAGCGCCGAAAAGGCATGACCCAGATGCAGGGGGCCCGTCGGTGATGGGGCGAAACGAGTAGAGAAAGTCACGTCTTTTGAAGCACATAAACGTTGGACTTCAACCCCTGGCCGGGCAGGTGGGGGCCGTAATCCTTGCTTAGAAGACGGGCCGCTCCGCAATCGAGCCAGCCGTTGAGCGCGCCTTCATAGATCGGGTCGGCGAGGGCATGATCGTTATAGCTAAAGACCAGATGACTGCCGCGATCAAGCGCCTTCATCAGGATATCCAAGGTCGAGACCGGGGCCGCGCCAGTGCCGATCACGCCGATCGCCGCGATGGCCCTATAGGCGCCCTTCGGGATCGGGGTTTCGTCGGTCACGTCAAGCAATGAGAGGGTGCGATAAACGCTCTTGGCCTTGGCCTGCGCCAGCATTTCGGGGCTTGGGTCAATCCCGTCGATTACCTTGAACCCGGCCAGTTTGAGCGCCAGACCCGAGAGGCCGGTGCCGCAGCCGAAATCAAGCACCGGGATGTCAGGCTCGGGCCATTTGGCGAACAGCGCCCTGGCACAGCGGCCCGGCGTGGCATAGCCGTTTTCCGCGATCTCCGCGTCATAAGTGCTTGCCCAGTCGTTATAAAACTGGCTGGCGTCTTCGGCTGTCTCTAGCCCGTAGGCCCTATCCAGAAATTTGTCAGTCATGCATCAAGAGTGGCCGAAGAGCTACGCCACGTCCAGCAAAGACTGTTGCAGCCAGTCGCTCCAGGCGGCTTTGGCGCGGTCGGTATAGGCCTTGTAGCGGTCTTTGCGGCCACGCCGCCCACCTTTGAGGCCGTCCACCGGCCGGAACAGGCCGAAATTGACGTTCATCGGCTGAAAGGTCTTTGCTTCGGCGCCGCCGGTGATGTGGTGGATCAGCGCCCCCATGGCGCTGTCCTGCGGCGGATCGGCAAGCGGAGCCCCGAGGATTTCGGCGGCGGCCATGCGCCCGGCCAATAGCCCCATGGCGGCGGATTCCACATAGCCCTCGACGCCGGTGATCTGACCGGCAAAGCGGATATGCGGGCGCGAGCGCAGGCGCATCTGATTGTCCAGCAGGGTCGGCGAATTGATGAAGGTATTGCGATGGATGCCACCCAGACGGGCAAAGCTGGCGTTTTCCAGACCGGGGATCATGCGGAGCACGTCTTTTTGCGCGCCGTATTTCATTTTTGTCTGAAATCCTACAATGTTATAGAGCGTTCCTAATGCATTGTCGCGGCGCAGCTGCACCACCGCCCAGGGCTTGATGTCCGGGTGATGCGGGTTGGTCAGGCCGACCGGCTTCATCGGGCCGTGGCGCAGGGTTTCGCGGCCGCGTTCGGCCATGACCTCGATCGGTAGGCAGCCGTCAAAATATGGGGTGGGCTTGGGGGCGGAATCTGCCTCGCCCTCGTGGAACTCGGTCTTGTCGGCGGCCAGAAGCGCGTCAATAAAGGCCTCGTATTGCGCCTTGTCCATCGGGCAGTTGAGGTAAGCGGTGCGCTCTTCCTCGGTTTCGCCCTTGTCATAGCGCGACTGCATCCAGGCGCGCGACATGTCGATGCTGTCATAATAAAGGATCGGCGCGATGGCGTCGAAAAAAGCCAGCGATTCGGCCCCGGTCTCGGTGGCAATCGCCTTGCCCAAGCCTTCAGAGGTAAGCGGGCCGGTGGCGATGATCCAATGGCCATCTTCGGGTAGCGTGTCAATTTCGCCATGCTCAACGGTGATATTGGGGTGTGCCAGAAGGGCCGCCGTCACCGATTGCGCGAAGGGATCGCGATCCACCGCAAGCGCGCCCCCTGCGGGAATGCGATGCTTTTCGGCGGTCTGCATGATCAGCCCGTTGGCGGCGCGCATTTCCCAGTGCAAAAGCCCGACGGCGTTTTGTTCGTCATCATCCGAGCGGAACGAATTGGAACAGACCATCTCGGCCAGATCGCCGGTGCGATGGGCAAAGGTTTTCACCTGAGGGCGCATTTCGTGGAGGACGACGGGCACGCCCATATGGGCGGCCTGCCATGCGGCCTCGGACCCGGCCATGCCGCCGCCGATGATATGGAGTGTTTTGCTCATGGAGTGGGATGTAGGTGATTGCAGGGGCTTTGAAAAGGGGCGCTCATTGATCCCAATCCGGGGCCCGCTTTTCGATAAAGGCGGTGATGCCCTCGGCAGTGTCGTGATCCAGCATGTTTTCAACCATTACTGCACCGGTATGGGCATAGGCCGCATCATGCCCCATTTCGATCTGGTCATAAAAGGCGCGTTTGCCGATGCGCACGGCGCTTGCGAGCTTGCTGGCGACGGTTTCGGCCAAGGCCAGCGTGGCGGTATCAAGATCCTCGAGGGCAACGGCGCGGTTGATCAGGCCAAGCTCTGCGGCGCGGGTCGTGTCGATGAATTCGCCGGTGGTGAGCATTTCAAACGCCTGTTTGCGCGGGATGTTTCGGCTTAGCGCCACCATCGGGGTTGAGCAGAACAACCCGATGTTGACGCCATTGACGCCAAAGCGGGTGCCATGGGCGGCGACGGCCATGTCACAGCTTGCCACCAATTGACAGCCCGCAGCGGTGGCAATGCCATGCGGCGCGGCAATCACCGGCTGGGGCAGGGTGCGGATAGCGCGCATCACGCTTGAACAGCGATTGAACAGATCGGCGAAATAGGCCCGCCCGCCATCGGGCGACTGGCGCCCCGCCGTCATCTCCTTGAGGTCGTGACCGGCGCAAAACGCCTTGCCGGCGCCGGCGATGGTCACGACACGAATGTTGTGATCCCCGGCCAGTTGGTCAAACTGATCCTGAAGCGCGGCCAGCATCGCATCGCTCAGCGCATTGAGTTTTTCCGGCGCGTTCAGCGTGAGGCGCGCGATGGGGCCAGTGTCCTGGCGGTCGAGAATTGGCATCTTGTATCCCTTCATGGCTTGTGGCCATTCTAACGCACGAATGGGCAGGGAGGAAAGCATGGGCCTGAAAATGACGCGTGACGAATTGACGACATTTCTGGATCAGGAATTTCCCCAGGTCGAGGGCGATTTTGCCATCGAGGAGGTGGGCGATATGCGCGTGCGTGTGCGCCTGCTTGTGGGCGAGCGGCATTTGCGCCCCGGCGGCACGGTGTCTGGCCCGTCGATCTTTGCGCTGGCGGATGTGACGGTCTATCTTGCCACGCTGGCGATGATCGGCCCCAAGGCCCTGGCTGTGACCACCAATTGCAGCATTGATTTCATGCGCAAACCCGTTGCCGGCGTCGATCTTATTGCCGAATGCCGCCTTCTCAAGCTGGGCAAGGTTCTGTCGGTCGGGGAGGTTCTGATTTTTTCCGAGGGCATGGAGGCGCCTGTGGCGCGCGCTAGTCTGACCTATGCGATTCCGCCCAGATAGGCGCCGCCGGGGGGCTTTCCGCCCCCCGGACCCCCCGAGAGTAGTTCGACCAAGAAGAAGATCAGGGCAGGAGCCGCGAGACATAGCCGGGCAAGGCGAAGGCGGCCTGGTGCACGGCGGGGGTGTAGTACTCGGGCGCGATCCCGGCGGCGTCAAAGCGGCCCTGAAGCACATCCAGAGGGGTCGCGCGGGCCGCACCGTCTGTGCCCCAGCCAAAGGCCATCGGCCCGCCCGCATAGGTCGGGATCGTGGCAAGGTAGCAGGTGGCATCCACAAACAGCGCCTTGAAGGCCCTCATGGTGTTGTGAAGCTCCTCGCCCTGAAGAAAAGGCACGCCGTTTTGTGTCACCAGAATGCCATCGCCGGTCAGTGCGCGTTTGGCCTGGCCATAGAAGGTTTCGGTGAACAGCACCTCGCCGGGGCCGATCGGATCGGTCGAATCGACGATGATCACATCATAGCCGCCCTTGGTGGAGCGGATGAAATCGGCGCCGTCGGCGATCACCAGTTCAAGGCGCGGGTCATCAAAGGCGCCCTGGCTCAGCATCGGCAGGTATTGCCTGGAGAAATCGACAACGCCTGCGTCGATTTCCACCATGGTGACATGGGCGACGGATCGGTGGCGCAGCACTTCGCGGGCCATGCCGCCATCGCCGCCGCCAATGATCAGCACCCGGTTGACCGCGCCATGGGCGAGGATCGGCAGGTGGGTCATCATCTCGTGATAGATGAAATTGTCGCCCTCGGTGGTTTGCACCACATCATCAAGCGTAAGGACCCGGCCGAAGGTGGCGTTCTGGAACACCTTCAGCCGCTGATGGTCTGTTTCGCTATCGTAGAGCATTTCATCCACGCGCAGGGATTGCGCGTAATCGGGATGGAGCGTCTCGCGGATCCAGGTGCTCATGCCGCGACCCCGGCCTCGGTGACAACGCCTTCGCCGCGCAGCAGCTCTTTGACGCGCACATCGGCCGTGCCAAAGGCCGCCTTGAGCACGTCAACCGCAAGCCAGGGCCGTGCCTCTCCGCACATGAAGACATCGAACGCGCCATAGCCGATTTCAGGCCATGTGTGCACCGAGATATGGCTTTCGGCGAGAACCGCCACACCCGAGACGCCCTGAGGGCTGAACTTGTGGGTATGGATATGCAACAGGGTTGCCCCGCAGACATCCACGCAGTCGCGGAACGCCTGCTGAATGCGGGATTCGTTGTCTAGTCCGTGACCGTTCACAACCTCGATGATAAGATGGGTGCCCGCAAACACACTGCCGTCGCGGCGGATGAAATGATCATCACGGTCCTCGTCCAGCACATCGCGGGTCAAAATGGTATCGTCGTTCGCGGGTGTTAGTCCGCGTGCGGTGTCTTCCTCTTGGGCGCCTGTCTCCAGACCGATCCCCAGTTGGAAGAGGCTGGCGTCGTTCATGGCGCTCCCCTTCGTTCCAGCAGATTGAATCCAGTCGGTCCCTTAGCGCCCCCCCGAACAAGACAGTCGAAGTTGGGATCGGTTCCGATCAAGTGAGGCGCACATAGGGGGGGCTATCGAGTCGTGCAAGGGATTTTTTCGTGGCAGGAGCAGATTTACCCCCGACCGTGGTTTGTTGATTGGCTGAATGATTGGGGTATTATGCTACCTAATTTTTAAGTTGTTGTTAATGCATAATTTAATTGAGGTGAGGGTGGTTGACGTGATATTTTAACCGGTTATAACCCGCCCATCGTATCAGCATCGCCCACTCATGGTCGAGGCCGATCAAGACGAAAGATCAAGCACAAGGTTTTGCCTGAAATGAAAACATTCTCTGCTACCCCGGCAGATATCGACAAGAAATGGATCCTGATCGACGCCGAAGGCGTTGTTCTGGGTCGTCTTGCCTCGATCATCGCCGTTCGCCTGCGCGGCAAGCACAAGGCCAGCTTTACGCCTCACATGGACATGGGTGACAACGTGATCGTCATCAATGCCGACAAGGTACAGCTGACCGGCAACAAGCGCGAAAAGCCGAACTATTGGCACACCGGCCATCCCGGCGGTATCAAGTCGCGCACCACGGGTGAAATCCTGGAAGGGAAATACCCCGAGCGCGTCGTGACGCAAGCCGTCAAGCGCATGCTTCCAGGCAACCGCCTGTCGCGCACGCTGATGACCAACCTGCGCGTCTATGCGGGCGCAGAGCACCCACACGAGGCCCAGAGCCCCGAGGTGCTGGACGTCAAATCCATGAACTCCAAGAATACGCGGGTGGCATACTGATGGCTGACGAAATCAAATCCCTCGAAGGTCTGGAATCGATCGCAGACGGCGTCGTTGCCGAGACCGAAACCATGGTGCGCCACGAACAGGTGCGTGACGAGCTTGGCCGATCCTATGCCACTGGCAAACGCAAAGATGCGGTTGCCCGCGTCTGGATCAAGCCGGGTTCCGGCAAGGTCGTTGTCAATGGCCGTGAAATGAACGTCTATTTCGCCCGCCCGGTGTTGCAGATGATCCTGCGCCAGCCCTTTACCGTGGCCGGTGTCGAAGATCAGTTCGACGTGATGGCAACCGTCAAGGGCGGTGGTCTTTCGGGTCAGGCCGGTGCGGTAAAGCACGGCATCTCGAAGGCGCTTCAGCTTTATGATCCCGCCCTGCGCGGCGCTCTCAAGGCTGCGGGCTTCCTGACACGCGACAGCCGCGTTGTGGAACGCAAGAAATACGGTAAAGCCAAAGCGCGCAAGAGCTTCCAGTTCTCCAAGCGTTAAGCGATCGGGCCGCGTTTGCGTGGCAAAACAATTGGAAAGGCGCAGCTTCGGCTGCGCTTTTCTCGTTTTGGTGGTGCGACTTAGCCGGTAACGCCAAGCCCACGCAGATAGGTGGTCAGCCCGGCCTTTAGCATCTCTTCGGGCGCGGCGTGATCCGAAAGGCCGGCCGAATTGCGCAGGAACAGCTCGACCACGCCATGGCTCATCGCCCAGATATGCGCGGTCAGAAGGCTCGCCTCGGGGCAGCGCTCTGCGGCAATCAGCGGGCAGAGCGCGCCGCAAGCGCCCTGCATCAACGCGCGGGCGCGTCCCGCCGCATCGGCCAGATCGGGCGCGCGGTTGATGTCGATGCTGCTCTCGAACATGGCGATGTAATGGCCCGGATTGCTTTGGGCAAAGGCCAGATAGGCGCGGGCAAGCGCGTGGATCTGCGCCGCACCGCCGGGCGCCGTGGCGCGCGCCGCCTCAAGCCGGTCGGCAAAAACCAGATAGCCCTGGCGCGCCGCCTCTGAAATCAGGTCGTCGCGGCCGGCGAAATGGCGATAGACGGCGGCGGGCGTTACACCGGCGCTTTTGGCGGCCTGTGACAGGGTAAAGCCGGCCGGTCCCTTGGTTTCGATCAGGCTGAGCGCGCCATCGACAAGCGTCTGGCGCAGATTGCCGTGATGATAGCCTTGCTTAGCCATTCCAGATCTCGGGCCCGGCGGCGATGGCCGGGTCAAGCGCACCGATCGCACGCGCGTCCTTGCGGGCATAATCAATCGAGGTGAGCACGCTGCGGATCGCCGCCAGGCGCGCGCGGCGTTTGTCATCGGCGCGGATCACGGTCCAGGGCGCGTGATCGCTATGGCTCCGGGTCAGGGTTTCGGGGATGGCGGCGCTATAGGCCTCCCATTTCTTGAGGCCCTCGACGTCGATCCAGCTTAGCTTCCATTGCTTGAGGGGATCGCCCTCGCGGGCAAGAAAGCGGCGCAATTGTTCGGCGCGCCCGACGTTAAGCCAGAATTTGAACAGATAAATCCCCTCATCGACCAGCATCCGTTCAAAATCAGGTACTTGGGCAAAGAAATGCTCGCGTTGATCGTCGGTGCAAAAGCCAAAAACCTTTTCCACGACGCCTCGGTTGTACCAGCTTCGATCAAAAAATACGATTTCGCCGCCGCCGGGAAGGTGGTCGATATAACGCTGGAAATACCATTGCGTCGCCTCGGTATCCGAGGGCTTGGGCAAGGCCACAACCCGCGCGCCGCGCGGGTTCAGGTTCTCGCGAAACCGCTTGATCGTTCCGCCCTTGCCGGCCGCATCGCGCCCTTCAAAGACACAGACGATCCGCGCGCCGCTTTCGCGGGTCCAGGCCTGAAGCTTGACCAGCTCGATCTGAAGCTTTTCCAGCTCTTTTTCGTAGGCCTTGCGCGGCATGCGCTCGGAATAGGGAAAGTCATGCCCAAGGATATCGCCCTTGTCGGCGCGGCGGATCTCGTTGCGGATCTCGGCGGAAATTCCGGTTTCGAAAAAAGCGCTTATCGCGCCGTCAAAGGGCAGATCCATGTTGCGGGCCTCATAAGGGTTTTTACCCAGTATGGCCGCTCAGGGGGCAGGGCGCAATCCGGCGCGCCGAGCAACGCGGTCAATGGCGGAGATCACCATGCCGGGCACCGCATGCTGTGGCATGTGGCCAATGCCGGGCAGGGGCGTGAGCACGGCATCGCGGATTTGCGCGGCAAGTGGTGCGGAATGAATATGCAGCCCGACGGTGGTATCGGCGGTGCCATGCAGGATTTCGACCGGCAGATCAATTTCGCCGTAACGGGTATGGATCGCCTCAATCTCGGACAGCAGATTGGCGCGTTGCAGGGCATTGGCGCGCAACGAATGCCGCCGCAGCGTGAGTCCCGCACCGATATAATGCAAATATCCGTCGGGGGCGGTCTGTGGCTCGAATATCTCGCCGACGGCGGTTTCAACGCGGCTATCGTCGATAAAGGCGGTGAGAAAGGGGATCACCAGCGGCCCAAGGATCGGATGCGACAGCACCCGGTAATAGGTCGAAAGCCCGGTGTCCCAGGGCTTGGCGGCCCCCGCCAGCATCACCAGCCTGGAAATGTTTTGCGCCCGCGTCACAGCCCAGGCGAGGGCGACAGCGCCGCCATAGCTGTGTCCAAGCACGATGGGGCGTTCGGCGCCAAGCTGTTCTGCGGCTTTCTGCAACAGACCGGCCTGTTCGGTTATGGTCGCGCCGCTCTGATTGATCCGCGCGGTATAGCCAAGACCGGGGCGGTCAAATACGATCACGCGGTAGCGGCGCGCCAGTTTCGGCGCCAGACTAAAGGTCATGTCGCGGGTATTGCCCGAGGCGCCGTGGATCAGCACCAGAGCAGGCGCATCATCCGGCCCCATCACCACCGCATGAACGGCATGGCCATCGACCTGCACCATCTGCCCTTCTGGCGGAAAGGCCGCCTCGGCGCGGGCCTCATGCGCGCGGGCACGGTATTGGACATAGGCCCAGAGACCGGCCAGCAGGAGCGCGATGATCAGAAGGGATTTAACGGCCAATGTCATTCATATCAAACGGTGTGGACTGATAGATCGCATTGATCCAGTTGCCGTAAAGCTGATGGGCATGGCTTCGCCAGCGGTTTTGCGGCGGTTTTGAGGGGTCATCATTCGGGTAATAATTACAGGGCACGTTGATCGGCGTGCCCGCCTCGACATCGCGGTCATATTCCTGTTTGAGCGTGTCGCTGTCGTATTCAAAGTGGTTGAAGATATAGAGCGCGCGATGGGCCGGATCCTCGACCAGAGCGGGACCAACCTCGTCACTGTACAACAGCGTGGTGAGACCTGCGGCGGCGTCGATTTCATCCTGGCGCATCTCTGTCCAGCGGCTTACCGGGATCACGCAATCATCGGAAAATCCACGCAGATAGGGCGAGGCAGGCACAAGGTTGCGATGCCGAAAACAGCCAAAGGCCTTATGATCCAGAATATGTTTCTTGATCCCGTGAAAGTGGTTGATCATCGCCATCCCGCCCCAGCAAACCCCAAAGGTGGATTGCACATGGCTTTGGGTCCAAGCAAACACCCGCTCAAGTTCATGCCAATAGGTGACCGCGTCGAAATCAAGGTGCTCAATCGGCGCGCCGGTTATGATCAGCCCATCATACTTATCGCCCGAGGCCTCGACCTCTTCAAAGGTGCGATAAAAGCTTTCCATATGCTCGGCAGCGGTGTTTTTCGCCTGATGCTCGCTCATCCGGATGAGATGCAGGTCGATCTGAAGCGGCGTCGCGCCGATCAGGCGGGCGAACTGGTTCTCGGTCTGGATCTTCTTCGGCATCAGGTTCAGCAGGCCGATCCGCAGCGGGCGGATGTCCTGACGGGCGGCCTGATCCTCGTCCATGACCATGACGCCTTCGCGCGTAAGCACGTCATAGGCGGGCAGGTTGGCGGGGATCTTGATGGGCATCGCTTTGCGGCTCCTGTAGGGTGTCGGGGTTAGATAGGCGTATCGGCGCGCCGCTCAAGGGCGGTCGCGATCAGGTGATCGAAATCGGCGGGCGTCTTGACCGTTGCAACCTCATCGGCGCTGATGGTGATCCCCCAAGGGGCCATGGCGCGATAACGCGGCTCGCGATGGGCAAGGGCGCGGGCATAGGTCCAGCGGATAAAGCTGTTTGGATCAACATCGCCCGCTTGCAGGTTGTTTTCGCTCAGGTATTCATCCCATGCCCGGTCCAGGAACTCGGGCTGATAGGCCATCGGTTTCGGCGCGCGATCAAACCGGCGGATCAACTCCTTGGTATGCGCCTCGTTGCCCTCGATATAGATCAGCAGGCAATGCTTTGACAGTTCGCACAAGAGCGGATCATGCGGGTCATTGCCATCCACCCATTCGCAGATCGAGCCGCCGGTATCGCAGATGAAATGCGGATAGCCATAAAGCGCGTCGGCACGAGAGATGAAGTGCGCGGTATCCATCAGGGCCGCGATTTCGGCCTGGCGAAACTGTTCCTGACGGCGGCGGTATTCGTCTATCGGCATGCCGCCCCTGGCCGGATCGCCCGGCTTGCCAAGATAGGTCGAGACCGGCGCCAGATTGTCGAAGGTGATGTTCGAGCCGATATAGATCGAATCCGTCAGCAGCAGATCGCGCAGGAACGGCACCTGCATGGCATGCGCCTTGGCGTTATCCGCAATCAGCTCGCCCATGTAACGGGTGCCGATGCGGTAATCTATCGAGTAGTGAAACCAATCACCGCCCTCGCGCAGCATGTTCGAGAGATAAGTCTTGCCGAGACCCGACATGCCATAAAACAACACCCGTTTGTGGGTGGCATTCTGCCAATCTTGTGCCGTTTCATAGATCATTGCCGGTCCCCTTTGGGATCGTGCTACAAACTGCGGTTGCCGGGGTCAATCCAAAGCGGCTTTGCAACGAAAAAACCCCGCCCTGTGATACCGGGGCGGGGCATGAAGGTTCAATCACGCAAACGCTTAGTAGCGATAGGCAACCTTGAAGCCGACGCCAATCGCGTCGTTGTTCTTGAACTTGGTGCGTGGCAGTGCGCCAATGGTGGTTACCGCATCGCCAACGAAAGTATAGTTGATACCACCCGACAGGATCATGCCGTTTTCTTTTTCGTAACGCCCGCCAAGGGTGAAGCCAAGCTTGCCCGATGTCGGCCCGAGGTTTGAAACCGGAGAGCCATCGTCGTTATCCTCATAGGTGACCGAAAGCGACCCGGATATTGCCTTGGTAAAGCGGCGCCCGACACCAAGCGTGTAGGTATAGGTGTCGCTTGTGTAAGACAGGAAGGGCCCACCGGTCAAAGCCTGGTATTGCTGGGGGGTGATCGTGAAACCGGACCAATTGACCCAACGCACACTACCGAAAACAAGGGTGTCCTTGGCGATACCTGACTGAAATTCGAGGTTGACCGATTCAGGGGTTTCGATGGTTGTCTTGCTGGTGGTGGTCCCAAACGCAACAGAGTTTTCGGTTGTCTTGTGCTTTGTCTTGATGGTCGAGTTATAGGTCAATGAGACCCGCAGGGCGATTTCCGGCTTTTCATAAGAAATACCAGCCGCATAGCCGACACCTTCATCTCCTGCGCCGGCGACTGAATAGCCGGCGACAAGTGGCACGGTGGAATCTGCACTGACCTTTTGCACTCTGAGGCCGCCATGAAACCCAAAGCCATTGGCCATACGATAATTCAAGAGGCCGGTGATGGCATCGGCATCAAGCGTTGCCGTGGTGCCGACCGTGGGAAAGTTACCTGCGAGAATATTTCCGATTGCCGTCGCGTTGGAAGTGCCCGCGAAGGGGACAGACGCGCCTTTATAGTTAACGTCAGCCCCAAAAGGTTGGTCATAAATAAGTGCAAAGCTGAGTTGCTCGTTGATCTGGCGCTTGTAGGCCGCACCGACCTGCCAATAGGTTTTCGTGACATTCCCGGAATGGCGTGATCCAAACGGCGTCGCCACTGTCCCTGAGACAGAAGGCCCCACCACGCCAAAGCTTAGTTCGACGTAGTTTCCTTTCTCGAAAAGGACGTTGATGGATTGCCCTGACCGGTCGATGCCTCCGGCTTGTGCGGCGCCTGCCGCAGCAACCAATGCGGTCGCCGCAAGTGTGAGTCTTTTCATTATTCCTCTCCTCCAGAAGGTTGACCGATCTTTATAGGCAGTTTTCTGCCGGTCAATCTTTGACGCGGCGTCACGGATACCACAGAAGCATCGGGTGGCCTGTTGGCCACACTTTATACGAGAAGCTTGGGACGATTGGCGTCTTTTTTGGTTTCTGACCATAGATTCAGATAGTTCGCCCCAAAGATTATCGCCGCGCCAAGGATAACCATTGCATCTATCGGCTCGTTATAGACCAAAAGGCCGATTACCGCGATCAGCGGAAGGCGGGTGAAATCGACCGGGCTCACAAGGGTGGCCGGGGCAATCGACAGGGCCGTGGTCAGGCAGAAATGCGCCACAAGCCCGGCGCAGGCGATCACCAGAAGCCAGGGCGTAGAGGGTAGCGAGGGCAGGGCGATATCGCCGTCAATCCCGGCACAGATCAGGCCAAAGACGCTCTGGCTGAGGGTCATCCAGAACAGGATACAGGTCAGCGTCTCTGTACGCGTCAACCGCTTGGTGACCAGGATCGACCCGGCAAAGCCAATGGCGGCCGCAGCGGCGGCGATGGTGCCAAGGCTCAGCGTCTCGGGGCTTGGGCGCGCGACGATCAGAATCCCGATAAAACCGATGATCGCGGCCAGCACGCGCATGCCTGTAAACCGCTCGCCCAGCACCAGAGGCGATAGCACAAGCACCCAAAGCGGGGCGGTGAATTCAAGCGCAAAGACCTGCGCCAGGGGGATCGCCGTAATCGCATAGAACCAAAGATTTTGCCCCGAAAAGTGAAAGATATTGCGAAAGAGATGGGTGGCGGGACTGCGGGTGGTGATCTGGCGATAGTGGCCGGAAATCCCGGCGACACTCACCACGAGGCACAGGCCGATCAGGCTGCGATACATCATGATTTCAAATGTATCGAGTTCGAAACTCACCGCGCGCCCGGCCACGGCCATGGAGGAAAACGCGATCACGGCGCCCAGCATCCACAAGGCGGCGCGCAAAACGGCGCCCGGATCGCGCTGCGCAGGGGGGGAGGCGATGGTCATTTATCCGCGCCACCAGATGTCAGGCATGCCAATGTCCGGGTTTTCCGGCACATTCGCATGATCCTGAGGATGGGGCAGGGACAGGCCGCCACCGGTCGCCACTTGCGCCAGACGATCGCGACGCTGATAGGTGACTTCAAACACTGGCGCGATCTTTAGTCCACGGCATTCGGCGAGCGCAGTACAATTGTTGGCATGCAGATGCACAATCGCAAACCGGCTATGAATCTTGCGAAACACCGCCTTGATCAACGGCGGGCTGTGACGTTCAAAAATACGCTCCATGCCGTGAAATTCGATCACCATCGAGCGGAACTTGCCAAGCACCTCAACAGAGCTTTCGATCAGAACCTCGAATTCGGCGCCTTCGATGTCCATTTGCAGGATAAGATCATCCCCCGTCGCGTCGCCAAGCTTGTCCGTTATCCAGCGGCCAAGGGTCATGACGGTCGTGTCGTTATGGGCGCCAGGGAATTCTTTATCGAACTCAAACAGAGGGTTGGTGACAGGCGGAGTATCGACGCTGGCATCGGCAAGAAAGGATTTGATCCCATACTCCCGCGCAAGATGCTCTTCAAAATCTGCAATATCGGACACGCCGGGCGAAAAACAATGGCGGACCCCGTCAAGATCATCGGGGATCAGATGACCGCCATCGCCCGCGCCACCAATGCGGATCAGCCGCGCCGCGACATAGGCGGCGCGAAACTCGGCTGTCAGGGCCTCCACCTCAGGGCGCTCAACCGCAGCCTGCCGAATAAAACCGTCTCTCAATAGCTTCGGTCCGACGAGTTTTCTAAGGTTCATGTCCCCCCCTGTTCAGGCGCGGCAAAATTCGACACGCGCACAGGGACGACGGGATGAGCGCCAACAGCCCCCTGGGCGACGGGCTACACCAAGGCCTTCGACAATGCGAGCTAAAATCTGGCGGTCGCCTGGCCGACCAGAGATGTCCCCGACGACGCAAGACCCATGGCGGCTTGCCGTTGGCCCGGATTCAGTTGATGACGCACTCGGCCACACTCATTCCTTCGGACAGGCCGGACGAGGGATAGAGGATCACGCGGTCGCCTTCGGCCAATCCGCTTGTGACCTGTGCCTCGATGCCGTTGTTGGGGCCAATTTCAATAAGGCGGAGCTGGGCGGTTCCCTCGACCACGACAAACACGGCCCATGCGCCACGGCTTCGAAAGAGCGCACTGGCCGGGACGATAAGGGTCTCGCTCCCCTGCCAGACGACGATCCGCGCTTCGACACGAAAGCCATGGCCAAGGCCGACATAGTCTTCGGGTGGGCTTGTAAAGGCGATGACCGCGTTCACACGCTGTTCCTCGACGCCAAGGGCCGAGAACTGCGTGATGCCGAACGGGTCGACGCGGATCACCTTGCCCGCAAGGTCCCTGGAGCCGCCCCAATCGGCAATGATCACCGGATCGCCCACCGTTACCTGCACCGCATCTGTGGACAAAAGCTCAACCACCACTTCAAGGTCGTTTTCGATATTGCCGATTTCCATGATGGGCGCACCAGCGGGCAGCGAGGTCTCGCTTTCCTGAATCACCCGCAGGATGCCGCCATCTGTGGGGGCATAGGTAGAGGGTCAGTTGCTTGTCCGTCATCTCGTTCAGGTTCTGGTCCTGAAAATAGGCCTCGCCTTCGGTCGCGCGATCCAACCCGCCGATAATGTTAAGCAATGTGGATTTACCGCTGCCTGAGGGGCCAAGCAGCACGACGATCTCACCCTCTGGAATGTCCAGATCGACACCGCGCAGCGCATGGACGGCTGACCGTCCCTCCCCATAAACTTTGGTCAGGCCCTTGGTTGAAAAGGTGTTCTTCTTCATGCAATACCCGTGGACAGGGCGTTCAATCCTAACTGAACATACCAGACGGATACGGTGAGCAAGGCTAAGTTGTCAACTTCGCGCCATCGCCGGAGACGCGACGTGAACAGGGCTGAAAGCGGCAGCGCCGCAGAGACGGCCCGGGCAGATTTCATCTGGAAGATCGGCGTTATCGTTCAATCGGAAGGCTTGCCGCGCATCGCGGGCCGGGTGTTGGCGATGCTGCTTTACGATGGGCAACAGGTGTCGTTCAGACAGCTTGCGGATGCTCTTCAAGTGAGCCGGAGGAGCGTCAGCTCCAGTGTGCGTATGCTTGAAAGCCAACGGCTGATCAAACGTGTCGCGAAGGTCGGTGACCGGCAGGATTACTTTCAGGTGGTCGACAACGTCTTTGCCAGTATGGTCGAGGCACAGGCCACGCGCGTGCGCCCTGCAGCTTTGGATATTGAGGAGTCGGTGGAGGACATCCCCGCATCTGAAACGGGCCCCGGCGAGCGCGTCGCCGCCTACGCCGCCTATTACCGCGCGATGGGCGAAGGGTTGGACACAACTGTCATGGCCTTGCGTTCGGGCGGGGTGGGGCGTGTTGCCCTAAAGCATTTGGGAAAACACCATAACCATACGACATTCAAGCATATGGAAACCATTGCATGTGCAAGGTCATTCCCACTCAATCGTGCCGGGGGGTTTGCTTGTCACGTCATAGGTGACGCGGTTGATGCCCTTGACCTCATTGATGATCCGGGTGGCGGTCTCACCGAGAAACTCGTGGCTGAACGGGTAATAATCCGCCGTCATGCCATCGACCGAATTCACCGCGCGCAGGGCGCAGGCGAAATCATAGGTCCGCCCGTCGCCCATCACGCCGACGGTGCGCACCGGAAGAATGGCGACAAAGGCCTGCCAGATATCATCGTAAAGCCCGTGCTTGCGAATCTGGTCGATATAGACCGCATCCGCCTTGCGCAGGATTTCAAGCTTTTCGCGGGTGATCTCGCCGGGGCAACGAATGGCAAGGCCGGGTCCCGGAAACGGGTGACGCCCGATAAAGCTGTCGGGCAGGCCAAGCTCGTGACCAAGCGCGCGCACCTCGTCCTTGAACAGCTCGCGCAGCGGCTCGACAAGCTTGAGGCCCATCTTTTCCGGCAGGCCGCCAACATTGTGGTGCGATTTGATGGTGACACTCGGGCCGCCCGAAAAGCTGACGCTTTCGATCACGTCGGGGTAAAGCGTGCCCTGGGCCAGAAACTCGGCGCCCTCGATCTGGTTGGCGTATTTCTGGAATACGTCTATGAACAGGCGGCCAATGATTTTTCTCTTTGTTTCCGGGTCGCTTACGCCGTCAAGCTCACCTAGAAACAGCTCTGATTCATCGGCGTGGATCAGTGGGATGTTATAGTTGTCCCGGAACATCGTGACAACTTCATCGGCCTCGTTGAGGCGCAGCAAACCATGATCGACAAAGACGCAGGTAAGCTGATCACCGATTGCCTCATGGATTAGGACCGCCGCCACAGAGCTATCGACGCCACCGGAGAGGCCACAGATCACCTGTTTATCGCCGACCTGTTCGCGGATGATGCGAATGGCTTCTTCCTTATAGGCGCCCATGGTCCAGTCGCCGGTGAACCCGGCCAGGCGGACAAAGTTTTCATAGAGCGTCTTGCCGTTCGGGGTGTGATGCACCTCGGGGTGAAACTGAACGGCAAAGAAATTGCGGTTGAGGTCAGCGGTGACGGCAAAGGGCGCATTGGGCGATGTGCCATAGACGGCAAAGCCGGGCGCGAGTTTGCTCACGTGGTCGCCGTGGCTCATCCAGACCTGTTCGCGGGCCTCAAGGAACCAACCGTTGAGCAGGTCGATGCGATCTTGGGTTGGGGTGACATAGGCGCGGCCAAATTCGGCGGTGCCGTGGCCCCGCTCGACATTGCCGCCAAGCATCTGCATCATCACCTGCTGGCCATAGCAGATCCCAAGCACCGGCACGCCGAGGTCAAACACGCCTGCGGGCGGGCGCGGCGAACCGTCGTCGATCACGCTGCACGGGCCACCCGACAGGATCACGGCCTTGGGCGCGAACTCTGACAGGAACGCATCGGTGACGTTCTGATAGGGGTGGATTTCACAATAAACATTCAGCTCTCGCAGGCGCCGCGCGATCAGCTGCGTCACCTGGCTGCCAAAGTCTATAATCAAGAGGCGGTCATGGGTTATCTGGCTCATGCTCGCCTCGTATAGCGCACCCGCGTTTTGCGCAAGAGAAAGCCGCGCCTACCAGCGATAGCTGAGACCGGTCGCGATCTCATGCTGGTGCATTCTGAGGCGCACGGGCTGGGCCACGCCGGTCAGCGCCGGGTTCGATCCGGTAATGCTGTTGGAAAACGCATGGGTATAGGCAAAGGTAAAATCCCAGCGGTCATTGATCTTGTAGCTGCCGCCAACTGAGACGTGCCATTGCGGGGTGGCGGGGGCGATGGTGTTGATGACCACCTCGTCGTTATTGGTGAATTTGGTGGAATAGCTGATCCCGGTGCGCAGCGTCAGGCGTTCGTTTTTGCGATAGATCGCGGCGAGGCGCACAACATCGACATCCTTCCAGCCAAAACCGACGCCATTGCTTGCACCAAGCGGGCCTTGGGGTGGGGCGCTGGTATTGGCGATTGCGTTCACACTACCATAATAGATCCGCTGGTATTCGCCCGTGATCGTCAGTTTCGGCAGGCGCGCGGGCGTATAGGCCGCCCCAAGCGTAAGCATGGCCGGCACGTCGAAATCACCACCCTCGGCGAATAAACCGCGATATTTGTCAAACGACGACATTTGAATTTTGTTGCGATAGGCCGCGCCGAAAGTCCATTGCGGGCTTGCTTCAAACAAAAGCCCTAGGTTGACGCCCACCCCCGTGGACCAGTCATGGCCGCGGTTCGTGACATTGCCGGGCGCGATTGAAAGACCCGAAAACGCCTCAAGCCCGGTGGCCTTGAAGCGCTGCACCGCAAGGATCGGCGAGATGCCAAAGGTCAGGCGGTCGCCAACCTTGCGGGCATAGTTCACGGTGATAAAGGCCTGTTCCAGATTGACCCCCAAAGGCGCCGACCCGGCGCCGAGGCCGGAAAAGAAGTTGGTCTTGTATTCGGTGTTCATCCCGCCATTGGCAAAGACAAAAACGCCCAGGGACGAGCGATCATCAAGCGCCCAGTTGGCGCCACCGCAGGGAATCATAAAGACGTCATTGTCGCTCTTGAACTTGCCGGGGGTGAGGGGGCCGCCGGGCTGGATCGTGACATCGCGGTTGGGGGCAAAGGTGGTAAGGCAGAATGCCGCGCCATTGCCGACCTTGACCCCGGTGGCGGGGTTTTGTGCCATGCCAAGAACGCCGGTGGACACCGCCACGCCGGCCCCGGCCATACCTTTGGATTGGCCGCCATAGCCATTGGCAAAATATCCGTTGGTTGCAAATGCCGGCGCGCTCAGAACACAGAGCCCCAGTATGGCGCAGGCCTGGGCCCCGCGGTTGATCAATGCCTTCATTGTCAATGCCCCTCGAAATGTGCGCGCTTTTATACGTATCAGTCAAATATTGCGCCGCTGTTCCAGCCCCGAGTGCGATGCCGGGGCAAAGAAAAATCAACCGCTGCCAAAACATCACATGGAAAGTCATCAATAGAACCGTAATCGCAGCGAAATCACACCGCGATCTCATCGTGCCGTGCGGCCTCAACAGGGGGAATGTCGCTTTTCCCCCGCATTCGCCGGAATCTTCTCGTATCACAGGGGCGCGAAACGCTATGACCATGTAAACCCGTCAACGCGGCGGGCGTTTGGCGACAGCAATTGATTATATAAAGGTGCCCCATGGCAGAAGCAGAAGCACGCAGCAGACGAACACGGGGTGGCGGCGGGGCCGCGCGCCGTGCCGAACGCACCGCCGTCAGCATCGAGACCGCGCGTTATATCGAGCGCAATATTCCGAACTTCGAGGTTCTGTCCGAAGAGGCGCTTGAGATCATCGAGACCAACGCCGAAACCATCCTTGAAGAGGTCGGCGTTAATTTCGTCGATAATCCCGCCGCGCTTGAACGCTGGCGCAATGCCGGTGCGGATGTCACGGGCGAGCGGGTGCGCATCCCGCGCGGATTGGCGCGCAAGCTTTGCGCGACCGCGCCGTCGCGCATCACCCAGCATGCCCGCAACCCCGAGCGCAGCGTCGAAATCGGCGGCAAGTCGCTTGTGCTTGCGCCGGTCTATGGCCCGCCCTTCGTGCGCGACATGGATGGCGGCCGCCGCTATGCCACGATGGAGGATTTCCGCAAATTCGTGCGCCTTGGCTATATGTCGAAATGGCTTCACCATTCCGGCGGCACCGTCTGCGAGCCGACCGATGTGCCGGTGAACAAGCGCCACCTTGATATGCTGCACGCCCATATGACCCTGTCGGATAAACCTTTCATGGGCTCGGTCACCGAACCAAGCCGGGCGCAGGACAGCGTCGATATGTGCGAGATTCTGTTCGGCAAGGAGTTCGTTCAGGACAACACGGTCATGACCAGCCTGATCAACGTCAACTCACCGATGACCTTTGACGATGTGATGATGGGCTCGCTTGAGGTTTACGCGAGTAACAATCAGGCTTGTATCCTGTCGCCCTTTATCGTTGGCGGCGCGATGGCGCCGGTGTCGGTGATGGGCACGCTGACCCAGGTTCTGGCCGAGGTTCTGGCCGGTATCGCCTATAGCCAGCTTATCCGCCCCGGTGCGCCGATGATCTTTGGCGCCTTTGTAACCTCGATCGACATGAATTCGGGCGCGCCGACCTTCGGCACCCCCGAGGCCGCGCATATCACCTATGGCGCGGGTCAGTTGGCGCGGCGCCTTGGGCTGCCGTTCCGCTCGTCGGGATCGTTCAACGGCTCGAAGCTGCCGGATGCGCAAGCTGCCTATGAAACCGCCAATAGCCTGAACGTGGGCCTTTTGGCCGGTGTCAACTTCATGCTGCATTCCTGTGGTTGGCTTGAGGGTGGGCTCGTGTCCAGCTTTGAGAAATTCGTGATGGATGCCGACCAGCTTGGCACACTGCACCACATCGCGCGCGGCGTCGAAATTGACGAGAACGCCCAGGCGATGGATGCGATCCGCGAGGTTGGCCCCGGCGGCCACTATCTTGGCTGCGCCCATACCCAGGCCAATTTCAAGAACGCCTTCTGGCGCAGCGATCTGCTTGACTACAAACCATTCGAAACCTGGTCCGAAGAGGGCGAGCGCGATACGATGGTTCTGGCCAATGCGCGGGTCAAGAAAATGCTTGGGGATTATCAGCAGCCGCCGCTTGATCCGGCGATTGCCGAGGCTCTGGCGGCCTTTGTGGCCACCAGAAAAGAATCAATGCCCGACGCCTTCAGCTAACCCACGCTTTCAAGACGGGTGGCACGCAACAGGCGCGCTTCACCCATCATCGCGATCAGAACATCCACATGGCGCGCGGCGGAATATCCTGCCGCGCGCTGTGTTCTGTCACGCTCGAATTGCGCCTCGACCTCGACAAGCTGTACAAGGGCCTGACCGCTGCGCGGCAGGGCGCCATAGCCAAGATGGCGGCGCAAATGCGGCCCGCGACGATAATCAGAAACCCCGATCCGCGCTGCACGGATCAAAAGCGGCGGACGGCGCAGACGGTCAAGCGTGGTAAGAATATCGTTCATGTGGCGGGCTCCCAGAGGTTGAATACCCCCTTAGTGACACGGCCCTGCCGCTGTTGCGTTTTGCCCCATGACTCCGCGCGATGGCCTGTGAGGTTGTTTACCATCTGTCAACAATGGTTGATTTTCTGGAAACAATTAACGAACCGGTAATCTTTTGCACGTTTTAATTGTGGATAACTCTGTGGATAGCTCCGGGCTGTATCTCGGGCGTGTTGTGATTGACAAATGGGGAAAGAAAATGCGCCAGGGATGTGCACCAAAACCAAGTTTGCAACAGGTTCCAACCTGGGTGCCCGAAGCGGCGCTGAACTACCTGGCGCATACAGAAACGGGCACCCCGATCCGGGCGCTTGCGTGACGGGCGAGGCGCCATGCCTCGACCGTGCTGCGCCAGATCCGCATGTTTGAAACACGCCGCGACGATATCCTGGTCGATGAGGCGCTGCGCCGCCTCGGCCAACAGGTTCTGCACCTGAAGATTGCCGGTTCTCCTGCCAAGGAGGCCAAGATGACAAGCCACATCACAGAAATGCCCGAAGATGATATCGCGCTGAGCGAGGCGCGCCTGAAATCCGAAGCGCGCCGCGTGCTGCGCCGCCTGTGCGAAACCGGCGCGGTTCTGGCGGTCTCGGTGGGGATGGACAAGGCGGTGGTGGTGCGTGACACGGGCACCGGTCAGCCATCGCGCACGGCGGTGGTGGATCGCGAGGTGGCCGAGGCGATGGCGCTCAAGCATTGGATCACCTGCGAAAGCCCGGGGCGAATCGCGCGCTATCATGTCACCGCCGCCGGGCGCACAGCGCTTGGCTCAATGCTGGCCGAGGCGGAAAATCAGGCTTCCGGCTTTGGCGAGGCAAAGGCCGAAGCCGAAACCATCGAGGCGGGCGACGGCAGGGGACAGGGCGGCAAGCGCCAGCGTTATGGCCTGTCCGAGACGCCGCTCATTGCCCTGGCACGTCGGCGTGACAAGGACGGAAGCCCGTTTCTGGGCGACGATCTTGTGCGCGCGGGCGAGCGCCTTCGCGAGGATTTCGAGCTGTCGCACATGGCGCCGCGCACCACGCAGAACTGGGACCGGTTTCTGACCTGCGTCGATGATCCGGGCAGCGGCCCGGCGCCATCGGGCTATGGCGCGGATGCCGCGCGCGCCCGTGTCACCGGTGCGCTGCGCGACCTCGGGCCGGGGCTTGGCGATGTGGTATTGCGCTGCTGTTGCTACCTGGAAGGGCTTGAGCGGGCCGAAAAGAAAATGGGCTGGTCGGCGCGCTCGGGTAAAATCGTGCTGCGGATCGCCTTGCAGCGGCTGAAACGCCATTACGCCAGCCTTGGCGATGCGGGCGGGATGATCGGTTAACCGCCGACCAGCGCCCCCACCACAAAAGCCACAAGCGCGCAGACCGTGCCGACAAGCACGGTCTCGCCGAGGGTCCGCAACAACCGCTCGCCAGTCGCGCTCCACCGTAACAGGCCGAGCAGGATCAGCGCCCCCAGTGTCGCCGCCACCGACCAGCGCGTGGTCTGCGCCGTGGCATCGAACATGAGATAGGGCACCAGTGGCACAACCCCGAAGGCGACAAAGGCCGAAAAGGTGAAAAGCCCGTTCAAAACAGGGCTTTCATCATCGGGATCCCGCAACCCCAATTCGTAATTGAGAATAAGTTCGGTCATCGCGCCGGGATGACGCGCAAGGATGTTTGCCGTTGTTCTGGCTTCACTGTCCGACAGGCCCCGCGCGGTCAGGATCCTGGTCATGAGCGCGGTTTGCCCTCCCGGATGCTCGGCAAGATCACGCAGGCCAGAGGCCCGGCGCGCGCGGTAAAGATCGTGCTGCGCGCGCAGGGACAAAAACTCGCCCAGCCCCATGCTGACGGCATCGGCAAAAAGATTGGCCAGCCCGAACACCAGCACCGCCAAGCCGCCGATCTGGGCCACGCCTTCGGCCTGTGCGCCGGCAAAGCCCGCGACGATGGCGAATGTGGTGACAATGCCGTCGGTGCCGCCAAAAACGATCTGTTTGAGATGTTCCTGCGCGCGCCCAAGGGTCTGGCCGTCGCGCCGTTCTGCCTGCCTGTCCATGATCGCGCCTCGGGGTGTTTTGCGGGGTTGCGTCAGCATAGGCTGTCGCTCTGGCGCCGCAAGCGGCAAGGCTGCGACATAGGTGCGGGCAGGGCGCGCGCGCAGCGTGATAATCCAGACTTGTAGTTTTTCGGGATTTGCATAACTTTCCGATATGAATATCACGCTTCGCCAACTCAGCTATTTCAAGGCGCTCTCCGAGCAGCGCAATTTCGGCCGCGCCGCCGAGGTGGTCAGCATTTCACAACCCGCCCTTTCCGTGCAAATCCGCGAGATGGAGGCGGCGCTTGGTGAAAAGCTGGTCGAGCGGCGGGCGCGCGACGTGGTGCTGACGCCGTTCGGCCGCCTGATTCTCACCCATGCCACGCGGGTTCTTGGCGAAATGCAGGCGTTGAACGAGGCCGCGCGCTGGCAAGGCGGGCTGACCGGGCGGTTGTCGCTTGGCATCATCCCGACGATCGCGCCCTATATCCTGCCCGCCGCGCTTGAGGCGCTGCGCAGTCGCGACATCTCGCTTGATGTCCAAGTGCGCGAGGCCAAGACCGACCAGCTTATTCAAGAGGTGCAGAGCGGCCAGCTTGACGCGGCCATCGTCGCGCTTCCGGTCGCGGCCGAGGGGTTGACGGAATGGCCGCTGTTCGAGGATCGCTTTCTTTTGGCCGGCTCGGCGGCGCGCTTGGCCGCGCTTGGCCCGGCCGTCGAGGCGTTGCGCCCGTCGGCGCTTGATCAAAGCCCGCTGTTGTTGCTTGAGGATGGGCATTGCCTGACCGATCAGGCGCTGGAGGTCTGCGGGCGCGGGCGCGGTCATGCGCAGATTGATATGGGGGCGTCTTCGCTGGCCACGCTGTCGCGGTTGGTCGAGGCGGGGTTTGGCCTGACCCTGATGCCGGAAATCGCCGCCAGTATCGAACAAAGAGCGGCGCCCGGCATGCATCTGCGTCGGTTTTCCAACCCCGAACCGGCCCGCCGCATCGCGGTTGTGCGACGGAAAAGTTCGCAGAATGAGGCGTGGTTTGCCAAATTGGCAGAGGTGCTTCAGGCGGTCGGTCAATCGCTTATCGACACGGCGCGGCGTCTCTGACCTCCGGGGAGCTTTGGGCCTGAAACACGGGTTACGCGACCCGCCCCCCATCAGGGCACGGGCCGGTAACACTCGGGTCACTTGCTAAGTGCGATGACTACCCTTTACGTGGATGCGGCCACCGGGTAACGGCGTTGCATTACTGGCACTTCCCATCGCCATGTTTTATAGTAGATGAATGTTACCAAACCATTCGCGGGGAAAATTTCGTGCGTGATCTCAAGATACCCGGGCAACGTCACCCCGAAAAGGCGCATCGGCCCGACAATGTTCAGCCCAAAAAGCCGGACTGGATTCGCGTCAAGGCGCCGACCAGCAAGGGCTATTTCGAAACCCACAAGATCATGCGCGAGCACAAGCTTGTCACGGTTTGCGAAGAGGCCGGCTGTCCCAATGCCGGTGAATGCTGGAGCCAGGGCCACGCCACCATGATGATCATGGGCGAGGTCTGTACCCGCGCCTGTAGCTTTTGCAATATTGCGACCGGCAAACCGCCCGAAGACCTTGATGCCTTCGAGCCGGGCCGCGTCGCCGATGCGGTGCAGAAACTTGGCCTGAAACATGTGGTCGTGACCAGTGTGGACCGCGATGATATCAACGACGGCGGTGCCGAGCATTTTGCCCAGACCATCCGTGCCATTCGCCATCGCAGCCCCGGCACCACGATCGAAATCCTGACGCCCGACTTCCTGCATTGCGCCCCCGAGGTGCTTGAGGTTGTCGTCAAGGCCAAGCCGGATGTGTTCAACCACAACCTTGAAACCGTGCCCGGCCTTTACCCAGAGGTGCGTGCCGGTGCGCGTTATTTTCACAGTCTGCGCCTGTTGCAGCGGGTCAAGGATATCGATCCGAGCATGTTCACCAAATCGGGCATCATGGTCGGTCTCGGTGAAGACCGCCAGGCCGTGCATCAGGTAATGGATGACATGCGCGCGGCGGGAATCGATTTCCTGACCATCGGGCAGTATCTGCAACCGACGCCGAAACACCACGCGGTGGATCGCTTTGTTCACCCGGATGAGTTTGCGGCCTATGAAAAGGCTGCCTATGGCAAGGGGTTCCTGATGGTTTCGGCCTCGCCGCTGACCCGCTCAAGCTATCATGCGGGCGATGATTTTGCCCGGCTTCAAGCGGCGCGCAACGCCAAATTCGCCTGAGGTCACAAGGCCCCATCAAAACACAAAGGCCGGTCCAAAGGGACCGGCCTTTTGCGTGTTGCAGAGATGTGAGAGAGCAGGGTTACCGGCCCCAGCTCCGCACAGGGCCGCAATCCATGTGGACGAAATTGCTGCTTGAATAACGGCCAACGCCGCCACCGCCACAGGCCACGCCGGCGCGATAAATCTGGCTGACCGAGCGGCTTCCAAGGCGCAGGTCAGCGGCCTGACCGATCATGTGACGCGAATTCTTGGCCACACCGCGCGACCGGCTGCGCAGCATCGCGTTGGTCTTCGGGCTGCGATATCCGCTTAGCAGGGTATAGGGTTCGCTCGCGTCCAAAAGATTGTGGCTCGCGGCGAGGATATCAATCGTCCGGGTGTCGATATTCTTGACGCCATCGGTGCGCCAGTCGCGCATGAACAACGAGATTTCGCGAACCGCCTCGTGCAGGTATTCGCCTTCGATCCAATAGATGGTGTCCATCTTTTCCCCGGTGCGCGGCGATGTCATGCGGATGCGGCGAATGTCGCCTGCGCCTCGCAGAAAGCCTGCTGCGTTGGAGAAAGTGGGTGCTGCTGCTACTGCGGTGGCTGCAAATGCACCCAATACCGCGCGCCGCGTCATGCTCTGCGAGCTCATAAGCTTCGTCATTGTGTCTAGCGCCTGTCCCGTCGCCTACCTAAGTTGCCACTGTACCGTGGCTTTGCCATATCATCCCCAGATGTCTGCACTTTATTGCACATCAAGAATCATCCACCAAGTCCTGATTTGACGACCTGCGTCAGCATCAAGGGTTTTCGGCAAGTTTTCGCGCAAATATTCGGGTCTGTGTCCGAATTGCGCAATCCACGCTGCATTTTGGCCGCAGTCACGACCCTGCGCATAAAGTTGACAGCAAAGTGTTAGGAAAAAATTGAGAGCCCATTATCTAACAGGATATAATCATATCAGTGAACTGTTTGTTTTAAGGGGAAATCTATGACCTTGGCGAAGACCCGCCGCGATTTTGGCTTGCTGATGGCAGCCGCCGCTATAAGTTTGACCACGGTATTTACCGGCCATCCCGCCATGGCGCAGGTCACCGCCTTTCGCCAGGCCCTGGCCGAAACCGTGGCGAGCGACCGTGATCTTGCCGGGTTTTACAGGGACAATGGGTTTGCCCCGATCTGGACCGGCGATAGCGCCGGGGATCGCGCCCGCCGCAAGGCGCTTGTGCGCACGTTGAGCGAGGTTGATCTGCATGGTCTGCCGGCCGCCCGCTATGATCTTGCGGGCCTGATGGAGCGGATGGGAGCCGCGCGTTCAAGCCGTGATCTGGGCCTGATCGAGGGCGAGTTGAGCCGCACCTTCCTGCGGCTTGCGCGCGACATGCAAAGCGGTGTTCTGGTGCCCTCGAAGGTCGACAACGACATCAAGCGCGAGGTGCTTTATGTCGACCCGATCACCAATCTGACCGGTCTTACCACCACCGAACCGCGTGCATTCTTCCGCACACTTGCGCCGCAGGGCAATGAATATGCCCGCCTGATGAAGGAAAAACTGCGGCTTGAGCATTTGATGGCGCAGGGCGGATGGGGCGCGACGGTGCCCGCCAGCATCCTCAAACCCGGCGCGGCGGGGGCGCCCGTGGTGGCGCTACGCAATCGTCTGATCCGGATGGGCTACCTCGCACGCAGCGCAAGCCAGCATTATGATGCCTCCGTTCAAACCGCAGTTCAGGCATTTCAAGCCGACCATGGGCTTGAGCAGGACGGTGTTGCGGGCGCAAGCACGATTGCCGCGCTCAACGTTTCGATGCAAGAACGCCTTAAATCCGTGATCGTCGCGATGGAACGGGAACGCTGGCTGACGCCGAACCGGGGCAAACGGCATATTCTTGTCAATCTCACCGATTTCAGCGCCCGCATCATGGATGATGATCACCTGACCTTCGAGACCCGCGCCGTGATCGGCAAGAACGCAAGCGACCGGCGCAGCCCCGAGTTTTCCGACGTGATGGAGCATCTGGTGATAAACCCCACCTGGCATGTGCCGCGCTCGATCGCCGTCAACGAATACCTGCCGCAGATGAAGCGCAATCGCAACGCCGCCTCGCATCTTCGCCTCTACGATAGCCGTGGGCGCGAGGTAAGCCGGGGCGCGGTGAATTTCGGTGCCTATAACGCGCGCAATTTCCCGTTTGCGATCAAACAGCCGCCCTCGACGCGCAATGCGCTTGGGCTGGTCAAGTTCATCTTTCCCAACAAGTACAACATCTACCTGCATGACACGCCGCAAAAGGCGCTGTTTGCCCGCGAAAAGCGGGATTTCAGCCATGGCTGCATTCGTCTGCAACAACCGTTTGATTTCGCCTATCAGCTTTTGTCCAAACAGGAAGACGATCCCAAGACTTTTTTCCATTCGGTGCTGAACACCGGTCGTGAGACGCATGTGCCGCTCAAGACCCAGGTGCCGGTGCATCTTATCTATCGCACCGCCTTTACCAAGGCGAAGGGGCGCACCCAGTACCGCGATGACGTCTATGGGCGGGATGCCAGGATCTGGCAGGCGCTCGAAAAGGCAGGGGTTTCGCTGGGCGCGGTTCAGGGCTAAATACTCCTTCAAGCGAAGGGGGCAGCCATGGTCTATACCATTCAACAGATTGCAACGGCGCTTGGGGCGAAGGCCTTTGGCGCCGTTGATCTTGAGGTGGATGGCCTGGCCGAACCCAATGATGCGGGCCCGCGCCATCTGGCGCTTGCGATGACGCGCGCGTATCGCGATGCCCTTGCGCAGGGCGGCGCGGTGGCCGCCGTGATCAGCGCAGGCGACGATTGGCAGGCACTCGGCCTCAAGGCCGCGATAATGGCGCCGCGACCGCGCCATGTGATGGCGGGTCTCACCGCCCTGTTTGATCCCGGTCAGGGCTGGGGCAGGGGTGTTCACCCTTCGGCGGTGATTGATCCCGAGGCCGACCTCGGCGAAGGGGTAAGCGTCGGGCCGCTGGCGGTGATCGGCAAGGGCGCGAGGATCGGCAGGAATTCAATCATCGGCCCGCAAACCTGCATTGGCAACGATGCCCGGATCGGCGAGGGCGCGCACTTGCGCGAAGGCGTGCGGATCGGCGCGCGCGTGGTCATTGGCGCGCGCTTTATCGCTCAGCCGGGGGCGGTGATTGGCGGCGACGGGTTTTCCTTTGTGACGCCGGAAACATCAGGTGTTGAGGCCGCCCGCGCCAGCCTGGGCGATCAGGGCAGAGGCGGGGCGCAAAGCTGGGCCCGGATTCATAGTCTTGGCAGCGTCATCATCGGCGACGATGTCGAGATCGGCGCCAATAGCACGGTGGATCGCGGCACCATTCGCGACACCACAATCGGCACTGGCACAAAGATCGACAATCTGGTGATGATCGGCCACAACGTGAGTATCGGCACCGATTGCCTGCTCTGTGGTCACACCGGCATCGCGGGCTCGGTGCGCATTGGCAACAACGTGGTGCTGGCCGGCAAAACCGGCGTCAGCGACAACATCTTTATTGGCGACAATGTGATCACCGGCGGCGGCACGATCGTTTTGGCCAATATCCCTGCGGGGCGGGTGATGCTTGGCTATCCGGCGATGAAAATGGAGACCGCCATAGGGGCGTTCAAAGGCGTGCGCCGCTTGCGGCGTTTGCTCGATGATGTCTCAAGCCTTAAAAAAACTGTTTCAAAGCCGCCTCATAATACCTAAATCCGGGGTCAAACACCGGTTCACTGCGGAAAGACCAAAACCATGAGCATCAAAGATCGCGTCATCGCCATCATCGCCGAACAGGCGGTATTGGAACCATCGGATGTGGCGCTTGACAACACGCTTGAGGATCTCGGCATCGACAGCCTTGGCCTTGTCGAAAGCATTTTCGCCATCGAGGAAGAGTTCGATATATCCGTCCCCTTCAACGCCAATGAACCAAGCGAAAGCGATTTCGACATCTCATCGGTGCGCACGATCATCGCGGGCATCGAACGGTTGGTAAAAGAACAGTCGTGAAACGCGTTGTCATCACCGGCGCGGGCACGATCAACGCGCTTGGCGCCACGGTGCCGCAGACCCTTGAGGCGATGCGCGAAGGCCGGTGCGGGATTTCCGAGCTTGAATTTCGCGATGTCGAGCGCCTGTCGATCCGCATCGGCGGGCAGGTCAAGAACTACGACCCCGAAACCCGCTTCAACCGCCAGCAGCTTGCGCTGTTTGACCGCTTTACCCAGTTCACCCTGATCGCCGCGCGCGAGGCGATTGCGCAAGCCGGGCTTGAGTTTTCCGGCGAGCTGGCGGCGCGGGCCGGGGTGATCCTTGGCAATTCGGGCGGCGGCATGACCACCCTCGACGAGAATTACCGCTCGGTCTATGAGGACGGCAAGAACCGGGTGCATCCCTTTGTGGTGCCCAAATTGATGAACAATGCCGCCGCCAGCCATCTGTCGATGGAGTTCAACCTCAAGGGACCAAGCTTTACCGTTTCGACCGCTTGCGCCTCGTCCAATCACGCCATGGCGCAGGCGTTTCAGATGGTGCATGGCGGCATCACCCCGGTGATGGTCACCGGCGGGTCGGAATCGATGCTGTGCTTTGGCGGGGTCAAGGCCTGGGAGGGGCTGCGCGTCATGAGCCGCGATGCCTGCCGTCCGTTTTCGGCCAATCGCAACGGCATGGTGCAGGGCGAGGGCGCGGCGATTTTCGTCTTCGAGGACTACGAGCATGCCCGCAAGCGCGGCGCCGAAATCCTGGCCGAGGTGGCGGGGTTTGCCATGACCTCGGATGCCTCGGATATCGTGATGCCCTCAAAGCAGGGCGCGGCGCGGGCGATGCAGGGCGCGCTGAAGGATGCGCGGATCAACCGCGACGAGGTCGGCTATATCAACGCACATGGCACCGGCACCGCCGCCAATGACAAGACCGAAAGCGCCGCCGTGGCCGATGTGTTCGGGGCGCATGCCGACAGGCTTATGATTTCATCGACCAAATCCATGCATGCCCATCTTATTGGCGGCACCGGGGCGGTGGAATTGCTGGCCTGTATCATGGCGCTGCGCGACGGTATCATAGCGCCCACCATCGGCTATCAAGAACCTGACCCGGAGTGCGCGCTTGACGTGGTGCCCAATGTCGCGCGCGAGGCGAAGGTCGATGTCGCGCTCAGCAATGCCTTTGCCTTTGGCGGTCTCAACGCGGTTCTGGCGTTGCGCCGGTTCACCTAAGTCAAATCGGATATCGCCGATTCTGATGCGTTGCCGGGGGCGGTCTTGGCCTAACCTTTGGCGGGCGCCGAGAGGGTGATATCGCTGAACATCCCGTCACTTTGCCCGCCGGTATTGTCGCTGTCGCAAAACACGCCAAGCACCGTAAGTGTCGGTGTGCCGGTGCCTCCGATGTCGCTATAAAGCTGGCGTAGGTCAAGGGATTGTGCATGCCATACATTTATATTGGCATCCAACCCATTGGCAACATAGTGATAAAACGATCCAATGATCTTGTAGTCGCCCGGCTTGTACTTGCGGTTGCTCCAGATGATCTCACTGCCGCGCGTCTCGCCCGCCTCATTGGCAAAGCGCAGATAGAGCCGCAGCGGATGATCGTCGCCCGCCTCTGTGGCCTCATCGACATTGCTCTCGATCGGCCGGGTCACCTTCCAGCGCCAGCTCAGTATCGGCAGGTCGGCGAGGGCGATTCGCGTGTCGCGCGCAAGGATCGACGCGCTCTGCTCGGTGGAACAGCGCAGCACCGGCGTCTCGCCCTCTTTGGTCATCTGGTACTCTGTCGCCGGGATGCGGAAAAACCTCCGATGCGCCCAGCCTTCCGGCAGGTTTTCGGTGTTGAGCCCCTCCAACAGGTGAACAGCATTGCCATTGGCCAGAAGCGGCGTGCCGGTGTCGAACGCATCCGGGCGGGTCACCCAAAAGAGAAAACCGCCAAGGATGACAACACCCAGTCCCAACACCAGTTTCTTCACGCGTCATGCTCCTTTGTCCGCCCGCCTGTCGGCGCGACACTGACGGCGTCGTGACGGCTGCGCAAGGTCCGGGTCCGGAAGGGCGGCGGCTTTGTCCGCATGATCACCGCAATGTGACTGGCCACAGGGCCGACCCAAGAAAAATGCCGCCCGGTGGTTCCCTGGCGGCATTTCAAGTTCGCTTTGTCCAGGCCGCGCGGCCTCGGGGGCGGTTTACTGCTGAAGCACGGAGGCGTTGTCAAAGGCGGCGGTAAAGCCCTTGAGCGAGACGTCAATCTTGACCTTTTGGTCAGGGGCCTGTGCCGGGACGATTTCAAGCGTTGCCTTGACGCCGCGTTTCAGCGCATCAACGTCGGCCTGTGCCAGGCCGATCCGTGCAAAACAACCGGCCATGGAGCAGAATGAATAGGAGTAACTTTTGGCTTTGCCTCCGTCGATCGAAATCTTGATTTCCTCACTCAGAAGCGTGCCAAGCGGCACGGCAACCGTCGCGCCCGCTGCAACCGGCGCGCCTTTCGGCAGGCGATAAAGGCTGAATTCGGCGACCGGATTGCCGGCCTGTTCGGTCAGAAGCTGATACATCTGGCACAGGTCTTCTTCGGTGCCGGTGCGAAAGCATTTCATCTGCCAATCGTCATATGTGGCCTTGATATAAGACGGATCCTCCTGGACCTCGCGACCTAGGTCAAGCCCGTCGGCGGCGATTGCCGCATCGCCTTCGGGGGCAGGGGCCGCGCTGTCGGCGGGGGCCTCAGCCGGGGTCTGTGCGTCGGTGGCCTGTGCGTCGGCTGCCGGGGCCGTCTCGGCTTCGGTCGTGGCCTCTTGCGCACTCAGCGATGTGCCCATTGCCAGAACGGCGATCAGCGAAAGGTTCGAAAAAAATCTAGGCATCGTTTCCCCATAAAACTGGACTGTTTTATGCGCACTATCATGGTCGGGCGGAAGAGTCAGGATCAAATTTCAGCAAAGCCGCCGCACTCTGGCAGGTTTTCGCGGACGCGACGCCCCTATCCACACAGCAAAATACGTCAAACAAAAAGAACAAACAAAAAGAAAGAGGCCTCGCGGCCTCTTTCCTGTCTCTCCCCGTCGGACTGGCCGACTTAGTTATTGGTGCAGACGCTAGGACAGAAGGCCGCACCCGTCAACAGGTGAGTTCGTAAAAACCTGAAAAAACGCCGCACAGGAAAGTCCGCACGAAAAAAGGCCGCACCCGAAGGCGCGGCCAGTCTGACAGGGAGGAAGTCACCCGGCACCAGAGGACAATCGGCCCCGGGACTGAATTGATACTGGCATGAAAACCTTAACTTTGTATGTTCGGCGCGTGACCATTTTGGGACGAGGGGTATCAGGGTGCAGAAAACGCTATTCATAGGCGGCGGCGGGCCGGACTATTCAGAGCCGCAGGATCTGCTGCTGAAATACGGCAACAGGCACGGGCTTATTGCGGGGGCCACGGGCACCGGCAAGACCGTCACCCTGCAAATTCTGGCCGAGGGCTTTTCGGATGCCGGGGTGCCGGTGATCCTGTCGGATATCAAGGGCGATGTGTCGGGCATGGCGGTGGCGGGCGATCCCGGCGGCAAGCTGCACGCGCCCTTTACCGAGCGGGCCGAAAAGATCGGCTTTGTCGATTTCCGCTATGACAGCTATCCGGTGATATTCTGGGATCTGTTCGGCGAACAGGGCCACCCGGTGCGCACCACCATGTCAGAGATGGGCCCGCTGTTGCTGTCGCGGCTGATGGGGCTGACGGATGCGCAGGAGGGGGTGTTGAACATCGCCTTTCGCGTCGCCGATGAAGAGGGCATGCCGCTTCTGGATATGAATGACTTGCAGGCCTTGTTGACCTGGGTCGGCCAGAATGCCGCTGACCTGTCGCTGCGTTTTGGCAATGTCGGGGCCTCTTCGGTGGGGGCGATCCAACGCTCGCTTCTGGTGCTTGAAAATCAGGGCGGCACGCATTTCTTTGGCGAACCGGCGCTGTCGCTTGACGATTTGATGCGCACCACGCCGGATGGGCGCGGCTATGTCAACATCCTTGCCGCCGACCGGCTGATCAACTCGCCCCGGCTTTACGCGACTTTCCTGCTTTGGCTGTTGAGCGAGCTGTTCGAGACCCTGCCCGAGGTGGGCGATGTCGACAAACCCAAGCTGGTGTTCTTTTTTGACGAAGCGCATCTGTTGTTCGAGGACGCCCCCAAAGCGCTTGTCGACAAGGTTGAACAGGTGGCGCGGCTGATCCGCTCCAAGGGGGTGGGGATCTATTTCATCACCCAGAACCCCGACGACGTGCCCGAGGATATCCTTGGCCAGCTTGGCAACCGCTTTCAGCATGCCCTGCGCGCCTTTACCGCGCGCGATCAAAAGGCGCTCAGGCGGGCGGCGGAAACCTATCGCCCGAATCCGCGCTTTGACACGGTCGAGGCCATTCGCGATGTCGGCGTCGGCGAGGCGGTGACCTCGATGCTGCAAAACAAGGGCGTGCCGGGGGTGGTCGAACGCACCCTGATCCGCCCCCCCGCGACCCGGCTTGGACCTTGTGACGCTGCGACCCGGCGCGCGGTGATCGACGCCTCGCCGGTCAAGGGCAAGTATGAAACCGTCTTTGATCGCCACTCGGCGCATGAGATGTTGCTGGCCCGGGCCGAGGCCGCCGCCCAAGAGGCACAAGAGGCAGAACAGGCAGAGGCGCGCGAAGCACAGGCCGCCGAGAAAGACCGCGAATTCAAGGCCGCGCGCCGCTATTCCGGCGGCGAAACCGAAAGCCGCTCAAGTCGGTCGCGCAAAGCCACCTCGTCAGGGGGCTTTGGCAAGGCGCTGACCGATGTGGTTCTAAAAGAGTTGAAGGGCACGACCGGGCGCCGCCTTGTGCGCGGCATCCTGGGCAGTCTGTTCAAGGGGCGCTGATTCAGGCGCTGCGCGCGGCAATCAGATCGTCGCGCAGCGCCCGATACATTTCTTCGGCGCGTTTGATCCGGCCCTTTTTCAGGCTTTTGTTTTCCACCCGGATCAACGCCTCGCACCCGATGAAAAACGGCAGCCAAAGCCCGCGCTCGACACTTGACAGTGCAAAGGCATCCGCAAAAGCCGCAATCCCGACCTGGTCAACGCCAAGCTGGCGCAGCCCCGAGGGGATCATGCCGCGCCGACCCATATGCACCAAAAAGCGCGCGATATCCTTGCAGACCGGCATCCGCGCCGAGCCGCCGATGTCGATACCCGTCAGGCGATCCTCGTTTGTGATCAGGTTGTTGGGGTGAAAATCCCCATGGCAGATGGCAACGCGCCATTCTTGCGTCTCAAGCATTGCGGCCATCCGGCGTAACTCGTCCAGAATCCCGGCCTCAAGCGCACGCAGATTGGCGAAGGGCTGGCTTGCGGCCGCGCGTTCAACCCGCGCGATCCAGCCGGCCGCATTGCCCGCCCGCCAGGTTTCGCTGCCTTCGGTATAGCGGCGCAACCACTCTGCGGCAGGGCGCAGGTGGCGGGCACGGGTGTCGGGCTCTGCTTGCCAGAAATGCTTTAGCAGGGGCTGACCCGGCACATGTTCGATCGCCAGGATGCCATGCTCCGGCAGATGCAAAAGCGGCTCGGCCACGCGGTAGGGGCCGCTGTTCATATAGGGCCATATCCGCGTCATTTCGCGCCATTCGCGCGTCGAGATATCGCCTTGCTCAGGCTCGAAGATGCGAAAGACGGCTGCGCGCCCGGCAAGCGTGCCTTTCAGGATCGCGCGCTTGCCGGGCACAATGCGTAGCACCTCGCCGAGGTCTGCGGTTTCAAGTTCCGGGCAGGCGTTGCGCGCCGCTTCAAAGCGCCGATGCAGGGCAAGCAGCCTCTCAGGGTCGGGCAGAGGGGCAGGGGTCGGCAGGTCACTCATGGCGCCAATGTCCCGCAGCCGCAAACGGGCGTCAACCGAATTGCACCCCCCGGCTGACATGGTTATGGTGATGCGTGAAAAACCAGCAACAGGATGCCCGCAATGCCCGATACTCCCCTGTCCGAAATGTCGTTTGAACAGGCGATGAAAGAGCTCGAACAGGTTGTCGGACGGCTGGAGCGTGGCGATGTGGCGCTTGAAGAATCAATCACCCTTTACGAGCGCGGCGCAGACCTCAAGAAGCGCTGCGAGGCCAAGCTGAAAGAGGCCGAGGAAAAAGTCGCCGCGATCACGCTTGACGGCGACGGCCAGCCCACCGGCACCACCCCGGTCGAGGGCCTTTGAAGGCGATGAAAACCGGGCTTTCCGGGGATGCGGTGCTTATTCAGGCGCATTTTGACAGCGTTCTGGCGGGTTTCGGCAGTGGTGACGTGGCGCAGGGCATGGGCTATGCGACGCGCGGCGGCAAACGCATTCGCGGCTTTCTGGTGATGGAAACCGCGCGCCTTCACGATGTGGCGGGCGAGCGTGCGATCTGGCCTGCCTGCGGCATCGAGGCGCTGCATGCCTATAGCCTCGTGCATGACGACCTTCCGGCGATGGATGACGATGATCTGCGCCGGGGCCAGCCGACGGTGCATGTCAAATGGGATGAGGCAACGGCGATTCTTGTGGGTGACGCCCTGCACTCGCTGGCGTTCGAGTTGGTTACCCACCCCGACGGCGCAGAGGCCGCCGACATTCGCGCCGACCTCGCCCTCAGCCTTGCGCGCGCCGCCGGTGGCCAGGGCATGGTTCTTGGTCAAGCGCTTGATATCGCAGCCGAAACCGCAGCAACCCCGCTAAACCTTGCCGAGATCACAACCTTGCAGGCGGGCAAGACCGGCGCTCTGATCACCTGGGCCGCGACCGCCGGGGCGCGCATGGGGGCAGGCGATCTTGCCCCTCTGACGCGCTATTCAAAGGCGCTTGGGCTGGCCTTTCAAATTCAGGACGATGTGATTGACGTGACCGGCGATGCGGCGCAGGTCGGCAAGGCCGTGGGCAAGGATGCCGCGGCCGGCAAGGCCACCTTCGTGTCGCATCTCGGGCTTGATGGCGCGCGTGCCGAGGCCAGGTCGCTTGTTGACGCGGCCTGTGATGCGCTATCATGCTATGGTGACAAGGCCGACACCTTGCAGCAGCTTGCGCGCTTCGTTATCTCGCGCCAGACCTGAGTTGCCACCGCCGTGACTTTCACCCCGCAAGGAGGGGCCCCGCAATGCCGAACCGCCCAGACACACCGCTGCTTGATCAGGTCGCCACGCCTGCCGATCTCAAACGCTTCTCGGATCCCCAGCTGACGCAGCTTGCGCATGAATTGCGCGCCGAGACGATTTCGGCGGTCTCGGAAACCGGCGGCCATCTTGGCGCCGGGCTTGGCGTGGTCGAACTGACCGTGGCGCTGCATGCGGTGTTTGATGCGCCCCGCGACAAGATCATCTGGGACGTCAGCCACCAATGCTATCCCCACAAGATCCTGACCGGGCGGCGCGACCGGATCCGCACCATTCGCCAAAAGGACGGGCTGAGCGGCTTTACCAAACGCAGCGAGAGCCCCTATGACCCGTTCGGCGCCGCCCATAGCTCGACCTCGATCAGTGCCGCGCTCGGCTTTGCCGTGGCGCGTGATCTTGGTGGCAATTGCCCCACCGGGCATGGCGATGCAATTGCGGTAATCGGCGATGGCGCGATGAGTGCGGGCATGGCGTTTGAAGCGCTGAACAATGCCGGCCACCTCAAGAAACGCCTGATTGTCATTCTCAACGACAATGAAATGTCGATTGCCCCGCCGGTGGGGGCGTTCTCGTCCTATCTCTCGCGGCTTTATGCGGGCGAGCCGTTTCAGGAATTCAAGGCCGCCGCCAAGGGCGCCGTGTCGCTGTTGCCGCCGCCCTTTCAGGAGGGCGCGCGGCGCGCCAAAGAAATGCTCAAGGGCTTGGCGGTCGGCGGCACCTTGTTCGAAGAGCTTGGCTTTTCCTATGTCGGCCCGATTGACGGCCATGACATGGATCAGCTTTTGCCGGTTCTGCGCACGGTGCGCCAACGCGCCACCGGGCCGATCCTCATTCATGTGATGACCAAAAAGGGCAAGGGCTATGGCCCGGCCGAAAGCGCAAGCGACGGCGGTCATGCGACGGCGAAATTCGATGTTCTGACCGGCGAGCAGAAAAAGGCGCCCTCGAACGCGCCAAGCTATACCCGCGTCTTTGCCGACGCTCTGTTGGCCGAGGCGGCGCGGGATGACAAGATCTGTGCGGTGACGGCAGCGATGCCCGATGGCACCGGGCTTGATCTGTTCGCAAGCCGCCACCCGTCGCGCTGTTTTGACGTTGGCATCGCCGAGCAGCACGCGGTGACTTTCTCGGCGGGGCTTGCGGCGGGGGGCCTCAAGCCGTTCTGCGCGCTTTATTCCACGTTTCTCCAGCGCGGTTATGATCAGGTCGTGCATGATGTGGCGATCCAACGCCTGCCGGTGCGCTTTGCGATTGATCGTGCCGGGCTTGTCGGGGCCGATGGCGCGACCCATGCGGGGGCGTTCGACATCGCCTTTCTTGCCAATCTTCCGGGCTTCGTGGTGATGGCCGCCGCCGATGAGGCCGAGCTTGTCCATATGGTCGCCACCGCCGCCGCGCATGACGAGGGGCCAATCGCTTTTCGCTATCCGCGCGGCGAGGGGATGGGCGTCGAGATGCCCGAATGCGGTGAGGCGCTTGAGATCGGCAAAGGCCGGATCATCCAAGAGGGCAAGCGCGTCGCGATCCTGTCGTTCGGCACCCGTCTTGGCGAGGTTCTGAAATCCTCCGAGGCATTGCGCGCGCGCGGCATCACGCCAACCATCGCCGATGCGCGCTTTGCCAAACCGCTCGACGCGGTGATGATCCTTGATCTGGCTGCCAATCACGAGGCGCTGATCACCATTGAAGAAGGCGCCATCGGCGGCTTTGGCAGCCATGTCGCGCAGTTGCTGGCCGAACATGGCATTTTTGACCGGGGCTTCAAATTCCGCTCGATGGTTCTGCCTGATATCTTCATTGATCAGGCTAGCCCGGCGGATATGTATGCGGTGGCAGGGCTTGGCGCGGCCGAGATCGAGGCCAAGGTGCTTGATGTGCTCGATATCGCGCAAATAAGTGGAAAACGCGCCTGAGACCCCCCATATGACTGCGATGCACCTGTGTTATCGCATCTGAATAGGGAGGGTCATGTCCCGTTTCGCCGCAGCTCTTCTTGCCCTGATCCTGGCGGTCGGCCCCGCCCATGCCCTTGACAGCAGCGTCGGCACGCTGACCGTGACGCCTGTGATCAAAGGGCTGGATCAGCCCTGGTCGATCGGCTTTCTGCCGGATGGCGGCGTGTTGATCACCGAACGGGGCGGGCGGCTTTTGCTGATCGACGACAAGGGTCGGCAAAGCGTCAAGGGCCTGCCCAGGGTGGCGACGGGCGGGCAGGGCGGGTTGCTCGACGTGCTTGTGCCGCGTGACTTTACCCGGAGCCGCCAGCTCTATTTTACCTACGCCAAACCGCAACAGGGCGGCGAGGGCACGGCGATTGCCCATGCTCGCCTTGCCCCCGGCGCGGATCGCCTCACCGATTGGACGGTGATTTTCGAGCTTACGCCCGGTTCCTCGGGCGGGCGCCATTTCGGAAGCCGCCTTGTCGAGGGCCGCGACGGGTATCTTTACGCCAGCATCGGCGAACGCGGTGACCGGCCTTCGGCACAGGATCTTTCGCGCGAAAACGGCAGCATCATCCGCATTGCCCGCGATGGCAGCATTCCCAAGGATAACCCGTTCACCGATACCCCCGGCGCACAGCCTGAAATCTGGTCTTACGGCCATCGCAACCCGCAGGGCGCGGCGCTTGATCTTGAGGGCGACCTCTGGGCGGCTGAACACGGCGCGCGCGGCGGCGATGAGGTGAATCGGATCAAATCCGGCGCCAATTATGGCTGGCCGGTGATTTCCTATGGTCGGCACTATTCCGGCCTGAAAATCGGCGAGGGCACGGCCAAGCCGGGGATGGAGCAGCCGGCGCATTACTGGGACCCTTCGATCGCGCCCTCGGGGTTGATGATCTATTCCGGCGTGCTCTGGCCCGAATGGCGCGGCGATTTCTTTGTCGGCAGCCTCAAGTTCGGCTATATCTCTCGCCTCTCGGGCAGCCCGCTCACCGAGGCCGAACAGCTCAAATCGCCCGAGACCAAACGGGTGCGCGACATCCGCGAAGCCCCCGATGGCAGCATCTGGTTCCTAAGCGTGGCCCAGGGCGCGGCTTACCGGATCACCCCCGACTAGGCTCTCTCATGCTCTGGTTTCTTCTGGCGTCAAATATCCCGGGGTGTGGGGCTGGCCCCACTGACTCCGCCTGCGTCGTCAGACCGAGAGCCGCGAGGCCTGCGCGCCGCGTTCGCGGTAAGGCGTGGTGTTGTAATGCGCCCGGTAGCATTTCGAGAAATGCGAGGGGCTGGCAAAGCCACAGGCAAGCGCGACATTGATCACCGTCATATCGGTCTGCATCAACAGGTTGCGCGCTTTTTGCAGGCGCAGTTCCATGTAATACCGCTTCGGGCTGCGGCTTAGATAGCGGCGAAACAGCCGTTCAAGCTGGCGGGTCGACATGCCGACATCCTTGGCCAGGATCGACGGGCTGATCGGCTCTTCGATATTGCCCTCCATCATCTGGATCACCTGGCTCAGCTTGGGATGGCGCACCCCGATGCGGGTTGGCACCGAGAGGCGCTGCGTGTCCTGATCGGTGCGAATCGAGCTATAGATAAGCTGATCGGCCACCGCATTGGCCAGTTTCTCGCCATGATCGTCGGCGATCAGTTTCAGCATCAGATCAATCGAGGATGTGCCCCCCGCCGTGGTCATCCGGTTGCCGTCCACCACAAAGACCGATTTGGTAAGCTCGACCTCTTCAAATTCTTCGAGGAAACTGTCGTGGTTCTCCCAGTGGATCGTCGCGCGCTTTCCATCCAGCAGACCGGCCCTGGCCAGAACATAGGCGGCCGTGCAGAGGCCCCCCATCCTGACACCGCGCCGCGCCTCGCGCCGGACCCAGTTAAGGATCCGTTTGGTGGTGGCCGCCTGCACATCCATGCCGCCGCAGATCATCGGGATATCGTCCCGGCCAAGCTCTCCAAGCGGGAAATCGACATGAAACCGTGCGCCCGCCGAACAGGTTACCGTATCCTCGGTGTCGCCGGTGACAGCCCATTGATAAAGCTCATGCCCCGACATCCGGTTGGCAATCCGCAGGCATTCCACGGCAGAGGCAAAACTCAGCAAGGTAAAGTTGTCCACCAATACAAAAACAAAGCGTTTTGCCGTCTTGGGGGCGCTGACTTGGATTTTTGTGGCTTCGGATTTCATGCTTGTCGAATCCCTGCATAAATAGGCCGTTTATCGGGTCTGTCACAAAAACAGTCTTATTGACAAGACATACGGGCGCGAATTGCATGAATTCCTGCAATACATATATGGTCACTTGAGGGTCACCTTAGTATAGACCAAGCCTGTAATTCGACAAAGCGGAGAAAGACAATGACGCAATGGCAAAAATCGGACTGGCGCGCGAAACCGCGGATCCAGATGCCAGAGTATACCGATGCCGCCGCACTTTCGGCGGCCGAGGCCCGGCTGACGCAGTATCCTCCGCTGGTTTTTGCAGGCGAGGCACGCCGCCTGAAAGAGCAACTTGGCGCGGCGTCGCGCGGCGAGGCCTTCCTGCTTCAGGGCGGCGATTGCGCCGAGAGCTTTGAGCAGTTCAGCGCCGATGCGATCCGCGACACCTTCAAAGTGATGCTGCAAATGGCGATGGTTCTGACCTATGGTGCCAAGGTGCCGGTGGTCAAGGTCGGCCGGATGGCCGGGCAATTCGCCAAGCCGCGCTCGGCCCCGACCGAGGTGGTCAACGGTGTCGAACTGCCAAGCTATCGCGGTGATATCATCAACGATCTGGCCTTCACGCCCGAGTCGCGCATTCCCAATCCCGACAAGATGTTGCAGGCCTACACCCAGGCGGCGGCGACGCTGAACCTGTTGCGGGCCTTTTCGACGGGGGGGTATGCGGATGTGCATCAGGTCCACGCCTGGACGCTCGGCTTTACCGAATCCGAAAAGGCCGCGAAATACCGCGAAATGGCAAATAACATCAGCAATGCCCTGGATTTCATGAAGGCGGCCGGCATTGACAGCGATCGCGCGCATACGCTCAAGACGGTCGATTTCTATACCAGCCACGAATCCCTGTTGCTGGAATATGAAGAGGCGCTGACGCGGCTTGATTCGACCTCTGGCAAATGGCTGGCGGGATCGGGTCATATGCTCTGGATCGGGGATCGCACACGCCAGCCGGATGGCGCGCATGTGGATTTCCTGAGTGGCGTGCTGAACCCGATTGGCCTGAAATGCGGTCCGACCATGACAAGCGAAGATCTCAAGCTGCTTCTGGCCAAGCTCAATCCGGGCAATGAGGCCGGTCGCCTGACCCTGATCGCGCGGTTTGGCGCGGGCAAGGTCGCGGACAACCTGCCGCGTCTGATCAAGACCGTAGAAGAAGAGGGCGCCAATGTGGTCTGGGTCTGTGATCCGATGCATGGCAATACGATCAAATCGGCCACCGGATACAAGACCCGACCGTTTGAATCGGTGCTGCGCGAGGTCCGCGAATTCTTTGCCATCCACAAGGCCGAGGGCACCATTCCCGGCGGTGTGCATTTCGAGATGACCGGTCAGGATGTAACCGAATGCACCGGCGGCATGCGTGCGCTCAGCGATGAAAACCTGAGTGATCGTTATCACACCGCCTGCGATCCGCGCCTGAATGCAAGCCAATCGCTTGAGCTGGCGTTTCTGGTCGCCGAAGAACTTTCGGCGCTGCGGGTTGAACGTCAACAGGCCCAAGCTGGATGAGCCTGGCGCCCTAACGGTTTGAAATTAAATTAAAAGGCGGCGCAGGATTTTCTTGCGCCGCCTTTTTAATGAGGCAAACATGGGCCAATGCCCTTTGACTTATTTGACCACGCGCAGATAATCGCGGCTGTTTTTGCTGACCGGGGAACTTCTGGGGTCGGTCAATCCACCGGGCAGGGCGCGCATGCCATTGGGTTCAACCCTGGCGACGAGCGGCTCGACATGGCTGTTCACGATCTCGAACCGGCGCGAGGCGCGCCCGATCTGGCCTTTGCTTATGAGACACCCAAGCGCGCGTGACACATCGCCCAGATCGCTGCGCAGCGGCAGCAGGATCAACGTGCCGGTCAATTCCGGGCGCCCGACACCGGATTTGCTGCGCAGATCGAGGCGCAGCGCCGCGGGGCGATCAAACACATCAACCAGGTTGAGCGCGAAATTGTCACGATCGGCAGGCGCGATGAAGCTGCTGAGCGGCATGCCGCGCACTTCCATCCCCATGAGATCACTCAGATGCATGCCCGCGATCCGCAAACGTGTGACACCCGGCGCAATCCGCTCGGCGATAAAGGCGTTGGACAACAACGGCTCAATCCGGCGCGGGTCGATATCCGAGCGACGCGGCACATCATGGCCCTTGCGCATGCTGTTCCAATAGGCGCGAAAGGCGCGCATATGCTCGGCCTGCCGGTCATCCGCACTACCTGGGCGGGGGGGAACCACTGAACTGATTACGTCGTCCTGCATGTGTCAAAACCTTCTCTGAACGTCATTCTCCGTCTGCTGCGACGGTCATCGGCTTGCCTTAATTCTCACATGACTCACCGTACTATGACTTAAATGTGCCATATTTCAGCCTCTATTTGTCTAAAAATCGTCGTAATTGGTTAACTTCTCCGAAAGGCTTTGCCTTTGCCAGCCGCTTGCCAGCCGCCAGACCAGTGGCTAGGACAGGGCAAGACCGCAACAAGGAGCCAACCGCCGATGTTATATTCCATGACAGCCTTTGCCGCCGCCAAAGGCGAGTTTGAGGGTCAGAGCTGGGCCTGGGAATTGCGCAGTGTGAATGGCAAGGGGCTTGATCTGCGCTTGCGGGTGCCCGACTGGATCGAGGGGCTTGAGGCGGGGTTGCGCGCGCGTCTGAGCAAGGCGATGGCGCGTGGCAATGTCTCGCTGTCCCTGCGGGTGCAAAGCGATGAGCGCGGCGGCGCGCTGAGCGTCAACGAGGCACTGCTTGAGGATGTGCTTGCGGCCATGGCCGGGATCGAGGCCCGCGCGATGGATCGCGGGCTGTCGCTGGCGCCCGCCAATGCCGCCGATATCGTCGGCCTGCGCGGGGTGCTTGAAACCGGCACCAGCGCGCAGGACACCGGTGCGCTCGGTCGCGCACTCCTGGCGGATTTCGAGTCCGTGCTGGAGAGTTTCCTGGACATGCGCCGCGCCGAAGGCGCCGCCCTGGCGCAGGTTCTGGGCGCGCAGCTTGACGAGATCGAGACGCTGACCAAAGAGGCCGCCGAGGTTGCCGAGGCGCGCAGGGATGATCTGTCGCAAAGCTTTCGCGCCGCTCTCGCGCGGGTGATCGAGGGTGCCAGCGGCGCCGATGAGGGGCGCGTGGCGCAAGAGCTTGCGATGATGGCCGTCAAGCTTGACGTGACCGAGGAAATCGACCGCCTGCGCGCCCATGTCGGTGCCGCGCGCGAACTGATCGCGCAGGGCTCGCCGATGGGGCGTAAGCTTGATTTTCTCAGCCAGGAGTTCAATCGCGAAGCGAACACGCTCTGTTCCAAGGCGCAGAACACCGGCTTGACGCGCATCGGTCTTGGCCTCAAAACCGTGATCGACCAGATGCGTGAACAGGTGCAGAATGTAGAATGATCAGGCGCCGGTGTGACGTGAGGCGGCGGTGAGTTTGAGTATTTCTGGAAAGATGAAAGACAGGGCATGACAGATGTGATGCCAAACGGGAAAGTGAATGCAATGAGTGATCGCCGCGGCCTTTTGATTATTCTGTCGTCGCCCTCGGGCGCGGGCAAATCCACCCTGTCGCAGCGGCTTCGGGCCTGGGATCCGACGATTGCGTTTTCCGTTTCGGCCACCACCCGCACGCCGCGAGAGGGCGAGGTTGAAGGCCAGGATTACTTTTTCCTGACCCAGGATCAGTTCAAGCGCGATGTGGCGGCCGGTGACATGCTTGAGCATGCGCATGTGTTCGGCAATTTCTATGGTTCGCCCAAAGGGGCCGTGCAAAGCGCGATCGAGGCCGGGCGCGATGTGCTGTTTGACATCGACTGGCAGGGCGCGCAGCAAATCCGCAACTCGGCGCTTGGCGCGCATACGCTGTCGATCTTTCTGCTACCGCCCTCGATTGGCGAGTTGCATCGCCGCCTTGAAACCCGAGGTCAGGACAGCGCCGAGGTGATTGCCAAGCGGATGGAGAAAAGCTGGGATGAGATCAGCCATTGGGATGGCTATGATTTCGTATTGATAAATGACGACCTTGACGCCACCGAGCGCAAGCTGAACACGATCATCGAGGCCACCCGGCTGCGCCGCAGCCAGCAACCGGGGCTTATCGCACATGTGCGCCAATTACAGACCGAATTCGAGGAGACAAGATGACCCTTTATGCGCTTGACGGCCACGCGCCGCAGACCCCGGAAGATGGCGATTTCTGGGTTGCCCCGGATGCCAGTGTGATCGGCAATGTGGTGCTTGAAGCCGCCACCTCGGTCTGGTTTGGCGTCACCTTGCGGGGCGACAATGAGGTGATCCATATCGGCGCGGGCAGCAATGTGCAGGACCACACCGTCATGCACACCGATCCGGGCTATCCGCTTGTCATCGGGGCGGGCTGTACCATCGGGCACAAGGCGATGCTGCACGGGTGCACCATTGGCGAAAATTCCCTGATCGGCATGGGCGCGACCATTCTGAACGGGGCAAAGATCGGCAGGAACTGTCTGATCGGGGCCGGGGCGCTGATCACCGAGGGCAAGGAAATTCCTGAGGGCAGCCTTGTGATGGGCGCGCCGGGCCGGGTGATCCGCACTCTGGATGCGGCGGCCATCGAGGGCCTCAAGGCCGGTGCGCTGCATTATCAGCGCAACATGCGCCGCTTTCGCACGGGCCTGACAGCGCTTTGACAGAGGTGCCGGACCAGGGCATCGCCTCGGTTCTGGCCGCGCTTCCGCTTGCGGCGGTTCTGATCGGGCCAGACGCGCATATTTCGGCCGTCAACACCCTGGGCGCCGATCTCTTGGGGCGTGCGATCGAAGGGCGCCATTTCATGACCGCCCTGCGCCAGCCCGATGTGATCGACGCGGTCGAGGCGAGCCTGGCCGACCGCCAGCCACGCGATACCCAATACCACAGCAGTGATGCCGGGCGCGACACCAGCTTTGCCGTGAGCCTTGGCTTTGTCGAGATCGGAGCCACGAGCGGCGTCTTGCTCTGCTTTGAGGATCTGTCGGAAAAGGAACAGGCAAGCCAGATGCGCCGCGATTTCGTGGCCAATGTCAGCCACGAGTTGCGCACACCGTTGACCGCGCTGATCGGGTTTATCGAAACCCTTCAGGGGCCTGCGCGGCACGACGACAAAGCGATCGACCGCTTTCTGGGGATTATGCAATCCGAGGCCGCAAGGATGGAGCGGCTGGTGCGCGATCTTCTGTCGCTCAGCCGGGTGGAAAGCGAGGAACGGGTGCGCGCCAAGGACCCGGTCGATCTTGGCCGGATCATCGGCTCGGTGCTGCATACGCTGCGCCCGCTGGCCAAAGAGAGCGCCTGTGAGATCGCATTTGATCCGCCCGATGGCGTGCGTGTTCCGGGCAATTCCGATCAGTTGCAGCAGGTTTTTACCAACCTTGTTGAGAACGCGATCAAATACGGTGGCAAGGGCAACGCGATCACCATCACGCTCGACCCGAGCCCGCCAGAGACAACCTTGCGCGTGCCTGCCGTGGTGGTGCGGGTCAGGGATCGCGGGCCGGGGATTGATCCGCGGCATATCCCGCGCCTGACCGAGCGGTTTTACCGGGTCGACACCCACCGCTCTCGCGAGAGGGGTGGCACAGGGCTTGGCCTTGCGATCGTGAAACACATCGTCAATCGCCACCGCGGGCGACTTCGAATCGACTCCACGCCGGGGCAGGGTAGCGCGTTTACCGTGATTTTGCCGCGCTGGACGCACAGCGCATAAAGCTTTTCGCGGTGTCAACCGCGCGAATCCCCGAGAAATCTCCTCCTGTCATAAAACGTTTACAAAAACGTAACAAAAGCGTCGTTGCAACCACCTAGCAGGGCCGCAGAGGTCGCCAATACGGGCGCCCCGTGAACCGAACCCAGGAGCACTCCATGTCGCTTTTCAAACTGACTGTTTCCACGCTGGCCCTCTCTGCCGCTGCTGTAGGCGCCGCACAGGCGCGTGACGAAATCCGCATTGTCGGCTCGTCCACCGTGTTTCCATATACCCAGGCCGTTGCCGAGCAATTTGCCAATGTGACCGGCGCCCCCTCGCCGATTGTCGAATCGACCGGCACCGGCGGCGGCATGAAGATTTTCTGCGCCGGCATCGGCGAAGCACACCCCGATCTGACCGGGGCCTCGCGCGCGATGAAGGCCTCGGAGTACCAGCTTTGCCAAAACAACGGCGTGACCGATATCACCGAGGCGATGATTGGCTATGACGGTCTGTCGATTGCAATCTCGCGGGCGGCCGAGAATGACTGGGATCTGACGCTGGAGCAGGTGTTCCTTGCGCTTGCCGCCGAAATTCCGGGCGAGGGTGGCTGGATCGCCAACCCCAACAAGACCTGGGCCGATGTCGATGCAAGCCTGCCTGCGGTTGAAATCCTGGCCTATGGCCCGCCGCCCACATCGGGCACCCGCGACGCCTTTGTCGAACTGGCGATGCATGCCGGCTGCGAGGCCACCCCGTTCATGAAAGCCCTGAAAGAGGCCGACAAGGCCGGATATAAGGCAACCGTCAAGGACAACTGTTCGCGGATGCGTCAGGATGGCCCGTTTGTCGAGGCGGGCGAGAACGACAACCTGATCGTGCAGCGCCTGAACGCCGACGAGCATGCCATGGGGATCTTTGGCTATTCCTTCCTTTACGAGAACATGGATACGCTGAAGGCCGTCAGGATTGCCGGTGTCGAACCGAGTGCCGAGACCATCGGTGATTTCTCCTACCCGATCTCGCGCCCGCTCTACTTTTACACCAAGAACGCGCATCGCGGTGTGATCCCGAACTTTCAGGAGTTCATCGAGGAATACATGTCCGATGACGCGATGGAGCCGGGCGGCTATCTGAGCGAGCGCGGCATGGTGGCCCTTCCCGACGATCTGCGGGCCGAAACACAGGATGCTGTGATCGACGGCAAGACAATGGCGCCGAAAGAGTAAGCGCCCAAACCTGTCGCCGCCCGGCCAAGCGTCGGGCGGTGTTGCATTTTAACAAATCCCGAGAGCGCCATGACAACCGCCGCCTTTGCCTGCCTCTTTGTGTTTTCCGTGATCGGCTATGTCTGGAACCGTCAGGCGGCCACCGCGATCCGGCGTGACGGGGCGCGGCTTCACTCGCTGGTCGGGTTTCATGGCGCCTATTCGCTTTTGGTGGTTCTGGTGCCCGTGCTTGTTCTGATCCTGCTGTGGTTGCTGCTTCAGGGGCCGGTGATTGACCTGATTCTAAAATCCAAGATCGCCGCGCATTTGGACGGGTTTGGCAGCGGCGAGGTGCAGCTTATCGTCGCCGAGATCAAATCCGTCGCCCGAGGCGTTGTCTTTGGCACGCCCGAGCCGTGGAAGACCGAGGCAGCCCAGTATCTGACCGCCCTACAGGCGCGCGCGGGGCAGCTCTTGCTGGTGGTTGTCACGGCACTGTCGTTGGTGCTTGTGGCGTTCAGCCGCCGCAAGGTCAGCGCCGGGTTTCGCGCCCGCCACGGGGTCGAGCGATTCATTTCGGGGCTGATGATCTTCTGTTCGGTTGTGGCGGTCTTTGTTACACTCGGCATTGTCGCCTCGCTGATGGTCGAAACCTCGAGGTTTTTCGCCAAGGTGTCTTTTGTCGAGTTTCTGTTCGGCACCAATTGGGAGCCGCAGATTCCGCTGCGCGACGATCAGGTCGCCGCCGAGGGCGCCTTTGGCTGGTTGCCGGTCATGCTTGGCACTCTCGTGATCACGGTGATCGCGCTTGTGATAGCGGTGCCGGTGGGGTTGATGTCGGCGGTTTACCTCAATGAATTCGCGCCGCGAAAATTTCGCGCGGTGGCAAAGCCGCTTTTGGAAATCCTCGCCGGAGTGCCCACTGTCGTCTACGGCTTTTTCGCCATTCTCGTGGTCGCTCCGGCGATCCGCAGTTTTGGCCAGTCGCTTGGGCTTGATGTGTCGCCCAACACGGCGCTCGCGGCGGGCGGGGTGATGGGGATCATGCTTATCCCGTTCATTTCATCCTTTGCCGATGATGCGCTGTCGGCGGTGCCGCAGAGCTTGCGCGACGGGGCGCTTGGCCTTGGGGCGACGCGGGCCGAGATGATGACCGGGGTTCTCTTTCCCGCCGCCATTCCCGGCATTGTCGGCGGTGTGTTGCTGGCCGTAAGCCGCGCCATCGGCGAAACCATGATCGTGGTCATGGCCGCCGGGTTGATCGCCAAGATGACGATGAACCCTCTCGATAGCGTGACCACCGTCACCGTGCAGATCGTGACCCTGCTGATCGGCGACACCTCGTTTGACAACCCCAAGACGCTGGCAGCCTTCGCGCTTGGGATGATGCTTTTCCTTGTGACGCTGATGATCAATATTTTCGCCCTGCGCATCGTGCGCAAGTACCGCGAAGCCTATGATTAAGGACCCCGCGATGACCGATCTTTCAAGCCACAGCGCGCGCAGCCATCTCAAGCGGCGCAATCGCCATCAGACGATGATCAAGGGCTTTGGCATGGCCGCCATCGGCTTTGCCGCGCTGATGCTGTTTATCCTTGTGTCATCCTTGGTCAGCTCTGGCTACAAGGCCTTTACGCAAACCCATATTACCGTCGATGTCTTCGTCGACCCGGCCGAGATCAAGGATGATCGCCTGCCGCGCGGCGGGTTTGACGATGTGCTTTTGGCCAGCCTCAAGACCTATTTTCCGGACGTCAGCGGGCGGGCCGATGAAAAGGCGCTTGAGGGGATATTTTCAAACGGCGCGCAGTTTTCGCTGCGCGACCGCATCGTTGCAGACCCCTCGCTGATCGGGCAGAGCGTCACCGTGACGGTGCCGGTGTCTGACCCCTTCGATCAGCTGGCCAAGGGGTTGGTCAAGCGCGACACCCCCGAGGCACAGCGCCGCGTCAGCGACCGTGAAATCGGCTGGTTCGACACACTGGATCGGGCAGGCGCGATTTCACAGCCAATCAATTGGGGATTGATCACAAATACCGATAGCCGCTTTCCCGAACTGGCCGGCCTGAAAGGCGCGCTTGTGGGAAGCTTCTGGGCGCTTCTGGTCTGCTTCGTGATCGCCTTCCCACTTGGCATAGGAGCCGCGATCTATCTTGAGGAATTTGCACCGCGCAACCGGTTGAGCGATTTCATCGAGGTCAATATCAACAACCTCGCGGCGGTGCCCTCGGTGGTGTTTGGCCTGCTCGCCCTGGCGGTGTTCATCGGCTGGATGGGCCTGCCGCGCTCGGCGCCGCTTGTGGGCGGGATGACGCTGGCGCTCATGACGCTGCCGACGATCATCATCGCGACGCGCGCCGCGCTCAAGGCGGTGCCGCCCTCGATCCGCGAGGCGGCGCTTGGGGTCGGGGCCTCAAGGCATCAGGTGGTGTTTGGCCATGTGTTGCCGCTGGCCATGCCCGGTATCCTGACCGGCACCATCATCGGCCTCGCGCAGGCGCTTGGCGAGACCGCGCCGCTTTTGCTGATCGGGATGAACGCCTTCATCACCTCGGCGCCGGACACACCGTTTGATAGCGCCACCGCACTTCCCACCCAGATATTCATCTGGGCCGACAGCCCCGAACGCGGCTTTGTAAGCCGCACCTCAGCCGCCATTCTGGTGTTGTTGACCTTTCTCATCACCATGAACGCCATCGCCATTTATCTGCGCAGCAAGTTCGAACGGAAATGGTAAAGAAGGACAGACCGATGTACGACGCGCCAACCCCGGAGAGCCCCGTGACCACCGAAACAATGAAATTTTCCGCCCGCAACGTGCATGTGTTCTATAACGAGGCCGAGGCGATCAAAGGGGTCGATGTCGATATCCTCGACAAGACCGTGACCGCCTTTATCGGCCCGTCGGGTTGTGGCAAATCCACCTTTCTGCGGTGTCTGAACCGGATGAATGACACCATTGCGATCTGTCGCGTGACCGGCGATATCCGCCTTGACGGGCAGGATATCTATGACCGCTCGATCGACCCGGTGCAATTGCGTGCCAAGGTCGGCATGGTGTTTCAGAAACCCAACCCGTTCCCCAAGTCGATTTATGATAATGTCGCCTATGGGCCGCGCATTCACGGGCTTGCCAACACCCGCGCCGATCTTGAAGGGATCGTCGAGAAATCCCTGCGCCGCGCCGCGCTCTGGGATGAGGTCAAGGACCGGCTTGATACCCCCGGAACGGGTCTTTCGGGCGGGCAGCAACAACGGCTTTGCATCGCCCGCGCGGTGGCCACACAGCCCGAGGTTCTGTTGATGGACGAGCCTTGTTCGGCGCTTGACCCGATTGCCACCGCGCAGGTCGAAGAGTTGATCGACGAATTGCGTCAGGAGTATTCGGTCGTCATCGTTACTCATTCGATGCAACAGGCCGCCCGCGTCAGCCAGAAAACCGCGTTTTTCCATCTTGGCCATCTGGTCGAGTTTGGCGAGACCAGCCATATTTTCACCAACCCCACAGATGAGCGCACCGAAAGCTATATCACCGGGCGCATCGGCTAAGGACGAACCCCATGTCAAACCAACATATCGCCTCGGCTTTTGACCGCGACCTTGAAACCATTCAGGCCCGGATCATGAAAATGGGCGGGCTGGTGGAACGCGCCATCAGCGACGCCGCCCGCTCGCTTGAAACCCGCGACGAAGAACTTGCCGAAGAGGTCCGCGGGCGCGACAAGGCCATCGACATCCTCGAAGAGGAGATCAACGAAGAAGCGGCCCGCGTGATTGCCCTGCGCGCGCCCACGGCCGGCGATCTGCGGATTGTGCTGTCGGTGATGAAAATCTCGGGCAATCTTGAGCGGATCGGCGATTATGCCAAGAACATGGCCAAGCGCACCTCGATCCTGACCCAGATGTCGCCGGTCAGCGGCTCGCCCGCGGCGCTGCGCCGGATGGCGCGCGAGGTCGAAACGATGCTCAAGGACGCGCTTGATGCCTATATTCAGCGCGACATCAATCTTGCCCATGAGGTGATACAGCGCGACCGGGATGTCGATCAGATGTACAACGCGATCTTTCGCGAATTCCTGACTTTCATGATGGAAGACCCGCGCAATATCACCGCCTGCATGCATCTGCATTTCATCGCCAAGAATACCGAACGGATGGGCGATCATGTGACCTCGATCGCCGAACAGGTGATCTATCTGGTCTCGGGCGAGATGCCCGATGATCCGCGCCCCAAAGACGATCAGACTTCGACTGACCCGTCTATTTCATCATCGTCCTGAACAGGAGAGCCTGACAATGGCCGTCGATCAACCGACCGTCCTTCTGGTCGAAGACGAACCCGCACAGCGCGAGGTTCTGAGCTATAACCTTGAGGCGGACGGGTTTCACGTGCTCGTGGCCTGCAATGGCGAAGAGGCTCTCTTGATCGTGGAGGAATCGCCGCCCGATATCATCGTGCTCGACTGGATGATGCCGAATCTGTCGGGCATCGAGGTCTGTCGCCAACTCAAGACCCGCACGCAAACCCGCGCCATTCCGATCATCATGCTGTCGGCGCGCTCTGAAGAGGTGGATCTTGTGCGCGGTCTTGAAACCGGCGCTGATGACTATGTGATCAAACCCTATTCGGTGGTCGAGCTTTTGGCGCGGGTGCGCGCCCAATTGCGCCGCACGCGCCCGGCGACAATGGGCGAGCGGCTTGAATATCTTGATATCGTACTGGACGCCGAAACCCACCGGGTGACGCGCGCGGATGAGCCGTTGAAGCTTGGTCCGACCGAATTTCGCCTGCTCTCGACCTTCATGGAAAAGCCGGGCCGGGTCTGGTCGCGCGATCAGCTTCTGGATCGGGTCTGGGGGCGCGATATCTATGTCGATACCCGCACCGTTGACGTCCATATCGGACGGCTGCGCAAGGCGCTCTGCCAGTATGGCGGCGACGATCCGCTGCGCACGGTGCGTGGCGCGGGCTATGCCCTTGGTTAGGCGATTGACTTATCGGGGCAGGGGATCTTCATCCTCGGCCTGACCGGCCAGCCAGTCGCGAAACTTGAGCAACGCCGGATCGCGTGCATTGCGTAGCGGCCAGACCAGATAGTAGGCCCCGGGCGTTTGCGCGGCCCCACCCCATGCACAGACCAGCCGTCCGGTCGCCAGATCCTGCTCGGCCAGGTAGTCGGGCAAAAGTGCCACGCCCAACCCATGCAGCGCGGCCTGGGTGATGGTTGAGAATTGGTCATAGACCGTGCCAGTCACCTGTGCGCCCATCACCCCATGCGCCGCAAGCCAGGCCGCCCAGGCTTGTGGCCGGGTCTCGATATGCAAAAGCGGCAGGCCAAGCAAATCAGCGGCACCTGCAAGGGGCGGTCGAGTGGCCAGCAACTCGGGCGTGCAAACCGGCAGGACCGCCTCGGTCTTGAGCCGCAGTGCCTGTGTTCCGGGCCAATCCGATTTTCCAAAATGTATCGCTGCATCAAACGGTTCACTGGCAAAGTTAAACGGCTTTAGGCGCGTCGAGAGGTTGATCGTCACCTCCGGGTGCAGGCGCGCGAAATCCGCCAGACGCGGCACCAGCCACCGCATGCCGAAGGTCGGCAAAATGGCCAGTGTCAGGCTTCCGCCGACCGGGTTGACCGTCAGTTTTAGCGAGGCCTGCGTGATCTGCTGCAAGGCCCCCCGGATTTTATCGGCATAATCCGCCGCCTCGGGCGTCAAAACCAGGCTGCGCCCTTCGCGAATGACAAGCGTCACGCCAAGCTGTTCTTCCAATGTTTTCAATTGCCTGCTGACCGCACTTTGAGTTTGCGACAGCTCTTGTGCGACCGCCGTCGCACTGCCAAGGCGGTCAAGCGCCTCAAGGGCGCGCAGCGAGGCTATGGAGGGCTGGAAACGGCGGGACAGGCTCATACTTGCGCTTTGCTCATGGGTTAATGTGTAAATATCGCTATTCCATGCCGTTTTACCAGTGTAACCTAGGATCAACCTGAAAAAAACTCATAAGGATGTCTCCCATGAACGCCAATACGCCCGTCCTGCGCGCCAAGGATGCGCCGGACCTCAATAGCTTTGAGTGGGCCGATCCGTTTCGCATGAATGATCAGCTTAGCGAAGAAGAGCGGATGATTGCGGAAAGCGCGCGCACATTTGCCCAGGAAACGTTGCAACCTCGGGTGATTGACGCCTATCGCGAAGAACGGGTCGATCCCGATATTTTCAAGGAAATGGGCGATATGGGCCTTCTGGGCACGACCATCCCCGAGGAATATGGTGGCCTTGGGGCGGGCTATGTCAGCTATGGCCTCGTTGCCCGCGAGATCGAGCGCGTCGATTCCGGCTATCGCAGCATGATGAGCGTGCAATCGAGCCTTGTGATGTATCCGATCTATGCCTACGGCAGCGAAGAACAGCGCCGTAAGTATCTGCCAGGGCTGGCAAAAGGCGAGTTGATCGGTTGTTTCGGTCTGACCGAACCCGATGCCGGTTCTGACCCCGCAGGCATGAAGACCCGCGCTGAAAAGACCGAATCGGGATACCGTATCACCGGCACAAAAATGTGGATTTCCAACAGTCCGATCGCCGATGTCTTTGTTGTCTGGGCGAAATCCGATGCGCATGACGGCAAAATTCGCGGCTTTGTTCTTGAGAAGGGCATGAAGGGTTTGAGCGCGCCGAAAGTGGGCGGCAAACTTAGCCTGCGGGCCTCGGTCACGGGCGAGATCGTGATGCAGGGCGTCGAGGTGTCGGAAGACGCTATTTTGCCGAATGTTCAAGGCCTTAAAGGGCCTTTTGGATGTTTGAACCGGGCCCGCTATGGCATCGCCTGGGGGGTGATGGGCGCGGCAGAGTTCTGTTGGCATGCGTCACGGCAATACGGGCTGGATCGGCGTCAATTCAACCGTCCGCTGGCGCAGACCCAGCTTTTCCAACTCAAGCTCGCCAATATGCAGACCGAAATTACCCTGGGCCTTCAGGCTGCTTTGCGGGTCGGGCGGCTGATGGACGAGGCCAATGCCGCGCCTGAAATGATCTCGATGATCAAGCGCAACAATTGTGGCAAGGCGCTTGAGATTGCCCGCCATGCGCGCGACATGCATGGCGGCAACGGGATTTCCGAGGAATTTCAGGTCATTCGCCATATGGTGAACCTTGAAACCGTGAATACCTACGAGGGCACGCATGATGTTCATGCACTTATCCTTGGACGGGCACAAACGGGGTTGCAGGCGTTTTTCTAAGGCGGCACAGTCGGCGCAAACGTTTGATACAGGGCTTGCATGGATCGCGCAGAAATTGTTCACGAAAACTTCCTGAAACGCGTCAGCGCGGGCGATTTGCCCGCGCTTTCGACGTTGACGGCGAAACAGGCCGGGCTTGATCACGCAGCCCTGTTGACCTTGTTTCGCGCTCAGGTCATCAGCCGACAGCTCGACCGCGTCGCGCGCCAGCTTCAGGCGCAGGGGCAGGGGTTTTACACCATCGGCTCCAGCGGGCACGAAGGCGTCGCGGCGGTAGCACGCGCGCTGCGCCCCAGTGATCCGGCGTTCCTGCATTACCGCGACGGCGCGTTTCAGGTGGCCCGCGCGCAACAGGTGCCGGGGCAGGATCCGCTTTGGGATATGCTGCTGAGCTTTACCGCCTCTGCCGAGGACCCGATCAGCGGCGGGCGGCACAAGGTGCTGGGCAGCAAAGCCTTGAATATTCCGCCACAAACCTCGACCATCGCCAGCCATCTGCCCAAGGCGGTTGGGGCGGCCTATTCCATCGGTCTGATGCGGCGCTCACCGCCGCCCGCGCCGGAATATGCGCCCGATGCGATTGCCTTTTGCAGCTTTGGCGACGCCTCGATGAACCATTCCACCGCGCAGGGTGCGCTGAATTGCGCCGGTTGGACAAGCTGGCAGGGCGCGCCATTGCCTTTGCTTTTTTTATGCGAAGACAATGGCATAGGGATCTCTGTTAAATCACCGGAAGGCTGGGTTTCGGCGGTGCTTCAATCGCGCCCCGGCCTGCGGTATTTCGCCTGCAACGGGCTTGATCCGGTTGAAACATATTCAGTCGCCCGCGAGGCCGCCGATTGGGTACGGCGGATGCGCAAACCGGCGGTTTTGCACATGTCCTGCGTGCGGCTTTACGGGCATGCCGGACCGGATGTCGAGGCGGCCTATCGCCCGATGGCTGAGATCGAGGCCAATGAGGCCCATGATCCGCTGCTCTATTCTGCGGCGCGTTTGATTCGCGAAAAAGCCGCGAATCGTTCTGAAATTCTCGATATTTATCAGTCTGTTTTCGAGGAAACCTCATCCATGGCCAAAGAGGCGGTCAAGCGCCCCAAGCTGACAACTGCCGCCGATGTCATGGCCTCGATCATCCCGCCATCTCGCAAGGCCACCCGCGCCAACGGCCCCGACCCGGCGGCGCGCGCGGCCTGTTTCGGCGCGTCGGACATGCGCGCGCTTGGAACGCCGCAGCCGATGAACAAGCTGATCAATCTTGGCCTGACCGACCTTATGCTGGAGTATCCCGAGATCGTCATGGCAGGCGAGGATATCGGCCGCAAGGGCGGGGTTTACGGCATCACCAAGGGCCTGCAATCGCGCTTTGGCGCGCATCGGATGATCGACAGCCTGCTGGATGAGCAAAGCATTCTTGGCCTGTCGTTGGGCTTGGCACAGAACGGTTATATTCCAATGCCGGAAATTCAGTTTCTGGCCTATCTGCACAATGCCGAGGATCAAATTCGCGGCGAGGCGGCGACGCTTTCGTTCTTTTCCAACGGGCAATTCAGCAACCCGATGGTGCTTAGGGTCGCTGGCCTTGGCTATCAGAAGGGCTTTGGTGGGCATTTTCACAACGATAATTCCCTGGCCGTTCTGCGTGACATACCGGGCATCATTATAGGTTGCCCGTCAAATGGTTATGATGCGATCCTCATGTACAGAGAAGCCGTCAGACTGGCCCGCGAGGAGGGCCGCGTCGTGGTCATGGTCGAACCGATCGCGCTTTACCCGATGCGCGATCTGCACGCGGCGGGGGATGGCGGCTGGATGCGGCGCTATCCCGAGGCGCAGGCAAGCGCGCCCTTGGGGCAGGTGGGCGTCACCGGCACGGGCAATGATCTGGCAATCGTGACCTATGGCAATGGCTGTTACCTGAGCCATCAGGCCCTGGCAGAGCTGGGCGATGGGGTGCGGGTGGTTGACCTGCGCTGGCTTGCGCCGCTGGCCGAAGAGGCGCTTCTCAAGGCGGTTGAGGGCTGTGAACGCATCCTGATTGTCGATGAATGCCGCCGCACCGGCGGGCAGGCCGAGGCGCTTGCCGCGTTCTTTGCCGAACGCCTTGATGTGCCGGTGGCTCGCGAGGTGGCCAAAGACAGCTTTATCGCCACCGGCCCTGCCTATGGCGTCACGATGCCGTCAAAGGCCTCGATCATCGCCGCCGCAGAGCGGATCTTGCGCGGATGAGCGGGCTTGGCAATCTTTGGCAAGAGAGTGCCGCAGAAACCTTTCAGGCGCCCGGATTTCAAGGCGAACTTGGCGTCGATCTCGTGATTGTCGGCGGCGGTTTTACCGGGCTCTCGGCCGCGCTTGCCGCCGCAGGGCAGGGCGCCGAAGTGGCGGTGCTTGAGGCCAACACCGTGGGTCATGGCGGGTCGGGGCGCAATGTGGGGCTGGTCAATGCCGGGTTATGGCTGGCGCCCGACGATGTGTGCCGCGCCTTGGGCGAGGCGGCGGGCGAGCACCTTAATACCGTGTTGGGCGGCGCGCCGGATGTGGTGTTTGACCTGATCGCGCGCCATGCCATTGACTGCGAGGCGACGCGCGCGGGCACCTTGCATCTGGCGCATGCCCCAAAGGGCGAGGGTCAGCTCAAGGCGCGCCTGGCGCAGATGCAGGCGCGCGGCGCGCCGGTGCGCTATCTTACGGCGGATGAGGTCGCGAGACGCACCGCAAGCACGGCCTTCGGTGGCGCGCTTCTTGATGCGCGCGCCGGCACGATCCAGCCGCTTTCCTATGCGCGCGGCCTTGCCCGCGCCGCTATGGCACAGGGCGCGCGGATTTACGAGAACAGCCCCGTCACCGGCGCCGCGCGGCACGGCGGTCAATGGGTTGTGACAAGCCGGTCGGGCAAGATCCGGGCGCGCCACCTTTTGGTGGCGACCAATGCCTATCACCAACCGCTGGCGCATATGGCGATACCTTCTGTGCCGGTGGTGCAGTTTTTCCAGCTGGCGACCACACCGCTTGGCGCGAACCTTGCCGGCGATATTCTGGCGGGGGGCGAAGGGGCCTGGGATACCGGGCTGATCATGTCCTCGATCCGCAGGGACAAGGCCGGTCGTGTGATCATCGGCGGCATGGGAAGCGAGGCCGCGACCCACGCCAACTGGGCCGAACGCAAGCTCGCAAAGCTGTTTCCCCGGCTTGCCGGCTCCGAAATCGAGCACGCCTGGAGCGGCAAAATCGCCATGACCGAGGATCACTTGCCACGCATTTTGCGGCTTGGGCGCGACGGGCTAGCGGTGTTTGGCTATTCCGGGCGGGGCATCGGGCCGGGGACGGTGTATGGCCGCGCGGCGGCTCTGGCCTTGCTCAATGACGACGAAAGCGGGCTGCCGGTGCCGGGCGTGGATGCCTATGCCGAAAGGTTCTGCACCCTGAAAACGCTATTCTATGAAACCGGCGCGCGACTTGTGCATCTGGGGGCGGCGCGCAGCTAGCCATCGGCGCACAATCACTGTGTGTTGACTTGTTTCCCATTGCGCTGACGCAAGACAGCTATATGTGCTGCCTCCAGACCAGATATCGGAGCAGGACATGGCCGTTCAGGATACAGGCGCAAGTTTCACCTCAGGCAGCCTTATGCGGCATGTCTCTGTCATGTCGTTCACCTCAAGCATCGGGCTGATGGCGATTTTCGCGGTCGATCTGCTGGATATCGTGTTCATCTCGATGCTGGGGCGCGACGAATTGGCGGCGGCAGCGGGCTATGCCAGCACGATCATGTTCTTTTTCAGCGCGGTGAATATCGGTCTGTCGATCGCGGCAGGCGCTCTTGTGGGGCGGTCCATGGGCGCGGACAAGCCGCTTGATGCGCGCGAATATGCCACGAGCGTGGCGGTGGTTTCGGTTCTTGTGGGGATTGCCCTTCCGGCCCTGGCCTTGCCCAACATCGCGGCCCTGCTGGCCCTTATTGGGGCGACCGGGCAGGTGGCAGAGCTTGCGACCGGCTATCTCTGGATCATACTGCCCACGACCCTGGTCTCGGGGCTGTCGATGGTCGCGGTGGCGGTTTTGCGCGCCTATGGTGATGCGCGCGGTGCGATGTATCCGGCGCTTTTGGGGGGCGGGGTCAATGCGGTGCTGGACCCGCTCTTGATCTTTACGCTTGGCATGGGCCTTAATGGGGCGGCCCTGGCCACGGTGGCGGCTAGGATCGCGACAATGGCGATGGCCATGGGGATTGCGGTGTTACGCTACAGGGCCTTTGCCGTGCCGCGCCCGCAATGCGTGGCACGCGATTTCCGCGAGGCCGTCGGCATCGCCTTGCCGGCGGTGCTTGGCACCGTCGCCACGCCCGTGGGCACGGCGATTGTCACCCGGGAAATGGCAAAATACGGCCATGACGCAGTCGCGGGTCTGGCGGTGATCAACCGGATGGTGCCGGTGGTGTTTTCGGTGGTTCTTGCGCTGTCGGGCGCGATCGGGCCGATCTTTGGCCAGAATTTCGGGGCCGGGCGTCTGGACCGGGTGCAGCAGACGTTTTTTGACGGGCTGAAATTCCTGGCAATCTATGTCCTGGTGATGTCGGCACTTTTGTTTTTATTGCGCGCGCCGATTGCCGGGCTTTTCGATGCCACCGGTACGATGCGCTCGCTGCTTTATCTCTATTGCGGTCCGCTGGCGCTTGCGTCGTTCTTCAACGGGGCGATTTTCGTCTCGAACGCCTCGTTCAACAACCTTGGGCATCCGGGCTATTCAACCGGCGTGAACTGGGGGCGCCAGACCCTTGGCACCATGCCCTTTGTTCTGGCCTTCGGCGCGATCTGGGGCGCGCATGGCGTTTTGATCGGTCAGGCCGTCGGCGGCGCGGTTTTCGCCGGGGTTGCGATCTGGCTTGGTCTCAGGGTGATCCAGGCGCCCTGCCGTGATCCGCTTCGGGGGCAATACACATGCCCGGACATGCGGATGCAGGTGATGTCGAACCGCTCTTTCAGGTAAGCGGATCTGTAACGGTTCGATGTGACCGCTGTGGCTTTTGCGACCTTGTTTCGAGTATTTTTGGAAAAGTGAAAGGATCAGGACGCCTTGGATTTGGCGCCGCTTTCGCCGTTCTTGGTCTGACCGGGATAGACAAGGCCGGCCGAAATCACCAGTTTCGCCGCATCCTCGATGCTCATGTCGAGTTCGATCACATCCTCGCGCGGAAAGAACAGTAGGAAACCGGAGGTCGGGTTTGGCGTTGTCGGCACGAAGACACTGACCAGATTGCTGCCGGTCTGGGCCTTTTGGTTGATCTCGCCCTTGGCCTCGATCGAAATAAAGCCGACCGCCCAGATATCCTTGCGCGGATATTGAATGAGGCAGGCCTTCTCGAAGCTGCTTTCGGATTGGGCAAACACGGTTTCGGCGATCTGTTTGACGCCAGAATAGATCGAGCGGACCACCGGCATCCGGTTCACCAGCGATTCGGCAAAGTGGATCAGCGAGCGCCCGATCAGCCCCTTGGCAATCCAGCCGACAATCACGGTAAAGATCAGGAAGATGACCACGCCCACGCCGCGCAGGTTGATACCGATGTATTCTTCGGGCTTGTAGCCATGCGGGATAAGCGGCAAGACAAAGCCGTCGACCCAGCCCACCACAGACCACATCAACCAGAGCGTCAGGCCGACCGGCGCGATCACCACCAGGCCGGTCAGGAAGCTGGCGCGCAACCCGGCAAAGCGGCGCGGTTTCTTGGCAGGGACTTGCAGTTCGTCAAAGGGGGTGGTCATCGGGTATCCAAATGCTGAGCCTTGCAGGTATCTAAGGGCAATGGCGCCCTGCGACAATGGCCCAATGCGCGCGCTGCCACGCGCGCGTGTGAAAAACCCGGGGCAGGGGTTGCGGCGGCGCGCAACGGGCGCTATACGCGCGGCATTGTAATCCGCAGGTAGGGGCGGGCCAATGGGGGAGACATCCCTGTTTGTCCACCGGTTGAAGCACCCCGCTTCTCATCCCGTACCGAGGCGAAAACCGGAAAAGGAAACGACCATGGCTCTTCCCGAGTTCACCATGCGTCAGCTGCTTGAAGCTGGCGTTCACTTTGGCCACCAAACGCAACGCTGGAACCCCCGTATGGGCGAGTTCATCTATGGTGCGCGCAATGGCATCCACATCATGGACCTCACACAAACCGTTCCCATGCTGGACGCGGCGCTGAATGTGATCCGTGAAACCGTTGCCAAGAACGGCCGCATCCTGTTTGTCGGCACCAAGCGCCAGGCCGCAACGCCGATCGCCGAAGCCGCAGACAAATGCGCACAGTATTACATGAACCACCGCTGGCTTGGTGGCACGCTGACCAACTGGCAGACCGTGTCGAAATCAATCCAGCGCCTGAAGCACATCGACGAAGCCCTTGAAGGCGGCGCCGAGGGTCTCACCAAGAAAGAACGTCTTGGCATGGAACGTGACCAGGGCAAGCTTCAGGCCTCGCTTGGCGGGATCCGTGAAATGGGCGGCGTGCCGGACCTTCTGTTCGTCATCGACGTGAAAAAAGAAGCCCTTGCCGTGGCCGAAGCCAACAAGCTTGGCATCCCGGTTGTGGCTATTGTCGATACCAACTGTTCGCCCGACGGCATCGACTATATCATTCCCGGCAACGACGACGCGGCCCGCGCCATTGCGCTTTATTGCGATCTGGTAAGCCGCGCGGCACTTGACGGCATGACCGCCCAGATGGGCGCCGCCGGTGTTGATCTTGGTGCGATGGAAGAGGCCCCGATGGAAGAGGTGCTCGCCGAGGCCGCACCTGCCGAGACCGCCGCCGCCGAGAGCTAAGCGACGTCGCAACATTGACATGGGGGCAGGGGACGATCCCGCCCCCAATCCCTGACTGATTTGAGGAGAGCCGAGATGGCGATCACTGCTGCAATGGTAAAAGAACTGCGCGATTCGACGGGCGCAGGTATGATGGACGCGAAAAAGGCGCTGACCGAAACCGATGGCGACATGGAAGCCGCGGTTGACTGGCTGCGCACCAAGGGCCTTGCGAAAGCAGCCAAGAAATCGGGCCGCACCGCGGCCGAAGGTCTGGTTGCGGTTCAGGTCGACGGCGGCCGCGGGGTTGCTGTTGAAGTGAACTCGGAAACCGACTTTGTCGCAAAAAATGCCGACTTCCAGAAGATGGTTGCCGGGATCGCCACGGCGGCCCTTGGGGCGGCAGATCTTGAGGCGCTTCTGGCGACCGACATGGGCGGCAAGAACGTTGCCGACACCGTGAACGCCAAGATCGCCACCATCGGCGAGAACATGTCGGTGCGCCGCGTGAGCGCGATCGAGGGCGACACGGTTGTGTCCTATGTCCACAATGCCGCCACTGACGGCATGGGCAAGATTGGCGTTCTGGTCGCTCTGAAAGGCGACGCGGGCTTTGGCCGTCAGGTTGCGATGCATATCGCCGCCACCAACCCCGCCGCGCTGGACGAAGCCTCGCTTGACCCGGCGGTTGTCGAAAAGGAAAAGCAGGTTCAGATCGAGATCGCCCGCGAATCCGGCAAGCCCGAGGCCGTGATCGAAAAGATGATCGTCGGTCGCATGGCCAAGTTCATGTCCGAAGTCACCCTTATGGGCCAGGGCTTCGTGATGAACCCCGACCTTACCGTCGAGGCAGCCGCCAAAGAAGCCGGTGCCGAGATCACCGGGTTCATTCGCCTTGAAGTTGGTGAAGGCATCGAGAAAAAAGAAGAAGATTTCGCTGCGGAAGTGGCCAAGGTCGCCCAAGGCTAAGGCCCGCGACCCAAGGAAATATCAAAGGGCGTCTTCTCGCGGAGGCGCCCTTTTCCGTTATATGTCGATGGACCGAAAAAGCGGTGCCACCTGTGATGGCGACACCGCTTTTATGACCGGTCGTCTATTGGGGATGAAACGACGGTCAAGGTGCGTCGACCGCCAACCCTGAAAAATAAGGGCTGACGGCCGACATCCGGTAAGACCGGAAGGACGGCTTTTCCCATAATAAAAGGTAGAACCACCCCAATGCTCCCGGGCTATAAAGCCACCACTCACGGAACTTGATCATAATGCTATTTTCCGTAAAGTCATGAAAGTATGGAATTCCATACCCAATTATAACCTGTTGTTATCGAACAAGTTATTTTTCAAGAATAAATATCTGATTCTGAAATGCGGCTTTTAACACCGCCTGCGCCGTGGTTTCGACATTCAGCGCCGCGCGCGCCAGCCGCAAATGCTTTTCGACGGTGGCCGGTGTGAGGCCGATCAAAAGAGCGATGTCCTGAACGGTCTTGCCATCGCCGACCCAACCCAGCACTTCACGTTGCCGAGCGGTCAATCCACGGCCCGGCGCAGCATAGGGCAGGGACAGGATGCGCAGATGCGTCAGGTTGTTCAGCGCCAGAATAATTTCGCCGTCCCGGTCCCACATCTCATCGACGTCGCGCTGGCTCAAGCCGCGACGCGCGGTCAGAGCAATCGCGCCTTTGGTGCGAGGCGACAGAGATTTGAAGCTGATCGAATAGCCCGCAGAGATATTCTGCGTCCGGTTGAAATCGTAAACCTTTTGTTCCTCCGGGGACATCGTACCGCTGGCCGTCATTTCCTTAAGTCGAGACCATGAACAGGCACCATCATTTTCAAGCGCCCAACGTACCATCGGCGCATGAAAGTAGAGACCCTCACCAATGAAAACATCAGTATAGTCGTTGCTGTGATTTGTCAGAATCACAAAATCATCAGGATTGCCCAAGGATGTCGCCGTGCGATAGCGCGTATAGCCGTAGATCAATCTGTCGAAACCATAGTCGGCCATATACTGAGTATGGAGGTTCCATAACTCTTCGATGCTTGAGGAATTCAGCAGCGAATTGACCTTTTTGGCTTCGATCATCCGCTGCTCTCCAGATGACCAAGCATAGCCTCAAGCGCCAGAGCATAGCCCCTGGCGCCAAAACCGCAAATCACACCCACGGCAACGGCCGAGATGAACGATTTATGACGGAATTCTTCGCGGGCATGCACGTTGGACAGATGCAGCTCAATCATCGGCACGTCAACCGAACTTATCGCGTCGCGCAGCGCGACCGAGGTATGGGTATAGGCGCCGGCATTCAGGATGATGCCATCAAAGCGCCCGCGCGCACCATGGATCTCATCGACTAAAGCGCCTTCGTGGTTGCTTTGGCCAAAGCCAAGCTCGATCCCAAGCGCCTTTGCCTTGTTGCGGCACATGGCCTCGATATCGGCAAGGGTGGTGTGGCCGTAGACATCCGGTTGGCGCGTGCCAAGAAGGTTGAGGTTCGGGCCGTTCAGGATCAGAATTGCAGTCATGTCAGTGCTCCTAGACATCTGTCATAAACTGCTAATCGTTGACCTGTCGAGACCCGCCAGGCGCTGAAATCGCTTACATTTTGCGGTGTGACTTGCATGCTCAACACACTACATCGCGTGATATCAATTTTCATCAAGCCGACCGTAAAAGGATAACATGAAGTATGGTCGCTAGATGTCCGTAAATAAATGTAAATACTTAAAATATTCGGATACTTCCCTGCCTTGCTTGGCAGTGTATTAACATAATACTGATTATGCGTTTTTCCTCTGTAGCCGGGCACATTCTAAACTGGGTTGCGACAAATCCCCTATCTTGCTGAAAAGAAAGCAGATGAAATCACAGAACCGGCTGAGGTGAACCGAATATCGGAACTTGCACTTCACCGTGAGGTCACCCCCTCAGACCCGATGCTTTGCGCCATCACCTCAATCATCTGATCTATGTCGGCGGCGGTGCAGATATATGGCGGGCTGATCGCAAGTGTGTTGTTGATAATGCGAAACAGAACGCCCCGATTCTCGACCGCTTCACCGACGCGGCGGGCACGGTCCGGGTCGGGTGCGCCATCCCGCGTGAATTCTATCCCGGCCACCAATCCGATACAGCGCACATCGCCCACTCCATCCATGTAGACGAGAGACTCCAACACGGTCGCAAGATGGCCTCCCAACTTGCGCACATGTTGCGGAAGGTTCATTTCGTCATAAATCGAGAGCGTCTCAATGGCGGTGTGAACTTCAGCCGATCGGCAAAGGCCGGGATGATGACACGACCCTTACCCCAACCTTTGCCTTGAGCGCGAGCGCGTCGCGTTCATTTGAATGTACGCGACACGCCCTAACGTATTGATTTCGCGTGTTCGCGAAGTTTTAAAGCGCGGTCCAGCCGCCATCGACACTGATCGTGGTGCCGGTGATTTGCGCCGCCGCATCCGAGCACAGGAAAAGCGCCGTGCCGCCAAGCTGTTCCACCGTGGCAAATTCTTTCGAGGGCTGGCGTTCCAGCATCACCTTCTTGATCACCTCATCGCGGTCCATGTCGTATTTTTTCATGGTGTCGGGGATTTGCGCCTCGACCAGCGGCGTCAGAACATAGCCCGGACAGATCGCATTGGCGGTGATCGGCTCTTGCGCGGTTTCAAGCGCCACAACCTTGGTCATGCCGACGACGCCGTGCTTGGCGGCGACATAGGCCGATTTATACGGGCTCGCCGTCAAACCATGGGCGCTTGCGATGTTGATCACCCTGCCCCAGCCCGCGGCGCGCATCTTGGGCAGCGCAGCGGCGGTGGTGTGAAAGGCCGAAGTCATGTTGATGGCGATGATCGCGTTCCACTTTTCGGTGGGAAATTCGTCAATCGGCGCGACATGCTGAATGCCGGCGTTGTTGATCAGGATATCGCAGGTGCCGGCTTGTTCGATCAGATTGCGGCATTGCTCGGCGTCCGACATATCCGCCTTTATATAGCGCGCGGTAACGCCGTGCTCTTTGGCGATCTCTGCCGCAAGGGCGTGATCCTCGTCCGAATCGGTAAAGGAATTGAGAACGACGTTCACGCCCGCGCGTGCGAGCTCTTGGGCGATGCCCAAACCGATGCCGGAATTCGATCCGGTGATGACTGCTGTTTTACCTTTGACGCTCATGGAGATTCTCCCAATGCATGTTGCAGGCGCAGCGTAAACGCTGCAGATGCGAATTGCACGAGGCTTGACAGTCACGTCCCTGAGAGGCGGAAATCCGGGGCAAGCTCTGGCCAAAAAAAAACGCCCGCGCGAAGCGGGCGTCAAGTTATTGAGGCAGGTTTCATACAGGCAAGAAACCTATCGAGCAGTAAGACCTTTATAAGCAATCCGACGCCGCAGTCCAAGCTAAAAGTTTGATAATGCATGAATCCGCCTCTAGGGTCCGGGCCAGCGAAACAAGGACTATCGGGGATTGTCGCCAAAATGAGATCAGATATTTTCCGCTTTGTCCGGGCAGGATTGCTTGTTTGCGGGCTGGGCCTGGTGGCCACACCGGGCGCGGCGGCGCCCGCCCATGGCATAGCTATGTATGGCGATCCCGCCCTACCACCTGATTTTGTGTCCCTCCCCTACGCCAACCCCGACGCGCCCAAGGGCGGTGAGGCGGTGACCGGTAATGTCGGCGGCTTTGATTCGCTCAATCCGTTCATCCTGCGCGGCTCCGCGCCCTGGCAGTTGGCAAGCCTCACCCACGAGAGCCTGATGGGGCGATCCATGGACGAGCCGTTCACGCTTTACGGTCTTTTGGCCGAATCGGTCGAGACCGGACCGAATCGCGATTGGGTCGAATTCACCCTGCGCGAGGGGGCGACATTCTCTGACGGAACGCCAGTCACGGTCGAGGATGTGATCTGGTCCTACCGCGAACTTGGCAGTAACGGGCACCCGCGCTATCGCGGATTCTGGCAAAAGGTCGGCGAGATCGCCCAGACCGGCCCGCGCAGCCTGCGCCTGACCTTCAACGAGGACGACCGCGAGCTTGCGCTTCTGGCCGGGTTGCGCCCGATCCTGCAAAAGGCGCAATGGCAGGGGCGCGACATAAGCGAGGCGGGAATCGAGGATATCCCGCTCGGCACCGGCCCCTATGTGGTTGAAAGTTACGAGATTGACCGCTCTGTCGTCTTGCGTCGCAATCCCGCTTATTGGGGCAAGGATCTGGCGTTGCGGCGCGGCACCAACAACTTTGACGAGATCCGGATCGAGTTTTACGGCGACGACACTGTCCTTAAAGAGGCGTTCAAAGCCGGGCTGATCAGCTATGTGCGTGAGTTCAACGCCGAGGCCTGGGCCAATCAGTATGATTTTCCCGCCGTTCAGCGCGGTGAGATCGTCAAATCAGAGATACCCCATCAAAAGCCCTCGGGCATGACCGGTTTCGTGATGAACACCCGGCGCGCGCCGCTGGATGACTGGCGGGTGCGCGAGGCGCTGATCACCGCGTTCAACTTTGAATATATCAACGACACCCTGACCGGCGGGCGTCAGCCGCGCATCACCTCGTATTTCTCGAATTCTGAACTGGCGATGGATCACGGCCCCGCGACGGGCCGGGTGCGTGACCTGCTTGAGCCGTTCAAGGCAACGCTCTTGCCCGGTGCGCTTGCGGGCTATGACCTGCCCATCGGCGATGGCACCGCGCGCAACCGCAAGAATATCCGCCGCGCCATGGCGCTCTTGAAAGAGGCCGGCTGGCGGGTGCAGGACGGTCGTCTTGTGAATGCGCAAGGTCAGCCGCTTGAATTGACGGTTCTGCTGCAACAGGACGGCTTGATCGGTCAGGCGACGGCGATGATGGATATCTATGCCCGCGCGCTTGAACGGCTTGGCATTACCCTGACCACCCAGATGACCGACAAGGCGCAATACGCCGAGCGCGAGGCACAATATGACTTTGATCTCACGCTCATGCGCCGCTCGCTGTCGCTCAGCCCCGGCAATGAACAGATGTTCTATTGGGGATCGCAAGGCGTCAACCAACCCGGAAGCCGCAATCTGATGGGCTTGGTATCGCCCGCCGCCGAGGCGATGATCACCCATATGCTTCAGGCCAGGGACCGCGATGAATTCGTCGCCGCGACCCGCGCGCTTGACCGGGTGCTGACCACCGGGCGCTATGTGATCCCGATCCATCAATATAGTGTCGGGCGTATTGCCCATAAGTCACAGTTGAAATACCCAAAGGACCATCTGCCGATCTACGGGGATGGAATTGGCTTTCTTCCCGAGGTATGGTGGTACGAGGCAGACTAAGAAAACAGGCAACAAACTATAGGCAGGAGCTATGCGAAAACTGATTGCATTCGCCCTTATCGCCCTGATGGCCGGCTGTGCCACGGTGGATGGCGTGGGTCGTGACATATCCGGTGCAGCGCGCGGCGTTCAAAGCTGGTTCTGAGGATACAGCAGTTTTGCACGCCTTATTCTCTTTCGTCACCTCGGGCCTCTGGGGGCCGGGGTGCTTTGTTGCGCCTGCCATATCCGCCTGACGGCGGTGCGGCGACGCGCTTTCCCCTTGACCCTCACGCCCATCCTGTCAAAACCCAGCCATGAGCACCGCAATTCTGACCATTGATCTTGATGCCATTGTCGCCAACTGGCGCGCATTGGATGCCATGACCGCGGGTGAAACCGCGGCCGTGGTCAAGGCCGATGCCTATGGGCTTGGCCTTTCCCGCGTCGCCCGCGCCCTCGCGCGCGCCGGTGCGCGTACCTTTTTTGTCGCCGTCGCCGAAGAAGGCGCCGCGCTGCGCGAGGCGCTTGGTCCGGGGCCGACAATCAACGTGTTTTCCGGGCATATGCGCGGTGACGCCGATATGATCGGCGACATGGATCTTGTGCCGATGATCAATTCGCTCGATCAGCTTATCCGCCATGTCGAGGCCCTGCCCGGTCACCCGTTTGGCATTCAGCTTGACAGCGGCATGAACCGCCTCGGTATGGAGCCCGCCGAATGGTCCGCCGTGCGCCAGATCGCAATGGCGCAAAAGCCGCAACTGATCATGAGCCATCTTGCCTGCGCCGATGAGCGCGATCATACGATGAACCCGCAACAACTCGCGACCTTCCGCGAGATGACTGATGATATCGACGTGCCGCGCAGCCTTGCCAATACCGGCGCGATCCTGCTTGACGAGGCCTATCACTTTGATCTCGCCCGTCCGGGGATCGGCGTCTATGGCGGGCGCCCCTTCGTCGATGCGCGCCCGGTGGTCACGCTTGATGTGCCGGTGATCCAGTGCCGCGATCTGAGTGCCGGGGAAACCGTCGGTTATGGCAATAGCTTTAGCGCCACCCGAGACACGCGGATCGCAACGATTTCAGGCGGCTACGCCGATGGCATCCTGCGCGCGATGGGCCCCAAGACCATGCTCTGGGCCGAGGATACCCCCTGCCCCATTGCCGGGCGCATTTCCATGGACCTGATTGGCGTCGATATCACCGATCTGGGGTATGATCCGAAAACGCTTGAACTTCTGGGGCGGCATCAGTCTATTGATACGCTGGCCGACAACGCCGACACCATCGGTTATGAAATTCTGACATCTTTGGGGGCGCGCTATATGCGGCGATATCTGGGCGGATGACGGTGGCCATGTCATTCTTGGCCGCGATCGGGCGGTATGTGCTGGGCACATTGGCGGCGATCGGGCGGATCGGGCTTTTTGCTGCCCGCACCATAAGCCACCTTGCGCGCCCGCCGTTTTACTGGCGCGAATTTGGCCATGCTCTTGTTCAGATCGGCTGGCTGTCGCTGCCGGTCGTGGGCATGACCGCCGTCTTCACCGGCGGCGCGCTTGCGCTTCAGATCTACGCGGGCGGTGCGCGCTTTAACGCCGAAACCGTGGTGCCCTCGATTGTCGCCATCGGCCTTACCCGTGAACTTGGCCCGGTGCTTGGCGGCCTGATGGTGGCGGCGCGCGTCGCCTCTAGCATTGCCGCCGAGATCGGCACCATGAAGGTGACCGAACAGATCGACGCGCTCACCACCCTGTCGACCAATCCGATGAAATACCTCACCCTGCCCCGAGTTTTGGCCGCCACGCTTGCGGTGCCGCTTCTGGTCGCAGTGGGCGACTCTCTCGGGATCATGGGCGGGTTTCTGGTCGGTGTCGGGCGGCTTGATTTCGGCGCGGCGACCTATCTGCACAACACGATTGATTTCCTCGAACAATGGGATGTCATCTCTGGCATGATCAAAGGCGCGGCGTTCGGCTTTATCGTGGCGCTGATGGGGTGCTATTACGGGATGAATTCGAGCCGCGGCGCACAGGGTGTCGGCAGCGCGACCAAGGCCGCCGTGGTGGCCGCAAGCGTGCTTATCCTTGCGTCCAACTACCTTCTGACAGAGTTGTTTTTCTCGGCATGATAGAGCTCACCGACGTTCATAAAGCCTTTGGCAACAATCACGTGCTTCGCGGCGTGAACCTGACCGTTGAATCGGGCACCTCGATGGTCATCATCGGCGGGTCTGGCACCGGGAAATCTGTTGCGCTGAAAAGCATTCTTGGCCTTGTTACGCCCGATAGCGGCAAGATCACCCTTGATGGCAAGGACGTCACCACCGGCGACCGCGACGCGTTTCTGGCGCGCTTTGGCATGCTGTTTCAGGGGGGTGCTCTGTTTGATTCACTTCCCGTCTGGCAGAATGTCGCCTTTCGCCTGTTGCGCGGCTCGCTGGCCCGACCCCGGGAAGAGGCCCGCGAGGTCGCGATAGAAAAGCTGCGCCGCGTCGGGCTCAAGCCGGATGTGGCGGATAAATTCCCGGCCGAACTGTCGGGCGGCATGCAAAAGCGCGTCGGCCTTGCCCGGGCCATCGCCGCCGAGCCCGAGATCATCTTTTTCGACGAGCCGACCACCGGCCTTGATCCGATTATGGCGGGCGTTATCAATGACCTGATCCGCGAGATCGTGGTCGAGATGGGCGCCACTGCGATGACCATCACCCATGACATGACAAGCGTGCGCGCGATTGCCGACAATATCGCGATGCTGCATGACGGGGTGATCAAATGGACCGGCCCGGTGGCCGACATGGACAATTCCGGCGATCCCTACCTCGATCAGTTCATTCATGGCCGCGCCGAGGGGCCGATCGAGGCGGTCCGGTGAAACCTCGGCAAGCGGCCAATTGGGCGCTCAGACTTGCCAATCTTTCGCTGCTTATCCTATTCCCTATCGCCTGGTTCGCGCCGCTTATCCGTGCTGGCATTCTGCCGTTCTTCGCCCTTGACGAGATTAGCGTCATCACCGGGTTGCAAAGTCTCTGGCAGGCGGATGTTTTCCTTGCGCTGCTGGTCACGGTCTTTGCCCTCTTCGCGCCCTATCTCAAGACCATCGGCCTTGCCCTGATCCATTTTAATCTGTTGGAAAGACGGGTCTTGCCGGTGCTTCAGGTGCTGGGCAAGCTGGCGATGGCGGATGTTTTTCTGGTTGCGCTTTATATCATCCTGTCGCGCGGTGCCGGGCTAGGCCGGGTCGAGACGGCCTGGGGGCTTTACCTGTTCAGCTTTTGTGTAATTGCCTCGGTTGTCATCGGCTGGCTGACTGGAAAATACGGCGAAAACCGCAGAATTGTTGAGAAACCGGAAACAAAAAACGTGCGGTAACGCCCGGATTTCCAAGACTTTACCGGTAGTTGATCAAATTAATCCTTTGCGTTTCCGACAATAAGCGTAAACTTGCCTATATTAAGGAAATGATCTTTCAGGGGGGAAGTCATGGCCGGACATTTGAAATCTGTCGCGCTGCTGACCCAATATTTACTACATCGGCTTGCCGTTATTGTCTTTGTTTTGTCTGCGCTCGGATTGAGCGCGATCACGATTGCCAGCTTTTTCGGCCTCTTGCCATGGCTTGAATTCAACGTGAGCTTTGGTGGCGTAACATATGAAAACGCAGGACAAATTGCTCAAATAGGCCTGACCGCTTTGGCCGTTCTTCTGTGTTTTTACCTGCCTGCGAATGGGCGCATCATGGCACTGGAAAACTCGCATCGCCGGTTTTCGCTCGGCATGCAGGACGTGGCGCGCGCCTATGCCGCCGCCCATGCCGCCGACAGAACCGGCGTTTTTCAGCTTTCGTCAGAATTTGACGCGGTGCGCGAACGCCTTGCCTACCTGCGCGATCATCCCGATCTTGGCGGGCTTGAGCCGGATCTTCTTGAGGTCGCGGCGCAGATGTCACACATCAGCCGCGAGCTTTCCGACGTCTATTCCGACGAAAAGGTGGCCCGCGCCCGCGCCTTCCTGACCCAACGCCAGCAAGAGATCGAGGCCTTCAATGCCCGGCTTGATCAGGCCAAGCAGATCAGCCGCGAACTTAAACACTGGGCGCATGAGGTCGATCTTGAGGAAAGCGTCGCCAGTAGCCAACTGACGCGCCTGCGCGACGATCTGCGCGATGTGCTGCCCGAGCTTGGGCTGGAAGAGATGATCCGCCAGGATGGCCGGGTGATCGACCTGACCCAAAAGGCGGCGGAATAGGCCAGAGCCCGCTTTCGGGTTTGACCGGACGCGCCAGTTGGGGCATCACCCGGGCATGGCGAAATCCAATTCCTTTTCCTGCACGTCCTGTGGTGCGACGCACTCGCGCTGGTCGGGGCGCTGTGATGCCTGTGGCGAGTGGAACACGATCGTTGAAGAGGCGCCGCTGTCCACCGGGCCCAAGGGCAAATCGCTTGGCGGCAAGCGCGGCTCGTTCCTGACGCTGACCGACCTTTCGACCGAGGAAACCCCGCCGCCGCGCACCCTCTCGGGCATTGGCGAGCTGGACCGTGTTCTGGGCGGTGGGCTTGTGCCGTCAAGCGCGGTTCTGGTCGGCGGCGATCCCGGCATCGGCAAATCGACGCTTTTGCTTCAGGCGGCGGCGCGCTTTGCCGCCGCGGGCCTCAAGACGTTTTACATCTCGGGCGAAGAGGCAAGCGCACAGGTTCGCATGCGCGCGCAACGCCTTGGGCTTGGCGAGGCACCGGTCAAGCTGGCGGCGGCGACATCTTTGCGCGATATCCTGACCACGCTTGAGGCCGAGCGCCCCGATCTGGTGATCATCGATTCGATCCAGACCGTGTGGTCCGACACCGTCGAGGCCGCCCCCGGCAGCGTCAGCCAGGTGCGCGCCGCCGCGCATGAACTGACCAGCTTTGCCAAGCGCTCCAACACAAGCGTCATTCTTGTCGGTCATGTCACCAAGGACGGCCAGATCGCCGGCCCGCGCGTGGTCGAGCACATGGTCGATTGCGTGCTTTATTTCGAAGGCGAACGTGGGCACCAATTCCGCATTCTGCGCTCTGTCAAGAACCGCTTTGGCCCCGCCGACGAAATCGGCGTGTTTGAAATGACCGGCGCGGGGCTTGCCGAGGTCTCCAACCCTTCTGCGCTTTTCCTGTCGGGGCGCGGTACGCCAAGTCCCGGTTCGGTGGTGTTCTCCGGTATCGAGGGCACCCGCCCCCTGTTGGTGGAAATGCAGGCGCTGGTCGCGCCGACCCCGCATTCGCAACCGCGCCGCGCGGTCGTGGGGTGGGATGGCGCGCGCCTTGCGATGATCCTCGCGGTGCTTGAGGCGCGCTGTGGCATTCCGTTTGCCGGGCTTGATGTTTACCTCAACGTGGCCGGCGGCCTCAAGATAAGCGAGCCGGCCGCCGATCTGGCGGTTGCCGCCGCGCTGCTGAGTGCGCGCGAAGATACCGCCCTGCCCGCCGATACGGTGGTTTTCGGCGAAATAAGCCTGTCTGGCGCGCTCAGACCGGTGGGACAGACCGAAAACAGGTTGAAAGAAGCGCAAAAACTTGGTTTCACAGCCGCAATTACCCCGTCTGGTGGAAAACCGGGTGGTGACAGCGGGCTCAAACTCACGCATATGGGCGATCTGACCGCGTTTGTCGGTGACATTTTCGGCGCAGGCTAGGCGCCCAGAGGGACAGGAAGAGACGAATGGAAGGTTTCACCATCATTGATGGCGTCGTGGCGCTGTTTATCGTTTTATCGGCGCTCTTGGCCTATTCGCGTGGCTTTGTGCGCGAGGCCCTGGCGATTGCCGGCTGGGTCGTGGCGGGCATTCTGGCGTTTCTGTTTGCCCCACAGCTTGAACCGCTGGTCAAAGAGGTGCCGGTTGTGGGCGATTTCATCGCCGACAGTTGCGAGCTGAGCATGATCGCCGCCTTTGCGGTGGTCTTTGCCATCGGTCTGATCGTCGCTTCGCTGATCACGCCGCTGTTTTCATCGCTGGTCCAGCGCTCCGCGCTTGGCGGGATTGATCAGGGTCTTGGCTTTGTCTTTGGCGTGGCGCGCGGTGTGCTTTTGGTCGCGATTGCCTATTTCGTTTATGAAACGGTGATCACCTCGCAATCCATCGACATCATCGACGATAGCCGCTCGGCGCGGGTGTTCGCCAAGCTGACCGGCTCTGTCGAGGACGGCAATCCCGAACAGGCGCTTGGCTGGATCACCCGGCAATATGAAGAGCTTGTAGGCGCCTGCGACACGCCGCAATAGACCCCGCAATGCCGCAAAGCCCGCTTCTTGCATTGATCTTTATGGCGGTGGCCGGTGTGGCCATCGCGCTTCAGGCGCCGATCAACTCGGCGCTTGGGCGCAGCATCGAAAGTTCTTTGGCGGCGGCGACGATCTCCTTTGGGGTCGGCTTTGTCGCGCTTCTGGTGCTTGTGGCGCTTGGCGGCGAGGCGGGGGCGATCGCGCGCGTTGCCACCCTGCCTAAATGGCTGCTGCTGGGGGGCGCACTTGGGGCGGTTTACGTCTGGGCCGCGCTCTGGAGCGTGCCGATCCTTGGGGTTCTGACCACAATCACGGTTTTGATCCTCGGCCAGATGGTGGCGGCGCTGGTGCTTGATTACATCGGCGCCTTTGGCCTTGTGGCGCGCGATCTGTCGCTGACCCGCATCCTCGCGGCGCTTTTGGTGGCGGGCGGGGTGATCCTGTCGCGCTATTGACAGGGCCAAACGCCACGTCGCCCCCGATATTTTGTGATAGTTTCGTGACACGGCGCGCCCAAGGGCGTAAGAGAGGCCCCAAGCGAAATGACCGGATTTGGAGTTGCACCGCTTTGTCCAGACAAATGCCCCCCGCGCACCCTTTTGATGATGACAAGCTGAAGGAGGAATGCGGAGTTTACGGCGTCATCGGCGTGACCGATGCCGCGAACTTTGTCGCCCTTGGCCTGCACGCCCTGCAACATCGCGGACAAGAGGCCGGCGGCATCGTCAGCCACGACGCCGAGCAGGGCTTTAACAGCGTGCGCCGCTTTGGCTATGTGCGCGACAATTTCACCCGACATAGCCTGATGGAAACGCTGCCGGGGCCGCTGGCCATCGGGCATGTGCGCTATTCCACCGCCGGCAGTAAAGGTGCTGCGATCCGCGACGTTCAGCCCTTCTTTGGCGAGTTTTCGATGGGCGGCGCGGCGATTGCCCATAACGGCAATATCACCAATGCCAATGCCCTGCGCAAAGAGCTGGTCGAGCGTGGCTCGATTTTTCAATCAAGCTCGGACAGTGAATGCATCATCCACCTGATGGCGCGCTCGCTTCAGCGCAATATCCCCGAGCGGATGGAAGACGCCCTGCGCCGGGTCGAAGGCGCGTTCTCGATCGTTGCCATGACCGGCAGTGAGCTTATCGGTGTGCGCGACCCGCTTGGGGTCCGCCCTCTGGTGCTTGGTCAGGTTGCCGATGGCTGGGTGCTCAGTTCGGAAACCTGCGCGCTTGATATCATCGGCGCGACCTATGTGCGCGAGATCGAGCCCGGCGAGATGGTGGTGATCTCGGAAAAGCATGGCGTCGAGAGCCATTACCCGTTCCGCCGCGTGCCCGCGCGCTTTTGCATTTTCGAGCATGTCTATTTCTCGCGCCCCGATTCGATCATCGGCGGGCGCTCTGTCTATGAAACCCGCCACCAGATCGGTGTCGAGCTGGCGCGCGAAGCCCCGGTTGACGCTGACCTTGTCTGCCCGGTGCCCGATAGCGGCACCCCGGCGGCGATCGGGTTTAGCCACGAATCGGGGATCCCCTACGCCATGGGCATCATCCGCAATCAGTATATGGGCCGCACCTTCATCGAGCCGACCGAGCAGATCCGCAACATGGGGGTGCGCCTCAAGCTCAACGTGAACCGCGCCCTGATCAAGGGCAAACGGGTCATTCTGGTGGATGACAGCGTCGTGCGCGGCACAACCAGCCGCAAGATCAAGGAAATGATCCTCGATGCCGGCGCGAAAGAGGTGCATTTCCGTATTGCCAGCCCGCCGACCGCCTGGCCGTGTTTTTACGGTGTGGATACCCCGCAGCGCGAAAAGCTGTTGGCGGCGACCATGACCGAGGATGAAATGCGCGACCATCTTCAGGTCGACAGCCTCAAGTTCATCTCGCTCAACGGGCTTTACCGCGCCGTCGGCGAGGCCGAGGGCCGCAATTCCAATTGCCCGCAATATTGCGATGCCTGCTTCTCGGGGGAATACCCGGTGGCGCCAAGCGATATGATCGAACAGGGGTTTGAGCTGAAAGCCGCCGAATAACACCCCGATTGTGGGCCTTTTGGCGGGCCTCGGCGCCAAAAACCGCGAGGGAATGCTGCAATGCGGCATCTTTCCGCTGGTGCGCGAGGAGCGCCCCTTTGCATTTCCCCTGACCTCGACTAGATGCCCGGCTCACGATTCAACGCCAGAGGCACAAATGTCAGAGACCACCCAAACCTCGGAGGCCACGCTGGCCGCCGCCACCACGCAAGATGCGCTGCCCGATGCACGGCTGTCCTTGCTTGGCACCCTGCTGGGCCCCGATATGTCGCATGCGCTTATGCGGATCGGAAAATCCACGGTTGCGCGGGTGACGGTCGGCGATGTCATCGACGGCGCAACCGTGGCCGCGATTGGCGAGGGCGTGGTCATGCTGGCGCGGGCCGGTCGCACCGAACGCCTCAGCCTGCCGACGATTTAAGCCCAAGCGGTTTGGACATCGCGAAATTCTCAAGGGTTACCCCGGCGCGCTGAACGCTCTGCGCCTTGTCCACCTGCCAGCCCTGACGCTGAAAGAACCGGCGCGCGAGGTGGCTTGCCTCGGTGCTCAGGCGCGGCAGGGACGCGGCGCAGGCATGGGTCTCGACCTCCTCATAAAGGGCCTGCGCCACGCCCTGCCCCATGACTGCAGGCGCGACAAAGGCGAAATCCATGTGTCCGTTGGGCGCAAGGGTCATGAAGCCGATCACCTGATCATCCACAGGCGTTACAGCAACCCAAACCCCCAACCCGCTTAGCCGCGCGGCCATCGCATCGGCATCGACAAGGGCCGCCGCCCAGGCCGCGCGCTGAGCGGTGTCATAAAACCGCGCCGCCCCTTTGGTGATGGCCGCCTGAAACACCCGCAGCACGGCGGGCGCATCGGCTTGGTCATAGGCCCGGACACGGATATTCGGCGCAGGTCTGGCGGTTGTCTGGTCATCCTCGCCCATGGGCGCAGTCCCTTTCCGGCGGTGCCATACCGCCCGACTTTTTCGCGGTATCTGCAATAAAGTCAACGAAGCCTCTTGATTTATACCCCGTCTGGTGGGATTTGCCCCACTATGAGCGAAAACACACCCCCCCCTATCGCCCTTGTGACCGGCGCCTCGCGCGGTCTTGGGGCGGCCATGGCCGAGGCCCTGGCGAAAACCCATCATGTGGTCGCGGTGGCGCGCACCACCGGCGCATTGGAAGAGCTGGATGACCGCATTCAGGCCGCTGGCGGACAGGCGACGCTGGCGCCGATGGATATCACCAACAAGGATGCCATGGCCCAGCTGTGCCGCTCGATTCACGATCGCTGGGGCGAGGTTGCGATCTGGGTACATGCGGCGGTGCATGCCGCGCCGCTGATGCCTGCGGCCCAGCTTGTCGAGGGCGACTGGACCAAATCGCTCACCTGCAACGTAAGCGCGACGGGCATTCTCATTCCCTTTATCGCGCCGCTTCTGGGTGAGGCCGGTCAGGCGGTGTTTTTTGACGACACCCACGCGGGTGAGAAATTCTTCGGGGCTTATGGCGCCACAAAGGCCGCACAGATTGCCCTTGCCCGAAGCTGGCAGGCCGAGACCGCGCGCACCGGTCCGAAGGTGCATGTGCTCAACCCCGCGCCGATGGCCACCGCCACCCGCGCCCGGTTTTTCCCCGGCGAGGACCGCGCCGCGCTCGCCGCGCCGAAGGATGAGGCAAAGCGCCTTCTGGCCCTGCTCGCCTGAAGCGGGGGCCAGTGCCCGCTTGCCGCTGGGGCGGCGCGAGGATAGACAGGGGGCAGAGCAACGCAGGGGGCAGGATAATGCGCATTCTCATCACCAATGACGACGGAATCAACGCGCCGGGTCTTGCGGTTTTGCACGAGATTGCCACCGATCTAGCCGGCCCGGACGGCGAGGTCTGGACCGTGGCCCCCGCCTTTGAGCAATCCGGCGTTGGCCATTGCATTTCCTACACGCGCCCGATGATGATTGCCAAGATGGGCGAACGCCGCTTTGCCGCCGAAGGCAGCCCCGCCGATTGCGTGCTTGCGGGTCTGCATGACGTGATGAAGGATGCGCGCCCCGATCTGGTACTTTCGGGGGTAAACCGGGGCAACAACTCGGCCGAAAACGCGGTCTATTCCGGCACTGTCGGCGCGGCGATGGAAGCGGCGCTGCAAGGTGTACCCGCCATCGCGCTCAGCCAGTATTACGGCCCCGACAATCGCGATCTTGACGACACATTCGAGGCGGCGCGCGTGCATGGGCTGCAAACCCTGCGCACCCTGCTGGACAAGGGCGTGTGGAGCAAGGACGACTACGGCATTTTCTACAATATCAACTTTCCGCCCGTTCCGGCATCCGGGGTCAAAGGCCTGCGCGCCGCGCGTCAGGGGTTTCGCCGCGACATGGGCTTTGGGGTAGAGCCGCATATGGCGCCTTCGGGGCGGCGCTTTTTGTGGGTCACGGGCGCGCCACAGCAAAATCCGACAAGTCCGGGCTCGGACGCCGATGTGAACCTCAAGGGCTATATTTCGGTCACGCCGATGCGCGCCGATTTTACCGCCCATGACGCACTGGAGAAGCTGAAAGCCATCGAATGAGTGACGAGGCCGACGAAATCGCCGAACGCAAGATGCAGTTCCTCTTCGCGCTGCGCTCAAAAGGCGTGACCGATGCGCGGGTTCTCACGGCGATGGAAAAGATTGATCGCGGCCCGTTCATTCGCGGCTATTTTTCCGAGCGCGCCTATGAGGATATGCCGCTTCCGATTGCCTGCGGTCAGACGATCAGCCAGCCGTCGGTTGTCGGGCTGATGACACAGGCGCTCAGGGTGAGCAATCGTGACAAGGTGCTTGAGGTCGGGACCGGCTCTGGCTATCAGGCGGCGATCCTCAGCCTTCTGGCGCGCCGGGTCTATACGGTGGATCGCCACAAGCGGCTGGTGCAGGACGCGACCGAGATTTTTAACACGCTTGATCTGACCAATATCATCGCGCTGACGGCCGATGGCAGCTTTGGTTTGCCCGATCAGGCGCCGTTTGACCGCATTATCGTGACCGCCGCCGCCGAAGACCCCCCCGGCCCCCTATTGGCCCAATTGAAAATCGGGGGTATCATGGTTGTGCCCGTGGGCCAATCAGATGCCGTGCAACGGTTGATCCGGGTGACCCGAACCGAGAGCGGGTTTGACTATGACGAATTGCGCCCGGTGCGCTTTGTGCCCCTTGTCGAAGGGCTTGGGCGCGATGGCTGACCCGGCGCCCGGAAGTGACTGAGTGAACGTTTAGGAACCAAGCCCCGGCCAACAAGGGGCAACAAACGAGGATAGATCGAGATGCGTTATTTCCCGCGATCAGCGCCGCTTGTGGCTGGCATGGCTGTTTTTCTGGCCGGCTGCGATAAACCGCTTGATCTTGACCTGCGCGGTGCCTTTGGCAATGCGCCCTCTACCGCCGAAGCCGCGCGTAACGCGACCCAGGCCCGCCCCGAACCCGACAGTCGTGGCATCATCTCTTATCCCGGCTATCAGGTGGCGGTGGCGCAGCGCGGTGATACGGTGGCCACGCTGGCCACGCGGATCGGCGCCAATCCGCAGGAACTTGCCCGCTTCAACGGCATCCAGACCGGCGACCCGCTCCGCCCCGGCGAGGTGATCGCCCTGCCCGGTCGCGTCGCCGAACCGACCGGCGGGCCAATTCAGCCGCCCTCGGGCGTGGATATCTCGACGCTGGCCAATGGCGCCATCGCGCGCGCCGATGCGCAAAAGGTTCAGACCAGCGCACTTGATCCGGCCCCGCGCGTCGGCGTTGAACCCGTGCGCCACCAGGTTGCGCGCGGTGAAACCGCCTTTACCATCGCCCGGCTTTACGATGTCTCGATCCGAAGCCTTGCTGACTGGAACGGTCTTGGCCCCGATTTTGCCGTGCGCGAGGGTCAGTTCCTGTTGATCCCGGTCGCGCTTCCGGGCGAAGACACAGCGCCGTTCGATGCGAGCGAAGCGGCGGTCGTGACCCCGCCGGGGGCCGGATCGCCGACGCCAACGCCGCCCAGTGCCGCCAAACCGCTGCCCGATGAGGTCACCGTGCCCAAGGCCACGCCAGTCAAGACCACCGCCGCGCCCGACCTTGGAAAAACCGAAAGTGCCGCGAAACCCGGCCGCATGGCCTTTCCGGTACAGGGCGACATCGTGCGCGAATATGCCAAGGGCCGCAATGACGGTATCGACATTTCCGCCACTCCCGGCGCGACGGTCAAGGCCGCCGATGACGGGCTTGTGGCGGCGATCACAGAGGATAGCAACGGTATCCCGATCATCGTGGTCAAGCACTCGGGCAACCTCCTGACGGTTTATTCCAACGTCGGCGGGCTTGCCGTGGCCAAGGGCGATAACGTCAAGCGTGGACAGAAGATTGCCGAAATCCGGCGCGAGGGCAGCGCCGCACTTCATTTCGAGGTTCGCGACGGCTTTGATAGCGTCGATCCGATGAGCTATCTCGTGCCCGGTTAAATCTGGCGGGTATCACGACATGACAAACGGGCCGGTCTTTGATGACTGGCCCGTTTTTCGTTGTGCTGCGGTTACTGTGCCGGTGGTGGCGCCGCGCAATGCGCCCCGGTGGCCGCCAGGCCCGAGCCAAGTGAAAAGAGCGGTGGCGCCGTATAGGGATTGAGCGGCGCAGAATTGGCAAAATCCAGCCCCAGAAACACCGTGACCCCCAGCAGGGTAATGAAAACAACGTGGCCGCGGGTCATCTGCGTGCCTCCAGCCCTAAAAGCGGACGCAGCCGGATGCCAAACCACGATCCCGCAAAGGCTGCGACAAACCAGACCCAGCCATGCAACGATCCGGTGCCGATCCCGCTAAAGAACGCGCCGATGTTACAGCCAAAGGCAAGCCGCGAGGAATAGCCCAGAAGCAGCCCCGCAATGATCACCGAGGCCCAGGCCCGGAGCGGGTATTTCCCGATCGGTGATCCAAGCCCCGCGCGCCACCACGCCACCAGAGCCGCGCCACCGATCAGGCCAAAATCCGTCAGCGAAGTCACATCGGTCAAAACGCTTGCGGAGATCCGTTCGGCATTGCCCGGCGCCACCCAGAACGGCGAGCCGGACAGGTCCGCGCCCATGGCAACCACGCCCTTGGCGACCCAGAGACCGAGGCCATAGACCACGCCCCAGGGCTGGCCCGCGACCGCCAGATGCAGGATCGCAAGGCCGGCCAGCGCCGCCACCGCCATCCAATAGCGCGCCGGAATGCGCCAACTGTTCCTGGCCCCGAGCAGGATTGCCAGCACGCCTATCGCCGCAAGCCCGGCCAGCGTGATCGCAAGGCCGCTGGTGCCGCTGAGCGCGATGACCGGCAGGCTTCCTAGCGATGTCCACCAGGTGAGGTGATAGGCGCCGCCAAAGCTTCCGATGGCGAAGAACGGCAGGGCAAGGGCCGCCACCGCATTGCCACTTCCGGCATTGACAAGCGTACCCGAGCCACAACCCATGACGATCTGCATCGAGGCGCCAAAGACAAAGGCCCCGCCGATCATGGCAAGCCCGATCGGAGCATGCGCGCCTTTGATTTCGGCGCCGTTGTTTGCCAGCATCGGAAAGGCGAAGAGCGCCACGATGGCAATACAGATCAGCTGCGCCAGAAGGCCAGAGGCATCGCGCTGTAGGATCATCCGCCGCCATGGCCCGGTAAAGCCAAAGCGAAACCCCTCAAGTGCAAGACCAAAACCCATGCCGATCGCCAGAAGCGCGCCATAGCGCGGCCCCGCCACCATGGCCAGGCCCAAAAGCATCGCCGCCACCCCCAGCAGCACCGCGCTGCGGGATATGAAACCGGGGGGCGATGGTGGCAGCGCGGTGGTGGTTGCGGACATGTTTACCTCAGTATTTACCAGTGATCTTGTTCATCATGTTCTGGAAGAGTCCCGGAACATTGGCCATCTCATAGCCGGTCTGCGACCAGCCGACCATGGATTCGGGATAAAGTTTCACCCCGTCGATACCGGCAACTTCGCTGAGCGCGAACCAGTTGGTCGCCGCCCAATGCCCGGTATTGCAGAATGACACCAGCTTGTCGCCCTGCTCAAAGCCGTTGTCCGCCGCCAATGTGAGGATCAGCTCTGGTTTGATCAGGGTCGGGTCATCCGATGCGAACCAGCGGTCATGGGTGAAGTATTTCGATTGCGGCAGGGTGCCCGGCTTGGCGGCGGCGGCGTGTTTGGTCTCGCCTTTCCAAAAGCTTTCGGGGCGCGCATCGACCAGTTCGGCCAAGGTTTTGCCATCGACGATATCCTTGATATCCTCGCGGGTGGCGAGCCATTCATGCGAATAATTCACCGTGATGTCGCTTGGGCTAACCGCCTCTTGCTCGCCTTTCTGGACGCGCATTCCGGCCTTGAGCCAGGCATTCATGCCACCATTGAGGATCGCAAGATCGCTCACGCCGCTTGATTTCAGCGTCCAGTAAACCCGCGCAGCGGCGCCAAAATCGGTCTGGTCGCGGCCCTGGTGGACAACCACGACGGGCCGGTCGGTGGTGATGCCGAACCCGCGCAACACCTCGGTCATCCTGTCCTGCGGCACAAGCAAGCCGGGGTTGTCGCCGGGGCCGCGGAATTGGCCATAAGACGCCGACAACGCGCCGGGAATATGCCCCTCGACATAAGCGCCGCCGCGAATATCAAGCACGATCGGGTCTTGCTCGGTGAGGGCCGCATCAAGCGCCGCGGGGTCGATCAACGGACCAAGGCTAGCGGCCTGTGCGGCCAATGGCAGAACCGCCACGACGGCGGCAAGGCAGGCATTTTTGAACGTATGGAACATGGTAAATCCCCTTGTTTCTCTGGCGCCGAACCTAGGCTTGTCACAGGGTAACAACAAGGTCGCCTGCGTCATATTCATCTTTTGGTGAACGTAAAAGGAACCATGGCAATGAACGCTCTGGATTTTCGTGATCCTATTCGGATGTTGCCACGGAAGAGCGATCATAATTCCGGGTTTTTGCGAATTATGGAACAATAGTCCAAGACCCATTGCCTGATCGCCATATCGGCGGGGTTTTGTTCAATTTACGCAGGCTGTCAGAAACGCGATGATCGGTGCGGTAAACAGCTCCGGTTGCTCGATCAGGCCAAGGTGTTTCAGTCCCGGCACGGTGATCACCTCTGCGCCGTCGATCTCATCGGCGATGGTTTGCGCCATTGCGGGCGTGCTGCCGCTGTCGAATTGCGAGGTCATCACAAGGGTCGGGTGACGGATCGCTATCTTTGGGCGGATCAACTCGGTCACCCCTTCGGCAAGCACCTGGCGGTGCTGCGCATAATTTACCGGATCATTGGCCAAGACCACGCGCCGGATTGCGGCCACCGCATCGGGGTGCGCTGTCCGGAAATCTTCGGTGAACCACCGCGCAAGGGCGGCGTCAATCGTCGCCTCCGGCCCGCCTGCGCCCGCGTCGCGCGCGGCGGCCTCGACCTGTTGCTGCAAGGTGGGCCCGCGCTCATGCGGCGAATTGAGCACCACCAGCGACGAAACCCGCCCGCCATGATCCATGGCACAGCGCCGGTTGATCATCCCGCCAAGCGAAAAGCCGACGAGGGCCGCCTGCCCAATCCCAAGCTCATCCATCAGCGCGATCAGTTGCTCAGAGAGCACCGTCAGGCTGGAGCCATCGGGCGGCAAGATAGACTGACCATGCCCGCACAGATCATAGCTGAGCACGCGAAACCGTTGCGACAGCATTGGCGCGATGGCCCCCCATGTGCTTTGGCGCGTCAGGCCAAGCCCATGGATGAGCGCGACAACCGGCGCGCCCTCGGGGCCACTCAGGTCATAGGCGGTGCCGCCCGCCGACAGAACCATTCAGACCCCCGCCGGATTATCAGGATCATGGCCCATCTCGCGTAGATCGGCGTAGCGGTCGCCGATCCGGTGATTGGGATGCCCGCCCACCGAGGCACCAAGCGCGATGATGATCTCGTCATCGGCGGGGGCGTCGGGCACGGTGGTGTGGATCGTCTGATAATGCGAGCGCCGTCCGGCATCGTCCTTGTCCATCAACGGGATCATGAGCGATGTGCCCGCCGCGCCGCGGGTGTTGGTAAAGGCGAGATAGGTCTTGGCCTTGAGCGCATCGCGGAACTTGTTGCCAAACCACAGCGTATGCGTCAGCCCTTGCGCATGCTCGATCTCGCCGCCCATGCCGACAATCGAGGCCTTGCCATAGCCCTCAAGCGTGTCGCCGGTCACCGCAAGGATCATATCGGTCAGAAGCTGGCCAAGCACCGGCCCGGCGGCGCGGATTTCGGGGCCAAGGTCTTCGACATGGCCGCGCCCGAACCAAGGGTTGCGGATGATTGCAAGCGCCGAAACAAGCTTGGTGGGGTCTGCCACCTCCTTGAAGCCTTCCTTAAAGGTGGTTTGCACCAATGTGAGCGTGCGCCTGATCTCAACCGGCATGGGCCAGCTCCTTTTGGGCGAAGGCGGGCATCACCTTGTCTATGAACAGGCGAAGCGAGCGTTTCTGCTGCTCCATATCCAGACCCATTGAGGCGTAATAGATAAAGGCACCGACGCCAAGCTCTTGATATTTGGCAAGCTTTTCGACCACCGCATCGGGCGACCCGAACATGAGGTTTTCCTCAAGCATCTCGGGATCAACCCGCGCGTTGCCCGCCATCTCTTCCAGAGGCACCGGATCGGGAAAGCCGTTCACCACCTCGCCGCGCTTCATCATCAGGTTGCCGAATTGCCCCAGCACCCGGCGCAGCGAGGTCATTGCGTTACTGCGGTCCTCTTCGGTCTCATAAACAGACGTGTGACGCATCAGGGCCCACCGCCCATCATAGCGCCCGCCATTCCTGGCAATCGCATCGTCAAGCCGCGCGCGATACGCCTCGGCCTCGGAAAACGGCATGGTCAGCGGCCAGCTCATGATGTCACAGCCATGTTCGACCGCGTAATCAAAGGTGATCGGCGCGCGCGCGGCAACCCAGACCGGCACCTTGTCCTGCACCGGCTTGGGGCAAGACGTGGCGGTGGGAAACTGCCAATAGGTGCCGGCGTGCGCATAATCGCCGGCCCATAGCTTTTGCACCACCGGAAGCGATTCCTGCATGTATTGCCAGCTGTCGCGCTGATCGAGACCGGGCATCATGCGGTCAAACTCGCGCTGATAGGCGCCCGAGCCGATGCCAAACTCAAGCCGCCCGTCACTGAGCAGATCAAGCATCGCCGCCTCACCGGCAAGCTTGATCGGGTGCCAATAGGCGGCATTGGCGACACCGACACCAAGGCGGATCGTCTTTGTATGCTCGCCCCACCATGTCAGGATCTGAAACGGATTGGGCGCGATGGTCATCTCAAGCGCGTGATGCTCTGCCGCCCAGGCAACCTCAAACCCGGCGGCCTCGGCCATTTGCACCATCTCAAGCGTGTGATCGCGCACCGCCTTCATATCAAGCGAAGCATCGAGGCGCTCAAGATTGATTGCCAGATGAAATTTCATTGTCTTGTCCTTTCTCAGCGCATTTGAAACGGATTGGCGAGCGGCTCGTCCGACATGTTCATCCAGACGGTCTTGGGGCGGGTGTAGTCATAGACCGCCTGAAACCCGCTTTCGCGCCCATAGCCGGAACCCTTGGTGCCGCCAAATTCGGCCACCGGGGAAATCGCGCGATAGGTATTGACCCAGACGATCCCCGCGCGCACCGCGCGGCTCATCCGCAGGGACCGCGCGCTATCGCGGGTGAAAATCCCCGCCGCAAGCCCGTGTTCGCTATCGTTGGCAAGGGCGAGCGCCTCGGCCTCGGTGGCAAAGCGCAGCACGCAGAGGACCGGACCGAAAAGCTCGGTATCGACAATTTTAAGGTCGGCACTCGGGCACTCGACAATCGTCGGCTCAAAGAACAGCTGCCCCGCAGCCGCCCGCTTGCCACCACAGAGGATGGTGCCGCCCTCGGCCACGGCTTGGCGTAATTCGCGCTCGATGGTCTCAACCTGGCCCATGGTGCAGAGCGGGCCCATCTGGGTTGCCTCCGCCATCGGGTCGCCAATCACGATATCGCGCGCGATGGCGGTGAGGCGGGCAAGGAATTCGTCCGCCACATCCTCGTGCACGATAAGGCGCGAGCCCGCGACGCAGCTTTGCCCCGAGGCACCAAAAATTCCGGCCACCGCGCCATTGACCGCGCTTTCAAGATCGGCGTCCTCAAAGACGATGAAGGGCGATTTGCCGCCCAACTCAAGACTGACTTGCGCGAAATTCTGCGTCGAGTTCATCAACACGTGGCGCGCCGCACCCGGCCCGCCGGTAAAGCTGATGCGCGCCACAAGCGGATGACTTGTCAGGGCCTTGCCGCAAGGGTCGCCATGGCCGGTGATGATATTGACCACCCCGTCGGGAAAGCCCGCCTCGGCCAGCAGTTCGCCAAACTCAAGGATCGCGGCGGGGGCGTGTTCGCTGGTTTTCAGCACCACCGTGTTACCGGCCGCAAGCGCCGGGCCGATCTTGACGGCGGTCAGGAAAAGCTGGCTGTTCCAGGGCACGACGGCGGCCACCACGCCAAGCGGTTCGCGGTTGGTAAAGACGAACATGCCGGGCTTGTCGATCGGCAGGGTCTCGCCGCTGATCTTGTCGGCGGCGCCGGCGTAGAAGTGGAAAAACTCACTGATATACTTTGCCTGCCAGCGGGTTTCCTTGAACATTTTGCCGGAATCTCGGGTTTCTGTCTCGCCCAAGGCCTCGGAGCGTTCGGCCAAAAGATCCCCCAACCGGTGCAGGCATTGACCGCGCGCTGTTGGCGTCATGCTGGCCCAAGGCCCTTCATAACAGGCGCGATGCGCGGCGCGCACGGCTCGATCGACATCCTCTGCCGTGGCCTCGGGGGCGGTGGCCCAAACCGTGCCGGTGGCCGGGTTGAAGGTCTCGAACGTCGCCCCGTTCGAGGCCGCGAGCCAGGCCCCTTCAATCAGCATTTTATAGGTCTTCATCATCGCCCTGCCCGTTGTCATTCTGCCGCCATCCGGTGCGCGCTCTCGGTCGGCACGACCCGGTGATAGCCGCCCTCGCGCCAGGCCAGCGGCGGTGCCTCGCCATCCAGAACATCATGCACAGTGCCGATCACGATAAGATGGCTACCCGAGGTCACGCATTGTTGTACCTCGCAGAAAAATCCGGTTGCCCCATCAATCAGCGGCGCGCTGCCCGGCGGGCCAAAGGTGTTCACCCCCGAAAAGCGATCGGCGATCTGCGCGTCGTGGCGCCCGGCAAAGCGGTCGGCAAGCTCCGGCCCGGATTCGGGCAAGACATTCACGCAAAAGCGGCCATTCCGTGCCACCGCCTTGGCGATCCGGCTCGCGGCATTCAGACAGATCAGAACCGACGGCGGATCAGCGGAAACAGAGGAAAACGCGCTGACCGTCGCGCCAAAGCGCCCGGCAACACCGTCAGTCGTGACCACCGTCACCGAGGCCGCAACCCGCCGCATCGCGCCAATAAAGCGATCGCGCTCTACAAGTGGTCTGGTCTCAGTCAGCATCGCCGGTCCTTTCGTCATTTCAAAGCCCTGGAAAAGGTTCATGTTAAACTGGCATACTATTTCAATTCTTGATAACGAATTATTTTGCGCACTATGTGCAATAAATTCGAATTGAGAGCGCCAATCATGAACCTCACCGCCTTGCAAACCTTTCTGGCGATTGTCGATACCGGCAATCTGGTGCGCGCCTCGCAAAAGCTTCACGTGACCCAATCGACCGTCACCGCGCGCCTCAAGACGCTTGAGGACGAGCTTGGCCAGCAGCTTCTGAACCGTCAGAAATCGGGCACCACGCTGACGCCTGCGGGCACCAAACTTTTGCGTTATGCACGGGTTATCAACGGGTTATGGCGGCAGGCGCGCTATGAAACCGGCCTGCCTGCGGGGCTAAGTTCGGTCTGTACCTTTGGCTGTGACCGCGAGCTTTGGCATGGACCGGGGCGCGCGTTTTTTGACGGCGTGGTGTCGGGGCACCCGGAAATGGCGGTCTCGGTGCATCAGGGCAATGCGCGCGATCTTGAGGAATGGCTTGGCTCGGGGCGTGTCGATGTGATTCTGAGCTATGAGACGGTGACCCACGGCGCCCAGACCGTGCACGCCCTGCCCGCCGAAGAGCTTGTGCTTTATTCCGATCGCGCGGTAACGCCGATCAAGGCCGACCCGTCCTATGTCTTTGTCGATCACGGCGAAGATTTTCGGCGCAGCCATGGCGAAAGCTATCATGATGCGGGCATCGCCCGGATCAGCTTTGACAGCTCGTGGTGGGCGCTTCAGTTCCTGCTTGATCGGGGCGGTTCGGCCTATCTGCCGCGCGCTTTGGCGGCGCCGCATATCAGCGCCGGTGACCTGTTTGAGATGGTTGAGGCCCCGGTATACACCCGCAAGAAATACCTGATCGTCAATGACACGGCGGCACAAAACTGGGAGTGGTTCGCCCCGCTGGTGGCCCGGCTTGGTGAAAATAACCCGGGTTGAACGGCGCCCGCGCAGTTTTCGCTTTCGCCCGCAAATCACAGTTTGTAACGCTTGCAGGGCAAACCCACAAAATGGCGGGCGGCAATGACTGCAGAGTATGATTTCATCATCATCGGGGCGGGGTCGGCAGGCTGCGTGCTGGCCGAGCGGCTAAGTGCGAATGGCCGCCACAGCGTTCTGATCCTTGAGGCAGGCGGGCGTGGCCGCTCGCCCTGGATCGCGCTGCCGCTTGGCTATGGCAAGACGTTTTTCGACGAGCGTGTAAACTGGAAATACGAGGCCGAGCCGGACGCGGCCCTCGCCGGGCGGCGCGCCTATTGGCCACGCGGCAAGGGCGTGGGCGGATCGGGGTCGATCAACGCGCTGGTCTATGCGCGCGGCTTGCCGCATGATTTCGACGATTGGGAGGCGTCTGGCGCTACCGGCTGGGGCTGGGACACGGTGCGCGAAACCTATGAGGCGATGGAAACCCAGGTCGCCCCGGATGGCACGCGGGTGGGCAGCGGCGCGATGCATGTGCAGGATGTCTCGGATCAGATCCACCCGGTCAACCGGCATTTCTTTGACGCGGCCCGCGAACTTGGCCTGCCGCTCTGCGATGATCTTAACGGCACGACCTCGGAAGGCGCGACGATCTACCGGATCAACACGCGCGGCGGGCGGCGCAATTCCTCGGCACGCGCCTTTCTTAAACCGGCGCTCAGGCGGGCCAATGTGACGCTTGTCACCGGCGCGATGGTTGGTCAGATCGGCTTTGACGGGCGGCGGGCGGTCTCGGTCGAGTATCACCACCGGGGCACGGTCAAAACCGTGCGCGCGGGGCGCGAAATCATCCTTTCGGCGGGCAGCGTGGCCTCGCCCTGCCTGTTGCAGATATCGGGTATCGGTCCGGCAGAGCACCTGAAATCGCTTGGCATCACGCCGATCATGGATGCGCCGCATGTGGGCGGCAATCTTCAGGATCACCTTGGCATCAATTACTATTTTCGCGCCACCGAACGCACCCTCAACAACGAATTGGCGCCGTTTCTTGGCAAGCTGCGCGCCGCCCTGCGCTATGCCCTGACGCGGCGCGGGCCGCTAGCGCTTTCGGTCAATCAATGCGGCGGCTATTTCCGCTCGTCTGATGGGGTGAACCGCGTCGACCAACAGCTTTATTTCAACCCGGTCACCTATACCACCGCGCCCAACGGCAGCCGCAGTGTAATCAAGCCAGATCCGTTTCCCGGCTTTATCCTTGGCTTTCAACCCTCGCGCCCAACAAGCAGCGGGCGCATTGATTTGCGCGCCAATGATTCGGCGGCCCCGCCGCTCATCCGGCCCAATTCGCTGGCCACCAAGGAAGACCGCGCGCAGGTGATCGCGGGCGGGCGTCTGTGCCAGCGTCTTATCACCAGCACAGCCCTGAGCGGCCTTGCGGCCTCGGCCATGGGCGAGGATCTGCGCGAGATGGACGATGCCGCGATCCTTGAGGATTTCCGCCACCGCTCTGGCACGGTGTTTCACCCGGTCGGCACCTGTCGGATGGGGGCGGATGCGGCGAGTTCGGTGGTTGACCCAGGCCTGCGGCTGCATGGCATAGAAGGGCTGCGCGTGGTCGATGCCTCGGTCTTTCCCAATCTCACCTCGGCCAATACCAATGCGCCAACCATGATGCTGGCGCATCGCGCGGCTGACCTTATTCTTGCGGAAATCTAGCGCCGCTCAGGTGCCGATCCGCAGGGTCGCCGTCATCTGGCGCAACAGGGCGATCACGCTTTGCGCGGTGATCCGCCCGGTGGCGGGGTTGTCATCGCTTGGGCGCCCCTCAATCGACATGGTGAAATCAGAGCTGTCGGAGGTAACCCGCACGCTGTGAACATTGCGCGTCACCTTTGGGTCGACCCAGATTTCCAGCTTTGTAAGATCAGGGCCAAGCCCGGCCAGACTAATGGCGGCGGCAACATTGACGTTGGCGGGAAATTCGCGGGCGATCTCCGAGACGCTGCCGGACATGATACAGACCGGCTCTGTGATGCCGCCGAGGTCGATGCCGTTTTTGACAAGATAGGGCGCGCCGATGAGCCCGGCGACCGGCTTGCGGGTTGTCATGCTGACCGAGGTGAGCCGGCCCACCGCGGCCGCCTTTATCGCATCAAGCCCAAGCATGGCGCCCGAGGGCACGATGATCTTGCCGCCATGCGCCTCTGCCAGATCGACAAGATCGCCCTGCTGCAAAAGCTGGCTTGCTGAGAGCACGACAAGGGTTTTGCCGGCCAAAAGGACCGGGCGGGCGATCTCGGGGAAAAGCTGTGGTGGCAGGCATTCGATAATCACGTCACAATGCGCGGCCAGCCCGGCAAAATCATCGACCGGCACCGGCGTGGTAAGCGCGGCGTTAACCTCTGCCGCGCGCTCGGCCCGGCGGGTGCTTATCGCGGTAAGGGTGAAACCGGGGATTTCGCCCGCATCGAGGGCGCGCGCCACAGTGAGACCAATCGCGCCGGTGCCCGCTATGCCAACCTTCATGCCCTGCCCTTTCCGCACCACGCCCGACGGGACGCGCTCAATCGCCCTCGGGGTAAAAACAGGCGGCGCTATGGGTCCCGCCCGCAAGCGGCGGCACCGCGTCGCGGCAGTCGGATTGCACCTTCCAGCATCGCGGCGCGAAGGGACAGCCATCGGGGATCGCCATCGGCGAGGGCAGTTCGCCGATCAGCTTGATCCGCTCCTTGGCCGCATTCGGCGTGGTGCGCGGCGTGGCCGATAAAAGCGCCTTGGTATAGGGGTGCATCGGGTTTGCAAAGACATCCGCCTTGGGGCCCTTTTCAACCGCGCGCCCAAGATACATCACGATCAGATCATCCGCCACATGGCGCACCACACTGAGGTCGTGGCTGATGAAAAGATAGGCCAGATGCAGCCGTTCCTGCAATTCGCGCAAGAGGTTCAGGATCGAGCTCTGGATCGACAGATCAAGCGCCGAAACCGGCTCGTCGAGCACCACGACCTTGGGGTCAAGCATCAAGGCGCGGGCAATCGCGATCCGCTGACGCTGACCGCCGGAAAACATATGCGGATATCGGTCGAAATGCTCGGGGCGAAGCCCGACAAGGCGCAGCATGTCGCGCGCCTTGGCCTGACGGTCCTGCTTGCTTATATCCTTGCGGTTGATGATCAGCGGCTCCTGCAAGATCGCACTGATCCGCTGGCGCGGGTTAAGCGAGCCATAGGGATCCTGAAACACGATCTGCACCGATTTGCGCAGATCGGCCCATTCCTGCGGCAGCACAGGCCTGCCATCAAGGCTCAGCGTGCCCTCGGTCGGCTCTTCGATCATCGCCACCATGCGCGCCAATGTGGATTTGCCACAGCCGCTTTCGCCGACCACGGCAAGGGTCTTGCCGGGGGTCAGGTCAAAATCGACCCCGCCGACCGCCCGCAGAACCCGCGTCTTGCCAAACAGCCCGCCGCTGACGTTGTAATGGCGCTCAAGCGCGCGCGCCTGCATCACCGGTTCGGTCATGATGCGATCCTTTTGTCAGAGTTGACGGGATAAAAACACCGCGCATAGCCAAGATCGGCGCCAAGCGGCGGCGGCGGCGTGGTCTTGCATTTTGCATCCGCGAATTTGCAGCGCGGCGAAAACAGGCACCCCGAAGGACGGTCAAACTGTCCCGGCACCACACCGGGGATGGTCGGCAGGAACTTGTCCGTCGCCCGTTCCGGCAGCGCATCCAGAAGCGCCGCCGTATAGGGGTGGTGCGGGGTGGCGAAAAGATCGACAACCGGCTGTTCCTCGACCTTCTGACCGGCGTATTGCACGCTCACGCGCTCTGCGGTTTCGGCCACCACGCCCATGTCGTGGGTGATCAGCACAAGGCCCATGCCGGTCTCGTCACGCAGGGTGGCCAAGAGATCGAGAATCTGCGCCTGAATGGTCACGTCAAGCGCGGTTGTCGGCTCGTCCGCGATCAAGAGCTTGGGTTTGCAGGCAATCGCCATGGCGATCATCACGCGCTGGTTCATGCCGCCCGACATCTGGTGCGGGAAGGCCGATAGGCGCTTTTCGGGATCGGGGATGCCGACCTGTTCGAACAGTTCGATCGCGCGGGCGTGGCGCGCGCGCCGGTCAAGCCCGAGGTGATAGCGCAGCGATTCCTTGATTTGCCAGCCGACCGTGAAACACGGGTTGAGCGAGGACATCGGCTCTTGAAAGATCATCGAAAGATCGTTGCCGATGATGCGGCGCTTGGCGCGCGTGTCCATCCTCAGCAGGTCCTTGCCGTCAAAGCTCATCTCGTCGGCGGTGATGGTCGCGGTCCAGGGCAAGAGCCCCATGAGCGCCAGCATCGACACCGATTTGCCCGACCCACTTTCGCCGACGATGGCCAGAATTTCGCCGGTATCGACGTCCTGATCGACCCCGTCAACGGCACGAAAGGCGCCCGATGCGGTGGCAAAATCAACGCTCAGATTGCGAATGCGTAGCAGTGACATGGCCTCAGCTCCGTTTCAGCTTGGGATCGAGCGCATCGCGCAGCCCATCCCCCATCAGATTGATCGCCAGCACGGTGACAAGAATCGCGAGACCGGGAAAGGTCACGACCCACCACGCGCGCAGGATGAATTCGCGCGCCTCGGCCAGCATGGTGCCCCATTCCGGCGTCGGCGGCTGTGCCCCCATCCCCAGAAAGCCGAGCGCGGCGGCGTCAAGAATGGCGGTCGAAAACGACAGCGCGGCCTGCACGATGATCGGCGCAAGACAGTTCGGCAAAACCGTCACGAACATCAGCCGCGCAAGCCCGGCACCGGCGACACGCGCCGAGGTGACATAGTCTTTTTGCAGCTCGGACATCACGCTGGCCCGCGTCAGGCGCACGTAATGGGGTTGCAGCACGATGGCGATGGCAATCATCGCATTGGTCAGCGACGGCCCCAGGATCGCCACCAGAACCAGCGCCAGCAGGAGCGAGGGAAAGGCCAGGATGATATCCATCACCCGCATGATGATGCTATCGACCCATTTCGGCGCAAACCCTGCCAGCAGGCCGATGATGATCCCGCCAGACGCGGCAACCGTGACCACCACGACCCCGACAAAGAACGAATAGCGCGCACCGACGATCAGCCGCGACAGCATATCGCGCCCCAACGGATCGGTGCCAAGCACATATGTCCAGCTTCCGCCCTCCTGCCAGGCCGGCGGCAACAGGGTAAATTCGCGGGCCTGCGCGGTGGCGTCATGCGGCGCGATCCATGGCCCGAACAGGGCAAGGAACGCAAAGACCGCGAAAATCCAAAGGCCAATCACCGCGCCACGATTCTCGCGGAAATAGAACCAGAACTCGCGCAGCTGTCCGGGGCGTTCGGGGCCATCCACCGGGGCGCCCTGCCCCTCGTTTGAGGTTGTCTCGGTCATCAGCGTTTCCTGATCTTGGGGTTGATCACACCATAGAGCATATCCACGGTCAGGTTCACGATCATCACCATCACCGCAATCAGCAACAGGCCGCCCTGCACCACCGGGTAATCGCGCCGGAAAATGCTATCGACCATCCACTTGCCGATCCCCGGCCAGCTAAAGATCGTCTCGGTCAGGATGGCGCCCGCCAGCAAGGTGCCGACCGACAGGCCGATCACGGTAATGACCGGGATCAGGGCGTTGCGCAGGGCATGGATGCCGTTGATGCGCCCCGGCGACAGGCCCTTGGAGCGCGCGGTGCGGATATAATCCTCGCCCAGCACCTCAAGCATGGCCGAGCGGGTCTGACGCGCGATCACCGCCAGCGGGATGGTGCCAAGCACGATCGTCGGCAGCAATAGATGCCGCACAGCCGAGAGAAACGCGCCCTTCTGCCCCGAGGCGATACTGTCGATCAGCATGAAGCCGGTCGGATCGGGAAAATAGTACAAAAGGTCGATCCGGCCCGAGACCGGCGTCCACTGAAGGTTGCCGGAAAAGACGATGATCAACAAAAGCGCCCACCAGAAAATCGGCATCGAATAGCCGACAAGCGCGGTCGACATCAACGCGCGATCAAAGAACTTGCCGCGATTGACGGCGGCAATGACCCCGGCGGGCAGGCCAAGCACCACGGCAAAGATCATCGCGCAGATTGAGAGCTCAAGCGTGGCCGGAAACAGCGCGAAAAATTCATCCCAGACCGGGCGTTTGGTGACAAAGGAAGTGCCAAGATCGCCCTGCAAGACCCCGGTCAGATACTCGAAGAACTGCACATATACCGGCCGGTCATAGCCAAATTGCGCCGATAGCTCGGCATAGCGTTCGGGGCTGACCCCGCGCTCTCCGGCCATGACGATGATCGGATCGCCCGGCAGCAGCCGGATGAACATGAAGGAAATCAGCGTGACCCCGATAAAGGTGGGCACAAAGGTCAACAGACGGCTCAGGACATAATTCAGCATTTCAGCACCATGAGCTCCTTTGGGAATGTGGTGAGGGAGAGCGCGCCGGTGTCAGTCACAAGCACGTCGTCTTCGATGCGCACGCCGAATTTGCCGATCTCGTAAAGCCCCGGCTCGTTGGTATAGACCGTTCCGGCAGGCAGCGGCATCGGGTTGCCGCGCATGATATAGGGCGCCTCGTGGACGTCACGCCCAAGGCCGTGTCCGGTCTTGGTGCGAATCCGGTCGGCAAAGGGCGAGGCCTCAAGCACGCCGGTGACCGCATCGTCAATGGCATGCGCCGTGACGCCGGCGCGTGTCACCTCGAACCCTTTTAGGTTGGCGCGCAGGACCGTGTCATAGACCGCGCGCCCCTCGTCGGTGGCGTGATCGAGAAACACGGTGCGGGTGATATCGGCGGCAAAGCCATCCTTGCGCGCGCCGAAATCGAGCAACAGGGCATCGCCCGCCTTTACCGCATAATCGGCGCGGGCACTGGCATGCGGGCGCGCGGAATTGTCACCCGCCGCGACAATCGGCGTGAATGACAGATCATCGGCACCCTCGGCAAACAGGGCCTCTACCAGGGCGCGTTCGATAGCCTTTTCGCTCTGGCCAAGGCCTATCTGATCCAGCGTGCGTGCAAGGGCGCGCTCGGAAATCTCGATCGCGGCCTGAAGGGCGGCAATGTCATCGTCGGTCTTGATCATGCGCAGCGCGGAAATCTGGCGCTCGGCATCGATGATCCGCAATCCGGGCTGCGCGCGCATCAGGGCGTGATGCACGAAAACCCGCATCACCTGTCCTTCGACCGCCAGAGATTGCAGGCCAAGATGCGCCGTCAGCGCGGCGAATTCCTTGTCATATCCGGTCTGATCGCGCCAATCAAAGGTCACCCCGTCAAAGCCGACCATATCCCAGCTTCCAAGCTCCAGATTCGGCACCAGGGCGGCGGGCGTGGTCATGCTCCCGCTTGCGGGGATAACCACCAGAAACGGGCGTTCATGGCTCATGAAACCATGCCCGAGCGCGCGGGTAAAATTCGGCCCCGGCACAAGCGCCACGGCATCCACCCCAAGTGCGGCGGCCACGCCTGCATATTCAGCCAAACGAGAAGAAAGGAGCTGCGTCATGCAACCTCGCAGTCAAAAAAGGCGAAGGGGACAGCGCGCGCGGCGCTGTCCCCGGTCGTGATCGGTCGCTTATTGCGACAGGCCGACCTGATTGAAGATATGGCCACCCAGCGGGTGAACCACATAACCGTCAACCTCGGGGCGCATGGTCATGTAGACAACCGAATGCGCGATCGTCGCCCAGGGCGCCTGTTCCTTGAAGATCACCTGCGCCTTTTCATAAAGCGGCGTGCGTTCGGCTTGCGTCGGCAGAACCTTGGCCGCGTTGATCGCCTCGTCAAACTCTTCATTGCACCATTGGGCACGGTTCGAGGCGCCAACCCCATCACAGCCCAGAAGAACGGCAAGGAAGTTGTCGGGATCACCGTTGTCCCCGGTCCAGCCAAGCAGAACCGCACCATCGCGATCCTCGGCTTTCGAGCGATCAAGATATTCGCCCCACTCATAGGACACGATTTCGACGTTGACGCCGATTTTCGAGAAATCCTCTTGCATGAGTTCGGCCATACGGCGCGCATTGGGGTTATAGGGCCGCTGTACCGGCATTGCCCAGATCTTGAGGTTCAGATCGCTGACACCTTCGTCAGCCAGCATCTTCTTGGCCGCCTCGGGATCATAAGCGTCGTCTTCAACGGCCTCGTTATAGGACCACATAGTCGGCGGGATCGGGTTTTTGGCAATCTGGCCAGAGCCCTGGAACACCACGTCAATGATCGCCTGCTTGTCAATCGCCATGTTGAGCGCCTTGCGCACCTTGGGATTGTCATAGGGGGCAACTTTGGTGTTATAGGCAAGATAGCCGACGTTCAGGCCTTCCTGTTCCATCACCACGACGTCTTCGGCATCTTTCATCGCCTGAACATCCGCCGGGTTGGGATAGGCCATGACGTGACATTCGCCTGCCTGAACCTTCTGATAGCGCACGCTTGCATCAGGGGTGATCGCAAAGATGAGCGATTGCACCTTGGCGGCATCGCCCCAATAGGCGTCATTGCGCAGATAGCGGATCACGGCGTCTTTCTGATAGGCCTGGAACGCGAAGGGACCGGTGCCAATCGGCGCCTGATTGAGCATTTCGGGGGTGCCCGCCTCCATCATCGCATCGGCGTATTCCTTGGACACAATCGAGGCAAAATCCATCGCCATATTGGCAATGAACGGCGCCTCGGGGCGGGTCAGGTTGAACTTGACGGTATAGTCATCGACCTTTTCGATGCTGCTGACCAGTTCGGGCATCGACATGCCGGCGAAATATTCCCAGGTGCCGCCGGAAACCTCGTTATAGGGGTTGTCGGGGTTGCCCTGGCGATCAAACGAAAAGATCACGTCATCGGCGTTGAAATCACGCGTCGGGGTGAAATTGGCGTTGGAATGAAACTTGACGCCCTTGCGCAGGTTGAAGGTGACCGTCTTGCCGTCTTCGGACACTGTCCAGCTTTCGGCGAGTCCGGGCAAAACCTCGGTGGTGCCGACCTTGAATTCGGTCAGACGGTTATAGATCGGATGGCTTGACGCATCAAAGGTCGTGCCAGCGGTATAAAGCGCCGGGTCAAAGCCTTCGGGCGAGCCTTCCGAGCAATAGACCAGCGATTGCGCCGAGGCGACCGATGCCCCCAAAGCGGCGCAGGCGACCCCTGCGAATAGTGAAAGTCTGAAGGACATACCTCTATCTCCTGTTGTTGCAGATTGTTCGTTGTCGGACTCTTGCGGCCCGGCATGCCCCTACCCTGCATGGCTATTTCAGGAAAGCAAACCGATTATTCCGAAAAACTTTGGGCAGGCCTTGCTTTCCGTCGGGTCACAGGCGCAGCATCAGGGCCACGCCACAAGCTTGGCCCGCTGTCGCGATGAAAGTAAACGGAAACGGGCGCAACGGCCATTGGGGTGAGGACGCGCAACATCGCGCATCTTTGCCGACATGCAACGGATTTCCTAAATCCTATCATGGGGCTGCGCCACGCAATATAGCCCCAAACGCCAAGTAATTCTGACCTAAAGCGAACCTTCATAACATTATGTACCAAGGTCGGTTGTGCGGACTTAGCTTCCGCTCGTCCAAAACCACCGAATCTCTGCTTTCGTCTTGCGGATCAGACAGTTAAGCTGTCCTTAAATCGCAAGATAGGCAATGTTCATGAGACTGTACCGAGTTTCCATCAAGAAAATGCATCAGCATCCTGAATACGGGCGCTTTGTGGAAAAGATGTCTGAGCTTAACGCAAAGCATCCTGACTATGGCGGCGGTATGAATGGTGCTCTGGTGCGCCATCATACGGACCCCAAAACCGTCAAAGCAATCGTAGCCGAAAAAATGAGTAGTGACCGAGACATAGTTGTCGAAGAAGTCACAATCGAAAGTTTAGAAGCCAGTCATGTTGGGTACAGAGAATTGGTCGAAAGGTACTTTCTGCCATACGATGAGTATCCCGAAATCGAGTAGCAGTCCGACAGGAATAACGCACTCCCAATGCTTAACGCATACGAGTGGGTCGATAGGTCGAGGAGGCTTGGGGCACTCCAATTTATGCGGTTCTGCACTTTGAAGCAGGCTTGAGTTTATGCAAGACAGTTGAAGCTGTTGATCTCGTCAAAGCGATCATTTGTGTGACGTGCAGCATCAGTCAAAATGGGCTCGAACCGGCCGTTAGCTGCGCAATGTACCAAGGTCGGCTTTGCTGATTTTTCGGATTTAGGGCAGTTATTGACGCAAAGGGCAAAGTCATCTGACCTTTAACAAGGAGTAAATGGTGGTCCCGGCGCGATTCGAACGCGCGACCTTTCGCTTCGGAGGCGAACACTCTATCCAGCTGAGCTACGGGACCATTGGAAACGGTCGATAACCATTTCCTGCCAGGGCTTCAAGTGTCGAAGTCGCGCCAAATCAAAATCCTCGTCTTGATCGGCGTTTTTCCTGATCTCGCGCCCCGCCACCGCAGCTTCAGGCGAAAAGCTCGTGCGCCAGTTCAAGCGCGTCGATCAGCGCATCAACCTCGGCGCGGGTGTTATACATCGCAAAAGACGCGCGACAGGTGGCCGTCACGCCCAGGTGATCCATCAACGGACCGGCGCAATGATGACCGGCGCGCACCGCAACGCCCTTCTTGTCAAGGATGGTCGAAATATCATGCGCATGCGCCGCGCCCTGCATGGTGAACGAGAATATCGCCGCCTTGTCAGGCAAGGTGCCCTGCTGCGAGATCCAGTTCAGCCCGGCAAGCCGCGCCTGTGCGTAATCGCTCAGATCGTCTTCATGGGCGGCAATCGCCTCCATGCCGATTCCCATCATATAGTCAAGCGCGACGCCAAGGCCGATGGTTTGCACAATGCCGGGGGTGCCGGCCTCGAACTTCATCGGCGGGTCGTTATAGGTGACCGCGTCCTTGCTCACTTCGCGGATCATGTCGCCGCCGCCCATGAAGGGGCGCATTTCGGCCAACCGCTCTTTCTTGACAAAGATCGCCCCGGAGCCCGACGGCCCATAAAGCTTGTGCCCGGTGATGGCATAGAAATCACAGCCAAGGGCGTCGATATTGACCGGCATATGCACCGCGCCCTGGCTTCCGTCGACCAGCACGGGCACGCCCTTTGCATGGGCCGCGTCGCAAATGGCTTTGACATCAACTTTGGTGCCCAACACATTGGAAAGTTGTGTAATTGCGATCAGCTTGGTACGCGGTGTGATGGCGTCGATCACCTTTTGCGGATCAAGATAGCCGCGTGCATCGACATCGACCCATTTTAGGGCGACGCCTTGCCGTTCGCGCAGAAAATGCCAGGGCACGATATTGGCGTGATGCTCCATCACCGACAGGATGATCTCGTCGCCCGCCTGCATGCGCGGCATCGCCCAGCCATAGGCAACCATGTTGATGCCCTCGGTGGTGCCGGAATTCAGCACGATCTGATCCTCATCGGCGACGCCCAGAAAGCGGGCAATCGTGCCGCGCACCGCTTCGTATTTCTCGGTCGCCAGATTGCTGAGGTAATGCAGCCCGCGATGGACATTAGCATATTCATTGGAATAGGCCGTTGTGATCGCATCAATCACCACCTGTGGCTTTTGTGCGGATGCCCCATTGTCCAGGTAAACCAAGGGCTTGCCGTTCACTTCTCGTGCAAGAATCGGGAAATCGGCGCGAATTTTATTGACATCGAGCATCTCATGCCCCTCCCATGACGGCGACGCCGATGATGCTTAGCAAAATGGACAGGCCCACGACCATTGCGACCATCGCCAGAACAATCACCCCCGCCGCCTTGAACATATTGCCAAAGCGATGCGCGGCATCGACAAATCCGATCAGAATATAAATGCCCCAGAGCGAGGCTGTGAAAATCACCAGTGCGCCAAGCACAGGCGCGACAATCACCAGAACCGCGACCACCACTTGAAGGATAAGCCGAAGCACCTGAAGCCAGCAGATCAGCACAAGCACATCATCCATGCGCCCCTGACCGCCAAGCCCCTTCCCGATCCAATAAAGCGCCAGCACCGTGATCGCCAGTGCCCCGAACAGGAACATCGTGAACAGGACCGGCGAATGAAACGCCGGTGGCATCATCGCGGTGGCCATCGGATCGCTTGTCGGGGTCAGGCGAAGCGAGACCGAATAAACAATCGAATTGAGCACCGACATCAGCGCAAGCGCCGTCCACAGCCATCGCTGCGGCAGGTTGAGCGCGATCAGACCCTCTGCGGCGCGGCGCGGGGCAAACAACGTCTGCACCAGAAGTGCCTTGAACCCGGCCTGTGTCATGCTTTGCTCCATTCCGCCTCTAGCCAGCCTGCGACCCAGAACCAGCCAAAAAAACCAAGCCAGATCAGCCCGACCGCCTGCAACCCCGGTCCCGGACCGATAAAGCCGGCCACCAGCCCATGCAAGAGCATGATCGGGCTTGTCGCCAGAAGCGCCCAGAAAAGCGCCACCCGCGCGCCATAAGCAGTGCCCTTCGCGCCAAGGACGCGGGCAATGCCATGGCTGATCAGCGCCAGCGTGTAAAGAATAAGCGGCGCAATGAACACCCAGGCCAAAAGCGTGCCCCCGAGCATCGGGTTCAGCTCTTGACCGGTGAGATGCGCCTCGCGCGCGAGGCGCGGCCATTGCGCAATGAAAATCACCCCGCAGGCAGCCACCAAGATCACAAGCGCGCGGTCTTCGCGTTGGCCGATATCAAGCAGGCGCCGCACCACCCGGCGCGGCCCCTTGTAGGTGGCGACAATGTCGCGTGTGACCGGCATCAGCCGCGCCGACGCACCAGCCAGCCCTCAAGCCGACTGTTGATTTCCTCGCGCAGGCCTTCATCCTCGATTTCCTCGACCGCTTCGGCGAGAAACGCCAGTGTCAAAAGGTCGGTTGCAATGGATTTCGGCACCCCGCGCGCGCGCAGATAGTAAAGCGCATCCTCGTCGATCGCCCCCGAGGTGCTACCGTGGGAACAGGCCACGTCATCGGCGTAAATCTCAAGCTCGGGCTTGGCCAGAAACTGGCTGTCGCCATCGAGCAGGAGCGACTGGCTGATCTGATAACCATCGGTCTTTTGCGCCCCGGCCTTGACCAGGATCTTGCCCTGAAACACGCCGGTCGCCCCGTTGCGCAGCACCTTCTTGAACACCTGACGGCTTTCACAGCGTTCGGCATCATGGGTGATGAACACGGTGTCATCCTGATGGAAATCCCCGTCGCCCATGGCCGCGCCCGCCACATGGGCGATGGCATCATCGCCGGTAAGCTCGATCACGCATTCATTGCGCGTCATCACGCCATTGGCGGTCATGGTAAAGCTTTTGAACGCGCTTTCGGTGCCAAGGCGGGCAAAGATATGCGTCGCCGCGCGCCGCTCGTGATCGCGCCCCTGGGTGCGCACATGGTGGAAGGTCGCGTTATCGCCAATCTCGACCTCCATCACCTTGTTGAACCGCGCAGCCGCCGGACCGTTTTCCAGAACCGTGACTTCGGTGCCACTGTCGAGCTTGATCAGATTATGCAGGATCGCATCGGATGTTTCTGATTTGTGGACATAAATCAGATTGATCGGTTTACTCACCGCGCCCATCACATGGATCAGGACACCATCTGTCGCCAAGGCCGTATTGAGCGCCGCAAGCGGGCGGGCCACCGGCGTCTGGCCGCGCTCTTCGAGCACGCCATAGGTGTCCTTGGCCCAATGGATATCGCTTTGGCCGGCCTCGGCCAGCCGCTCGATCCGCACGCCCTCTAGCGTAAGATCGTCGCTGGCCTCGGCGTCAAACACACCGTCGACAAAGACGATCCTGAGCCGCTCGACGCCGTCGAAGATCTCGGCCTCGTCGCCATTGTCAAACAGCGCCGCCCGCGGGGCCTCGGCCTGGGTCAGGGTATCAGGACGGGTGAATTTCCAATATTCATCGCGCCGTTCGGGCAGGCCCATGGCCCGCAGCCGATCAAGCGCCGCGCCGCGCGCCGCCGTTGCCCATGTCGCGCCGTCGGGCAGGTGAAGCCCCGCCAGATATTCCTGATTCGCTGTCATTTTTGCCTGCGGGGCCGCCATCATGCCACCTCCGACAGGATATCGGCATAGCCGTTCTTCTCGACCTCAAGCGCCAGTTCCGGCCCGCCGGTCTTGATGATCCGGCCATCGGACATGATGTGCACCACGTCGGGTTTGATGTGGTCCAAAAGCCGCTGATAGTGGGTGATCACCAGAAAGCCGCGACCCGCATCGCGCAGCGCGTTCACGCCTTCCGACACAAGCTTCATCGCGTCAACGTCAAGCCCGGAATCGGTTTCGTCCAGAATGCACATTTTGGGTTCAAGCATCGCCATCTGAAGGATTTCATTGCGCTTTTTCTCGCCCCCCGAAAAGCCGACATTGACGGGACGCTTGAGCATCTCGGCGTCGATTTTCAGGGTTTTCGCCTTTGCGCGCACCAGCTTGAGGAAATCGGCGGCGCTGATTTCATCCTCACCGCGCGCCTTGCGCTGCGCGTTCATCGCCGTGCGCAGAAAGGTCATGTTGCCGACGCCGGGGATTTCAACGGGATATTGGAACGCTAGGAAAAGCCCCGCCGACGCGCGCTCTTCGGGCTCCATCGCAAGGATATCCACGCCCTCAAGGGTAGCGCTGCCTTCGGTCACACGATAGCCATCGCGCCCCGAGAGAACATAGGACAGGGTCGATTTTCCCGACCCGTTCGGCCCCATGATCGCATGTACCTTGCCCGCCTCGACCGTCAGGTTCACACCCTTCAGGATGGTCTTTTCCTCTTCTTCAAGATCGACGTGCAGGTTCTTGATTTCCAACATTTTATGTCCTCACCGTATGTTACGTTCTGACCCGTCTCAAGGCCGGGTCATCATCTCGATTATGCTCAAAAGCCGATCCGCCGGCAGGGCCATCGGCTTGACGTCAAACTCGGCCATGCGGCCATGCAGGCGCAAAGGCGCGCCCAGAAACTCTTCGATTTGATGGTACTGTTCGCGACGCTTGTAATCGTCAACCAATACCACCACCGGCCGGGTGCTGCGCAAGGCCACCGCCATGGCACAACCGGTGCGAAACCGCCCATCGACCAGCACCACATCGGGCTGGCGGAATTCCGGCAGGTCCCAGACCTCGAGCGGATAGCGCGCATAGCGTTGCCAGCCGCTATTGTTGCGGGGATACCCCCAATCCTTGGTCGGCCCGATATCGGACCAGATCACATCCACCTCGGTCGCCTCGGCGGGCGGATTTTGCGCCAGAAAGGCGCGCATCATCTGTGCCCACTCCTGATCGCTTTCGACGCTAAACACCTGTTTTCCGGGCATTTCCGACGCCAGCACCGTCGAACCGCCCGATCCATACTCAAGGATCACCGAGGCCCGCTCATAGGCCGCACGCACCGCTGCCGCCTCCGCCTCGGGCAGGGTCAGCTCGGGGCGATCTATGATCGGCGCGCCCGACATCCTAGCCCAGCACCACCGCGGTGCCAGAGGCCGACACCATCAACATCGAATCGCCCACAACCTCGTAATCAAGATCGACCCCAACAACCGCCGTCGCGCCAAGCGCCGCAGCGCGCTGTTCCAGCTCTTGCAGGGCAATCTCGCGCGCATCCTGAAGCTTGCTTTCATAGGCACCAGAGCGCCCGCCGACCACATCGGTGATCTGGGCAAAGAAATCGCGCACAATATTGGCCCCCATGATCGCCTCGCCGACAACAATGCCGCGATAGTCGGTGATGGGGTGCCCTTCGACGTTTTGGGTGGTGGTGATGATCATCGCATTCAAGCCTTGCTATCGGTCGTGCGTAGGGTGGGTGAAACCCACGCCTTACCCGACAGATCCTTCCAGGGAAATCGCCACCAATTGCTGCGCCTCCATGGCAAATTCCATCGGCAGCGCCTGAAGCACATCCTTGCAGAACCCGTTCACCACGAGCGCCACGGCCTCCTCCTCGTCCATACCGCGCGACCGGCAATAGAACATCTGGTCGTCATCCACCTTGGATGTCGTCGCCTCATGCTCCACCCGCGACGAGTTGTTGCGCACCTCGATATAGGGCACCGTATGTGCGCCACAGTTACCGCCGATCAATAGACTGTCGCATTGGGTGTAATTGCGACTGTCCCTGGCCTTGGGATGCATTGACACAAGCCCGCGATAGGTGTTCTGCGCATGGCCCGCGCTGATGCCCTTGGAAACGATGCGCGAGCGGGTGTTCTTGCCCAGATGGATCATCTTGGTGCCGGTATCCGCCTGCTGATAGTTGTTGGCGATAGCGATCGAATAGAACTCGCCCTGACTTTCATTGCCACGCAGGATGCAGCTGGGGTATTTCCAGGTCACCGCGCTTCCGGTCTCGACCTGGGTCCACATCACCTTGGCCCGATCACCCCGGCAATCGGCGCGCTTGGTGACAAAGTTATAGATCCCGCCCTTGCCGTTCTCATCCCCAGGATACCAGTTCTGCACCGTGGAATATTTCACCTCGGCGTCTTCCTCGATGATGATCTCGACGACGGCGGCATGAAGCTGTGCGACGTCCCGCTGGGGCGCGGTACAGCCCTCAAGATAGCTCACGTAGGACCCCTTGTCGGCAATGATCAGGGTGCGTTCGAACTGGCCGGTGTTTTCGGCGTTGATCCGAAAATAGGTGCTCAGCTCCATCGGGCAGCGCACGCCGGGCGGCACATAGACAAACGAGCCATCCGAAAACACCGCCGAATTCAGCGTGGCATAGTAGTTGTCACTCACCGGCACGACCGAGCCGAGGTATTTCTTAACCAATTCGGGATGCTCTTTGATCGCCTCCGAAATCGAGCAGAAAATGACCCCGGCCTTGCGCAATTCGGCTTGAAAGGTCGTGCCCACCGAAACGGAATCAAACACCGCGTCGACAGCGACCTTCCGGCCCTCGGCAGGCACATCCTCGGCGCCTTCAACCCCGGCCAGGATCATCTGTTCCTTGAGCGGAATACCAAGCTTTTCGTAGGTCGCCAAAAGCTTCGGGTCGACCTCGTCCAGTGACTTGGGCTTGACCTCCATGCTTTTGGGGCGGGCATAGTAATACTGCTTTTGAAAGTCGATCTTCGGATAATCGACCATCGCCCAGGTCGGTTCTTCCTTGGTGAGCCAGCGGCGATAGGCCTCAAGCCGCCATTCGGTCATCCATTCGGGCTCTTCGTTCTTCGAGCTGATCAGACGCACGATATCCTCGTCAAGCCCCATCGGGGCATAGTCCATCTCGATATCGGTTTCCCAGCCGTATTTATAGGCGCCGCCAACCTCGCGCACGGTATCGACGGTTTCCTGATCGACGCCTTCCTTGACCTGAACCTCGTCCAAAGCAGCCATTCCCTATCTCCTTAACCTCTCAGACCATGCGGCCCTGATGTTTTTGCCAGCGCGTCAGCCAGGTTTCGGCAAAGCGCATGATCTCATCTTCTGTCGTCGCAGGCCCAAGCGATACGCGTACCGCGCATCCGGCCCCGGCCTCATCAAATCCCATCGCCCGCAACACCTTGCTGGCGCGCACCTTGCCACTGGAACAGGCACTGCCCGCCGAAATCGCAAATCCGGCAAGATCCATCGCCATCACCTGCGTTTCGCCTTTCCAGCCCGGCGTAATGAAGCAACTGGTGTTGGGCAAGCGTTGTTCGGCTTTCCCGACAAAAATAGTCTCATTTGCGATCTGTGCAATAGTTGATTCTAGAATGTTTCTAAGTTTTTCCACGCGCGCCCAGGTTCCCGTCTCCAGATCACGCGCCGCGGCCTCGGCGGCGGCGCCAAAGCCGGCGATGCCAATCACGTTCTCAGTGCCCGCCCGGCGGCCCATTTCCTGACCACCGCCACGGATCTGCGCCACGATCTCGGTACCGCGTTTCACCACAAGCGCGCCAACACCCTTCGGCCCGCCAAGCTTATGCGCCGAGATAAGCGCCATCTGACAGCCCGACCAGTTGAACGCCAGCGGCAGCTTGCCAAACCCTTGGGTCATGTCGCTGAGCGCCAGACCCTCGGGCAAGGTCTGAATCACCCCGGTTTCCGAATTCGCCAGTTGCAAGACCGACGCCGCCGGATCGCTCACCCTCACCTGGCCGGTCCGCTCCACCTCAAGATCATCGCCAACCCAGGCCCCGACGGCGTCATGCTCGATTGCAGCTCCGCTCAATCCGCGCCCGCCACAGGCCAGCGCCGCGCCCTCGGTCGCCCCCGAGGTGAAAATCACATCGGCGCCCTCGGCGCCAAAGGCCGCGGCAACCTGCGCGCGCGCGCGCTCGACCAGACCCTTGGCCGCGCGCCCCTCGGCATGTACACTCGACGGGTTGCCAACAAGGTCCATCGCCGCAATCATCGACGCCCGTGCCTCAGGGCGCAGCGGCGCCGTCGCGTTATGATCAAGGTAAACCCGTGCCATCACGCCACATCCGCTTCTTCTTGGCTAAAATACTCGCGCCGCAGGCCCAAATCGGCGCCCGTCAGGGCGCGTCGCCGCGACGCCGAAGGCGGCGCAACCCCTTTACACGCTGCCTTCATTCCTCATCCACCACGGAAAACAGATGCGGCACCGCCGGACAGGGCGCCAGCGTATTGCCAACCACATCGCTCAACCTGGTCTGATGCAAAAATACATAGACCTGCGCGCTCAGACCTTCCCAGAGCCGGTTGGCCATGGACTGCGCGCGCGAGCCGCTCGCCCCGCCAGAGGCCCCTGCCCCCTTGTGAAGCGCATCCACCGTCTCATCGACAGCCGCCAGGATATCGGCCACCCGGATTTCCGACGCCGGACGCGCAAGGCGATAGCCGCCCCCCGGCCCACGCACCGAAGCAACAAGCTCGGCCCGGCGCAATTTAACGAAAAGCTGCTCAAGATAAGGCAGCGAAATATCCTGCCGACGTGACACTTCGCCAAGCGTCACCACCGCGCCCGGCGGCTGAAGCGCAATATCCACCAGCGCAACCATCGCATATCTGCCCTTTGTACTCAGTTTCATTGGCCTACTCCCCCGCGAACAGATTGACCTTACGCACCGCAAGGCTTATCTCCCCTTGAGCCATTATGGCCCTGGTCGCAATTTAGAACAGTTCTAAGGTGCTTGAGCGATTTCGTCAAGATTATCGCGCGCACCTCACAGCAAGGACAAAGGGAACACATGCCCGAGGTTATCTTTCCCGGCCCAGAAGGCCGACTCGAAGGCCGCTATCACCCACAAAAAGAAAAAGACGCCCCGATTGCGATCGTGCTCCACCCGCACCCGCAATTTGGTGGCACGATGAACAACAAGGTTGTCTACAACCTTCATTATGCCTTCTATAACATGGGCTTCACGATTCTGCGCTTCAATTTTCGCGGCGTCGGTCGAAGCCAGGGCGAATATGATCAGGGCGTGGGCGAATTGTCGGATGCGGCCTCGGCGCTCGACTATCTGCAATCAATGAACAACAACTCCAAACATTGCTGGGTTGCGGGCTTTTCCTTCGGCGCCTGGATCGGCATGCAGCTTTTGATGCGTCGGCCCGAAATCACCGGCTTCATCTCGGTCAGCCCGCCGGCCAATATGTATGACTTCTCGTTTCTTGCGCCCTGTCCGGCCTCTGGCCTGATCATCAATGGCAGCAATGACCGCGTGGCGCCGCCCGCAGATACCACCGCCCTGGTGAACAAACTGCATGAGCAGCAGGGCATCACCATCACCCATGAAGAGGTCGATGGTGCGGGCCATTTCTTTGAAGAGCCGCATATGGACCCGATGATCGGCAGCGTGACCTCCTATGTCAAACGCCGCCTGACAGAGAACTCGCGCTAGGAAAAAGGGGGCCATACCGATGGGTGTCACCGAAGATCTGGCGGATGAACTTGCCCGCGACGTGATCAAGGCAATCGAGGCCACAGGCGATGAAGAGCTTGTCGCCGAGATCCAGAAGGTCCTCGGCGCCGGATCGCAAACCGCTGAAGAGGCGTTTCTGACCTCGGTGCGCGTGCGCCGCGCCAACATCAAGGCGCGCGCCTACCTTGTTGAAAGGCTGAAGAAATTCAAAGCCGAAAAACAGGCGCAACAATCTTCGGACGGTTAGACCATCCGCCGCGCCCCCTTTAGGGTGGGTGAAACCCACGCAGCTTGCATATGCCCCTAGGCAGGCGTGGGTTTCACCCACCCTACATCACACCCGCGCAATGGCCTGCGACGGCCCGCGCGCCTCAGGCGCGCAGCCGGGCGCCGCTTGGGTCAAACGGTGGTTCATGCAGGATGCGCGCCCTGTGCGGCCGCCCCAGCACCATGACCTCGACGCCATCCCCCGGCGCGGCCCCTTTGACATAGCCAAGCGCAAGGCTCATCCCGACGCTATAGCCATAGCTGCCCGAAGTGACCCGGCCAACCCCCTTGCCATCCTTCATGATCGGCTCGCCACCGGTGGCATCGGCGTTCGAGGCGCTTACATCCGCCTCGTCGAGATGCAACAGCACCAGCGTTTCGCGCGGGTCCCTGGCAAGCACCTCCTGCGCGGCGGCCTTGTTGAGGAAGTCCTTGTCCATCTTGCACAGCCCCGCCAGCCCGACCTCTTGCGGCCAGTATTCCGGGCTGTATTCGCGGCTCCAGGACCCATAGCCCTTTTCGATACGCATCGACATCAGGGCGCGGCTGCCGACCGACCCCGCGCCAACCTCTTTGCCCGCCTCAAGAAGCGCATCGTACAATTGCGCCTGATCCTCCATAGCGCAATGCAATTCCCAGCCAAGATCGCCGGTAAAGCTGACGCGCAGGGCGACACAGGCCACCCCGCCGAGAGTGATGCGCTGCGAGCGCATGAAAGCGAAATCTTGCGTCGCGAGCGAGGCATTGGTCAGCCCCTGCAACATCTCGCGCGATTTTGGCCCGGCGACGTTGAACCCGCAAACCGCCTCGGTCAGGCTTTCGAATGTGGTGCCATCGGGCAAGGGCACGACATCGAAGAACCGCTTGTGATAGCGCTCGGCCATGCCCGAGGAAATCACCCAGAACTCATCCTCGGCCAATCGCGTCACCGTGGCATCCCCGGCAATCCCGCCACGCACCCCGATCAGCGGCGTGAGACAAGAGCGCCCCACCGCGCCTGGCATCCGGTTGGCAAAGACGGCATTCAGCCAATCCTCGGCCCCCGGCCCCTTGACGCGATATTTGGCAAAATTCGAGATGTCGATGATCCCTGCCCGCTCGCGCAGCATTTTGCATTCCTCGCCCACCGGCCCCCACCAGTTCTGGCGGGTAAAGCCGTTGGTATCGACCGTGCCGGGGGTATCCGCATACCAAAGCGAATGCTCCCAGCCATAGTTGAGACCGAACACCGCGCCCAGCTCTTTTTGCCGCGCATAGACCGGGCGGGTACGCAGCGGGCGCCCGGCACTGCGTTCTTCATTGGGGTAATGGATCGCAAAACGATGGGCATATTGGTCCTGCACCTTGGCCTTGACGAAGGCCTTGTCATTGGCCCAAAGGCCAAAGCGCGCGATGTCCCAGGCGAACATGTCATATTCCATCTCGCCGGTGGTGATCCATTGCGCCACCATCAACCCCATCCCCGCCGATTGGCTAAAGCCGGGAATGATACCACCGCACATGAAATAGTTCTTCAACTCGGGCACCGGCCCCAGGATCACGTTGCTGTCAGGCGACCAGATCATTGGCCCGTTGATCACCCGCTTGACCCCGGCCTCGGCGGCCAGCGGCACCCGGTCCATGGCGCGCATCACATTCTCCATGATCCGATCGAGATCATCGGCAAAAAGCTCATGGGCGAAATCAAGCGGCGTGCCCTCCTCGGCCCAGAATTTCATGTCCTGCTCATAGGCGCCGATCAAAAGGCCCTTGCCCTCCTGGCGCAGGTAATATTCGCCGTCCCGGTCCGCGACCGACGGCAACCGGCGATCCATCGCGGCAATCTCAGCGATGGTCTCGGTCACGAAATACTGGTGTTCGGTCGGTTGCAACGGCACCTTGATCCCGGCAAGGGCGGCCACTTCGCGCCCCCAGAGACCGCCGGCATTGATCACCCACCGGGTTCTGATATCGCCCTTGGGCGTGCGCACGATCCATGTGCCATCGGGCTGTTGCTCGGTGCCGGTGACGGGGGTAAAGCGGTTGATCTCGGCGCCCTTCTGGCGCGCCCCGGCGGCATAGGCGTTGGTCACGCCGGATGGGTCGACGTTGCCACCATCGGGTTCCCACATGATGCAACGAATGCCATCGAAATTGACCAGCGGATGCAGGCGCTCTGCCTCATCGCGGGTGATCTCATGGAAATTCATCCCGTAAAGCCTGGCCTTGGCGGCCTGCAAGCGCAGCTGATGCTCGCGGTTTTCGGTCTGCGCAAGATAAAGGCTGCCGGGTTGAAACACGCCACAGGACTGGCCGGTTTCTTCCTCGAGGCTGTTATAGAGGGTCATCGTGTAATGTTGGAGACGGCTGATATTGGCGCTGTCATGCAACCCGTGAATGTTGGCCGCCGCGTGCCAGGTGCTCCCCGAGGTCAGCTCGTCGCGTTCCAGCAAAACCACATCGGACCAACCAAGCTTGGTCAGGTGATAAAGAATAGAGCATCCGATTACGCCGCCGCCGATCACGACTGCCTGTGCATGGGTCTTCATGGATCATTCCTTGGCTTCAATGTCTTTGCACAGTCTGAAGGCCCTGCACGGCCACGAATTGCCAATCTCCGACATGCTCTGTCGTTGTGGTTCCATCTTCTGACTTTTCTCAGCGCCCTGACATCCGCCTCCACCTTCTTCTTGGCGCAAGCACTCCGGGGAGTCTGAGGGGCAGCGCCCCTCATCAAAACACCACCCTGCGCGGCGCAGCCGCTCCGCTTGTAAATTCCGCAGAATTGAAACAAACGACACAATCTGTCGTAAAAGGGCATGCATACCCCCCAAAGGACTTCACTCTGACCGCTAAAACCGCAAAGGAGATCCGCCATGAAAACCACCACCCGTGTCGTCGTCATTGGCGGCGGCGTCGTTGGCTGTTCGGTGCTTTATCACCTGACCAAGCTTGGCTGGTCCGATGTCATGCTGCTTGAGCGCTCGGAACTGACCTCGGGAAGTACATGGCATGCCGCGGGCGGATTTCACACGCTGAATGGCGATACCAATATGGCCGCGCTTCAGGGCTATACCATCCGGCTTTATAAAGAACTCGAAGAGATCACCGGCATGTCCTGCGGCTTGCATCACGTCGGTGGCGTGACACTGGCCGATAACAGCGATCGCTTTGACATGCTTTTGGCCGAGCGCGCCAAACATCGCTACATGGGGCTTGATACCCACATCGTGACCCCCGAAGAGATCGCGAAAATCGCCCCTGTGACCAATATCGACGGCATCCTTGGCGGGCTCTATGATCCGCTCGACGGGCATCTTGATCCCTCCGGCACGACCCATGCCTATGCCAAGGCTGCGCGGATGGGCGGCGCGTTGATTGAAACCCATTGCATGGTGCGCGAAACGAAACAGCGCGCCGATGGCACATGGGATGTGGTCACCGACAAGGGCACCATTCATACCGAGCATGTGGTCAATGCCGGTGGCCTCTGGGCGCGCGAAGTGGCGGCGATGGCCGGGATTTACCTGCCGCTGCACCCGATGGAGCACCAATATATCGTCACCGATGACATCCCCGAGATTTACAATCGCGACGCCGAACACCCGCATGTGATGGACCCGGCCGGCGAGAGCTATCTGCGCCAGGAAGGGCGTGGCCTCTGCATCGGGTTTTATGAGCAGCCCTGCAAGCCCTGGGCGGTGGATGGCACGCCCTGGGATTTCGGGCACGAGTTGCTGCCTGATAATCTGGACAAGATCGAGGCCAGCATTGAATTTGCCTATCGCCGTTTTCCTGTACTGGAAACGGCCGGGGTCAAATCGGTCATTCATGGCCCCTTTACCTTTGCGCCCGATGGTAACCCTCTGGTCGGTCCGGTGCCGGGAATGCCCGGATACTGGTCGGCCTGTGGCGTGATGGCGGGGTTCAGCCAGGGCGGCGGCGTCGGGTTGATGCTGGCGCAATGGATGACGGAGGGCGAGTGCGAGCGCGATGTGACGGCGATGGATGTGGCGCGGTTCGGTGATTGGATCACGCCCGGTTATACTCGCCCCAAGGTGATCGAAAATTACCAGAAACGCTTTTCGGTGAGTTACCCCAACGAAGAACTGCCCGCCGCGCGCCCGCTGCGCCAGACGCCGATGTATGATCTGTTTGACGGCATGGGCGCGGTCTGGGGCGCGCAATACGGGCTTGAGGTGGTCAATTACTTTGCCATCGGCGATGAGCCGCGATATGAGACTCCGTCGTTTCGCCGCTCAAACGCCTGGGAGGCCACCGCGCGCGAAGTGAAAGCGGTGCGCGAGGCCGTCGGCATCAACGAGGTGCATAATTTCGGCAAATACCTGGTCACCGGCAAAGGCGCGCGGGCCTGGCTTGACCGGATCATGGCCGGGCGCATTCCCAAGCTTGGGCGCCTGTCGCTGACGCCGATGCTTTCACCCAAGGGGCGGCTCTGGGGCGATTTCACGGTATCCTGTCTCAATGAAGAAACCTTTCAGCTGACGGCGTCTTATGGCGCACAGGCGTTTCACATGCGCTGGTTCGCGATGAATGAGGCCGAGGACGTCCGGGTCGAGAATATCAGCGACCGCCTGAACGGGTTTCAGATTGCCGGGCCCAAGGCGCGCGCGGTTCTGAGGGCCGTAACTCGAGACCGGGTTGAGGACATGAAGTTCATGGATATCCGCCACGCCACCATCGGCATGGTCGACTGCCTTGTGCAACGGGTCAGCTATACCGGCGATCTGGGCTATGAAATCTTCTGTGATCCGATGGCACAGCGCGCGCTGTGGGATGTGCTCTGGGCCGAGGGGCAAAACCACGGCATGCGCCCCTTCGGGATGCGCGCAATGATGTCCTTGCGGCTGGATCGGTTCTTTGGCTCTTGGATGAATGAGTTCTCCCCCGATTACACCCCGGCCGAGACCGGCATGGACCGCTTTATCAGCTTTACCAAGAATAGCGATTTCATCGGGCGCGCAGCGGTCGAGGCCGAGCGTCACGCGGGCGCGAAACGCAAGTTGGTGGCCTTCGAGGTCAACGCCGAGGACGCCGACGTAAACGGCTATGAGCCGATCTGGATCGACGACGCGGTGCGCGGCTTTTGCACCTCGGGCGGCTATTCGCATCACGCCAGAAAATCCATCGCCCTTGGTCTGATTCCGGCAGAACAGGCAAAGGCGGGTCTGGCCGTGGAAATCGAGATTCTGGGGAAACGCTATCCTGCCAAACTGATCACCGAGCCGCTGTTTGATGCGGACGGTGCGCGGATGCGGGGGTGAACATTTCGGGCGTTGGCCGTGATAGGCAAGCGCCGGAATTTGAGTATTTTTGCCAAGAAGAAGCAGCGGGTGGTTTTACGGGGATCACTTGTCAGGGGCGTCGGGATCGGCCTGTCCGACGCCTTTGAAAATGAACTTGAACGGCAGGATCCAGATAAAGCCAAGCCCCACATAGATCAGCAGTTCCAGCCATGGGGCGGGCCGATCCAGCAGGCCGACGGTGCTGATCGCGACCACCACATAGGCGGGCAATCCGATCAGCAAGATCACCAGTGACCAGCGTCGGCGCGCCTTGTAACTCAGGGCCATGTTTATCCTCAATCCGCGAAGGGGTCGGTCACGAGGATCGTATCCTCGCGCTCGGGTGAGGTAGAGAGTAGCGCCACGGGGCAATCAATCAACTCTTCGACGCGGCGGACATATTTGATCGCCTCGGCTGGCAGGTCGGCCCAGCTTCGCGCGCCCTCGGTCGAGTCGGACCAGCCCGGCATTTCCTCGTAGACGGGCGTGCAGCGGGCCTGTTGCTCGGCGGCGGTCGGCAGGTAGTCAAGCCGCGTGCCGTCAAGATCATAGGCGACGCAGATCCTGAGCGTTTCAAAGCCATCGAGCACGTCAAGCTTGGTCAGGGCGATGCCGTTGACGCCCGAGGTGGCGCAGGTCTGGCGCACAAGGCAGGCATCAAACCAGCCACAGCGCCGCTTGCGCCCGGTGACGGTGCCGAATTCATGGCCCCGCTCGCCAAGCCGTTGACCGTCGTCGTCGTCAAGCTCGGTCGGGAACGGGCCCTCGCCGACGCGGGTGGTATAGGCCTTGACGATGCCAAGCACATAGTCGATCGAGCCGGGCCCGATGCCGGTTCCGGTGGCCGCCTGCCCGGCGATCACGTTCGACGAGGTCACAAACGGATAGGTGCCAAAGTCGATGTCGAGCAGCGCGCCTTGCGCGCCCTCAAACAGGATGCGTTTGCCGGCGCGGCGCTTTTCGTTGAGCACCTTCCAGACCGGCGCGGCGTATTGCAGGATTTCCGGCGCAATCTCTCTGAGTTGGGCAATCAGCGCGTCGCGGTCGATGGGATCAATCCCGAGGCCCTTGCGCAGCGGATCATGATGCTGCAACGCGCGGTCCACATGCGCCACAAGCGTCGCCTCATCAGCCAGATCGGCCACCCGGACCGAGCGCCGCCCGACCTTGTCCTCATAGGCGGGACCGATACCGCGCCCGGTGGTGCCGATCTTGGTGCCCTTGCTGGCGGCCTCTTCGCGGGCGCGATCAAGTTCGCCGTGGATCGGCAGGATCAGCGGCGTGTTTTCCGCGATCATCAGCGTTTCTGGGGTGATTTCGACGCCCTGTTTGCGGATCGAGGCGATTTCCTTGACCAGATGCCAGGGGTCAAGCACCACGCCATTGCCGATCACACTGAGCTTGCCGCCCCGCACCACGCCCGAAGGCAGCGCGTTGAGCTTGAAAACCTCGCCATCAATGACAAGCGTGTGGCCCGCGTTATGGCCGCCCTGAAAGCGCGCGATCACATCGGCGCGCTCGCTGAGCCAGTCTACAAGCTTGCCTTTTCCCTCGTCGCCCCACTGGGCACCGACTACGACGACATTTGCCATGATTATCCTCTCGGCATTTGGTCAAAACCGGAGCCCCGTATAGCGGCGCGCCGCGGCGGGCGAAACCATTAAATCGCCGCAGCCCCTAGACAGATCGCGGTGCCTGCGCCAAATCAGGAGGGATTGGCAGGAAAGGACCGGCAGATGGGGTTTGTTTTACGTTGGGCGATGGCCTTTGTTCTGTTGTCGGCGACGTTCAATCCGAGCCAATGGAATTATGTGCGATGGGCACAGATGCGGTTTGACGATCAGATGCCGCTCACCATCCTGTTGGGGCTGTTGCTCATGGTGGGCTATATCATCTACCTGCGCGCGACGCTGCGCTCGATCGGGGGTTTTGGCATGGGGCTTGTCATGGCCATCGTCGTCGCCGGTTTATGGGTGCTATACGATTATGGCATCCTCAGGCTCGACAATCCGTCGTTCAATGTCTGGTTCGGGATTCTGGCGCTGTCGCTGGTGCTTGGCATCGGCCTCAGCTGGAGCCTTGTGCGCCGCAAGCTGTCGGGTCAGGCGGATATGGATGATGTGGATGAATAGAGGCGGTGAGGGGTCGGTGTGAGTGGCTGGTTTGAGGCCATCACGGCGATATTCTGCAATGCAACCAATGGCTGCTATCATTGAAGCGGCAAAAACCTTCAATAACTGCTTGGGTTTTGAACAGGGTATTTGGTAGCGTAAATCGAGGTGGTTGGCGCTTGTTCCTAAAAGGAGGGTTTTAGGAGTGGATACGAAGTCAAACAAGAATTGAGTATAATCGTGGCGGCTATACAGTCGCCCAGAATTAAACTAGCCAGGCCAAGCAGCATATGAATACACCAAAAACCGTTAAATCGTTGGAAGATCTTGGCCGCATACGGCTGTCTAAGTCATTTTTTATGCGTGACATGCTCTACTCTGAAATATCAAACTTTCATGGCATTCCCAATATTCCTGACGATCCAGACCTAGCCATCTATGTCTCTCGCAAGCTGTGCGAGACTTTTCTGGAACCACTACAGGATAGGTTTGGAAGGATCAGCATTCGCTCCGCGTATCGCTCACCAGCAGTTAATGAATTCGGCAATAAAAACAAACTGAGTTGCGCCAGCAACGAGGCGAACTACGCGGGCCATATTTTTGATAGGCGTGACGCGAGTGGCGCTTGTGGAGCGACGGTGACAGTCGTGGTAAATAGCTTCATCGATTACTATGAAGAAACAGGCGATTGGCAGGCCATGGCATGGTGGATTCACGATAATCTGCCTCCAACAAGCCTCTACTTTTTTCCAAAGCTTGCCGCATTTAATATATCGTGGCACGAAAAACCGGACCGGAATATTAAGAGCTACGTATCACCAAAAGGAACCTTAACAAAACCTGGAATGGATAATTTTACGGGTTCGCATGAAAGTGAGTTCGCTGATTGGCTTCTCCAATACGCAAAAAATCAACTTTAAAATAGAATATTACCCCCTCCCAAAAACCACCGTTTGTTGAACGGCTTCCCCGAAACCGGCATTGGTGCGCTTGCAGCGATCGCACGCTTTGTTCCGCAGAGCCGCCCCTCCACTCCGTTTTTATCCATGCTTCTAAGATTGCCATGCCGACACGCGCAGGTCACAAAATCGCACTCGGCCTCCGCCAACACCCCAGTCATCGACATTGCCGGGTTGCGGGGGCTGGCGGAATTGCATAGATAGCGCCTGACCAAGCAAACTTATAGGCCCGTGCTTCATGGAAAACGTCGTCCTTACCATCCATCTCCTTCTGGCACTCGCGCTGATTGGCGTCGTGCTTTTGCAACGCTCTGAAGGGGGCGGTCTGGGCATGGGCGGCGGTGGCGGGGCCGTCAGCGGGCGTTCGGCGGCCACAGCGCTTGGCAAGATTACCTGGATATTGGCCGCGGCCTTTATCGTGACCTCGATCACGCTGACCATCATCGCCGCGCAGAACGCCGCCGGGGTGTCGGTGCTTGACCGTCTGACAGACGCACCGCCCGCCCCCGCCGCAAGCACACCTGCCCTGCCTGATGCGGACACGCTTTTGCCGCCGTCAAGTGGCGACACGGCACCGCTAACACCGACCGCCGACTAACCACAAAGAATTGATGGCAAAAGCCACACCGCAACAGCATCTTGCGGTTGGCTTGCGCTATTGTTGCGAATCCTATAAGGGTTGAGCCCCGTGATGCCTCGGTCTTTTGGGACCGGACTGGGCGCTTTACCGCATATCACACAGACGAAATCACGGGGGGCGCCAGGCGCATGGCACGTTATATTTTCATTACCGGCGGCGTTGTTTCATCCCTTGGCAAGGGGCTTGCCTCTGCGGCCCTCGGGGCGCTGCTTCAGGCGCGCGGATTTTCGGTGCGGCTGCGCAAGCTTGATCCCTACCTTAACGTTGATCCCGGCACGATGAGCCCGTTTGAGCATGGCGAGGTCTTCGTGACCGACGATGGCGCCGAGACCGATCTTGATCTTGGCCATTACGAGCGTTTCACCGGCGTGCCCGCCAGGTTGACCGATTCCGTAAGCTCGGGGCGGATATATTCCAACGTGCTGGAGCGCGAGCGGCGGGGTGATTATCTTGGCAAGACCATTCAAGTGGTCCCGCATGTCACCAACGAGATCAAGGAGTTCCTCAAGATCGGCGATGACGAGGTTGATTTCATGCTCTGCGAGATCGGCGGCACCGTGGGCGATATCGAGGGCCTGCCGTTCTTCGAGGCGATCCGCCAGTTCAGCCATGACAAGCCGCGCGGGCAATGCATTTTCATGCATCTCACCCTGTTGCCCTATCTCGCCGCCAGTGGCGAGCTCAAGACCAAGCCGACCCAGCATTCGGTGAAAGAGCTGCAATCCATCGGCATCGCGCCCGATATCCTTGTCTGCCGGTCCGAGCATCCGATCCCGGAAAAGGAACGCGAAAAGATCGCGCTGTTTTGCAATGTGCGCAAAGACGCCGTGGTGGCCGCCTATGATCTCAAATCCATCTACGAGGCGCCGCTGGCCTATCACCGCGAGGGGCTTGATCAGGCGGTGCTTGACGCCTTTGATATCTCGCCCGCGCCCAAGCCCGACCTTACGATCTGGCAGGATGTGTTCGATCGCACCCATAACACCGATGGTGAGGTGAATGTCGCCATTGTCGGCAAATACATCCAGCTTGAGGATGCCTACAAGTCGATCAAAGAGGCGCTGACCCATGGTGGAATGGCCAACCGGGTCAAGGTCAACGTGCAATGGGTCGATGCCGAGGTGTTCGACACCGAAGATCCCGCGCCGCATCTCGAAGGGTTTCATGCCATCCTTGTACCCGGCGGCTTTGGCGAGCGCGGCACCGAGGGCAAGATCAAGGCGGCCGAATTCGCCCGCACCCGCAAGATCCCCTATCTTGGCATCTGCCTTGGCATGCAAATGGCCGTGATCGAGGCGGCGCGCAACGTCGCGGGCCTGCCGGACGCGGGATCAGAGGAATTCGATCACGAGGCCGGTAAAAAGCGGTTCGAACCGGTGGTCTATCACCTCAAGGAATGGGTGCAGGGCAACGAAAAGGTCAAGCGCAAGGTCTCGGACGACAAAGGCGGCACGATGCGCCTCGGGGCGTATGATGCCACCCTTGTGAAGGGATCGAAAGTGGCCGAGGTTTATGGCGCGCTATCGATCGAGGAACGCCACCGCCACCGCTATGAGGTGGACACCAAGTATCGCGCCAAGCTTGAAGAAGTCGGCCTGCATTTTTCCGGCATGTCCCCCGATGGGCGGCTGCCTGAAATCGTTGAATGGGCGGACCACCCCTGGTTCATCGGGGTACAGTTCCACCCCGAGTTGAAATCCAAACCCTTCGCACCCCATCCGCTTTTTGCCGATTTCGTGCGTGCGGCGATTGAAACCTCACGGCTTGTCTAGGCTCAGCCGCGCGGAGGTTTGTGTTTCAACAGGCGCCGGTCAACGCCAAGCGACAGGATCGGGCTGAGCAGGTCACGCCAGAGGCTTGGCTTTTGATAGCGATCCGCCTCTGACGCGCGGTCGAGCCGCAGCGCGTCTTTCAGCATCGGTTCAAGAATGCGCTCGTCCAGAATCCAGCGCCCGCGGCGCCCCTCTTTGCGGTCGCTGTTCTGATACTCCAGCCATTTCATCAGCGTATCGCGACACTCTGTGTCTTCGCCGGGATAGATAAGGTAGAACCCGCTGTTGATCCGCAAGCAAATGTTGTCAAGCACCCGCGCCGCGCCGCGATAAGCCTCTGGAACGTGATGTTTGGGCATGTAATTGAAACGCTCCGGCTCGCCGTTGAAAAACGCGACCATGGCAGAGCAAAGATCAATGCCCTTTTGTGCCATCGCCCAGCCCAGCACCGCTTCCGGGTAGTGGGACCAGTCATAGGTCCTGATCATCGCGCGCAGATCATCCGGGGACAGCGCGCGCACTTGTGCCAAATGAGCAACCTCGGACGTGTCCGACCAGTTAAATGTATCGCGGGGGGGCATCAAACGCTCCGTCTGCCTTGAAATCACGTGTTGCCAGATTTGCCCGGACAAAACGTGTTTTCTTGGGAGCAAATGTGACACCTTTGCGACCTTCGCCCGAGCCCTGGATTGGAAACGCCGAAATCGTTTCGGCCGGGATCAAGAATTTTCTTGGGCGGCGCAGAAAACGGCGCTAGCCTGCGATCATGATTACCAGAATTCTGCACGCCTTTTCCGCCCCCAAACCGGCCCCCCTGCCCGAGCCGGATGAGAAACTTGCGCTTGGCGCCCTGATGGTGCGTGTGGCCAAGTCCGACCATCATTACGAGGTGTCTGAAATCAAACGCATTGACCGACTCTTGGCGCGGCTTTACGGGCTCAAGCCGATCGAGGCGGCCAAGATGCGCGCCACCTGTGAAAAGCTGGAACATGCCGCGCCCGATACCGCCCGCTTTGCCCATCTGATCCGCGAAACCGTCAGCATCGAGGCGCGCGTCAACGCGCTTGAGGCGCTGTGGGAGGTGGTGTTATCCGATGGCGCAAGCCAGCCCGAAGAATTGCAGGTGCTTGATGTCGCCCGCGAGGCGATGGGCCTAAGTCACGGCGATAGCGACACCGCCCGCGCCCTTGCCGAAAACAGCTAAAAAGGCATTGGCCTGACCGGTCTTGCGCCCTATACCTGTGGCATGTTTGGCGAATTTCTAAAAAAGCTGGTACAGCCAGCCCCGGAACCTCTGGCCGATGCGGATGCACGGCTGGCCCTCTCGGCGCTTTTGGTGCGCGTCGCGCGCAGCGATGGCGATTATGCCGCCGATGAAATCATCCGCATCACCCGGATCATCGCCACGCGCTATGGCCTGTCGAAACCCGATGCCGAGGCCCTGCGCCAACAGGCCGAATACCTTGAGGCCGAGGCCCCCGACACCGTGCGCTTTACCCGCGCCATCAAGGATGCCGTGCCCTATGAGGACCGCCTTGGCGTGATCGAGGCCCTCTGGCAGGTCGCCCTCGCCGATGGCGTGCGCGAGGCCGGTGAGGATGCGCTTTTGCGGCTTGTGGCAAACCTTCTGGGCGTCACCGATCTCGATAGTGCGATGGCGCGCCAGAGGATGACACCGCCCGCATGATCGCAAGCCTGCCGATGTATGACCGCGTTGAGACGCGCGCGGCCAATGACCGGCTCTGGCAAGCGGTGCACACGCATCTGGGCTATGGCCCGGATCATTTGACCCGCGGCGGCGATGTCTGGGACCATTGGCAAAGCCCCGACCTTATCCTGTCGCAAACCTGTGGCTATCCCTATCGCGCGCGCCTGCATGGGCATGTCGCGCTTGTGGGCACGCCGGTGCTTGATCTGCCCGATTGCCCGCCGGGGCAGTATTACAGCGTCTTTGTCGTGCGCGCCGATGATCCGCGCGAAACGCCGGGCGCGTTTGCCACGGCGCGCTTTGCCTATAACGAGGCGCTGTCGCAATCGGGCTGGGCCGCTCCCCAGACCTATGCCGCGGCACATGGCTTTAGCTTTTCCGCGCCCACGCAAAGCGGCGCGCACCGCGCTTCGGCCCGCGCCGTGGCCGAAAACCGCGCCGATATCGCCGCGCTTGATGCGCTAAGCTGGCAGATGATGGCGCGCTATGATCGCTTCGCCGCTTCGCTTCGGGTGCTGGCGCGCACGCCGCCAACGCCGGCCCTGCCCTATATCACCGCGCTTGGGCGTGATCCGGCGCCGCTGTTTGACGCGCTCAAGGCAGGTCTTCGCGGTCTCTCAGAGGCCGACCGCACAACCCTTGGGATACGCGATCTGACCCGGATCGAGCCCGAGGCCTATCTGGCACAGCCCAATCCGGCACCGCCACCGCCGAATTGAGCGTAACCTGCGCCATTCTGGCGCTTCACCAGTGAAATCAATCGTTTTGCACGTTGCATTGGCCCATTTTTTCGGCCCTATTAACACCTGACCTGAACACCTAACCGAAACGGAACCTCGCCTTGCCTGACGCGACACCGGTCCTTGAAATCAGCAACCTGCACAAGGCCTATGGGTCGCTTGAGGTCATCAAGGGCGTTTCGATCACCGCGCGCAAGGGCGATGTGGTTGCGCTGATCGGCTCTTCCGGGTCGGGCAAATCGACGGTTCTGCGCTGTGCCAACCTTCTGGAAGACAGCCAGCAGGGCGAGATCCTGTTCAAGGGCGAGCCGGTGACATGGCGCGGCGAGGGCCTTGGCCGCCATCCTGCTGACCCCGCGCAGGTGCTGCGCATCCGTACAAATCTTTCGATGGTTTTTCAACAGTTTAACCTCTGGGCGCATATGACCATCCTGCAAAATGTGATGGAGGCCCCGGTGACGGTTCTGGGGCGTAACCGTGCCGAGGTTGAGCCCATTGCGCGCAAATATCTCGACAAGGTCGGGATCGGTGACAAATGCGATGTTTTTCCCGCGCAACTTTCCGGCGGCCAGCAACAACGCGCCGCAATTGCCCGCGCGCTGTGCATGGAGCCCGAGGCGTTGTTGTTTGACGAACCCACAAGCGCGCTTGACCCCGAGCTTGAACAAGAGGTGATACGCGTAATCCGTGATCTGGCCAACGAGGGCCGCACCATGATGATCGTCACGCATGACATGAAAATGGCCGCTGATGTCAGCGACCACGTGGTGTTTCTGCACCAAGGGCTGATCGAAGAACAAGGCCCGCCCGAAACACTTTTTGGCGCCCCGAAATCCGAGCGCCTGCAACAATTCCTCAGCTCAACAAATCCGAGCTGAGGGGAACATACCAACCAAGGGAGAACTCACATGAAAAAACTTATGCTGACCACCGCAGCCCTCGCGCTGACCACTGGTTTCGCGATGGCCGAAACTGTCCGTCTTGGCACCGAGGGCGCCTACCCCCCCTATAACTTCATCAACGACAAAGGCGAGGTTGATGGCTTTGAACGCGAGCTTGGCGACGAGCTTTGCAAGCGCGCCTCGCTGACCTGTGAATGGGTCACCAACGACTGGGACAGCATCATTCCCAACCTCGTGTCGGGCAACTATGACGTCATCATTGCTGGCATGTCGATTACCGATGAGCGCGACGAAGTCATTGATTTCACGCAAAACTATACTCTGCCAGATCCGTCAGCCTATATTGCCACCTCGGCGGATATTGACCTGAATTCCGCCGTCATCGCGGCCCAGACCGGCACGATTCAGGCCTCGTTTGTTGCCTCAAGCGGTGCCACCCTGGTGGAATATGCCACCCCAGAAGAAACCGTTGCCGCCGTGCGCAATGGCGAGGCCGACGCGGTTCTGGCCGACCGCGCCTATCTTCTTCCCATCGCCGAAGAGGATCAGGGCCTTGAAATGCTTGAGAAAATGGAACTTATCGGCGGCGGCATCGGTCTTGGCCTTCGCGAAAGCGATACCGAGCTGAAAGAGACGTTTAATAAAGCGATCCAGTCGATGAAAGACGACGGCTCGCTGAACGCCCTGATCGAAAAATGGGACATCGGCGTCACCTTCTGATCAACGCCCCCGGCGGGGCCATCACCGGCCCCGCCCTTTCCCGATAAGGCCAGACGCAATGTTTTCATACTGCTCTGATCCGGCGGCCCTTGAGGGGCTGAATTGGTTGTCGTGTTATTTGACAACCACAAAGCATATGCAGCTTTATTATGCGGTCGCGACGGTTTTGTTGCTTCTGGCGATCACCGCCCCGACGGCATTGGCCTTTGGCTTTGGCGGGGCGATGGCGGCGCGCTCGCATCTGTTGCCGATCCGCTGGTTCGGTAAATCCTATATTTCGGTGGTGCGCGGCGTGCCCGACATCGCCTTTTTCCTGTTTTTCGTGATTGCCCTTGATCAGGGCTTTGAATGGATGCGCCATCAGGTGCTCTGTCCGGATTGGGATCAACCGGTACGTCAGGGCAATGATTTCGTGGTCTGTCAGGCGGCCAAGCTTCCGCTTGGAACCTCGCCGCAATGGGTGCATGAAACCTATGGGTTTTTCCTTGCGGTTCTGACCTTTGCCATCGTGTTCGGTGCCTTTGCGGCCAATGTCCTGTTCGGCGCCATGCGCGCCGTGCCGCGCGCGCAAATGGAAACCGCCGAGGCCTATGGCATGACCCGCCGCCAAAGCTTTTGGCGCATTCTTGTGCCGCAAATGTGGGTCTATGCCCTGCCCGGTTTAAGCAATCTGTGGATGGTGCTGATCAAGGCGACGCCGCTGCTGTTCCTGCTCGGGGTCGAGGATATCGTCTATTGGGCGCGCGAACTTGGCGGTACGGCAAATCCGCGCTTTACCGAGTACCCACATGGCGATTGGCGGATGTGGTATTTTCTTGGGCTGATGGTGTTCTATCTCGGCTTTACCCGCATCTCCGAGGTGTACCTTGAAAAGCTGATGATGAAACTCAGCCACGGACAGGCCACCACCGGCGGCGAAGCCCAGAGAAAGGCCGCGGCATGAGCTGTTTGCAGACCATTCAGGATTACGCCCTGCGCAGCATCGGCATAGGTGAACGGCTGTTGCCACGGGATAATTTCACGCTCTGTGACCAGATGACCCTGATCGGGTCGGGCATGATCTGGAATTTCTACTTCGGTGCGCTTGCGCTTTTGACCGGTTTTGCACTGGCCACTGCCGTGGCACTTGGCAAGGCCTCGCCCAATCCGCTTTTGCGCAAACCCTCCGAGTGGTTCATCTTTGTGTTTCGCGGCTCGCCGCTGTTTATCCAGTTCTTTTTCGCCTATTTCTTCTTTCTCTCGCTCAAGTCGGTCAGCCCGTTCTTTGGCGTGCTGACCTCGGCCTGGCTTGGGGCGTTGATCGTGCTGTTTCTCAACACCGCCGCCTATTCCGGCGAGATCTTTTATGGCGCGCTGCGCTCGATTCCCAAGGGCGATGTCGAGGCGGCCGATGCCTATGGATTTTCCGGCATGAAACGGTTTCGCCGGATCATCTGGCCGACCATGCTGCGGCTTGCCTGGCCTGCCTATACGAATGAGGCGATCTTTCTGTTTCACGCCACGACGCTGGTGTTCTTTTCCGGATTTCCGGTCTGGCAACAGCGCGGTGATGCGCTCTATTACGCGAAATACTTCGCCGACAAGACCTTCAATCCCTTCGTGCCCTACCCGATTCTCGCCGGCTACTTCATCCTGCTGACACTTGGGGTGATCACCTGTTTTGGCCTGATCAACCGCCATCTTAACCGGCATCTGCCGCAAGAGGCGCGGCGCGGGCTCAAGATTCGGATGAACATGATCCGCTAGGGCGCGCACCTGAAGGGAACCGAGATGCCCGAAATCCTGCTGCTTATTCCCGCCGCCGGCGCGTCCTCGCGGATGGCGCCACGTGACAAGCTGTTGGAACCGGTGGACGGCCTGCCCCTTTTGCGTCGACAGGTTTTGATGGCGCTGCAAACCCGTTGTGACCTATCGGTGACCTTGCCCCCGGACCGACCGGCGCGGCGCGCGGCGCTTGCCGGGATCACCGATCAGCGCCTGCATCTTCAAGAGGTGCCCGACGCGGCTGAAGGCCTGGCCGCCTCGATCCGGCGGGGGGCTGACTGGGCTGCACGCCGCCGGGCGGGTGGGCTAATGGTGGTTCTGGCCGATATGCCGGACCTAGAGGTGAGCGACCTTAAGATGATGCTTCAGGCGTTTGATTTCAAAAACATTTACCGCGCGACAGATGCCGACGGCAAAGCCGGTCATCCGGTGATTTTTCCGGCCAGCCTTTTCCCCGCGCTCAAACGTCTGACGGGCGATCAGGGTGCGCGTGACATCCTGCGCGCTGAGCCGGTGATGCAGGTCATGCTACCCGGCACCCATGCCACGACCGATCTCGATACCCCCGAGGCCTGGGCCGCATGGCGGGCAGGCAGCGGGCGTTAGCTTTTTGTTACCTCTGAAATGGAAACAATCCCGGCCAGTGACCGGGATTGCTCACGAATTTGAAACCGGGTCAGCCCCCGCAACCGATTTCTGGCAAACCCACCCCCCAAAGGGGATGGGCAAGCCGGCTGCAAACCGGGTGACTTATTTAACCAGCAACTGTGCTTCGTGCCGCTTGAGAGAGCGCCGCGCCGCCTGATAGGCCTCAAGGCCTTTGACATCGCGCAGTTCCGGGAACAGGTCATAGATTTCATCGCGCTGTTCGCTGCCCATGCCATCCAGAACCTGTTCGCCAGGCTGGAAGCTTTCGGTCCAGGCGCCGTTCGACAGAACCACTTCGTGTTGATCGAACATGAAGTGAATATAGGTCGTGCCGCTGCTTTCCACCGTATCCACACCGTCCAGACCGGTCAGGTGTTTCGCCGCCGCCAGAACTTCGCGCTCTTCAAAGTAAAGCGCTGCACGTTCGTTGTTGAGCAGGATCCGGTGCTGCGGGCTGACCAGCATGTCACGCTCTGGCAAACCATGGCCCAAGGCCCCCGCCCGGATCAGAACCGGCTTGAGATGCGGAGACTTGATCAGATCCTGACCGCCAAGCGCGCGGTTTCCGATCCAGCGGATTTCTTGAAGACCATTGTCGCGGGTGATGATCCGATCGCCAACCTGCAACTCTTCGACAAGCTTTTCACCACGCGGCGTTGCAATCACCGTGCCGGGCGTGAAACAGGGGATCAGATTCTCGATTTCACGGAACTCAAGAGAGCCGGTTACCGCATCATCGGCCCCAAGAAACTCGACAGTACCGCTGGTCGAATCGCCGTCAGGATCGACGGTTTCGTCAACCACGCGAAGCCGCCCCAAACCTCGGAGGTCTAGCGTATCGAAATCCTCACCCGTGGTGACACCCGTGCCGCCATCAATCGTGTCACCGGCACCAACATCAAGGAAGACATCCGCATCGGCCCCCCCCAGCAAAACATCCGCGCCCTCGCCGCCCGAAATGGTGTCGTTGCCATCGCCGCCCTCGATCGAATCCGCGCCTGCGCCGCCGATCAGAACATCGTCGCCCGCTTCGCCAAACAGGGTGTCATCGCCGTCACCGCCGATCAGGGTGTCGTCGCCGGGCGCGCCGGTGTCGATGGCGCCGCCGGGGGCGTCGAAATAGACGTCGGTCACGTTGATTCCGTCGCTATCGGGGCCGGATTCGGCATAGCGGATCACCAGCGAAACAGCCGGACCCGGAATATCGACCAGAACCGAATTGTCAGCATCATCATCGGCCAGCGTTGCACTGCTGTGGGTGCCCTCTGCCACGTCAGACCCAGGTGAAACCACCGCGGCGCCGGGGGTCAGTTCGACGGGAACGAGGTTGTCGAATTCGTCGAACGCAAAGACCCGGATATTCTCGTCGCCATCCAGATCGTTAATCCGGAAGGAAATATTCTCGACCCCATCGGAAAACGCCAGCTTAATGTCGGTAAAGGTCCGCTCGCTCTCTAGATCGACGGCAAGCGAGCTGTTGGGGTCAGCCGGGGCGCCATCGGTGTCGATGCCATCCACGTTTTGCGGGTTGTCCGCAAAATCGGTGCTGCTCGGGCCGGTGGCTGCCAGTTGCGAAAAGGTGACATCCACTGTGCCGGTGTTCTGGGTGAACCCGCTGATCGGATCGCCGTTGTCGATCGGGGCGGCATCATCGGGATCGGGTGCGAGGTCCCATTCAAAGCTTTCGCGCGCACCGGCATCGGGGCTGGAACTATCACCAAATATGACATCATTGCCCGCGCCGCCGTCGACGAGGTCATTGCCGGACCCGGCATAGACCGTGTCGTTGCCCTGTTCCGACAGAATTGTGTCATCGCCGCCAAACCCGTCAACCACATCGTCGTTGGAGCCGTCTGCCGCATCGTTGTTGTCGATCCGATCACCTTCAACATCGGCAGCATAATCAAGATCAATCCGGTTCGCGGCGTTATCGCCTTCCACTTTATTAATCGGCATGTTCTTCTCCTATGACACGCAGACACACCCGTGCCCTGGTCGTTACAACAAATATCCCATTGCCGACGATGTGTTGGCGCACGGCGACCTGCACAACTGAAATACAAGAGGGAGATTGTCGAAGATCGACAATATCGGGTGTCGGAGTTCAACCCACACCACGTGCCATTCATGCGTTGTTATCAACAACTCAGCGAACGCACCTCTTGCCGCATCAGATGATGCGTAAATTGTGCGGTCGCCCCCACGACCTACAGACATCGCCCCCCAGTTGGGCTAACTCTGTTTTACCGAATGGAACGAGAACTCCAAAGGGAATTTTGTTCGGAACGCGTCAGAATGATGTTTGAAATCAAGCTAGAATCGGGTTTTGCGGCTAATTTGATTTATCGTCACGTCGGTATTGTTTCCAAAAATAGCCCTTAATTTTCGTTAAAACGCCTGTTTTCCCGGCAATTATCACAGGCTCAAGGGTCAAAAGCACACTTTAAACGTGAATTTGTTTCTGAGTTTGAACCGTCCGACGTCCGCGCAAACTTACGCCATATTTTGACCACATCCTTAACGGCTCAACCTTAAAAGATGGATCAATCCTTAACTTCGGCGGTCATAGTTTACAAAATGGAAACAAACGACCGGCGAAATGCAGGACATTAGAATGATTCGCAACTTGCGACCGCGTCGTGATCACTTTTTCGCGAAATGTGGTGAGGGCAAGAGGATGCCCACGAGCCCGCCGGGCCTCAACCGTCGACAGAGCAAGGCCCGACCTCGCAGGCTGTTCGCAGAAGGATCTTTTGAAGTCTCCATGAAATAGTGCAAACCTCGGGTCCAGATGAGGTGGCCATCGGCCACCTGGCTGTGGACGTTGCGAAACAGGAAACGCTCGGCAAACGAATCGCAAAGAGAGGTCGCACGCCACCCAGCCGGCGCCCGGTATGACAATCCGGGGGCAACGCAAAATAGCGATACCATCGAAAAATCCACGGAAATCCCTGCAAACGCAGGTTGGTACCCAAGGCCGGACTCGAACCGGCACGCCCGTTAGGGCGGGGGATTTTGAATCCCCTGCGTCTACCATTCCGCCACTTGGGCACGGGCGACTCTCTAGCGAAGCCCGCGCCCGGCGTCCAGTGCCCTATCGGGGTTTTTGCATCGTTTTTGCGCCCGCTGCCCCCCGAGGGCCTTGACCCCACCCGCCCTGCGTGTTGTCTCGCGGTCAATCAAGGGAAAGATCGCCGCGATGATAAAGCGCCTTTATGACTGGACCCTGCGCATGGCAGAGCATCCACACGCGCTTTGGGTGCTTGCGGCCGTGTCGTTCATTGAAAGCTCGGTCTTTCCGATCCCGCCGGACGTGCTGATCATTCCAATGATCCTTGCGCGCCCGTCCCGCGCCTGGCTGATTGCCGGTGTGGCGCTCGTGGCTTCGGTCATTGGCGGCCTGTTGGGCTATGCCATCGGCGCGCTTGCCTATCAGGAGCTTGGCCGACCGATCCTTGAGGCGCTTGGCAAGGGCGACGCGATCGAGGCGTTCCGCATCCGGTTCAACGATTTCGGCTTTTGGGCGGTGCTGACCGCCGGGGTCACGCCCTTTCCCTATAAGGTGATCACGATCATGTCCGGCGTCACAGGCATGCCGCTTGTCACCTTCGTCGCCACCTCGATCCTTGCGCGCGGCCTGCGGTTCTTTATTCTCGCGGCGCTGTTGCGCCGGTTTGGCGAACCGATCCGCGATTTCATCGAGCGCCGCCTTGGCATATTGAGCATTGTCTTTGTGGTCCTGCTGTTTGGCGGCTTTTACCTGGCGAGGCACCTATGATCCTTCCGTCCCAACGTACCTTGATCCTTTTGGCGGCAGGCGGTTCTGCCTTGATGATGCTTGGCGCGCTCGCCTTTCAGCATCTGGGCGATATGGCACCCTGCAAGCTGTGCATCTGGCAACGCTGGCCGCATGTGATCGCGATTGGCTTTGGTGTGCTGGCGCTTTTGGTGGCGCCGCGCGTGATGGTGGTTGGCGGTATGCTGGCGGCCTTTGCGACCGCCGGGATCGGATTTTACCACACCGGGGTCGAACGCGGCTGGTGGGAGGGCCCGACCACCTGCACCGCAGGCGATGCGGCACGCCTGTCCACCGACGATCTTCTGGCCCAGATCATGGCCGCCCCACTTGTGCGCTGTGACGAGGTGCCGTGGGAGATGTTGACCCTGTCGATGGCAAGCTGGAACGCGATTGTGTCGCTCGGGCTGGCCGGGGTCTGGATTTTGGCGATCCGGCGCGGTTAGGGGCTGTCGCGTTCATTCGAATTCACGCGACAGCCTCTAACGTATTGATTTCGCATGTTCGAGAATCTCAAAACCGGTTCCCACTTTTGAGCAACATGCTCTAGCTGCCCGATTTGCGGGTGTTGAGCAGAAGGCTGGTTTCGGAATGGGCGATCCCGTCGAACCGGCGGATCTGCCCCAGCACCTGATCAAGCTCTTCCAGGGTCGGCGTGCCAACCTCGACGATCACATCCCAGCGACCGTTGGTGGTATGGGTCGCACGCACAGCACTTAGCCCGTTCAGCTGGCGGATGATGCGATCCGCGCCGCGCCCCTCGATACCAAGCATCATAAGCCCGCGCACCGGATCGCGCGCCGTATCGCCGCGCAGAACGACGCTGAAGCCGACAATCTCGCCGCGCTGACGCAACCGTTCGATCCGGCCCCGCACCGTGGTGCGCGACACCCCAAGCCCAAGCGCAAGATCCGAAAGCGAGGCCCGCGCATCATGGCGCAGCGCGGAAATCAACTTGCGGTCAATATCGTCCATTTCGAAAGTTTTCCCATTCACTTTGTTCAAACTCCTGCCGATTAGCGCAAAATAGCGGCTATAAATCAACCCGAATTGGCAGGATGTTGCGACTGACCCGTAAATGAAAGAGATTTGTCATGACCACACAGACCTGCATTCTGGTTGGCGCGCCTGTTGATAGCGGCAAAAATCGTCGCGGTTGCCTTATGGGCCCCGATGCCTATCGTACCGCCGGCCTTGCCGAAGCCCTGTCGGACCTCGGGCATGAGGTACAGGATATGGGCAATCTCAGCCCTGCCCCGGCAGAGCTTGACCCGAAATTGCCGGGCCATGTCTTTGCCGCAATCGAAACCGCAGGCTGGACCGCCACGCTCATGCAGGCCGGCCAGGTGGCCATGGCGCAGGGTCTGCCGATCTTCCTTGGCGGCGATCACAGCCTGTCTCTTGGCTCGGTCGCCGGTGTGGCCGCCCATGCCGCAGCGACGGGTCGGCCACAATTCGTGCTCTGGCTCGATGCCCATAGCGATTTTCACACGCCGCAATCGACCGCCTCGGGCAACCTGCATGGCACGCCCTTGGGCTATGTGACCGGGCGCGAGGGGTTTTACGGCTTTCCCGAGGTCAACCACCCGGTTGCGCAAGACAACATCTGCATTCTCGGCCTGCGCTCGGTCGATATGGCCGAACGCGAGGCACTTCAGCAAAGCGATATCCGCTATCACGACATGCGCGCGATTGACGAGCAGGGCATTGCCGCGCCCTTGGCGGCATTCCTTGACGATGTCGCGGCGGAGGGTGGCGCGCTGCATGTCTCGCTGGACGTGGATTTCCTTGACCCCTCGTTTGCCCCGGCGGTCGGGACTACCGTGCCCGGCGGCGCCACCATCCGCGAGGCGCATCTGGTGATGGAAATGATCAGCGACAGCGGTCTGATGACCTCGCTTGATCTGGTCGAGCTGAACCCGTTTCTCGATGATCGCGGGCGCACCGCGCAAGTGATGGTCGATCTGGCCGCCTCGGCGCTTGGTCGTCGGGTGTTTGACCGCCCGACGCGCGCGTTTTCCTGAACCACTCTGCCCCTATTTTCATGAGGTATCCGCATGACCACCCTGACCCCCTCTGACAAGGCCCTCGTGCCTTTTGTTTCTGTCGACAACATGATGCGCCTTGTGCATCACATCGGGATTGAACCAATGCTGCGCGGGCTGGCCGAGTATATCGAGGCCGATTTTCGCCGTTGGGAGCTGTTTGACAAAACGCCGCGCGTCGCCAGCCATTCCGCCGAGGGTGTGATCGAGCTTATGCCGACCTCGGATGGCGAGGTCTACGGTTTCAAATACGTCAACGGCCACCCCAAGAACACCGCCGAGGGGTTCCAGACCGTGACCGCCTTTGGCCTGTTGGCGAATGTCGGCAATGGCTATCCGGTGCTGTTGTCGGAAATGACCGTGCTGACCGCGCTGCGCACCGCCGCCACATCGGCGATGGTGGCAAAACATCTCGCCCCCAAGGGGGCCGATACGATGGCGATGATCGGCAATGGCGCGCAATCGGAATTTCAAAGCCTGGCGATGAAGGCGATTTGCGGCATCAAGACCGTACGCCTCTATGACACCGATCCTGCCGCCACCGCCAAAGCGGCGCGCAATCTCTCTGGCATGGGCCTCAACGTCGTGGCTTGTAAATCCGCCGAAGAGAGCATGGAAGGCGCACAGATCATCACCACCTGCACCGCCGACAAGCAATATGCCACCATCCTGACCGACAACATGATCGGCGCGGGTGTGCATATCAACGCCATTGGCGGCGATTGCCCGGGCAAGACCGAACTGGCCCCGGCGATCCTGCAACGGGCGGATATCTTTGTGGAATACCCCGAGCAAACCCGGATCGAGGGCGAAATTCAACAGCTTGCCGCCGATCATCCCGTCACCCAGATGTGGGAGGTGATCAACGGCACCGCGAGGGGGCGCACCTCGCCCGAACAGATCACCCTGTTTGACAGTGTCGGCTTTGCAATCGAGGATTTTTCGGCGCTGCGCTATGTGCGCGACAAGATCAAGGGCACCGGTCTTTTTATGGATCTTGACCTGTTGGCCGATCCCGACGATCCGCGCGATCTTTTCGGGATGCTGCAACGGGCCGCGCCGGTTTAGCGACACGGCCCGTCAGCCCGCCGACGGCTGTGCACTCTGGGGAAAATGCGCAACCGCCGACGGGGATGCCGGTGAGTGTTTAGTTCACCGACATATCCGGCAAGAGGCCCTGTTCCTGGCCTGCAATCAGTTCGCTGTCGTCAAGCGCGCCATCGCCATTGGTGTCGACCTCGGAAAAGGTCTCGGCGCTGATGTCGGGATAGGCCGCTTGCACTTCGCTCACGCTCAGCATGCCATCGCCGTTGGCGTCCAGCTCGGCCACGGCTTCGCCCATGGCGATCGCCGAATTTGCCAGCATGCCAAGTCCAAGCACAAGTACGATGAATTTCGTCATCTCTGTTCTCCTTTAAGGTCAGGTTGAAAGGCCGCGACAGCCGCGAACCTTACACCCCTAGACGCGCCAGCGGCGCAACGCGTCCCGCCGATGGCGGCGCAGGGGACGAACGCGCGAGGCCTCGCCGATAGAGGGTGTGCGAACCGGCGAAGCCTTGCCCAAAAAGGCCCGTTCGGCGGCATCGGCGGAATCTGCCCATTTGATCGCGCGCGGGCAAGGCCGCAAGACTAGGACCTCACCCCAGGAGGTTGCCATGCCTGATCCCGATCCCTTGACCGACCTGATGCCCGATCTGCTGCGCGTAGCCCGTCGCCTGACCCGTGGCGCGGATCAATCGCAGGATCTGTGTCAGGAGGTGTTGCTCAAGCTGTGGATACGGCTTGATGGGGGGGCGGAAATTGACGACCTGCGCGCCTATGCGATGACCGCGCTGCGCAATCAGCACCGCCAGAGCCTGCGCCGCGACCAGATCCCGCTTGGCGCGCCGGAGGTGGTCACCATCACCCTGCCCGATGCGTTTGACGCCTGCGCCCTGAGCGACGTGATGCACGCCATTGCGCGCCTGCCCCCCGATCAGGAGCGGCTCATGCGGCTGGTGGCGGCGGGCGAAACAAGCCCGGCCGATCTGGCCCGGCGCACCGGTCTGGCCCCCGGCACGGTGATGTCGCGTCTGGCGCGCGCGCGGGCGCGGCTTCGCGTCGATCTCGGGCACAAAACTGCGGTCCCGCAAACTTGAAGGAACAGGTTTAGTGTGCCATAGCCTCAGCACCGGTTTGGGAACAAGGAAAGCACCTATGCAGTGTCCCATCGTAACGTCGATACCGCCGTTTTTCTCAAGAAAAGACGCGACAGGCAAAGAGATAGGCGAGGCTTATCTAGGTGCATGTATCGAGTCGTGGCGGGCCTGCGGGTTTGCCCCTGTGAGCGTCAACGCCGAGACCGAGGCGCTGCATCCGCTGATCAAGCGGCATGACGTCAAGGTGCTGCGTGTACCGCGCGATGCCTCTGCCCTTACCGGGCGCCCGCAGGTATTTCTCGGCGATCTGCTGGCGGCGGCCCTGTCGTTGCCATCTGAGCGGATTTTCATCATCAACGCGGATATCGAGCTTGAGATGGATAACCGCGCCAAGGCGCGCCTGATGGCGCTTGGGCCAAATCAGGCGGTCGGCGTGCGGCGGCGCACCCACGCGGGCGACAAGACCAAGGCAGAGCCTCCCTATGACTGCGGTCTTGATCTGATCGGCGCCGGGCGCGACGCCCTCGCCAACATCGACTGTGGTCAGTTGATCCATGGCATGCCCTGGTGGGATCATTACCTGCCCTTGATGCTGTTGTGGCAAAATTGCGAATTCTTGCCCGAAACCGGGATCAGGCTCTGGCATCTTGCCCACGGCGGGCGTTGGACCAAGGCGCAATTCATCCGCTCTGGTCAAGAATTTCGACGCCTGATCGAGCACAGCGATCCGGCCCTCAGGCAAAACGCCTTTGTCGATCAGCATGTGAAGGATTTGGCCCGCATCGCACGCGGGCACTATGGGTCTTCGCCTATTCGGGCCATCGAGGCGCGGCTTTTCGCGGCCTTGCTGCCCGGCTCCAGCATCCACATGCGCCGGGTTTTGCGCGAAACATCGCGTCATAACAGGTTTCTTCTGAACGAAGTCACAGGATCGCCCGCCAATGGATAATAGCTGTCGCCACCGTATTCTCGGCCCCGTGGTAAAAGGCTAAGAGAGGGGATGGAGTTTACCATCATCATTCCCGTCCTCAATGCCGGGGCCAAGATCCGCAGGACACTTGAGAGCTTGCTGTCCCAGACCGCCCTTGCCAGTGGCGCGGCGCGGCTGACCTGCCTTGTGGTCGATGGTGGCTCGACCGATGATACGCTCGATCATGTGCGCGCGTTTGATGATCCGCGCATTGCCATCCTGTCGCAGAAAGACAGCGGCATGTATGAAGCGCTTGCCAGAGGGCTTGCGCGGGCGGGCGGTGATGTGACCGGATATATTTCCGCCGGCGAGGCGTTTGATCGCCATGCCTTTGCTGTCATCTGCGAGGTTCTGACGCGCTATCCGGATATTCACTGGCTGACCGGCCAAGAGGTGACGCGCAACGAACAGGGCCAGATCATCGGGTGCCGCCTGCCGCATCCGTTCCGGCGTTCGTTTTTCGATTGCGGCATGTACGGCACACGCCTGACGGTGTTGCAGCAGGAAAGCACGCTCTGGCGCAGCGGGTTGAACAGGCATTTCGATCTGGAAAGGCTGGCGGCCTGCACGCTTGCGGGCGATTACTTTCTCTGGCGCTCGCTTGCGCGGCATCAGGAGCTTTACGTGATCGACACCCATATCGGATCTTTCACGGTCGAGCCGGATCAACTCTCGAAACAGACGCCCGGCGCATATCGCCGCGAACTTCGCGCCCTGCGTCGCCGCCCCGCCCTCTGGGAGCGGTTGCACGCGCTGATCTATCGCCAGTATGTGAAACGCACGCGCCCCGGCAAGACGGCAGCGCGGATGCTGCGCTATGACCCCGCGAAACAGCAGTGGCTGTTGCGCAAACCCTAAACCAGGTCAGGCGGTTTTGCCGGGTATCAGGCGAAAGCCGACATCGCTGATCTTCTCGGGCGTACCACCCGTGAACCGCTCAATCAGGTGGCGCGCGGCCTCGATGCCGATGGCGGCGCGGTTCGAGGCAATCGAGGTCAGCGGCACCGGCAGCGCCTGACCGATCTCAAGCCCGTTAAACCCCGCCAGAGCGAGATCACCGGGCACCGATATCCCCGCCGCCATGCAATGAAACACCCCGCCCACGGCCATGTCGTCATTCGAGAAATAGACCAGATCGGGCGGCTGCCCGGCCTCGGCCAGAAGCCGCGCCAGCCCCTCGCGCCCCAGTTTGACTGAAGAGGACCCCGCAAGCGTCAGGCATTGCGCAAGCGTCTGTCCGGCTTCGCCAAGGGCACCGCGAAACCCGTCAAGGCGGGCAAGCGCGCGCAGGTCACTGTCAATCGCATGGCCAAGATAGGCAAAGCGCCGATAGCCCCGCCCCAACAGGTAATGCGCCATCGCGCGCCCCGCCGAGTGGTGCGAGATTCCGACCGCCATGTCGGTCGGCGCCGCATCGACATCCATGATTTCAACCACCGGCAGATCGGCCCGCACCAGCAAGGCGCGGCTTGCCTCGGTCATATCCGCCGGTGCGATGACGATGCCGGCCGGGCGCCAGGACAGGAGGTTTTCAATAAGCCGTTGCTCGCGCGCCGGGTCATAGTTCGATATCCCCAGAACCGGCTGATAACCGGCATCCTCAAGGCGGTCCTCTAGCCCGTTCAGCACATCGGCAAAGACACTGTTGGACAGCGACGGCAGGATCACCCCCACCTGACGCGAGGATCCGCCCGCAAGCGTGCCCGCAAGGCGGTTTGGAACATAGTTGAGATCACGCGCGGCCGCCTGTACCCTGTCGGCGGTCGCCTTGGCCACAAGGCCTCCGCCGCGCAGGGCGCGGCTTGCGGTGATCTCGCTGACACCGGCGGCGGCGGCCACCTGTGACAGGGTCGGGCGGCGCCCTGACGGGGGCGAAACTGGGGTATTGTGATCATCCATGGCGCGGCTACCATGGCCGTAAATGACAGGGCTGTCATTTCTTTTTGGACAATTGGCGCCGCTTTTGTGATTCATGACGCCCCTATTGACAGCGCTGTCATTGAATGCCAGCTTGCCGCCCGGGAGGATGAGGATTTGCGAATACTCGTTACCGGCGCGGCCGGCTTCATTGGCCGTATGGTTGTCGGCGCGCTTGCGGCGCGTGATACGATCGTGGTGAACGGACAAGAGCGACGCATCTCGGCAATCCTTGCCGCCGACATGGCCGAGGGGCCGCTGGCCGATCTTGCACGGACGCACCGCCGCGTGCATGCCCTGCCCGGCGCGCTGTCGTCGCCCGACACATTGGCGCGCATCACCGAGGATGCGCCTGACCTCATCATCCACCTTGCCGCCGTTGTTTCGGGTCAGGCCGAGGCCGATTTCGACCTTGGCATGGCGGTGAACCTGCACTCGACCATCGACCTGATCAACGCCTGTCGCGCCATGGCGCGCGCGCCGGTGTTGATCTTTTCCTCCTCGGTTGCGGTGTTTTCCTGCGCCGCGAATGATACCATTTCCGAAGAAACCCTGCCCGCGCCGCGCTCGTCCTATGGCACACAAAAACTTATCGGTGAATTGCTGGTGCGCGATGCCACGCGCAAGGGCTTTATCCTCGGGCGCAGTCTTCGGTTTCCGACGATTTCCGTGCGCCCCGGCGCGCCGAACAAGGCCGCGTCGAGCTTTGCCAGCGGCATCATCCGCGAGCCGCTCGCGGGCCAGGAGGCATTATTGCCGGTCGGGCGCGATCTGCGGCTTCACCTTGCCTCGCCTTCCAAGGCACTTGAGTATGCGCTTGCGGCCTGTGGCCTTGAGCAGCGCGCGCTTGGTGGTGACACGACGATCACCCTGCCCGGCATCACCGTAAGCGTCGGCGAGATGTTGGATACCCTGCGCCGCATCGCGGGCGAGACTGTGGCAGAGCGCGTGAAACCTGCCCCCGATGCCGCGATTGCCGCCATCGTCAATAGCTGGCCCGGCGAGATCATCACGCCGCGCGCCCGCGCCCTTGGCTTTACGCCGGACCCCGAGTTTGCCAATCTTGTTCAGGATCACATGACCCACATGGGCCTGAGTCGGACCTAACCACAAACACTTTCAGGGAGGATACCAATGAAACATTTCCTAACCGGCGCCATCGTCGCCGCCGCAATGGCCACCTCGGCCCATGCACAGCAAAATATCGTCGTCGGCCATGCCCTTTCGACGACCTCGCATTACGGCGTTGGCGCGCAGGCCTTTATCGACACCCTGACCGAGCTTTCGGGCGGTGCCTTTACCGGCGAACAGGCCCCCGCAGGCCAGCTTGGCGGCGAGCGCGACATGATCGAGGGGCTTCAGATCGGCTCGCTTGATGTGGTGATCACCTCGACCGGCCCGCTTGGCAACTTTGTGCCGGAAATCTATGCGCTCGACCTGCCGTTCCTGTTTCGCGATTACGACCATGCCCGCACCACGCTTGACGGCGACATCGGTCAGGAGCTTTTGGACAAGATCGGCGAGAACAACCTTGTCGGCCTCGCCTGGTCGGAAAACGGCTTTCGCCATGTGACCAATTCACAACATGCGGTGCGCACCCCGGCCGATCTTGATGGGCTCAAGCTTCGCACCATGGAAAACAAGGTTCATATGGCCGCGTTCGAGGGCATGGGCGCCGCGCCTACCCCGATGGCCTTTCCCGAGTTGTTCACCGCGCTGCAACAAGGTGTTGTCGATGGTCAGGAAAACCCGGTCACGGTGATCACCTCGTCGAAATTCTGGGAGGTGCAGAAATATGTCTCGCTCACCGGGCATGTCTATTCGCCCGCCGTGGTGCTCGCCTCGCCCGTTCTGTTTGACGGGCTGAGCGACGAACAGAAGGGCTGGTTTCAGGCCGCTGCCGATGCCTCGGCCGCCGCAACCCGCGCCGAAGTGAACCGCCTCGAAGAGGCCGGCGTGGCGCTGTTGCGGGAAAACGGCATGGAGGTGATCACCGATATCGACAAGGCCCCCTTTGCCGAACTGGCTGCGGCGTCGTCTTACAATGTCTACACCGATCAATATGGATCCGAAATGGTTGAGCGTATTCAGGCCGTTAAGTAGCACACTTAAACCACAAAAACCGGCGCGGCATGGTCTGGGCCGGTTTCTTTGTCACCGGGGGAGTGCATGGGCCTGTTTTTGAAATTCGAGGATCTGACCACCGGCATTGCGCTGCGTCTGTCCATGCTGTTTCTGGTGATCGCCACCTCGCTGGCGCTTTATCAGGTCACCACCCGCTTTGTCTTTGGTCACCCGTCGACATGGTCCGAGGTGATTACCCGTTCGGCCATGGTCTGGTCGATCTTTACCGGCGTCGCGGTGGCGTTTCGCCATGGCTCGATGATCGCGGTCGAGATCATTCAGCGCATGCTGCCGCCCCGCCTTGGGCTTGCTCTCTATCTCTTGGCATCCTCGCTTTCAGTCATCTTTTTCGCGATCCTGTTCTGGCAGGGCTGGTCGATGACCCTGCGCGTCATGCGCCAGAAACTGGCGGCCTTGGAAATCTCGATCGCCTGGGTCTATGCGGCGCTGCCGGTGGGCGCGGTCTTTACCATCATTGCCATTCTGGCCTGCATGCTGCGCGCCTGGCAAACCGGGTTGGAGCCGGTGGCAGAGGTGCAGACATGAACGCGGCCCTCGCCCTCTCCGTCGCGATCTTCTTTCTGCTTGGCGTGCCGATTGCGGTGGCCATCGGCCTTGCCTCGGTCATCGGTATCGAGGTGCAGGGTCGTCTCCCGCTCCTGCTTGTGGCGCAGCGCATGTTCACCGGCGTCGACAGCTTTCCGCTGATGGCGATTCCGCTGTTCATTCTGGCCGGCAACCTGATGTCGGCGGGCGGGATATCGCACAGGCTTGTCGAGCTGGCAAAATCCATCGTTGGCGGCATTCAGGGCGGGCTTGCGGCCTCTTGCGTGCTGACCTGCATGATGTTCGCAAGCGTCTCGGGTTCGTCGGTGGCCACCACCTTTGCGATTGGTGCGATCCTCATTCCGGCGATGGTCAAGCATGGCTACCCGGCGCCAATGGCGGCCTCGGTTCAGGCCAGCTCTGCCGAGTTGGGCGTGTTAATTCCGCCCTCTATCCCGCTTATCCTTTATGGGGTCTCCACCGACACCTCTATCGGGCAGCTGTTTCTGGCCGGCATCGGGCCGGGTTTTCTCGTCGCCGGCTCGTTGATGGCACTGGTGCTGATCCTGTGTCGACTGCGCGGGATCGGCAAAACCGATGGGGCGGACCGCCCGAACCTTGGCGCCGCCCTGATCGCCGCCCTGCCCGCGCTCATCGTGCCATTTGTGATCATCGGCGGCATCTATTCCGGCATCTTCACCCCAACCGAGGCAAGTGCCGCCGCCGTCGCCGCCGCGATCCTTGTAGGGATGGTGTTTTATCGCGAACTCAAAGCCAAAGACTTGCCCGCGATCCTGAAATCGACGGTGATTTCGACCTCGGCGATCATGCTGATCATCTCGGCGGCCTCGCTGTTTTCCTTTCTGATCACCCGCTCTGGCCTGCCCAATGAAATCGCCGCCTGGTTCAAGGATATGTTCGAAAGCCGCATCGCCTTTCTTCTGGCGGTCAATATCCTGCTGCTGATCGTGGGGATGTTCCTTGAAACCTCGGCGGCGATCCTTGTGCTGGCGCCGATCCTTGCGCCGATTGCGGTCGCCTACGGGGTTGATCCGGTGCATTTCGGCCTGATCATCGTGGTCAATCTGGCGCTTGGCATGATCACCCCGCCGCTTGGCGTGAACCTCTTTGCCGCCTGCGCGGTGGCCAAGCTTCCGGTCGAGGCGATCATCCCCCAACTGATCTGGTTCGTCGCAACCGTCTTTGGCGCGTTGATGATCATCACCTATGTGCCCGCCATCACCCTCTGGCCGATGCAAACCATTCTGGGGATCACACCATGACAACGCAGATCATTCACATTCTTGGCCTTGGCTCGATGGGGCTTGGCATGGCCAAATCGCTATTGCGCGCGGGTCACGAGGTATACGGGCAGGACACCAATGCCGAGCGTCTGGCCGCCTTCACGGCGGCTGGAGGTGCGGTTCTGACCCGTGAAAGCCCAGCGGCACAGGTCTTGGTCAGCGTCGTCCTGAACGCCGATCAGACCCGCGCGGCGCTGTTCGGCAAGGACGGCTGGGCCAGCGGGTTGATGCCTGGCGGCACGATCATAAGCTGCGCCACCGTCGCGCCCGCATTTGCCATCGAGATGCAGGAAATCGCCGGGGACCGCGGGCTGGCCTATCTTGATGCGCCGATATCCGGCGGGGCGATCAAGGCGGCCGAGGGCAAGCTTTCGATCATGGCCTCGGGCACGGCAGCGGCCTTTGACGGCGCTGCTGGCGCACTTGCGGCGATGGCCGAAACCGTTCACCGATTGGGGGATGCGGCCGGCCCCGGATCGGCGATGAAGGCGGTCAATCAACTCTTGGCCGGCGTGCATATCGCCGCCATGGGCGAGGCGCTTGCCTTTGCCACCTCGCAGGGGCTTGATCTTGCCCGTGTGCTTGACGTGATCCGCGTCTCGGCCGGCACATCGTGGATGTTTGAAAACCGCGCCCCGCATGTGATCGAGGCCGATTTTGCGCCGCGCTCCAGCATTGATATCTGGCCCAAGGACCTTGGAATCGTGACCGATATCGCGGATGGCGCCGGGCTTGATCTGCCGCTCACGAAAACCGCGCTAGAGGAATATCGCGCCGCCTCTGCTGCCGGGATGGGGGCGATGGATGATGCCGCCATCACCCGGCATGTCGCAGCGCGTGCGCGCCTGCGCCTGCCGGGGGATGACTGATGCTTTTGGGCTGCATCGGCGATGATTTCACCGGCTCGTCGGACCTTGGCAACACCCTGACCAAGGCGGGCATGCGGGTTGTGCAATATGTCGGCGTGCCGGGTGTGCCCGCCGCGCCGGATGTCGAGGCCGGGATTGTCGCGCTCAAATCCCGCTCGATCCCGGTGGCCGAGGCCGTCGCGCAATCGCTGGCGGCGCTGGACTGGCTGCGCGCGCAGGGCTGTACGCAGTTTCTGTTCAAATACTGTTCCACCTTTGATTCCACACCCGAGGGCAATATCGGCCCTGTCGCCGAGGCGCTTGCCGATGCCCTGAACGCGCAACAGGTCATCGTCTGTCCCGCCTTTCCCGCCACCGGGCGCTCGATCTATCAGGGGCATCTTTTTGTCGGTGATCGCCTGCTCAGCGAGAGCGGCATGCAGCATCACCCGCTGACCCCGATGAGCGATCCCGACATCCGCCGCTGGCTGGCGCATCAGATATCCGGCACCGTTGGCCATGTGCCCGCCACCGCGGTGCTGGGCGGCGTTGAAAGCACCCGCGCCGCGTTGCGTCGCGAGACGGCAAAGGGCCATCGCCTTATCGTGGCCGATGCGATCACCGATGCCGATCTTGTCACCCTCGGTCATGCCGCCGCCGATCATCTGCTGGTCACCGGCGGGTCGGGCATTGCCATGGGCCTGCCGGATAATTTTCGCGCCAGGGGGCAGCTGTCGGAGACTTCGGGCGCCTGGCGTGCGCAGGTCGGCCCGGTTGTGGCGCTCTCAGGCTCTTGCTCGACCGCGACCCGTGCGCAGGTCACGATGCATGCCGCCACCCATCCCAGTCGCGAACTCACCGCCGATGCGGTGATGAGTGGTGAGGTAAATGCCGACACTCTCGCCACTTGGGCAGTTGGTCAACCCGGCGTGCCGCTGATCTATTCCTCTGCCGATCCCGATAGCGTGGCCGCCGCACAGGCGCATTATGGCGCGTCGGCCCTGGCCGGGGCGATTGAAACGCTATTTGCCGATCTTGCCCGCGCGCTTGTCGCCAAGGGCGTCACCCGCCTTGTCTCGGCGGGCGGCGAAACCTCGGGCGCGGTGGTGTCCGGCCTTGGGCTGACACAGTTGGAAATCGGCCCCGAGATCGACCCCGGCGTGCCGATGATCCGCGCCGACGACGGCCTTGTTCTGGCGCTCAAATCCGGTAACTTCGGTGCTGCGGATTTCTTTGCCAGGGCCGCCGCGATGATGGAGGGCACGCCGTGAGCGACAGCAAACTGCGCGAAGATATGTGCTTTTGGGCCGCCTCGCTGTTTGACCGTGGCCTTACCGGCGGGGCCTCGGGCAATATCTCGGTGCGCACATCCGATGGCGGGCTTTTGGTGACCCCCACCGGGGTGAGCCTTGGCCGCCTTGATCCCGCTGCGCTAAGCCGGTTTGACGCGCAGGGCCAGCATATCGACGGGCCTGCCCCGACCAAGGAAATGCCGCTTCACTCGGCGTTCTATGAAACTCGCACCAATGCCGGCGCGGTGGTGCATCTGCACTCGACCCATTCCGTGGCGCTCTCGATGCTGCCCGAGACCGACCCCGAGGATGCAATTCCGCCGCTCACCGCCTATGCGGTGATGCGCGTCGGCAAGGTGGCGCTGTTGCCGTTCTTTGTGCCGGGCGATCCGGCGATGGCCGATGCGCTGCGCGGGCTTGGCGGGCGGCGTTCGGCGGTCTTGCTGGCCAATCATGGCCCGGTCGTGGCCTCAAAAGACCTTGAGGCAGCGGTGTTCGCCATGGAAGAGCTGGAGGAAACCGCAAAGCTGGCGCTCTTGCTGCGCGGCACCGGGGCGCAACCGCTTCGCGGCGATCAGATCGCGCAGGTCGTGGATAAATTCAAGCTGGACCGGGACTGATGCAGTTTTCCGCCAACCTCGGCTTTCTGTTTACCGACCTCCCCCTGCCCGAGGCCATTCATGCCGCCCATAGGGCCGGGTTTGACGCGGTCGAATGCCATTTCCCCTATGACACGCCCGCCGCCAAGGTGGCCGAGGCGCTGCGCGACACCGGTCTGCCGATGCTTGGGCTGAACACCTGGCCGGGCAATCGCGGCGCGGGGGATTTCGGCCTTGCCGCCCTTGCCGGGCGCGAGAAAGAGGCCCGCGCGGCCATTGCCCAGGCGGTTGAATACGCATCCGAAATCGGCGCGCGCGCGGTGCATGTCATGGCCGGGATCACCGATGGGGGCGCTGCGGCCGAGGCAAGTTTTCGCGCCAATCTGGCCTATGCCTGCGATCTGGCCGCGCCGCATGGGATCGGTATTCTGATCGAGCCGATTAACCAACGCGATGTACCGGGCTATCATCTGTCAACAACCGATCATGCCGCGCGGATTATCGGTGATCTTGAGCGCAACACCCTCAAGCTGATGTTTGATTGCTATCACCTTCAGATCATGGAGGGCGACCTTATCACCCGCTTTCAGGCGCTTTTGCCCGTCATCGGCCATGTGCAATTCGCCGCCGTGCCCGACCGGGGCGAGCCGGACCTAGGTGAGGTCAATTACGCCTGGCTTTTGCCCGCGATGGCGGCGGCGGGATATTCCGCGCCCATTGGCGCTGAATATCGCCCGCGTGGCGAGAATACGGCCCGAGGGCTTGGCTGGATGGAGGCGTTCGGGCGCTAGAGACCACCCGGACAAAGACGAAAGGACAAAGCCGATGCTGACCCTTGACGCGGCACGCTCGCACCTTCTGGTGATCGACTTTCAGGCGCGCCTCATGCCCGCCATTCACGACGGTGCCCGGGTGGTGCAAAACGCGCATCGGCTCTTGTCGGCGGCGCGGCGGCTCAAACTGCCGATAAGCTATACCGAGCAGAACCCCGAGGGCCTTGGCCCCACCCTGTCCGCGCTTGCGCCCGAGCCGGGCGAAACCGTGTTGCACAAGATGACATTTGACGCCTGTCGCACGCCCGAGGCGGCCGCGCATCTTGCGGGGGATGCCGATTTTGTCGTGATCGGGTGCGAGGCGCATGTCTGCCTGCTTCAGACCGTTCTTGGCCTTTTGTCGGCGGGGCGAAAGGTTTACGTCGTGGCCGACGCCATCGGGTCCCGTATGGTTGAAAGCCGGACCACCGCACTGAGGCGTATGGAGCGTCACGGGGCCGAAATCGTGACCACCGAGATGGTCGTGTTCGAATGGCTCGCCAGTGCCGAACACCCTGACTTCAAAGCGCTCCTAAAGCTCATTAAATAGATATATTACAAGGGATTAAGACGCGCTCTCAAGGCGTGCCATTCATCCACCCTTGAGGCGGCGCAGCAAGACCACCTCGCTCTCCTCCGAAATTGGCGTGAACCAGCTGTCGTTGTAAACGCGCCCGTCAATTGCCACCGAAATCCCGCGCTCAAGCTGCGGGCGCAGGCCGGGATACTCCCCGGCCAGCCCATCGAGCAATTCGCGCAGGGTGGTCGCCTTGATCTCTACCTCGGTTTGCCCTTCGGTAAATTCGGCCAGAGACCCCCAGACGCGCACCTTGACCATGCCTTAGCCGCCCTTTTGCCCCTGAATGGCGGCAAGAACGCGCGGCGGTGACATCGGCAGATCGGTCATCCGCACGCCTGCCGCCTCTGAGACCGCATTGGCAATCGCGGCGAGCGGCGGCACGATCGGTGTCTCGCCCACCCCGCGCACACCATACGGGTGCCCCGGGTTGGCGATCTCAAGGATCACCGTGTCGATCATCGGCAGGTCAGAGGCGACCGGAATACGGTAGTCAAGGAAGCCGGCATTTTGCAAAATGCCATCCTCGCCATAGATATATTCCTCGTTCAGCGCCCAGCCGATGCCCTGCACCGCGCCGCCCTGAAACTGGCCTTCGACATAGGCCGGATGCACCGCCTTGCCGGCATCCTGAAACACCGTATAACGCAGGATCTTGGTGGCGCCGGTGTCGGGATCAACCTCGACATCGACCATATGGGTGCCAAAGCTCACGCCCGCACCTTCGGCATTGACCTCGTAATGCCCGGCAATTGGCCCGCCGGTATTGCTGGCGATGGCGGCGATTTCCTTGAGGGTCATCGGATCATGCTTGCCCGCATTCGGCCCCGCCGGGCGCGCGGCGCCGTCGACCCATTCGACCGCCTCTTCGTCGATGCCCCAGATCATCGCGGCCCGTTTGCACATCTCGCGCTTGGCGTTACGTGCCGCCTCGATCGTGGCAAGCCCAACGGCAAAGGTCACCCGAGAGCCGTCAGTCACCTCGTTCTGACCAAGCGCGCCGGTATCGGCAATGATCGTGCGGACCCTGTCGTAGGGAATGCCAAGCTCTTCTGCGGCCATCATCGTCATCGAGGCGCGAGAGCCGCCGATATCAGGGTTGCCCTCGGACACCGTTACCGTGCCATCGGGTGTAACATTGAGGGTCACACAGGTATCGCCGCCAAAGTTGAACCAAAAGCCACAGGCAACGCCGCGCCCCTGATTTTCGCCCAAGGGGGCTGTCCAATGCGGATGGGCCTTGGCCGCCTCAAGCGTCGCCTCAAGGCCAATCGCCGGAAAGGTCGGCCCGTAAGAGGCAACAGTGCCCTCGCGCGCAGCGTTCTTCAGGCGCACCTCTAGCGGATCAAGGTCAAAGCCCTTGGCAAGTTCGTCAATCGCGCTTTCGACGGCAAAGGCGGCCATCGGCGCGCCCGGCGCACGGTACGCGGCGGCCTTGGGTCGGTTGGTCACCACGTCAAAGCCGACGGTTTTTACATTCTCAAGGTCATAGGGCGCAAAGGCCGACATTGAGCCCATATCGACCGGCGAGCCGGGATAGGCGCCACCCTGATAGCGCAATTGCGCGAAACCGGCGGTGATGCGGCCATCCTTGGTCATGCCAATCTTGACATCAATCGAGGTTGACGAGGTCGGCCCGGTGGCGCGCAGCACCTCTGAGCGGCTCATCACCATCTTGACCGGACGCCCGGCGAGTTTCGACAGCATCAAAGCGACGGGTTCAAGGAACACGACCGTCTTGCCGCCAAAGCCCCCGCCGATTTCGCTTGCGGTGACGCGAAGCTGGCCCTGTTCCATGCCAAGAATGGCGGCGCAGGTGTTGCGCACCATGTAATGGCCCTGAGTACAGCACCACAGATCGGCCTGCCCGTCCGGGCCCATGGTGGCAAGGCAGGCATGCGGCTCGATATAGCCCTGATGGGTGGCGCCGGTGCGATAGGTGCGTTCGACCACGCGGTCGGCCTCGGCCAGCCCCTTGTCGATGTCGCCATGGCCAAACTCGACCCGCGACATGACGTTTTGCGAATACCCCTCGGGCACGGTTTCTTCCTGACGACCGGCGTGCAGAACCGGCGCGTCGGGTTTCATGGCCGCATCGACATCGGTGACATGCGGCAAGACCTCGTAGTCTACGTCGATAAGGCGCAGCGCCTTGCGCGCCACGGCGGCACTGGAGGCGGCAACGGCGGCCACCGCATGCCCGTCATAAAGCGCCTTGTCGCCGGCCATGCAATTGTCGATCACATCGGCCACGTCCTCGGGCACCGCGCCGAAATCGGCGCGCGTCACCACCGCCTTGACACCGGGCAGCGCCCGCGCCTTCGAGGTGTCGATCTTGACGATCCGCGCATGGGCATGCGGGCTGCGCAACACGCGCCCCGTCAGCATGCCGGGCGCCACGATATCGGCACCAAAGCGGGCGCGACCGGTGACCTTGTCAATGCCATCGGGGCGCGGCGGGCGCGTGCCGACAACCTTGAAGGTCCGGGGTTTGTCTGAGTGGTCCAATGCCATCACGAAGCCCTCCGCAAATCCGCCGCCGTGTCCATCACGGCGCGGATGATCTTGTCATATCCGGTACAGCGGCAGAGGTTTCCCGCCAGCCAATAGCGCACCTCTTCCTCGCTCGGGTCGGGGTTCTTTTCCAACAGCGATTTGGCGGCCACAAGAATGCCGGGCGTGCAGATGCCGCATTGCAGCGCCGCCATCTCGATGAATTTCTCTTGCAGCGGATGCAGGCGATCGCCCGTCGCCATGCCTTCAATGGTGGTGACCTCACGGCCTTCGGCCTCGGCCCCCAGCATCAGGCAGGAACAGACAAGACGGCCATCGACCGTGACCGAACAGGCGCCGCAATCGCCGGTGCCGCAGCCCTCTTTCGAGCCGGTCATGCCAAGCCGGTCGCGCAGCACATCCAGAAGCGTGTCTTCGGCCTCGCACAGAAATTCGGTGGCATCGCCGTTGATTGAGGTTGTTACGTGGATTTGGCTCATGCCGTTTCTCCTTTTGCGCGGGTCGCGGCAATTTCGGCCGCGCGGCGGGCCAGAACGCCCGCGACGTGGCGGCGAAAATCAACCGTGCCGCGTTTGTCTTCAATCGGGCTGGCCGCCGCCGAACAGGCGGCCGCCAGATCCTCCAGCGCGCTGTCGTCAAGCGCGCGGCCAAGAATGGCCTCTGCGGCGGCCTCGACCAGCATCACCTTGGGGCCAACCGCGCCAAGCGACACGCGCGCGGATGTGACCTTGCCCGCGCTGTCCAGCACAAGCGAAACACCACAGCCGACCACGGCGATATCCATCTCGGTGCGCGGAATAAAGCGCAGATAGGCATCGCCGCCCTGTTTCGGTTTGGCAGGCAAAAACACCGAAGCGATGAATTCACCCGGCGCCAGCGTGGTCTTGCCGGGGCTTTCCGGCACGTCGATCACCGCGATATCACGAGTGCCTTGCGGGCCGACGATCCGCACCGTGGCATTCGCCGCGACCATCGCGGGCACGCTATCGGCGGCCGGCGAGGCATTGCAGAGATTGCCCGCCAAAGTCGCGCGGCCCTGCACCTGGGTCGAGCCGATCAGGCCAGCGGCCTCGACCACGCCCGGCCAATCGGCGACAAGACCGGCATGTTCGCCCATCTCGGCCCCCGAGACTGCCGCGCCAATGCGCCAGCCGCCGTCTTCGGGCGTGATCTCTTTCATACCTGCAATCCGCTTGATATCGACCACAAGGTCGGGCTCAAGCATCTCGGAGCGCAGTTTCACCAGCAAATCGGTGCCCCCGGCCAGAACAAACGCCCCCTCTGCCCCGGCCAATAGATCAACCGCGGCCTCAACGCTTTGTGGCGCCTCATATCGCATCTTCGATGTCCTTTCCCTGCTTGCGGCCCTTGGCGCGATTGCACCAGACTCAGGGTCGCCTTGGCGTGACTATCTCGCAACTTGCGCCGGGGTGCAAACGCACTCTGCGACACCTCGCTGATTGTCTGCGTCAGCGCGGATTTCGGGGCGATTGATCGCAAAATCGGGCCATCGCCATGCCATCGCGCCCCCGACGAACCAAATTCGCCTTAATCTCATGGCAATCAAATGCCGCTACGTTAGAGCATGTTGCTCAAAAGTGGGAACCGGTTTTGAGCTTCTCGAACATGCGAAATCAAAAAGTTAGAGCGTGTCGCGTGAATTCGAATGAACGCGACACGCTCTAGTGCAGAAGAGGTACGAGGTGTATCATGTCTTATCAGACAGGCAGGCCCAAGGTAGGGCGCAAATCAGTGCGTCATGCGCTATTGTTTGAACTGATCCGTCAGCGGAACATGGCGAAATTCATCAGCGACCGGGTTGAAAATCGGCCACCCGCCGCCCCCACACACCTTGATCATCTCGCGCGCAGCGCAGGGCGCTCGCTCGGCATGCCGCCAGAAACCCGCCCGCCGGTTTTATGACACTAGCCACGAAACCCGGTGGCCACGACGAATTTCTCCGAACTATCGGCACGTGACGCAGGCGGCTTGACGTTGGCAACCTTTTCAAACCGCTGTTTCAAGAGCTTCTGCAATTCGCCCTCGGCGCCCCCGGCCAGAACCTTTGACACAAACGTACCGCCGATCTCAAGCACATCGAAGGCAAGGTAAGCCGCCGCCTCGCAGAGCGCGATGATGCGCAGATGGTCGGTCTGTTTGTGACCCGAACTTGATGCGGCCATATCCGACATCACCACATCGGCCTTGCCGCCAAGCCACTCCTTGACCTGAATATCCGCGTCATCGGCCATGAAATCAAGCTGATGGATTTCACAACCCGGAATCGGCTCGACCTCTTGCAAATCAACGCCAAGGATGCGCCCGACCGCCCTGCCCTGCTTTTCGCCAAGCGCATTGACCCGTGGCACCGCCACCTGGCACCAGCCGCCCGGCGCACAGCCAAGATCGACAATCCGCGCGCCCGGCACCAGAAAGCGGAACTTGTCATCCACCTCCATGATCTTGAAGGCGGCGCGTCCGCGATAGCCCTCGACCTGCGCGCGCTTGACGTAGGGGTCGTTCAACTGCCGCTGAAGCCAGCGTGTCGACGAGGGTTTGCGCCCGCGCGCGGTTTTTACCTGCACCGTCAGATCACGCTGTCCGCGCCCCGAGGTGTTCTTGCCGTCCGGTGTCTTGGCCATCAGTCTGTTCCGTCCTTGAAAACCCCGTCCGCCGCCATCTGGGCGTAGAGCATGCCTTCGCGCAAGCCGCGATCGGCCACCGACAGACGGTCGGTTGGCCAGCACCGCAAAAGCGCCTGTAAAATCGCCGCGCCCGACATGATCAGCGCCTGCCGGTCAAGCCCGATGCGCGGGTCGGCCCGCCGCCCCGCCGGGCCAAGCACCAGATAGTTGCGGATCACGCGGTCGATCTCGTCACTGGTCATGGTCAGCCCGTCAACCTTGTTGCGATCATACCGCTTGAGGCCAAGATGGCTTGCCGCCACGGTGGTCACGGTGCCACTGGTGCCGATGATCTGAAACCCCTCGCGCTTTTGCTCGTCCTTATAGGGCGCGAATTCGGCCAGATTTTCCTCGAAAAACCAGCTCATCAGCGCAAAGCGCGCCGAGTCGTCCTCGACATCGCGGAACTGATCGCGCAGCGTCGCCACCCCAAGTGGCACGCTGATCCAATCCACCACCCGCGCGGCGGCAAAGCGGGTGTCACAGGCGTTGAAGCCAAGATGCATCCGCATGATCGCGCGGCGCCGCTCGGGGCGGGGCACGCCGGTCAGGTCAATCCAGACCAGCTCTGTTGAACCGCCGCCGATATCCACCACCAAAAGCTGATCCGTACTGGGGCTGACCAGCGGGGCACAGGACACGACCGCAAGCTGGGCCTCTTCCTGGGGTGCGATGATATCGAGGCAAAGCCCGGTCTCGCGCTCGACCCGCGTCATGAAATCGGCGCCGTTGCTAGCGCGCCGACAGGCCTCGGTTGCGACAAGCCGCATCTGCGTCACGCGATGGCGCTTGAGCTTTTGGCGACAGATCCGCAACGCCTGAATGGTGCGATAGATCGCAGAGCGTGACAAACGGCCAGAGCTTTCAAGCCCGGCGCCAAGCTGGACCGATTTTGAAAAGCTGTCCACGACTTTGAACTGATTGCCCCGTGGTTGGGCAATCAGCATGCGACAACTGTTTGTTCCAAGATCAAGTGCCGCATAAAGCGGCATCTGATCCGGCAGGCTCAGTGCGGGGCTCTCAACCGGTTTCGGGACCGCGCCCGCACTTTCGGGACGCTTGGGCGCCATAACGACACGCCCTCCATTTCAAGTTGGTATCAAGGTAGTGTCTTACGGGGGTCCGCGCAAGCTTTGCGAGGGGGCGCAGCGCGGTCTCGATAACGATAATGAATATTTTTCGCAATTCTTGCCGTGGTCAGCCCCACGACGCCCGGTTAATGTCGCCACGTCGCAGGACGCATCCGTTCTGTCGAAATCAAACCCTGCGTGCGGGTCCGGCTGCATTAGGAAAAGACCATGAGGAAAAGGAATCAGCCATGGTTGACGTCACCATCGTCTACTGGCGGGACATCCCCGCACAGGTCATTGCCGGAAAAGGCCGACGCGGCGCCAAGGTGCAGTTGCCCGAACGGTTTGAACAGGCCATTGACCGCGCCGCAATGAAGACCGGCGCGGCGGGCACGGATGACTATCTTGCCGCTTGGCGCAAGGCCGATCCCTATCCCGTGGACGGAGAACAGGACGAGGTCGCCAAATCAGAGGCGGCCCGGCTTGATGCAGAGTATGATCAGGAGCGTATCAAGACCCTGATCGCCAATAATGGCTGGGCGTAATGCGCCCCGGATCGCTATGGGAGGCCGCAATGGCTTTGTTGAATTTCAAGAAACGTGAAAAATTCGCCGCTCCGGTCAATGGCCAGCTTGAGGCGTTCCTTCAGGGCTATTCGATCGAGGTGATGCCGCGCACCGCCGAGAAGGTCGAAAACTTCCGCGATCTGCTGCCGGACGGCACCCGCGTCTATATCGCCCATATCGAAGGCACCCCGATCGAAGAAATGGTCGCAACCGCCAAACGTCTTGCCAAGGATGGCTATCCGGTGATGCCGCACTTTCCGGCGCGGATCATCAAGGACAAGGCCACGCTTGCCGACTGGATCGCGCGTTATCAAGGCGAAGCCGGTGTCGATCAGGCCCTCGTGCTTGCCGGCGGTGTCGCAGAGCCGCACGGCGAGTTTCATTCCTCGATGCAACTTCTGGAAACCGGCGAGTTTGACCGCGCGGGCTTCAAGCGCCTGCATGTCGCGGGCCACCCCGAAGGCAACAAGGATATCGACCCCAAGGGCGGCATGAAAAACGTCGAGGACGCCCTGCGCTGGAAACAGAAATTCAACGAGACCACAGATGCCGACATGGCGCTGGCAACCCAGTTTGCCTTTGACGCCAAGCCGATCATCAAATGGGCCGATGATCTTGCTGCCGCCGGGATCACCCTGCCGATCCATATCGGGATTGCCGGGCCTGCCAAGCTCCAGACGCTGATCAAATTCGCGATTGCCTGTGGGGTTGGCCCCTCTCTCAAGGTGCTGCAAAAGCGGGCGATGGATGTTACCAAGCTTTTGTTGCCCTACGAGCCGAATGACGTATTGAACCAGCTGGCCGCTCATAAGGCCGCGAACCCCGATTTCAACATCGAAAAGGTCCACTTCTTCCCGCTTGGCGGGATCAAGACCAACGCCACCTGGGCCATCGAAAACGGCGGTGACGCCGGCAAACCTGCAAACGCATCCTGAAGGACCAAATATGACCCGCACCATCGTCGAGAGCAAAACCAAAACCGCCGTTATCGGCTTTGACGAGCCGTTCTGCGTGATCGGTGAGCGCATCAACCCGACCGGGCGCAAGAAACTCGCCGCCGAACTGGAAGCCGGGGATTTCTCGACCGTCGAGGCCGACGCGATTGCCCAGGCCGCGGCCGGCGCCACGGTTCTGGATATCAATGCGGGTGTGGTGTACAACTCGAACCCCAACCCGAATGAGACCGAGCCCCCCTTGATGACCAAGATCATCGAGCTGGTTCAAGGGCTTGTCGATCTGCCGCTCTGCATCGACAGCTCTGTTCCCGCCGCGCTTGAGGCCGGTCTCAAGGCCTGCGAGGGCCGCCCGCTTCTGAATTCTGTTACCGGTGAAGAGGATCGGCTTGAATACGTTCTGCCGCTGGTCAAGAAATACAACGTCCCGGTCGTGGCGATTTCAAATGACGATACCGGCATCTCCGAGGACCCGGATGTGCGCTTTGAGGTTGCCAAGAAGATCGTTCAGCGTGCCGCCGATTTCGGCATTCCCGCGCATGACATCGTGGTTGACCCGCTGGTCATGCCCGTGGGCGCCATGGGCACCGCCGGTCTTCAGGTCTTTACCCTTGTGCGGCGCCTGCGCGACGAGCTTGGGGTGAACACCACCTGCGGGGCCTCCAACATCAGTTTTGGCCTACCCAACCGTCATGGCATCAACAACGCCTTCCTGCCGATGGCGATGGCCGCGGGCATGACCAGCGCGATCATGAACCCAATTGCCCTGCCGGTGAAACAGGCCGAAATCGAGGCCAAGAAGGCCGAGGTTGCCGCCTCTGGCCTGGTGCTGCCCGCTGATATGGATGACGAAACCTTCTGTCAGCTGTTCGGTCTCGGCTCGACCAAGCCGCGCGCGGGCAAGGAAATGGAGGCGATCATGGCCGCCAACTTCCTGACCAACAACGACCCGCATGGCGGCAACTGGATCAGGTTCAACAAGGCGCCGCCAAAGCCCGGCGAAGTCGCCCGCACCGGTGGGCGCGCAGGCAGCCGCAGCCGCAGCCGCCGCGCCTGAGTTTTCCAGAAATACGACAAAGGCCCCGTTGAATGCGGGGCCTTTTCCATTTTATTTTGCAGATTTACATGGCCATCTTAATGCATCACATTAAGCCAATCCCATATCCCGCGCCAGCATCGCCGCATGGGTGCGGTTTTTGGCATTCAGTTTACGAGACATCGTCTTGAGGTGAAGCTTGACCGTCACTTCCTGAATATCGAGATCGCGGGCAATTTCCTTATTGGATTTACCCTCTGAAATGCCGACCAGAACATCGGTCTCGCGCGGTGTCAGGTTGACCGGATTGATTATGCTGTCCTCAAGGCTCAGAAACTCCATCGGCTTGTAGATCTCGCCCAATAGCATATAGCGCACTGCAGAAACCAGCGCTTGCGGATCAAGCGTTTTGGGCAGAAACCCCGCCGCGCCCGACCGCAGGGTACGCCGCGCCACATCCGGCGGCGCCGTTCCCGATAGAATCGCCACCGGACAGCGCGCGCGCGCTTTCATCCGCGCGAGGCCCGACAGAGCATCCATTCCGGGCATCATGAAGTCAAGCAGCACAAGATCGAATGGGCCCTGCGCGTCACAGATATCAAGAGCGGTGTCCAAGGAATTCGCGACATAAACGTCGAATTTCCCCTGACCGCGCAGAAATTCTGCAATGGTCTCACGGACCAGATCATGATCATCGGCCAGCAACAGTTTTTTCATTTATTCAACCTTTGAACGCGTCGATGCTCTTAACTTACCGAAGACAGGAAAAGCGATAATCGCTCATAATGTTTTTGCCGTTAACCCCAGAAATACTTTCATGAGTATATAAATCCCCTACCCAGGTGCATAGGGGCATGGATTTGAAATCGCTGACCTCCATTATGGGATCTGGTTTCGCAAAAAGGGGCTGACATGAAAAAACGTGTATTCCTATCCGGCCTGGGCGTGGTGTGTCTTGCAAGCGTCGCCGCGCAAGGCATTGGCTTTGCATCGGAAAATCCACCCGTGATCCTGACCGTCTCTGTGCCTCACGATCAGGATGGCCGCGCCAGGGTCATCCCCCTGAGCGAACAGGATTTACGCGCACTTCCTGCGATTTCCTATAAAACCACCACAATCTGGACAAGCGGCACACAGCAGTTCACCGGCGTGCCGGTTCTGGCCCTGCTTGAGCATTTTGATATTGAGGCAGAAGAACTCGAAATGAAGGCGGTGAATGATTACGCCATCACGCTCTCGGTTGAGGATCTGACCAGGGACACCCCGATTATCGCCTATGAGCGCAACGGAAAGCCGATGAAGCTGCGCGACAACGGGCCTTTGTGGGTGATCTACAATTATGATGCCAACGCCGATTATCGAACCGAGACAATCTATTCACGCAGCATCTGGCAACTCGACCGGATGACCGCGATCCGGTAACACTATTCCTGCCCCCCCCGAAAGGGCCCGATACCCGGAGCGGATGATCGCAATGCCTGCCGAAAACGTCCTGAGCTTTGTTTCAAGCCGCCGCGTACAACTCACCGCGCTAAGCGCGGTTGCCGCGCTGTGCCTGATTGCGGCCTCGGTTCTGATCAATGCGGTCTTTGAAAAACTCGATCGATACAGCACCGCAAGTCAGGACGGCGTTTATTGGACGATGTCCCAGATCGAAGTGGATCAACTCAAGCTGATTTCCGAGCTTGACCGCATGGCGATAGCCGAAGACCCCGATTTTGATAGGCTGCGTCAACGCTTTGATTTGTTTTACAGCCGGGTGATGACCCTTAAGAATGCTGCGGTTTATCGCAGTATTCTGGTCGAAACAAATGTCGAGGCGGACGTTCAGGCGCTGTTCGGGCTGTTGGATCAGATGGTGGTGATCATCGACGGCGATGACCGGGGCGTGCTTGAGGCGCGCGGTCACATCCTGTCGCTTGTGACCAGCATGACCACACCGATCCGCGACATCGCGATTGCCGGAATCACCGCCGGTGCGGCGCGCGCCGATGGCGAACGAAACGCCCTCACCCATCAGATCATCACCCTGACCGTACTGGCGATTTTGATGGTCAGCGCGCTTTTCCTTGCGCTTTTGCTTGTGTGGCGCCTGTATGAGGATTCGCGCAGACAGGCCGAAGAAAGCCGTGCCACCACCAACCGCCTGACGACCATCCTGAACACGTCACAAGACGGCATTCTGGTGGTCGACCCCTCGGGCGAGGTGCAGGATACCAACGGCGCGGCCGATCGTATGTTTGCCCTGCCTCGCACCGACAAATCCGCTGTTCCCATCAGTAATTTTCTGTTTCGCACAGACCCGGACGGCAGCATGACACCGCTTACCGGCAAGATGCTGATGGCGGAATGCGACCGCGGCTCGAAACGGTTTGACGATCTTGTCGTGCGAAGCCTGGACGGGCGTGAATTTCCGGCGGAAATCTCTGCCGATATTGCCCGGCGCGGTGAAATGTCGGTTTGCATCTGCTTTGTGCGCGATCTGTCCGAGCGGCTTGCCGCTGAGGCCGAAATCGTCTCGGCCCGCGACCGCGCCCTGTCCGGGGAGCGGGCCAAGGCGCGCTTTCTTGGCATGATCAGCCATGAAATGCGCACCCCCCTGCACGGTATCCTGGGCGCGCTTGATCTCATGGATGACACAGGGCTCAGCAGCGAGCAGAAACGCTATGCCAGGGTCATGAAATCCTCCGGGCAGATGTTGCTGACGCAGATATCCGATGCCCTTGACATGACCCAGGCCGAGGCGGGCAAGATGGCCCTGCGCATCGCCGCCTTCGATCTTGATGACCTGCTGCGCGAGCTGGTCGAGAACCAACAGGCTCTGGCGCAGGCGCAAAACAACCGGCTTGAGCTTTTGATCGCGACGGGTGGCATTGGCCGTGTCGAGGGCGATCGTGGCCGGATTTATCAGGTGCTGCTCAATCTGGTGTCGAACGCGATCAAGTTTACCGAAAACGGCCGGATCACGATTGAGGCGGCCCGCACCGGGACGTCGCCCAACGGCGTCTCAATCGTCGAATTTCAGGTCAGCGATACCGGTATCGGCATCAGCGAAGACAACCTGCCCGGCATTTTCGATGATTTTGTGCGTGTCGGCTCTGTCGACAGCACCCAGCCCGAAGGCACCGGCCTTGGGCTTGGGATCGCGCGCCATCTGGTCACCCTGATGGGCGGTGATATAGGCGCCGAAAGTGAGCCGGGCGAAGGCAGCCTGTTCTGGGCCTGTATCCCGCTGCCCGCGCAACAGAGCGCCCCCCCTGCGGCCCCGAGGCCCGATGCCCCCCTCGCCGCTGTCGCGCCGCTTGATGTGCTGGTGGTCGAGGACAACGCCAACAACCGCTTGGTGATCGAGACGATGCTGAAGAATGATGGCCACCGCGTCACGCTGGCCTGTGATGGTCTTGATGGCGTGGCGCTTGCGGATCAAAAGGCCTATGACCTGATCCTGATGGACATCAACATGCCGCGCATGGACGGTATTGAGGCCACGCGCCGCATCCGCGCGGGAAATGGCGCCTCTTGCACCACCCGGATCATGGCCCTGACCGCCCATTCCAGTGCCGAAAAGGCGGTGGAGTTGCGCGCGGCCGGTATGGACGGTGTGGAAACCAAACCCCTGCGCCGGGCGACCCTGCGCGACCTTCTGGCCGATATTTCGTCACCGGCGCAGCCGGATGACAGGGTGATTTGCGTCGACAACAGCCTGCTGTCCCAGCTTGGCAACACCCTGCCCCCGGCCAGCATCATCGGCCTGCTTGATCGGTTCAAGGCCGAGGGCACACAGATCCTTGACCAACTCGACAGCCTGCACAGCCTGCCCCCCGAAGAAGTCGCCAACCGTCTGCATGGCCTTGCGGGTTCTGCCGCCACCACCGGCGCCATCGCCTTGCAGGCGTTGCTGGAACAGGCTGAAACGGCGCTTCGGCAGGGCGAGCGTGACATGGCCACGCAGCTTTTGAAGGATTTGCCAAAGCTGTGGGCCGACACCATGGCCCATCTTGCGGCGCGCCACCGGGCGGCCTGAGCGACGCCGACCGCCCCTTCACAAAGAGTTGCCTTTCGCCAGACTTACTATAGCTTCTTGATCACTTATACTGCGTCAACCACATCCCTGTTCGCAAAGGGCTGTGATTTGGTGAATGGGGTCGCGGAATACATGTCGGTCTGGAAACAACTCTTGCTGCTTTGCCTGCTTGCGGGCACCGCCTATGGCGGGTTTGAAGGCTATAAGATCTACCTCGCCCCCGATGCCGTGGCCGAGGGCCCATCAAACGGTGCGCGCCCGGTGACGGTCGAACTTGCCGTGGCCGAAACCCGGCTTTTGCAGCAGACCATCGAGGCGGTTGGCACCACCCGCGCGCTGCAATCCATCGAGATTGTCCCCGAGGTCGATGGCCGCCTGGTCGAGCTTGCGATCGAGCCGGGCGCAAAGGTGCAACAGGGCGATATTCTGGCGCGGCTTGACGATACCATTCAACGCGCCGATCTGGTCGAGGCCGAGGCGATCCTGACCGAGCGGCGCCAGAGCGTCGAGCGCATCCGCCAGCTGCGCCTGACCAATGCCGTCTCGCAGGCCAGCCAGGAAGAGGCGACCGCCCGCCTGGCCGAGGCCACCGCCGAGGTTGAACGCACCCGCCGCCGCCTCGAAGACCGGCTGATCAAGGCGCCCTTTGCCGGTGTTGTCGGTCTGACCAATTACGACGTCGGCGCGCGGGTATCCGAAGGCCAGGTTTTGACCCGGCTGGATGATCTGAGTGAAATCGAGGTTGAATTCTCGCTGCCGGAAACCGTCTTTGCACAGGTCTCGCGCGGGCAAACCCTAAGCGCGGTCAGCGCCGCCTTTCCGGGCCGCGAATTTACCGGCACGATTGCCGCGGTCGACAACCGGATTGATCCGGTCAGCCGCGCCTTTCGCACCCGTGCCCTTATCCCCAACCCCGACAGCACCCTGCCTGCGGGCATGTTCCTGTCGCTCAAGCTGATCCTGTCACAGGCCGAGGCGCTTGTCGTGCCCGAAGAGGCGATCATCTTTCAGGCCGCCGAAACCTATGTTTTCGTCAATGAGAATGGCAAGGCCGCGCGCCGCGTGGTGGAAACCGGGCAGCGGCTCGATGGTGTGATCGCCGTGACCTCGGGCTTGGCCATTGGCGAGGCGGTGATCATTCGCGGGCTGCAACGGGTCCGCCCCGGCAGCGACCTCAAGATCAAGGGCGAGGATAAAGGCGCAACCGCCAAATCCGACGCCGGAACGCCGGAAGAAGCGACATGACCCTCTCGGATATTTCAGTCCGCCGCCCGGTTCTGGCCGCCGTGGTCAGCCTGTTGATCGTGATCTTCGGGTTCGCCGCGCTACGCTCGGTGCCGGTGCGTGAATTGCCCGATGTGGACAATGCGGTGGTCACCGTTACAACCACCTATGTCGGCGCCGCGCCCGAGGTGATTGATACCGACCTGACCGAGACCATTGAGGGCGCGATTGCCTCAATCTCGGGCATCCGCTCGATCAGCTCCGAGAGCCGTCAGGGCCGCTCGCGGGTTACCATCGAGTTTGACAGCGGCACCGATATCGACGTCGCCGCCAATGATGTGCGCGACGCGGTTGGCCGCGTGCGCGGCGACCTTCCCGAAGAGGCGGACGAGCCGCAGGTCGTCAAAAGCGATGCCGATGCCGACCCGGTGATGCGCCTTGCCATCACCTCGGACCGGATGACCACCGCCGAGATCACAGATTACATCGACCGTTTCGTGGTCGATCGCATTGCCACGCTCGACGGGGTGGCCAATGTCGATATCTATGGCGCGCGCCCCTTCGCGGTGCGCATCTGGATAGACCGGCGCGCCCTTGCGGCCCGCAATCTTGCGGTGTCGGATATCGAGGCGGCGCTCAGGCGCAACAACATCGAGCTTCCCGCCGGCGAGGTCGAATCCTATAATCGCCAGCTTTCTGTGCGCCTCAACAGCCGCATGAGCAGCATCGAGGATTTCCGCGAGATCGTGCTTGACCGGGTCGCGGGCTACCCGGTGCGCCTTGGCGATGTGGCGCGTATCGCGCCCGGTGTTGCCGATGACAGCACCATCGTGCGCACCAATGGCAAGGATGCCGTCGGTGTCGCCGTTCTGCGCCAGAGCCAATCGAACACGCTGGCGATTTCCAAGGCCGTGCGCGCCGAGATCAAATTGCTCAACACCAGCCTGCCCGAGGGCATGCAGATCATCGTCGGCTCTGATGACGCGCTTTTTGTAGGGGCCTCGATCCGCGAGGTGGTGATTGCGCTGTTCATTTCGCTGGCATTGGTGATCACAGTCATCCTGTTGTTTTTGCGCAGCATTCGCGCCACGCTTATCCCGGCGATCACGATTCCGGTTTCGTTGATCGGGTGTTTCATGCTGATCGGCCTCTGGGGATTTTCGCTCAATACGCTGACGCTTCTGGCCTTGCTTCTGGCGATCGGGCTTGTGGTGGATGACGCCATCGTGGTGCTGGAAAACATCCAGCGCCGGATCGAGCTTGGGGAATCCCCGCTTGTGGCAAGCCTCAAGGGCGCGCGACAGGTGACCTTCGCGGTGATTGCCACCTCTCTCACGCTGGTCGCGGTGTTTGTGCCCTTGTCGTTCATGCCCGGACAGGTCGGGCGGCTTTTTGTCGAATTCGGCTGGGTCATGGCGGGGACGGTTGGCATTTCGACCTTTGTGGCGCTGACCGCCTGCCCTGCCCTTGCCGCCAAGATCCTGAGCGCCCGCAAGGTTCGCAAGGCCTCTGCGGCTGACACGCCTATTCGCCCCTCGGCCGTACTTCGGCTTTATCGCGGGCTGTTGGTGCGGGCCATCGGCATGCCGCTGGTGGTGTTGGTGGTGACCTTTGTGCTGACCGCAGGCGCGGCGCTGTTTTATGACGGGTTGCCGCGTGAACTGGCCCCGCGCGAGGATCGCGGCGTTGGTTTCGTGCCGCTTACCGCGCCTCAGGGCAGCACCGTGGCCCATTCCGACATTGCCGCCCGGCAGGTCGAGGAAATTCTTGAACCGATGCGCCAATCGGGTGAGATCGAAACCGTCTTTACCTTCACCGGCTGGGGCGGGCGCGCCTGGCGGTCTTTCGTGGTCTATCGCCTTGCCCCCTGGGAAGAGCGCGACCGCCCGATTTCGGAGCTTGTGGATGAGATATCTCCACAGATGGGCAATGTCACGGTTGCGCGCGGTTTTCCTGTCACGCCGGCCGGGCTTGGGCTGCGCGGCAACTCTACCCCGGTACGGGTGGTGATTGGCGGGCCGGATTTCGACAGCGTCAAGGAGTGGGCGATAGAGCTTTTGGCCCGCGCCGAGAGCGTTGCGGGGCTGGTCAACCCCGAGATCAATTTCGAGCAGAACCTGCCACAGCTGGACGTCAGCATTGACCGCGTGCGCGCCGATGACCTTGGCATTTCCGCCGATGTGATCGCGGCCACCTTGCAGACCATGCTTGCCTCGCGCGAGGTGACCACTTTCGTCAGCCGGGGCCGCGAATACCCCGTTCTGGTACAGGCCGAAGAGGCCGACCGGCGCACGCCCTCGGATATATCGAATATCTTCCTGCGCGCGGGCGACGGTGAAACCCTTGTGCCGCTTGGCGCGCTTGTGACGGTCAATGAAAACGCCGCCGCCCCCTCGCTGCGCCGGTTTGACCGCCTGCCTTCGATTCAGCTTTCGGGCGCATTGGCACCGGGCGCCGATCTTGGCGGGGTGCTTGGCCAGCTTGAAACCATCGCCGCCGAGATCCTGCCGCCCGAGGCCAAACTTGGCTATGACGGTCAATCGCGCACCTACAAGGATACCTCCGGCGGGGTTGGCGTGGTGTTTCTCCTGGCGCTGTTGATCGTTTATCTTGTTCTGGCCGCGCAATTCGAAAGCTTCCTTCACCCGCTGGTGATCATGCTGACCGTGCCTGTCGGGGTTGCGGGGGCTATTTATGCCATGGCCCTGGGGGGGCTCTCGCTCAACGTCTATAGCCAGATCGGCATCATCCTGTTGATCGGGCTGATCTCGAAGAACGGCATTCTGATCGTCGAGTTCGCCAACCAGCTGCGCGACGAGGGCTACACCGTGCGCGACGCCGTGATCGAGGCCTCTGTGCTGCGGTTACGCCCGATCGTGATGACGGCAATTTCAACGGTTCTGGGGGCGTTGCCGCTTGTGCTGGCCAGCGGGGCGGGCGCCGAAAGCCGGATCGCGGTGGGCACGGTGATCGTGGCCGGCCTCAGCATGGCGACCGTGCTGATGCTGTTTGTCACGCCGGTGCTTTATGACCTTCTGGCGCGCTTTACCAAACCGCGCGGCGCCGTCGAAAAAGCGCTTGAGGCCGAGCTTATTGGCAGTTCTCAACCGGCTGAGTGACTTTCCGCTCATTCGCTCTAGGTCGTTAACACGGGTGGCCTTCACGCCGCTGTGATGCGATACATACCTATGCTCAGTGAACCCTTTAACGTGGCAGAATCACATTTGAAACCTTCGCTTTTCGTCGCCCTTTTCACCGCTCTCCTGCCATTTGGCGCAGAGGGGGCCGAGGTTACGTTCACGGCGCCCAATGCCTCGGACAAGTTTACCGACCGGCTGCGCAGCGCCTCGCTCAGCCTGAGCACCGCCGCGCGCGAGGATTCCACGGCGCAGGATCTTCTGGCCGCCGCGCAATCGGATTATGCCCGCCTGATCGGGGTGCTTTATGCGGAAGGCTATTACGGCGGCGTGATCACCATTCGCGTCGATGGCAAAGAGGCCGCCAATATCCCGCCGCTGCGCGCGCCCGCCGAGATCCGCCAGATTGATATCACTGTGGAGCGGCACGACAAATTTCTCTTTGGCATTGCCCGCGTGGCGCCCGTGCCGCCCAATGCAGAGCTGCCTGAAAAGTTTGCCACCGGCAAGGGGGCCCGCGGTGACCTTATCGGAGAGGCCGCGCGCAGCGGTGTGAGCGCCTGGCGCGATGCGGGCCACGCCAAGGCCGATATCACGGACCAGTCGATCACCGCCGATCATGCCGACAAGACCCTTGATGCCGATATCGCGCTGTCGCCCGGCCCGCGCCTGCGCTTTGGCAGGTTCGAGATCGAATCCCCCGCCCCTGCAAGACGCGCCAGTCGCGTGCGCGAATCCCGGATCCGCGCCATTGCCGGGCTGCCCACCGGCAAAACCTTTTCGCCAGAGGCCCTGAACAAATCGGCCGCGCGTCTGCGCCGCACCGGTGCGTTTCGCTCGGTGGTGGTCACCGAGGCCGAGACCCCGAACCCCGACGGCACGCTTGATATCACCACCCGCGTGGTTGACGCCAAACGCCGCCGCGTCGGGGCCGGGGCGGAACTCTCCTCGCTCGAAGGGCTGACGCTGACCGGGTTCTGGCTGCATCGCAACCTTCTGGGGGGGGCCGAACGGTTGCGGTTTGACGCGATGGTCGGCGGTATCGGCGGCAATTCGGGCGGCGAGGATTTTCGCCTGTCAGGGCGCTTTGAGCGCCCCGCCACCATTACCCCCGACACAAGCCTGTTCTTGCTGGCCAGCATCAAGGAAGACAACGAGCCCGATTATCGCGAGCGCAGTATCGAAATCGGTGGAGGTTTCAGCCATGTCTTTTCCAAGACCCTCACCGCCGAGGCCGGCATCTCTTATCTCTATTCCGACATTGAAGACGATCTTGGATCGCGCAGCCTGCAACATTTGCTGTTGCCACTCCGCGCCACCTGGGATCGCCGGGACAACGCCCTGAATGCCAAATCCGGCCAATTTGTCGATCTCTCGCTGAAACCTTTTGTCGGGCTGGAACAGGACAGCGGCAGCGGCGCCCGCCTGTTTGCCGATGCCCGCACCTATCACAGCTTTGGCGCGGCGGACGGCGTAACACTGGCCGCGCGCGCGCAACTTGGCTCGGTGGCCGGGGCAGATATCCGCGAAGTGCCCGCTGACATGCTGTTTTATTCCGGCGGGGCCGGCACTGTGCGCGGCCAGTCCTATCAATCGCTAGGGGTCGATCTGTCGCCGGGTGTGACCGTCGGCGGGCGCTCTTTCATGGGCTTCTCTGGCGAGGTACGCGCAGATGTGACAACCTCGATTCAGGCGGTAACCTTTGCCGATACCGGCTTTGTCGGCCAGGATTCGTTTGGCACCGGCAAGGGCGAATGGCATAGCGGGGCCGGGATCGGCGCGCGCTACATGACCGGCGTCGGCCCGTTGCGCGTCGATCTTGCGACGCCTCTGGACGGTGACGCAGGTCGGGATTTTGAACTCTATATCGGGATTGGACAGGCATTTTGATGCGCTTTCTGCTTCTCATCACCCTATTTCTTGGCACGCTCGGCACCCCTCTTCTGGCGCAGAGCGAGGACGCCGATCGCGGCTATCTTCAGGCGCTGATCGAGGACAATCTCTCGGGCGCCGGGCGCGAGGTGCGCATCATCGGATTCAAGGGCGCATTGTCGTCTCAGGCCACGCTCGAAGAGCTTAGCATCGCCGATGACGCCGGGGTCTGGCTAACCCTGCGCGATGTCACTCTTGACTGGACCCGCAGCGCGCTTTTGGCGGGCCGGATCGAGGTCAACCGCCTCTCTGCACGTGAAATCGACCTGCCGCGCCTGCCCAATACCAAGGAAGACCTGAGCCCGGAAATCGCCGAGGCCAAGCCCTTTGCCCTGCCCGATTTGCCGGTCTCGGTGAATATTGGCGAAATCAGCGCCGATACAGTGACGCTTGGCGAGCCTATTTTGGGCCAGGAGGTGGCGTTGCGCCTGATCGGCGGCATGTCGCTCGGGTCGGGCGAAGGCGAGGCCCAGCTTGAGGTGACCCGGCTTGACGAGCGCGGCGCGCTGACGCTTGTCGCGGCCTATGTGAACGACACGCAGGTGCTTACGCTTGATCTCAAGCTGCGTGAAGATGAGGGCGGCATTGCCTCGACCCTTCTCAACCTGCCTGACAGTCCCTCTATCGCGCTTGATATCGAGGGCGAGGCACCGCTGTCGGATTACACCGCCGATATCAGCCTGGCATCGGCCGGTGAGCCACGTCTGAACGGCACCGTCACCATCCGCGCCGATGGCCCGCCAGAGGCGGTGGCGCGCGAGTTTACGGCCGCCCTTGCCGGCGATCTCACGCCGCTCATGGGCCCCGATTATCGGCCGTTCTTCGGCACCGACAGCCAATTGGCGCTGCAAGGTGTGCGGCAGGCCGGCGGCGCGCTCGATATCTCCGACTTCAACCTCACGGCCGCGCAATTCCAGCTTGGCGGATCGCTCTCGCTGGATGCCGCTGGCTGGCCCACGGCCTTTGCGCTTACCGGACAGCTTGGCACTGGCACCGCGCCTGTGCGCCTGCCGATACCGGGGCCTGCGACGCAACTTTCCTCGGCGGTGATCGAGGCCCGGTTCGATGCGGCCCAAGGCGATCGCTGGCGCGCCAATGTCACCCTGTCAGAGCTTGCGCAACCAGAACTGAGCATTCAAAGCGCCACCCTTTCAGGGCGCGGCGCGATCCGGCGCAATGCCCCGCGCGGCGTCTCGGCCCTTGCCGAATTTGCCCTCGACGGTCTGCGCCTGAGCGATCCGGCCCTGGCCGAGGCCGCGGGCGACGCCCTGTCGGGGCATGCCTCGCTTGACTGGACCGAAGGCAAACCGCTGCGCATTCTGGGGCTGCGCGTCCTCGGTGGCACCGCGCGGCTTGCGGCCAAGGGCAGCATCGACAACCTGTCAGAGGGGTTTCCGGTCATCGGCGAGGCCCGGCTTGAGGCCCCGAATCTGGCGCGCTTCGCCGCCATTTCAGGTCAGGATATCGCCGGTCAGGCCAGTGCGAGCATTTCTGGGTCCGGCAGCCTTCTGGGCGGTGAATTCGACATCGAGATTGGTGCGCAAACCCGCGATCTTGCGCTTGGCATCGCCCGGCTTGACCCGCTTCTGACCAGCCCCGGTACGCTTACGCTCTCGGCCAGACGCGATACCACGGGCACCAACCTACGCCGCCTTCTGATCTCGAACGACGTTTTCAGAGCCACGGCCACCGGCCGGTTGAACACCCAAAGCGGCGCGCTGACGCTGGCCGCCCGCCTGAGCGACCTGGCGCTTGCGGACACGCGGCTGGATGGACCGGCCGAAGCCAGTGTGAACGTCGCCTGGCAAACCGGCGGCGACGTGACCCTGACCGGGCTTGATGCGGCCCTGATGGGTGCGCAGATCAACGCCACGGGTACCCTCACACCCGACGCGCCGGGCCTGCCTGCCAGCGGCGATCTGACGGTCGACATCGCTGATCTGTCGCGTTTTAGTGCGATGAGCGGCCAACGTTTGCGCGGCAAGGCGAACCTGACGCTGGCGGGCAATGCCAGAATCCAGGATCAAACCTTTGACATCACCACCGCGCTTGACGGGGAAAACATCGGCACCGGAATCGCCGATCTGGATCGCCTGATCGCGGGCCGGATCGCGCTTGCCGCCAAGGCCGCGCGCACGCCCGAGCGCATCGAGATCGAAAACCTGAGTGTCGAGACCCCGCAACTGTCGCTCAAGGCCGAGGGCGAGGGCGGCGACAGCCCGGTGAATTTCACCGCGCGTCTGGCCAATCTGGGCCTCTTTGCCCCTGATTTCAGCGGCCCTGTCACCGCCGAGGGCCGTGCCAGCCTGATCGGCCAGGATGCGCGTCAGATCGCCCTCGCCCTGAGTGCGCAGGGCCCCGGCGGCACCACGGCGCAGGTTGATGGCGATATTCACGAGCATGGTCAGCGGCTTGACCTTACGGCAAACGGCGCGCTGCCGCTGGCGCTGATCAACGGGATGATCAGACCAAATGCCCTGCTTGGCACTGCGCGCTATGATCTGCGGGTAGACGGTCCGCCGGGGCTTGGCGCGCTGTCGGGGACGGTCACCACCAATGACACGCGCATCGCCCTGCCCGGCACCGGCCTTGGCGTCGAGAACCTGAGCGGCACCGTCACGCTTGCCAATCAACGCGCACAGACCGATTTCACCGCGCGGATGCGCGATGGTGGCCAGGTCCGGATCAGCGGGCCGATTGGCCTGAGCAACGGGTTCAACGGCGATCTGGCGATTGCTCTGGAGGGTCTCGTGGTCAGCGATCAGGAGATTTACACCACCACCGTCAATGGTACGGTCACGATGGTTGGCCCGATGACCGGCGGCGCGATGATTGGCGGCACGCTCACCCTCGAGGAAACCAATATTCGCATTCCCTCGGGGCTTGCGGCCAATTCGGTCTCCCTGCCCGATCTGCGCCATGTCAACGAACCCGCCGCGGTGCGCGCCACCCGGCAACGCGCCGGGATGATCGCGGTCGAAACCTCTGGCGGCGGGCGCCGCCCCTTTGGCCTCAACCTGCTAATCAACGCGCCCTCAAGAATTTTCGTGCGCGGGCGCGGGCTTGATGCCGAACTTGGCGGGCGGTTGCGGCTGGCGGGCACCACGGATGCGGTTGAACCTGTCGGTGTGTTTCAGCTCATTCGCGGGCGGCTCGATATCCTTGGCAAGCGGCTTGACCTGACCGAAGGGCTTGTGAACATGCAGGGCGCGCTTGATCCTTATATCCGCTTTGTCGCCGAAACCACCGCCGAGGATGTAACCGTCATGATCGTGGTCGAGGGCCTGGCCAGTGCCCCCGAGATCAGCTTTACCTCAGAACCCGACCTGCCCGAGGAAGAGGTGGTTGCGCGGCTGTTGTTCGGGCGCGGGCTTGATACGATATCACCATTTCAGGCGGCGCAGATGGCCTCTGCCGTGGCAACGCTTTCGGGGCGGAGCGGCCTTGATGTGGTCGGCAAATTGCGCGGCGCGGTCGGGCTGAGTGACCTTGATGTTACCCAGACCGAGGATGGCGATACCGAGGTCAGCGCCGGCGCCTATATTTCGGACAAGGTCTATTCCGAGGTGATTGCCGACAGCACCGGCAAGCAACAGATCAACCTCAACCTCGATCTCACCAATACAATCACCCTCAAAGGCGGGGCGTCGAACGAGGGCGACACCGGCATCGGGGTGTTTTTCGAAAAGGATTACTAGGCAATGGCTGCGCCGGTGTCCTCGATCCGCAATCTTGGCCCGGCCAGCGATGCGGCCTTTGCAAGCGCCGGAATAACAAGCGCCGAACAGCTGCGTGATCTGGGGCCGGATGATGCCTATGAACGGCTGTTGCAAAGCGGTGCACGCCCGCATTTCATTGCCTATTACGCCATGGTCATGGGGCTTCAAGGGCGTCCCTGGAACGATTGCCAAGGCGCCGAAAAGACGGCCCTGCGCGCGCGCTTTGACGCCATCAAGGCGCGCATCAGCGCCAGCGGTGCGACCCCGAACAGCGAGATCGAGGCGATCCTAAACCGGATCGGAACGGGCACGCGCCGCTAGGCGCCCTCAAGCGCCTGTGCAAGATCGGCAATAAGATCGCCTGCATCCTCAATCCCCACCGACAGGCGCAACAGGGTTTCGGGAATGCCGGTATGCGGCTCGATTGTGTGGCGATGCTCGACCAGGCTTTCGACCCCGCCAAGCGAGGTCGCGCGGTGAAACAGCCGCAAGCGCCCGACAACGTCAAGCGCATGCGCGCGATCGCCCTTGAGCACCACCGACAGGAGCGAGCCGTAGCCACCGCGCATCTGCTGGCTGGCAATCGCATGTCCCGGATCGCTTTCAAGGCCGGGGTATAGCACCGCCTCAACCCCGCCGTGAGCGTCAAGGAACTGCGCAATCGCCATGGCATTGGCGCACATCCGCTCCACCCGAAGCGGCAGTGTGCGCATGCCGCGCATCAAAAGCCAGGCCTCGAACGGGCCGATGATCGCGCCGGCATCGTGGCGATCCATCGCAATCGCCTGCCACATCGCAGCCCCCTGATCGCGGCAGGACAGGACCCCGGCCAGAACATCGGTGTGCCCGTTGATCGCCTTGCTCGCCGAATGCATCACGATATCGGCGCCGTGATCAAGCGGGCGCGTCAGAACCGGCGTGGCGGCGGTGGCATCGACCACGAGAACCGCCCCCGCCTTATGGGCAAGCCCGGCAGCGGCGGCGATATCAACCACCTTGAGCCAGGGATTGGACGGCGTCTCGATCCACACGAGATCGGCGGAAGAGCGACAGGCCTCGGTCAGGGCAGACGCGTCGGCGGCCTCGACCTCTTCAAGGATAATCCCCCGCCGCGCACAGAAATCGCGCACCCATTTGAGGGTGCCCCAGTAGATCCCGCTTTGCACGATCGCCCGCGCGCCATCGGGCAAGGCGCGAAATACCGCGGCCACCGCTGCCATGCCGGTGGGAAACAAAAGCGTCGCCGCCGCGTTTTCAAGCTGGCGCAGAACCTCTTCGGCCTGGCGCACGGTATCGTTCTGATCGCGCCCATAAACGTTGTCGGGGCGCGTCAAACCGTAATCCGGCTCGCGCTGATAGGTGGTGCTCAGGTGAATGCCCGGCACTACGCCACCGGTTTGCTTATCGGTCGCGCCGGCGGCCTGCGCCGCGATGGTGGCCGGTTTCAGCTGGTCGTTTTTCATTGGCTTTCACGCCCCCATATCAAGATCAAACAGTCGCCCCGGCCCCCAGCCGCGCGCCTCTGCCCCGCTCAGGCGCAGCATATCCCAGATCAGCGCCTGATTGGAGCTGATAACCGGCAGGCCAAGCCGCGCCTCGACCGCGTCGATGATGCCAAAGGTCCTGAGGTTGGTGCAACTGGCAAAGACCGCCTCGACGCCCTCGACCTTCGCCGCCGCAAGCATCGCTGCCTCGGTCGAACCTTCGGTGATGCGCGCGACGGTCCAGTCTTCTTTCTGGCCAAAGCTGACCTCGCTCACCACCTCAATCCCCTCAGCCGCAAGAATGGCGCACATTGGCCTGGTGACCTCGGCCACATAGGGCGTGACCATGGCAATCCGGGTGACGCCAAGCGCCTTGAGCGCGGCAATCACCGCCACAAGCGGGTTGGTCACCGCCGTGTCAGGATGCGCCGCGTTGATCAGGCTGGCGACATTTTCACTTCCGATGATGGTTGCGCCAGACGTGCAGGCATAGGCGACCGCGCTCAGATCTTTGGGTAAAAGCGCCGCCGTGCGGGTCATTTCAGGCGCCATCAATCGCAGATCCTCGGGCGTCACATCGGCGCGTGCCGGAATGCGGGTGTGAAGCAGGTTGACGTCGCGGGCGCCAATCACCTGTCGCGCCTCATATTCCAGCGTCTCGTCGGTGCTCAGCAGGATCACCCCAAGCCGCAATCCGGCGCCGGCACCAGCGTCCAATGCATAGTCCATCACCCTGCCCCGCGTGCTTTTGCGCTATTGTCTGGTCTGCTGATCGTGCCGCCCGAGACGGCCGCGCGCACGCCGGTGGTGCTTGCGCAAGAGGTCGGCAATCCGCGCGCCACGCGCACAGCAAGATAGGCAAAGGCCTGTGCCTCAAGCATGTCGCCATCAAGGCCCACGGATTCGACCGGATCAACCGGGCAATCAAGTGCGGCGCGCAGCATATCCATCATCACCGGATTATGCCGCCCGCCCCCCGTCACAAGCAGGCGCGTGGGCGGGCTTGGGCAATGCTCCATCCCGCGCAGGACGGCGGCGGCGCTCATGCCTGTAAGCGTCGCGACGGCATCGGCGTCGCCCAACTCGCCGACCAACCCGATCATGTCGCGAAAGGTGTCGCGATCAAGCGACTTGGGCGGCATGCGCATGAAATACGGCTCGTCCAGAAACAGCTCCAGCGCGCCCTGCGCGACCGTGCCACGCCGCGCCAAGGCCCCGTCGCGATCAAACGGCTCGCCGCGCCGCGCCATCATCAGATCGTTGATCGGCGCATTGGCCGGGCCGGTATCAAACGCCAGAAGCGCGCCAGTCGTTTCCGGGCGGGTATGGCTTGGGTCAACCCAGGTGAGATTGCCGACCCCGCCGAGATTGAGAAAGGCAATCGGTGCGGTGGCGCCGATCCACTTGGCACAGGCGAAATGAAAGAACGGCGCCAGCGGCGCGCCCTCGCCGCCAAGCCGAATATCGGCGCTTCGGAAATCCCAGACCACCGGAAGATCGAGACCGCGCGCCAGAGCCGCGCCATCGCCAAGCTGATGGGTGCCGCGCCCCTTTGGGTCATGCGCAAGGGTCTGACCGTGAAAGCCGACAATCTGCGCGCCGTCGAACCGCCCCAGCACCTCAAGATGCGCCGCCTCGACAAGCCGCGCGGCGGCGTCAATGTCATCGCCGGGCCATTTGCCAAGGGCCGCCGCAAGAATCGCCTGTTCTTCGCTGGTATAGGCCCGGTAAGCGCTTGGCCCGAAGCCATGGATCACCTCGCCATCGGTCTCGATCATGGCCGCATCCACCCCATCCAGCGAGGTGCCCGACATCGCCCCAAGGGCCCAAAGGCGATCTGCGCTCAACATGGCCTTTTCCTTCGCTCATTGTGTCCCTATACATGCCGCGCAAACCAAGCCGGGACAAGCAATATGACCTACCACCCCAAATCAGACTTCATGGCAACGATGATGGCGCGCGGCTTTCTGGCCGATTGCACCGATTATCAGGGCCTTGACGATGCGCTCGTCGCCGGTGTGGTGCCTGCCTATATCGGCTTTGATGCGACCGCGACCTCGCTTCATGTCGGTAGCCTTATCCAGATCATGATGCTGCGGTGGCTGCAAAAGACCGGGCACAAGCCGATCACCCTGATGGGCGGCGGCACCACCAAGGTGGGCGACCCCAGCTTTCGCGCCGAGGAACGCCCGCTTTTGACCAATGATCAGATCGACGCAAATATTGCCGGTATTCAAAAGGTCTTTGCCGCCTATGTCGATTACAACGATGGCCCGACCGGCGCGATGATGATCAACAACGCCGAATGGCTGGATGACCTCAATTACCTCGATTTTCTGCGCGATATCGGGCGTCATTTCAGCGTCAACCGGATGCTGAGCTTTGAGAGCGTGAAATCACGACTTGATCGCGAACAATCGCTGTCGTTTCTTGAATTCAACTATATGATCCTGCAAGCCTATGATTTTCTTGAGCTGAACCGGCGCTATGGCTGTCTGTTCCAGATGGGTGGCTCGGATCAATGGGGCAATATCGTCAACGGGATCGACCTGACGCGGCGAGTGCTGGATCACCAGATTTTCGGCCTGACCTCGCCGCTTCTGACCACCTCGGATGGCAAGAAGATGGGCAAGAGCCAGGATGGCGCGGTGTGGCTGAATGCCGATATGTGCCCGCCCTACGAGTTCTGGCAGTTCTGGCGCAACACCACCGATGCCGATACCGGGCGGTTCCTCAAGCTTTATACGGAATTGCCGGTTGAGGAATGCGAGCGCCTTGGTGCGCTTGAAGGCGCAGAGATCAACGAGGCCAAGGTGATCCTCGCCAATGAGGTGACCACCCTGTTGCACGGCGCCGAGGCCGCCGCCGCCGCCCATGCCACCGCGCGCGAAGTGTTTGAAAAGGGCGGCGTCGGGGATGATCTGCCGACGCTGACCCTGAGCATGACTGATTTTGCCGATGGCGGCATTTCTATCGTGCAGCTTTTGGTCAAGGCGGGCCTTGTGAAATCCGGCAAGGAGGCCAAGCGCCTAATGCAGGAGAATGGCGCACGGATTGACGATGCGCCGCTGACCGATGCCGGGTTGATGATCGCGCCCTCGGCGCTCAGCAGCCCTATCAAGCTGAGCGCGGGCAAGAAACGCCATGCCTTGATCCGGCTGGCCGATTGAAACGGCGAGGGCCCGCACCTTGACGAGCGTCGGAGTTGAGTATTTCAGGAAAGATGAAACGCAGGGCGGTTCAGCCCCGCGCGCGCAAGGCATCGTCGAGCACGGCGCGCACAAGATCGGGGTCGACATCCGAGGTGATGAAAGCCTCGCCGATACCGCGCGCCAGAATAAAGTTCAGCTTGCCCGCAATCATTTTCTTATCCTGGGTCATCAACTCCATAAGACTATCTGCATCTGGTAATTCTCCTGTGATATCAGACAAATCGACCTTGGTCTTCATGTCACGCAGATGAGCGCGCACGCGGCTTGGGTCTTCCTGACTGCACAGCCCCATGCGCGCGGACAGTTCAAAAGCGAGGGCACAGCCGATTGCCACCCCTTCGCCATGCAACAGGCGATCAGAATAGTCAGTCGCGGCCTCAAGCGCGTGGCAAAAGGTATGCCCCAAATTCAACAGCGCCCGATCGCCTTGCTCGGTCTCGTCACGCGTCACGATCTCGGCCTTCATCTCAACCGAGCGTTTGACGGCATAAATCCGCGCCGCCATATCGCCTGCGGCGGCACGTGAAGCATTTTCTTCAAGCCATTGAAAGAATGCGCTATCTCCTAAAAGGCCATATTTGACGACCTCGCCGTAGCCGGCCAGGAAATCTCGGGGGGTCATGCTACCGAGCACCTCTGTATCCGCCAGAACAAGGCTTGGCTGATGAAAGGCGCCGATCAGGTTTTTGCCTTGTGGGGCGTTGATCCCGGTCTTGCCGCCAACCGAACTATCGACCTGCGCCAAAAGGCTTGTCGGGATCTGCACAAAGCGCACGCCGCGTCGCAAAATCGCCGCGGCAAAGCCAACCAGATCGCCGATCACGCCACCGCCAAAGGCAATAACCACATCGTTGCGCTCGACCTTTTGTTTCAAGAGCCATTCAACGGCCTGTTCAAGGTAGGGCCAGGATTTGGTGCTTTCGCCGGGGGGGAGCATAAGCGATTCTGAGGTAATACCTTTACTTTCCAGACCTTTGCGAAGCGTTTCCAGATGAAGCCGACCAACGTTTTCATCGCTGATGATCACCACACGCGGACGTCGCAACAACGGCGCAATCAGCGCCCCCGCCTGATCCAGAAGGCCAGGCCCGATGTGAATGTCATATTCGCGCCCCTCAAGGCCCACATGTACGATTTCGGTCATTCTATGCTCTCCAAAACATCGGGACGCCCAAGCAGCGCCTCTTGCACCTGTCCGGCCATGGCATCAATGGAATACTCCGTGCGCGCCCTGACGGTCAGATCAGCAAGCGCATAAGTTGGAACGCGGGCATCATAGAGCGCCCTAAGCGTTTGGTATGGATTAGAAGTGCGTAACAAGGGCCTGGTATTTTTACCTTTTACCCGCGACCACAGAATGTCCATATCCGCATTGAGCCAGACCGACACCCCTTTTTGCGAAATCAGCACGCGATTGCGTTCAGCCATGAAAGCCCCGCCGCCCGTGGACAATATTGCGCAGTGATTGTCCAGCAGGCGATCAATCACCTCGGTCTCGCGGTCGCGAAAGAAGGCCTCGCCATCGCGTTGAAATATCTCGGCAATTGTCATGTTGGCGGCTTTTTCGATCTCGGCGTCCGAATCGAGAAACGGCACGTCAAGCCGCGCGGCAAGGGCCTTGCCGACAGCGGTCTTGCCTGCCCCCATCATTCCCACAAGAACGACGGTTTTCTTCAAATTCCAATACCTGTCTGCCAACAGCTTTCGGCGCTCCTTTGCCAAATATTGAGGTTTTTCACTGAATGACGTGATCTTGGGCAAAAGGCCAGTTATAAGTTGGGAAAAAGAACACCCCAATGAGGCAGAGGAACCAATGGTGCGACTAATCAAGTGGCTGTTTTATCTGGCCATTCTGGGTTTTATCGCCCTGGTGGCCTATTCCTATATAGGCCCGTTTTTCGGCGCGGATTTCTCTCCGCAGCAAAGCGAGATTCGGCAGGAAATCATTCTTGAAACGAATTAGCGCCACAATTCTCACCGGAATATGGGGTGTGGCCTGCGCCGCGCAACAACCGCTTTCGGCAATTGACTGGCTGGATCAGGCCAGCACCGCCGCGATCACAACCCCACGTCTGATCGCGCCGGTCGAGCCCCCCGTGACCGATGGCGTGGAAACGCCGAGGGTGGCGGTCACGGCACTTGATGCGCCGCGCGCCGATGCGGTTGGTCTCTTGCCAAGCCGCACCACTGGCCTGCCCAAGACGCTCTGGCAGGAAAGCACCACAGAGGATATTCTGCGCCAGTTCGCGCAGCTCTCGGCCGAGCCATTGCCCGCAATTCAGGCCCTGCACTATACGCTTTTGCTGGCAGAGGCGAACGCGCCGGGGGATGCGAGGGGGGATGCGCGATTTCTTTTGAGCCGTATCGCGGCGCTGCGGCGCAAGGGAGCGGTCGAACCTGCGCTTGCCCTGATCGAACGCGCAGGCCCTGAGACAGAACCTCTTTTTGATCAATGGCTTGACCTTGCTCTTCTCACCGGGCAAGAGGATACGCCCTGCCTCGCACTTAGCCGCCAACCGCGGCTAAGCCAAGGTTTCGATGCGCGTATTTTCTGCACCGCACGCAGTGGCGATTGGCAAACCGCCGCCCTGATTTATGACAGCGCCGCCGCCATTGGGGCCCTGAGCGAGATCAACAGCACGCTGCTTGCGCAGTTTCTTGACCCCGAGATGATTGACGAGACCGATCCGCCAAACGTTCCCAAATCCCTGACCCCGCTTCAGTTCCGCCTGTTCGAGGCGGTTGGCGCGCCGCTTCCGACCCGCAACCTGGCACGCGCCTTTGCCATGGCCGATTTACGCGGCACCTCGGGCTGGAAGGCCGAGGTTGAGGCGGCGGAACGGCTTGCGCGCACCGGCGCGCTGCCTGCGGCGCGGCTTTTGGGGTTATATACCGACCGTAAACCCGCCGCCTCGGGAGGTGTCTGGGATCGAGTCAAGGCGATACAGACGCTTGATACGGCACTAGAGCGTGCCGACCCTGCCGCAGTGGCGCGCGCCCTGCCCGCAGCCTGGGCCGCGGCGCAATCGCAAGGCCTTGAGGTTCCCTTTGCCGAGCTTTTCACGAGCCGCCTGGCGGGAATTGCCCTGCCTGACGACATCAAGCTGCTGGCCTTCGAAATTGCTCTTTTGTCCGAAGATTATGAAACCGCCGCTCAAGGGTTTTCCCCAAAAACCAGGCATCAGCACTTCCTGACCGGGCTCGCGGCAGGCGCGCCCGCGATGCCAGAGGCAGACACGACACTGGAACAGGCGATTGCGACCGGATTTGCGCAGACCCACGCCGCGCCCGCCCATCAGCCCCTGTTGGATCGTGGCCAATTGGGCGAGGCAATCCTGCTCGCCACCAGAAAGTTTGACCGTGCCTCGGCAAGCGGGCGCGAAGAGATCGGCGATGCGATTGCCACTCTGCGTGCCGTCGGGCTAGAGGATACGGCCCGTCGCGCGGCCCTGCAACTGCTGTTGCTGGATGGCGAGAGATGAGCGGCGATCACGGCTGGATTTCGCTGTTTCTTGAAGCCCAGGCCGCTGAACTGGGGGCGGCGAACAACACGCTTCTGGCCTATGATCGGGATCTGCGCGATTTCCAAGACTGGCTTCATGATCAGGGGCTTAGCCTAAGCACTTCATGCCAATCGGACGTCGAATCCTACCTCGTGCATTGCGATGAACAAGGCCTTGCCCGCGCCACCCGTGCGCGCCGCTTGTCTGCCATTCGCCAGCTTTATCGCTTTGCCTTTGACGAACGTTTGCGCGCCGACAATCCGGCCATTCGCATCAAGGGGCCCGGCAAGGCGCAACGCCTTCCCAAAACCCTGAGCGAGGACGAGGTTGGCCGCCTGCTTGACGCTTCGCTTGATCATGGTCGAAGCCCCGCCGATCAGGCGCGAAACGCCTGTCTCATGGCGCTGCTTTATGCCACCGGCATGCGTGTGAGCGAACTTGTGTCGCTGCCCGTCGCCGCCGCGCGGGGCAATCCGGCGCTGCTTTTGATCAAGGGCAAAGGCGGAAAGGAACGCATGGTGCCCCTGTCGCCGCCCGCCAAAGAGGCGCTTGCCAATTGGCTCGCGCTGCGTGATCGTGATGAAGAGCTTGCGCGGATCAAGGGCGTTGCGCCCTCGCCCTATCTCTTTGCCTCCAGAGGCACGTCAGGACATCTTACCCGCCACCGATTTTATATGCTAATCAAAGAATTGGCGGTAAAGGCTAATGTTTCTCCGGCCAAGGTAACACCGCACACCCTGCGCCATGCCTTTGCCACGCATCTCTTGGCCAACGGTGCCGATCTACGCGCGATCCAGACGCTTTTGGGCCATGCCGATGTGGCCACCACCGAGATCTATACCCATGTGCTTGAGGCGCGGCTTCAATCTCTGGTGCAGGATCATCATCCCTTGGCGACGGCGGCGCGGCGCAAGGCAGGCGGTAAAACCTCTTCCGAGGGCCAATAGCCCGTCATCACCGCCGCATCATAGCCTTGGGTCAACCCCGCCGCCGTCATCGCACCATGAGCCGCCGCATGGTCATAGGCCAGATCATGAAATACAACGCCGGATGCATCCAGAATGCCGAACTGCGTCTCGGGGCGCCCGTGGTTCGGCGGCATGCCGATGGCCCCGGCGTTGACCCATGTCACATCACCAAGCTGGCGCTGAAACGCGATGCCGGAGTGGCCGCCGATAACCATATCAATTCGCCCTGTAAGCGATTGTATCAGATCAATTTCTTCTTGAAATTCGGCCTCCGGCGATACCGACCACAAAAATCGGCTTATGTCGCTGATCCCACCGTGCAGCACGACACAGCGTCGGCCCTCATGCTGAAACGTGATCATGTCTGGCAAGCCGCCCATCCAACGCCGGTCGGGCGCGCCAATCGCGCGATCCGCATGTGCGAACCAAGCCCCCGACAGTACATCGCATCGGGTGTCCTTTTCAAAGCCACAGCCGCAATTCATCGCGTTACCGGCAAGCTGTTTCTCGCAGTTTCCGGCCACCACCGGACAGCCGAGTGCGCGAATTTCATCAACCGTCTCAGAGGCTTCGGCGCAATAGGCCACAAGATCACCGGTGCAAATCATCCGCTCCGGTGGAATGCACAGCCCCGGCGCGCGCGCGATCAACTCCCGCAGCGCCGACAGGTTCGAGTAAGGGCCGCCAAAAACCAGCACCGGCCCCGTCAGCACACCTAAATCCCGGACATCCATGCCGTATCATCCCTTGATTGACGCGCCTTGGCACCCCATAACCCATATGACTAAAAGGACATCTGCGGAAATGGAAGCCACCACACCAATTCTTGATTTTGCATTCTGGATCACCAGCGGGGCCATTTTGACCCTGCTGGTTCTGTCCGCCTTCTTTTCGGGAAGCGAAACCGCGCTCACGGCGGCGTCGCGCGGCAAGTTGCGCGCGCAGGCGGAAAAAGGATCGACCGGGGCGGAATGCGCGCTCAATATCACCGAGGATAACGAGCGGCTGATCGGGTCCGTCCTGTTGGGCAATAACCTGGTCAATATCCTTGCCACATCGCTTGCCACCGCGCTTTTCACCCGCATGTTCGGCGAAAGCGGCGTGGCCCTTGCTACCCTGGTGATGACGCTTCTGGTTCTGGTCTTCGCCGAGGTGCTTCCCAAGACCTACGCCATCACCAATGCCGAGGCGGCTGCTGCGCGAACTGCGCCCGTTATCGTATTGGTTATAAAGGTATTTTCCCCAATCGTGTCTGCCGTTCGCTTGTTCGTGCGCGGCGTTCTTGGCCTGTTTGGGGTGCAGACGGACCCCGATAGCCATATCCTTGCCGTGCGCGAGGAAATTGCCGGCGCGCTTTATCTCGGGCAATCCGAAGGTGTGGTCGAGAAAGAAGACCGCGACCGTATCCTTGGCGCGCTTGATCTAGGTGAACGCGCGGTCGAAGAGATCATGTTGCACCGCTCTGGCATTGAGATGATTGACGTCGACGCCGATCCCGACGCCATTCTCAACCAATGTCTTGAAAGCAATCATACGCGTCTTCCACTTTATCGCGATGACCCGGACAATATCATTGGCGTGGTCCATGCCAAGGACCTGTTGCGCGCCATGCACAAGCTTGTCACCGGATCAACATCAAGCGCCAAGGCCTTGAGCAAGTTCGATATTACCAGCGTTGCGCGCAAGCCCTACTTTGTGCCGGAAACCACGACGCTGGACGATCAGATGCGCCAGTTCCTGCGCATGCGAAGCCATTTCGCGATTGTGGTCGACGAATACGGAAGCCTTCAGGGGCTGATTACGCTTGAGGATATTCTTGAGGAAATCGTGGGCGAGATCACCGATGAATTTGACCCCGATGCCGAACATGCGATCCGCAAAAGCGAGGATAATCAGCTTCTTGTCGAAGGCGCGATGACCATCCGCGATCTTAATCGCGCGACCGACTGGAATCTGCCGGATGACGCCGCCAATACCGTCGCCGGGCTTGTCATCCACGAGGCGCAGATGATTCCCAAAGTCGATCAGGTCTTTATTTTCCACGGCTTCCGGTTTCAGGTGGTGGCGCGCAAGGACAACCGGATCACCAAGCTTAAGATCGGCAAAATCTGACGCGATACGCGCACCCGGAGGTTAATCTTTCTGAACAGGAAAGACGAAACAACGATCCCGCCGCAGCATAAGCCAAAGTGGCGTGCCGGGATTGGGCAAGAACACATTTGGCACCGACGCCCGCAGGATCGACCCGTCGTGATCCATTCTGAACTCCACCAGGCTTTCCGAGCCGATAAACCGCGCGCGCACGACCACGCCGCGCGCGGGCGTGCCATCCTGAGGCGTGGGGTTGGGGCCGCGCCCGCCGCGATCAAAGTCGATCTTGATATGTTGCGGGCGAATGACAATCTCGACCTCTTGCCCGTCGGGCACGCCCGGGGCCAGGAAATGGCCAAACGGGGTTTCGGTCAGGGCCCCTCGAACTGTGCCGCGTATCACGTTGATATCGCTAAAAAACGCAACCGCGCTGCGGTCTACCGGGGCGTTGTAGATATTATAGGGCGCGCCTTGCTGAACGATCTTCCCGTTCCGCATCAAAGCGATCTCATCGGCCATGCGCATTGCCTCTTCGGGCTCGTGCGTGACCAGCAAGACCGCCGTATCCTCTTCGCGCAGGATATCCAGCGTTTCATCGCGGATGCCATCCCGCAGGCGGTTATCAAGCCCTGAAAACGGCTCATCCATCAGCATGATGCGCGGGCGCGGCGCAAGCGCACGGGCAAGCGCCACGCGCTGTTGCTCGCCGCCCGAAAGCTCGTGAGGATAGGCGTCAAGATAGCGCCCCATGCCGACCCGGTTAAGCAATTCCTTAACCCGCGCCGCCATCGCCGCCTTGTCACCGCTCAGGCCAAAGGCGACGTTCTGCGCGACGCGCAGGTGGGGAAACAGGGCAAAGTCCTGAAACATCAGCCCGATATGGCGCCGCTCGGGGGGCACGCGGAACACCGTGTCGCAGATCAATTCGCCATCGACCCAGATCTCGCCCGCGTCCTGCATTTCAACGCCGGCGATCATTCGCAAGGTCGTGGATTTGCCACAGCCCGAGGGCCCAAGCAGACAGGTCACCTGCCCCGGCATCACCCGGAGTGAAACATCGTCAACGACGGCGCGGCCCTCGTATCGGCGCACCATGTGTTTGATTTCTAACCGGGGGTCTTGCGTCTGCACCGGGGCCTCATGTCTATCCGATCAAATCTATCGGATTTTGTTTAAAGCCAGATAACAACCCTGGGCCGCCTTCGCAAGGCATCACGCAGAGGTGGTGCATTGACAGCACCCGATCAAGGTGGTGTCATGCAGCCGATTTAATCCACCGGAGTTGAAACACAATGCGTTTTCTTATCGCGGCCGCGACGGCCCTTTGCCTTGCCCTTCCCGCCTATGCAGAAACTGAGGCAGAGGCCCGCGAGGCCCGCGTGGCAGTCGCGAAGGACTATGTCGAGGCGACGATGAAAGACATGGATATTCAGGATTTCATCCGCCAGCTCTGGACCCCGATGATCCAGCAGATGGCCAATAACCGCCAGCCGATGTCGCCCGAGCAGATCAGCCAGATCGAAACGCTGTTTTCGCAAGAGCTGACCGAGCCGCTGACCAATGTCATGCTTCAGCAGGACGAGATCATGGCCGATCTGATGACGCTCGAAGAATTGACCGCGCTGCGCGATTTCTACATGTCCGAACATGGCCGCGCGGTGATGCGGAAGATGCCACAGCTCGCGCAGGTTCAACAGCCGATGATTTCGGCGGTTCTGCAAAAGGCGATGCCGGTGATGATGCCCAAGATCGAGGCGATCACCGTTCCCGCGGACGCCAAGTAGGGGCGCGTTTCAAAACGGCCCGGGCCGCCCGAAGGCCCGGCGCCTCACCGCCTTTACCAAGGCGTTCAAGCGTGGTGTCCATCGCCGCGATCTGGGTGCCGGAATCATCCATCAACCTTAGTAAAGCGGGCGCAATGAGGTCCGCGCGACAGGCTTTGCCGATGAATTCCGGCACGGCACGGGTCTCGCTCACCAGATTGACCAGCGTCAGCGTATCAACCTTGAGCATGCGTGACATCACTGCGCGGCTCAGCCAGTTCATGTCATAGGCGATCACCATCGGCGTGCGCGCCGCCGCCAGTTCAAGCGAGACCGAGCCCGAGGCCGCAAGCGCCCAATCGGCGGCATGAAAGGCGCAGGCCTTTTGCGCCGCAAATGCTGCGGTTTGGCCGGTCTCCGGGGCAAGAATCAGCGGTGCGATCGGCCAGTCGCGGACCCTCTCGCGCACCATGGGGGCAAGAGGACCGAGGGTTGGCAGGACAAGCCGCACCTCGGGGCGTTCGGCCGCCAGCCGGGCAATCACATCGCCAAAGACCGGGGTCAGGCGGGCCACCTCGGCGCGGCGCGATCCCGGCAAAACCATCAAAAGCGGTTGCCCGGTCAGACCGTGACGGGCGCGAAACCCGGCCAGATCGGCGGCACTTGGGTGCGGCTCGGCCACCACCGGGTGGCCGACAAAATCGCAGGCCATCCCGGCGGCGGTCATAAGCGGCGGCTCGAACGGCAAGAGCGCCAGCACATGATCGATGACCCGCGCCATTTTCGCGGCCCGCTCCGCCCGCCAGGCCCAGACCGAAGGCGCCACGTAATGCACCGTGTGAACAGCACTTGCGGCCTTGACCCTGCGCGCGACGCGAAGGCAGAAATCAGGGCTGTCGATGGTCATCAGAATGTCGGGCGCATCTGCAAGCACCGCCTCGACGGTCTGGGTCAGGCGGCGTTTAAGTTGCGGATATCTTGGCAAGATTTCGGCAAGACCCATCACGCTCAGCTCTTCCATCGGGAACAGGCTTTGCAGGCCCTCGGCCTGCATCAACGGGCCGCCAACGCCGGAAAATTCGACCTCGGTCAGGGATTTGAGCCCAGCCATGAGCGCCGCCCCAAGCCTGTCGCCAGAGGCCTCGCCCGCGATCACGAACACCCGCATCAGAGCGACCGGGTCGCAAGGAAAAGCCCAGAGTCGGCGAGAGCCGCAAGGGTCTTGTCGCGTTCTAGGATCATCACGCGCTCTGGCTCGATCATCACCCCGGCAAGCCCCGCCGCGGCAACCGCCTTGATGGTCGCGGGGCCGATGGCGGGCATGTCAACGCGCAGGTCCTGCCCGCGCTTGGCCGCCTTGACAAAAACGCCGGGGGCCGTTGGGCGACAGGCGGGATCGGTCGCGGCAACAAAACGCAAAAGAGCGTCGGTGCCCTGCGCGGTTTCGATCCCAAGACATTGCCCGCCCGCCACAACACAGCCCTGCCCGATATCGAGCGGCGACAGCGCAGCGAGGATATCGGCGGCGCGCGCGGCGTCCATTTCGGCCGTCGCATCGGGGCGGGGGCCAAGGCAAAGCCCCTCGCGGGCCGTCAGGTCAGGCAAAAGCTCATGCGCGCCAAGAACGTCAAAGCCCTGCGCCTCGAACAGCGAAATGACGGCGCTCAAAAGCGCGTCGTCGCCGCCCTGCATCGCCCTCATCAGATTTGGCGCGAAGGCCTTGGTCTCTGCATCAAAAACCGCCGGATCAAGCGTGGGACGCGCAAGGTTGCCGGCCAGAACAACTCGTGTGACGCCTGCGCCCTGAAGCCGTTCAATCAACGCGCCGAGCTTTTCGAACCGATGCTCCTCTGCCTCTGCCCCCAGGCCATGCGGCACGCCGATAAAACAGATCAGAACCGCATCCGGGTTGCTCTGCGCCAGGGCGACGGGCAAGGCCCCGCCACATGCCAGGATGGCCAGCCGCCCGGTCATCCGCTAACTCTTTCCCGGTGTCAGATAGGTGCGGTCACTCTGGCTGGTGACGAAATCAAAAATCTGGCGGACATAGGGGCTGTCGGTTTCCTCGCCAAGGCGGGATGCGCGATCCTGAAACGTGCCCTCGCCCTGTGCCAGCATCTGAAAGGCCGCCCGCAGAGAGGTGATATCAGAGCGCGACGCGCCCCGGCGTTTCAGGCCCACAAGGTTCAGCCCGTCCAGAACACCGCGCGGCGCCTGCACAAGGCCAAAGGGAATGACATCATTCGTCACCATCGTCACCGCGCCGATGATTGCGCCCTGCCCTATGCGCACGAATTGGTGCACCCCCGACAGCCCGCCGATGATCACGTCATCCTCGATGATGCAATGCCCGGCCAAGGCGGCGCTGTTGACCAGGACCACGCGGTTGCCGATCTGGACATCATGCGCCACATGGCACCCGGCCATGAACAGCCCGTCATCGCCAATCCGCGTCACACCACCGCCACCGCGGGTGCCGGTGTTCATCGTGACATGCTCGCGGATGCGATTGCGCGCGCCGACCACCAACCGTGTCGTTTCCCCCTTGAACTTGAGATCCTGCGGCACCTCGCCGATGCAGGCGAAAGGAAAGATCACCGTCTCGTCGCCGATAACTGTGTGCCCGGCCACCACCACATGCGACTTGAGCGTCACCCTATCACCAAGCCGCACATCCGAGCCGACATGACAGAACGGGCCAATCTCACACCCCTGACCGATAACGGCACCCGGCTCGATAAAGGCGGAGGGATGGATCGCTGTCTCGGTCACCGGGATCACTCTTTGGGAAGGTCCATCATCGCTGTGAAGTCTGCCTCGGCGGCCATTTCGCCCTCGACTTCGGCCATGCCGCTGAATTTCCAGACCTTGCCACCGGGCTTGCCCCGCACGGTCTTGAGGTTCATTTCAAGCACGTCGCCCGGCACCACCATGCGGCGGAACTTGCAATTATCAATCGCCATGAAATAGACCAGCATGTTGCGGTCTTCCATGCCAAGCGCCGTGCCCACCATGACCGCGGCGGTCTGGGCCATCGCCTCGACAATGGTGACCCCGGGCATGATCGGCTTGCCCGGAAAATGGCCCTGAAAGTGCGGCTCGTTCATGGTGACGTTCTTGATCCCGCGCGCGCTTTGATAGCCGTCGATATCGACCACCTTATCCACAAGAAGGAACGGATAGCGGTGCGGGATAAGCCGCTGGATCAGATGGATATCGGCGGATTTTAACGGCTCGGTCATGGATAATCCTCTTTGCGTCGGTGTGGTCGCGTCCCTGGCAACCGGGAACGGTGGGGCAACACGGGCCTAGTCGCCCGGCGGTTCGGGTGGTGGCAAGGTGCTGCGGGTCGGGCCACTTGCCGGCCCCTCGCCAATCTGCGCGTTGACCCGTTCGATGGCAAGGTCCGTGATGTCCGCCACCCCAGAGCGCAACAGAATCGCGCGCACATCCATGATCACCACGCCGCCTGAATCGCTCAGGATATCGGCGAGAACCGGCTCGATCACGCGCATGAACTGTAGCGGTGCAATCTCACGCTTCCGCTCAAGGTCGCGTGACATGCGTTCGCTGTCCTGCCGCAATTGCTGGACCTTGCGGTCAAAGGTGTCGGCAAGATCGCTAAACTCTTCCGGTGGCAGGGTCGGGCGGCGCTCGGTCAGCGATTTTTCCTCGTCTTCAAGCTCTGCTTCGACGCGGCGATTATACGCAACCAGAACGTCGCGCTCATCCTGAATATCGGCAAGCAGGCGTTGACCATAGATTGTCTCGCTCATCAGCTTCTCAGGATCGAGAACAAGGATATCGCTTTGCACGACGCCCGTTGGCTGCGCCGCAACCGGTGCCGCGACAACGCCAAGCAGCGAGATCAGGAACCCCGCAAGGGCAAGGCTCCGCCACATGATCAGAACTCCGTTTTGACCGTCAGATCAAAGGTCTGCTCGAAATCGCCGGGCTCTTTCTTGATCGCGTTGGAAAAGTTCATCCGCAACGGGCCAAACGGCGACGACCAGAACACTGAAAAGCCGATGACATGGCGATCATTGAACCCGGATGAAGACACCGGTCCCGTCGCATTCCGCTTGTCGATTCCCCAAATCGAGCCGATGTCATAGAACGCGCCACCGGTAATGCCATATTCATCCGGCAGACCGAGCGGAAAATCCGCCTCGAATTTAAGAGCCGCGTAATAATCACCGCCCAAAAGCTCGCCATTCTCCGACGGCCCGATGCCGTTGGGCTCGAACCCGCGAATGATCTGACTGTTGAAGCGATTCAAGAACCGGCTGTTCTGACCGTTCGAAAATTCGATTGCGCCGCCTTCAAGAATGGCCCGCAGGGTCACATCTTCGTTCATGACCGTGGTCTGGCCAACAAGGCGTGCCGTGCTCTTGATATATTCGTTGTCGCCCCCGAGCCCGGCAAACTCCTGACCGAAGGACAGCAAAACACCGGCGTTCGGGTTCAGCCCGGTGCGCCGTGTGTCATAGGAAAACTCATAGCCCACCGCGCTTGTCCACAGGGCGCCCTGATTGATCTCGGACTGAAGTATCCCCGATACGCCGGTGTAATCCGTCATATCTTCATAGGTGGCATTGTAGAAAACCCCGAGGCGGCCGTTTTCGCTGACCGGGAAGGTCAAGCTTGGGCGAAACGTACCGATCGTGGTGTCAAACAGGCTGTTGTCGCTATCGGTTTCCTGGAGGGCGAAATCAAGACCAAAGGCCACATCACGCCCCAGAAACGCGGGTTCCACAAAGCCAAGATTATAGTTGATGATATCTGCGCTTGCCGCAATCTGCGCGGTCAGCGCCTGACCGCGACCGATAAAGTTTCGCTCGCTAAAGCCAAGCTGAATACCAGGGCCGCTATTGGTCGAGAAACTGACGCCAACCGAAACACTGCCGGTCGTGGTTTCCTCGACATCGGTCTCGATCACAACCTGGTCGGGGCGCGAGCCTTCGCGTGCATTAACGTTGACATCCGAGAAAAAGCGCAGCGCGCGAATGCGGTCCGCGGCCTGGCGGATGGCGCGCGGGTTGAAGGGGTCGCCTTCCACAACGTCGAACTGGCGGCGGATCACACGGTCAAGCGTCGTGGTGTTGCCCTCGACATCAATCCGTTCGATGAAGATACGCGGGCCACGCGTCAGGACAAACTCGACATCAAGCGTCAGGTCACGGTCATTGCGGGTGATGCGCGGGTCAACCCGCAGGAAATCAACCCCGTTCTTGATTGCCAGCCGCTCCATCCGGGCGATAGAGTTCTCGACCAGCGTTGGCGAATAAACCACGCCGGGGCGTATCTTGAGCGTGTCGTGATATGGCTCGGCCTCGACACCATTCATGTCGCTGACCGTTGATATTTCTCCAAACCGGAACTGCTGGCCTTCCTGAACGTTGAAGCTCACAAAATAGGCATCCCGCTCGCGCGCCAGTTCGGCATTGGTGCCGGTGACCCGGAAATCCACATAACCGCGCGAATTGTAGAAATCGGTGAGCACCTGTTTGTCGAACAAAAGGCGATCCTCGACAAAGGTGTCCCTCTCGATCAAAGCGCGTAAAAGGCCGGTTTGCTTGCTTTCGATCACCCGCCGCAGGCGACGATCCGAATAAGCACGGTTGCCGACAAATCCGATGCGCTGAACCTCGATTTTGCTGCCCTCGAAAACCTCGAAGACAAGATCAACCCGATTGTCGCTGCGGCGGATCACCCTCGGGGTGATACGGGCCGACACGCGACCATTCTGCGCATAGGCCTCGGCCAGGGTCGCGGCATCGCGTTCGGCCTGGGTCGGGCTATAGACCTGACGCACCCGGCTTTTGATGAACTCCTCAAGATCTTCATCCTTGAGCTTTCTATTGCCCTCAAAGGCAATCCGGTTGATCGTCGGGTACTCGGTCACACGGATCACAAGGCGATTGCCCTGCGGCACCACTTCGGCCTGCTCGAAAAGACCGCTGGCCAGAATTCTCTGATAGGCGTCGTTCAACTCGCCGGCTGACACGGTCTCGTTGCGGGCAATCCCGGCATAAGACAGAATCGTCGAGGGCTCGATCCGCTGATTGCCCTCAATCGTGACAGAAGAAAACCGATAAGACTGGGCCTCGGCCTGCCCCGCGCTTGCCATGACCGCAACCCCAAGCAAAACCGCGCATAGGGCGCCCTTGATGCTCATGAAGAAAGAAAAGAGCTGCTGGCGCGCCCGCCGGTCAACTTCAAAGTGATTCATTGCTCAAACCCAGTCAGACATCTCATTGACGATGTCAGTACCCGGTCTGTCTGGCCTTGTCAAAACGCGAGTTGCCCCCCCGCTTGCCCGCCTTAAAGCGAGCCAACAAATCCTGCGCAAACAAAGGCAAGCGCGAGCGTCGTCACATAAAGCAGCAAGTCGGCATTGACGTTCATCAGTACACTCAACCCGCGATAGCCGTCCTTGATATATTGCATGACATGGTCCGTCCTTGAATGATCATCCCTCTCCGAACCCTTGCCATCCGAATGTGACGATTTGCAGGACGCAATCCTGGCAAAACCATGGCACCCTGCCCTTTCATCTTTCCAAAAATACTCAAATTCCCCAGCTCACCCCGCGCGGCGCGCGGCCATGAAACGCGCCAGCCGGGCCAGTCCCTCTTCGATGTCCGCAGTCGCACGGGCATAGGAAAACCGAATCGTGCCGCCGCCACGAACCGGATCGAAATCCAGCCCTGGCGTCACCGCAACCCCCGCTTTCTCAAGGATTTCGGCGGCAAAGGCGCGGCTGTCACCGGTCAGGTGACTGACATCGGCATAGACATAGAACGCCCCATCCGGCGGCGCGATCCGGTCAAACCCGGCCGCTGGCAACCCCTCAAGCATAAGCGTGCGATTGCGCCGGTAGACCGCCATATTCGCCTCAAGCTCCGTGCCGCACTCCATCGCCGCCAATGCCGCCACCTGGCTGGCATGGGACGGACAGATGAACAGGTTCTGCGCCAGCCGCTCGATCACCCGCACATGATCCTCGGGCACCACCATCCACCCCACCCGCCAGCCGGTCATGCTGAAATACTTGGAAAACGAATTGATCACGTAACACTCATCGGTGATTTCAAGCGCGCTGACCGCTTTGGCCTCATATTCGATGCCATGATAGATCTCGTCGCTGATAAAACTCGCACCCTGCGCCGCGGCGGCCCCGATCAGATCCGACATCGCACCGCGATTCAGCATCGTGCCCGTGGGATTCGCCGGGCTTGCCACCATCAAACCGCTCAGATCCTGCCCGCACAGCTCCGCCGCAACCGGTTGCAGGCGATTTTCCGCCGCTGTCTGAATATCCACCGGCACAAGATCGAGCGCGCGCAATATCTGGCGGTAACTGGGATAGCCGGGGCTGCCGATGCCAACGCGATCGCCCGCATCAAACAGCGCCGTAAAGGCGAGGATGAAGGCGCCGGATGATCCTGGCGTCACGATCACCCGTTCCGGCGAAAGATCAACGTCATACCACTCGCCGTAAAGCTGTGCGATGCGCGCCCGTAGGGCCGGCAGACCAAGCGCGACCGTATATCCCATCGCCTCCTCGCGCATCGCCCGGGCCAGGGCGGCACGTGCGCCTTCGGGTGCTGCGGTGCCCGGCTGCCCCACTTCCATGTGGATGATGTGGCGGCCCTGCGCTTCGGCGCGCCGCGCGGCCTCCATCACATCCATCACGATGAAGGCGTCGACCCTGGACCGGCTTGAGTTCCGCATCGCTTTACTCCTAGACTGTGCATGTTTGATCCCTCGTTTCACTGGGAAAGGCCCGCGCCGTCAATGCAGCTTCTGAGATTTCTTGCGATTTCCCTGATCCTCGTCCTGAGCGTGGCGGCGCCGGCGCGCGCCATAACGCTATTGCGCGACCCCGATATCGAATATGCGCTACGCGAGCTGGCAGCGCCGATCCTGAGCGCCGCGGGGCTTAGTGCGAACCGGGTGGATATTCTGGTGATTGACGATCCCAACCTCAACGCCTTCGTGATTGATTCAGATAGCATGTTCATTCATTCCGGGCTGATCCTGCGGATGAAAACCCCGGCGATGCTGCAATCCGTGATCGCGCATGAGGCCGCCCATATCGCCAATGGCCATCTGATGCGCCGCCCCATCAACGCGCGCAACGCCCGCACCGCCGCCGGACTTGGCGTTGCTCTTGCCGTCGCAGCCGGTGCCGCCGCCGGAAGCGGCGAATTCGCCGCCGGGGCTGCCGCCGGGCTTCAGGGCGCCGCAATGCGCAGCTTTTTCTCTCATACCCGCGCCGAGGAAAACGCCGCCGACCAAAGCGGCATGCGCTTCATGAGAGGCGCGGGCGTCGATCTTAACGGGTCGGTCGAGGTGATGGACATCTTTCGCGGGCAAGAGGCGCTCTCGGTCACGCGCCAGGACGCTTATGCGCGCACCCATCCGCTGTCGCGCGATCGCTATCGCCTTGTTCGCCAGCTTGCCGGTGCTCAGGGTGCGCCCCCCGCGCCAGACCCTCAGGCCAATTACTGGTTCGCCCGCGCCAAGGGCAAGCTTTCGGCCTTTCAACGCTCGCCGAAATGGACCCTGACCCGCGCCGGTGAAAGCGGCTTTGAGGATGTCAAACTGATGCGTCAGGCCGTGGCCTATCACCGCCAGTCCGATCTGCGCCGTGCCCTTGGCGCAATCGACGGCGCAATCGCGCGACGCCCCAAAGACCCCTACCTTCATGAATTGCGCGGCCAGATCCTGATGGAAAGCCGCCAGATCAAACCGGCGGTCGCCGCCTATGCCCGTGCCACCAATCTGGCGCCGAACAATCCGCTGATTCTCGGGTCTTACGGGCGCGCCCTTCTGGCCAATGGTCAGCTGGCCAAGGCCCAGCAATTCCTTGATAAATCTCGCGCCCGCGACGGCCGCGATCCGCGCGTGATGCGCGATCTGGCGGTGACCTATGCCAAGCAGGGCAACAACGGCATGGCCTCGGTTCTGACGGCGGAACGATATGCCATGATCGGACGGCTGAAAGATGCTAAAATACACGCGCAACGCGCAATAGACCTCTTGCCGCGCGGATCTGCGGCTTGGCAACGGGCCCAGGATGTGCTCTCTGCCGCGCAAGATGCCGAAAAACGGAGATAAGTGAGAATGCCGATGATACGCCCCCTTCTGAGTGCCGCAGGTCTTTGCCTGTCTCTGACACTGCCTGCGCAAGCGCTGGACCTTGAAACACTGTCCGAGGGCGAGCGTGCCCTTTTGCGCGACGAAATCCGCGCCTATATCCTCGACAATCCCGAGATCATAATGGAGGCGGTCGCCGTTCTCGAACAACGCCAGTCGCAGGAACAGGCGCAGGCCGATGTCGATCTGGTCAAAGTGAATGCCAAGGCCCTGTTCAACGATCCCGCCTCCTGGGTCGGGGGCAATCCCGAGGGCGATATCACCCTTGTCGAGTTCATGGATTACCGCTGTAGCTATTGCCGACGCGCCTTCGATGAGGTCGCGGGCCTGTTGGAAAACGACGGCAATATCCGCTTTGTCGTCAAGGAATTTCCGATCCTGGGCGAGGACTCCGTGCTTGCCTCGCGCTTTGCAATCGCCACGCTTCAGGTCGCGGGCGACGAGGCCTATAAATCCGTGCATGACGCCCTGATGACCTATAGCGGCGCGATGAACGAGACCGGCTTCAGTCGGCTCGCCGACACGCTTGGGCTGGATGCCAACAAGATCATCTCGGAAATGAACAGCCCCGCCGTCGACAAGGTGATCGCCGACAATCACGCGCTTGGCCGGCGCCTCGCCATCAGCGGCACTCCCTCGTTTGTGATGGGCGATCAGATGCTGCGCGGCTACTTGCCACAGGATGCGATGCAACAGATCGCTGACGAGATCCGCGCGAATTAAGTCATGAACCGTCTCAACCCTGCGGCAGCCCTGTTTCTGGGGCTGCTGACGCCTGTTGCGGTACAGGCCGGGGGGGCTTTACCCCAGTCACGCAGCCCCCTGGGCGAGGCGATCCGCGAAACGCTTGTGCAAAACCCCGACCTTCTGGCGCCGCTTCGCGCACAGATCGAGGGGCTTGAGCAACCCGCGCCAATCAACATCTACAGCGATGATATGGCCCGAGACCTGAGCGCCCTCGCCCGCGCCGCGCCGCAGCTTTATGACCCGGCCCTGCCTGGCTTCGGGCCATCCGGAGCGGCGCTTCAAATCGCGCTTTTCACGCGCCGCGACTGCGCCGAGTGTGACCGTGCTAAGGCTGATCTGCGCGCCCTGAGCGCGCGCTTTGATCTGCGGGTCACGTTGCTTGATATGGCCGAACACGCCGATCTGGCGCGCGATCTGGGGCTTGATATGGCCCCCTCCTATGTCTTTGGTGACATGATGCTGCGCGGGGCGATGCCGGTCATCGTGCTCGAACGTTACCTGAGCCGCGACTAGAGCGTGTCGCGTTCATTCGAATTCACGCGACACGCTCTAACTTCTTGATTTCGCATGTTCGAGAAGCTCAAAACCGGTTCCCACTTTTGAACAACATGCTCTAGGTTTTCATCTTTCCACAAATACTCCCGCGCGGAGCGCGAAATCCTGCGTCTAGTCCCACCACGGACCGTGATGCTTGCCGCTCTGACCAAGCCGTTCAAAGCCGTGATGCCCAAAGAAATCCCGTTGCGCCTGAATGATGTTGGCGCTGCCATGGCCCTGCCGCATGCTGTCATACCACGCAAGCCCCGCCGAAAGCGCCGGCACCGCGTGCCCGCCATGCACCGCGCTGCACACCACTTGCCGGAGGGCCGGCAGGGTGCGCGCAAGGATCCGGGCAAACTCGGGCGCAAGAATAAGCTGCCCATGCGGCAGATCCCCGGCAAAAGCCCCGGCAATATCATCCAGTAGCGCCGAGCGTATGATGCAGCCCGCGCGCCAGATGCGGGCGATCTCGGCAAAATCGAGGGTCCAGTCATACTCGTCCGATGCTGCCGCCAGAATACGAAACCCTTGCGCATAACACAGGATGCGCGCGGCCATGAAGGCCTCGGCCAAAACCTCTGGTGTGGCGCCAATCGCGCCCAAGGCGCCGCCAAGGATGGTTTCGGCGGTTTGTCGGGTGCCTTTTTCCGAGGACCAGCCGCGCGCGCCCACGGCGGCCTCGATCATGCTGGCCGATTGCCCCATCCGCAACGCCTCGATCACGGTCCAGCGCCCGGTGCCCTTCTGGCCGGCGGCATCCTTGATCACATCGACCAGAGGATGCCCGGTTTCAGAATCGGTATAGCCAAGCAATTCGCCGGTGATTTCTACCAGATAGGATTTCAGCGGCCCCTTGTCCCAGGCGGCAAACAAGGCGCCGATTTCGCCGGGGGTCATCGCCGCGCCATTGCGCAGCAGGCTGTAAATCTCGGCAATCACCTGCATATCTGCATATTCAATGCCATTATGGACGGTCTTGACGAAATGCCCGGCCCCGTCCGGCCCAAGATGCGCAACACAGGGCGTTCCCTGGTATTGCGCGGCAATCCTGCGCAGGATCGGCGCCAGTTGGTGCCAGCTGTGATCCGATCCGCCCATCATCATCGACGGGCCGGTCCGCGCACCAAGCTCGCCCCCCGACACCCCAAGACCGACAAAATGCAAATCCTGCGCGGCAAGGTCGGCGGCGCGACGGCGGGTCTCGTGAAAATCGGCATTGCCGCCGTCAATCACCGTGTCACCCGGAGATAAAAGCGGGCTGATCGCGTCAATTATCGCATCCAGCGGCGCACCGGAGGGGATCATGAACAGGATCACCCGCGGCGTTTTCAGGCCGCTCACGAAACTCTCTAGCGTATCATGCGGATGCAACCGCTGCGCCAGGTTTCCCGCCTCGGCCAGAAACGGCGCAATCCAGTCGGTTTCGCGGTTGGTGACGGCCACGTCAAACCCATGCCCGGCCATGTTGAGCGCCAGGGCGCTGCCCATCGTCCCAAGCCCGTAAACCCCGATCTGTGCCTGTGACATGCGTCGCCCCCTACCCCGCTACCCTCATGGTTTCACGCTACGCCTTGGGGGCAGAATTGCAAGCGCGGCCGGGGCGCAGAATTTTTGGCGAAAATTCTGACCTCCGATGGGGGCTGCGGATCAAACGCCGAGGCACCAGCGCATGACCGCCTTTTGTGCATGCAGACGGTTTTCGGCCTCGTCAAAGACCACGGAATGCGGGCCATCCATCACCGCCGATGTCACTTCTTCCTCGCGGTGCGCAGGCAGGCAGTGCATGAAAAGAGCATCGGGCTTGGCGACCTCCATCAGCTTGTCGTTCACCTGATAGGAGCGCAGCATGTTGTGGCGGCGTTCCTTAGTGGATTGGCTGTCATGCATGCTTACCCAGGTATCGGTCACCACAAGATCGGCGCCCTCGGCGGCCTTATGGGGGTCACGTTCGATGGTGATGGTGCTGCCGGCCTTGCGCGCAAGGCCGATGAATTCGCCCTCGGGGTCAAGTTGCATCGGGCCGGTAAAAGTCAGGTCAAACCCGAACTGCCCCGCCGCCTGCAAAAGCGAGGCGCAGACATTGTTGCCATCCCCCGACCAGACCACCTTCTTGCCTTTGATCGGGCCGCGATGTTCCTCAAAGGTGAGGATATCGGCCATGATCTGGCAAGGGTGCGTACGATCAGTGAGGCCGTTGATCACCGGCACATCGGCATAATCGGCCATGTCCAGCAGAACGCTTTCGTCAAAGGTGCGGATCATGATCAGATCAACGTAGCGCGACAGCACGCGGGCGGTGTCGGCAATGGTTTCGCCGTGGCCAAGCTGCATATCGGCGCCCGAGAGCACCATGGTCTGCCCCCCCATCTGGCGCACACCCACGTCAAAGCTGACCCTTGTACGGGTCGACGGTTTTTCAAAGATCAGCGCCACCATGCGCCCCGCCAGCGGCTGGTCGTCATCGGGCATGCCGCGCGGGCGCCCGGCGCGGGCGACCTTCATATCGCGGGCCTGATCAATGATCGCGCGCAAATGCTCCGCCGGGGTTTTGTGGATATCGAGGAAATGCTGCATCGTGGTATCGCTTTTTGTCAGATGAGGCCTGTGGGGGCCGGCCCCCACACCCCCGGAGTATTTCGGGAAAGATGAAAGGTCAGGCGGTCTCGATGGCACTGGCCGCCCTGTCAAGCCGGGTGATCGACTCGGTGATCTCATCGTCGGTGAGGGTGAGAGGCGGCAACAGGCGTATCACGTTGTCGGCGGCGGGAACGGTGACAATGAGCGCCGCGTAACCCGCATTCACCACGTCAAGATTGGGTGCCTTGCATTTCAAGCCAAGCATCAGCCCCGCACCGCGCACCGCCTCGAAGACCTGCGGGTGTGCGGCGACGAGACCTTCGAGCTTTTGGCGCATGAGGCCCGCCTTGCGACTCACCTCGGGCAGGAAATCGGGATCGGTCACGATATCCATCACCGCACAGCCAACGGCACAGCCAAGGGGGTTGCCGCCATAGGTCGAGCCATGCGTGCCCGCCGTCATGCCAGAGGCTGCCGCTTCGGTTGCAAGAACCGCGCCAAGGGGAAAGCCGCCGCCGATGCCCTTGGCAACCATCATGATGTCGGGGGTCACGCCTGCCCATTCATGGGCAAACAGGCGCCCGGTGCGCCCCACCCCGCATTGCACCTCGTCCAGGATCAGAAGGATGCCCTTTTCGTCGCACAGTGCACGCAGCCCCCTGAGGCATTGATCGGGCAGCGGGCGAATGCCGCCTTCGCCCTGGATCGGTTCGATCAAGATCGCGGCCGTCTTGTCATCAATCGCCGCGTCAAGCGCATCATGATCCCCCCAGCCGAGATGTTTGAAGCCGGGCAGAAGCGGGCCAAACCCCTTGGTCATCTTTTCAGAGCCCGCCGCGGCGATGCCGGCCGACGAGCGGCCATGGAACGAGCCCTCGAAGGCGATGATATCGGTGCGTTCGGGTTGACCCGCGTCAAAAAAGTGCTTGCGCGCCATCTTGACCGCCAATTCACAGGACTCTGTGCCGGAATTGGTGAAAAACACCGTATCGGCAAAAGTATGCGCGACAAGTTTATCGGCCAGTTCCTGCTGCTTGGGAATATGATAGAGGTTCGAGGTGTGCCACAGCGCGCCGGCCTGTTCGGTCAATGCCGCCACCAACTTGGGATGCGCATGACCAAGCGCGTTAACCGCAATCCCGGCGCCCAGATCAAGAAAACGTCGCCCGTCGGCCTCGATCAGCCAGCTGCTTTCGCCTTTGACAAAGGTCAGGGGCGCGCGATTGTAAGTGGGCAGAACGGACGCAATCATGTCAGGTTTTCCTTGTGCAAGAAGCCCTTTGAGTGCCGCAACACCGGGGCCAAGTCAATGATTTGAGAAGATATTGGAATTTTCAGAGGGACCAGGCACAACAGCGGCGCCCAAGGGTCAAACGTGCGGGGCCGTCAGGCGCAGATGCGTCGGCGTCGGGTCGGGCAATATGTGGCGCGTTTGATCATGGCGAGGCGCATAGCGGGTTTTTGGCGCTGTGGAAAGCGAAATCTCATTGCGCAAGCCCGACGAGCGCGAAGATCGGTAGATAGCCGATGTTGATGCATAAGCGGGGTCTCGAAGCATCTCGCCTCTGCCTTTGCATGATTAGCTAGGTGTGATTTGCCCGCGCCGACATGGCGTCGTTTTTGGCCTGCCGCACAACACAAAGGTGATGGACCAGCCCCGGTTTTCGCCCTTGCAAGGGCGCGCAGGGCGGGCCACACATCGCCGATGTTTACCCCGCGCGCCCAAAATCCGGCTCTGGCCGCCCTGCTGACGCTTTTTGCGGCGGCGCTTGCGGCTGGCACCACGCTTTTGGCCAAGGCGCTTGGCACCGGCGCGCTTGGGGCCCCGATGCATGCGCTTCAGATCAGCCATGGGCGGTTCTTATTCGCGCTTCTGGCGATATCGGCGGTCACCGCCCTGATGCGGCCGCGCTGGACACGGCCCGATTTGGGCCTGCATGCCAAACGCTCAGCCCTTGGCTGGGGCGGGGTCACCCTTATGTTTGCCGCAGCCGCGTTCATTCCGCTCTCGGATGCCACCGCGATCAGCTTTCTCAATCCGGTTTTTGGCATGATTCTGGCGATCCCGCTTTTGGGTGAGCGGGTTGGCCCGGTGCGTTGGGCGGCGGCCGGCATTGCGCTTTTGGGGGCGGCGATCCTGACGCGTCCCGGCAGCGGCGTGATCGAGATGGGCGTGATGCTCGCCCTTGGCTCGGCGCTCTGTCTTGGCGGCGAGCTTATCTTTATCAAACGGCTGTCGGGGCGCGAGGGGCCTTATCAGATTTTGCTGATCAACAACGCCATCGGGCTTGGGATTGCGACGCTTGCGGTGATCTGGGTCTGGGCCGCACCGACGCCCGCGCAATGGGCCGCGCTTGGCGCAATCGGGGTGCTAATGGCCCTGGCGCAGACCTGTTTTGTCAATGCAATGGCGCGCGCCGACGCAAGCTTTGTGGCGCCGTTTTTCTATACCGCGCTGGTGTTTGCGGGGCTTTATGACGGGCTTGTCTTTGGCGTCTGGCCCGATCCGGTCTCGATCACCGGGGCGCTTGTGATTCTGTCGGGCGCCGGACTTTTGGCCTGGCGCGAGGGGCGATTGCGGCGCGTGACGTAACGCGACCTTTGACAAAAGCCGCGCGGTTTTGGCAAAACCCGTGGTGCACAGAGATGGAAAAACTGCGTCATGCCCCTAAGCGTTCTGTTGCCGTTGGTTGGTGTTGGCATCATCGGCATTGCCGTGATGCTGCATGTCCTCGGCCTGTCGCGTGCCGCGCAATTGCCCGATGAGGTCGCGGCGAAGGCGGCATGGCTGCGCGAATTTCCCGACCATACCCCGACCCGCGTGATCCTGAGCCATGACCACCACGCCGCCCTGATCGAAACCGATGACGGGCCTGGCGTGGTCTGGGCGATGGGGGCCGATACTACCGCGCGCGCGCTGAGCGGCGCGCGCATCCGGCGCACGGCCAAGGGCCTGCGCATCGACTTGCCCGATTTTACCGCGCCGCATATTCACCTGCGGCTTGACCCGGATGAGGCCGCGCACTGGCCCACCTACATGAAAGACAGCGCATGAGCGATATGATCACTTTCCCGGACGTCGTGAATTGGGCAGTGCCGTTTTTCATCGCCGCCATTCTGGCAGAGCTCCTCTGGATCGTGATCAAGGGACGCGGCGGGCGATACGAGACCCGCGATGCGCTGACCTCGCTTTTGATGGGAGCGGGCAATGTGGCCAGCGGGATCGTGCTTGGCTTTGTCGCCTATGGGTTTTTCATGGCCCTCTGGGCGATCACGCCGCTTGATCTTGGCACGTCTTTCTGGACGATTGCGCTGTGCTTTGTGCTTGATGACCTGCGCTATTACTGGGTGCATCGCTTTGGCCATCGCATCCGCTGGGTCTGGGCCAGCCATGTGAACCACCACTCAAGCCAGCATTACAACCTCACCACCGCCCTGCGCCAGACATGGACCGGCACCTTTACCTTCATGATGGTAATGCGCGCGCCGCTTGTCCTTATGGGGTTTCATCCGGGCATGGTGCTGTTCGTCGGCGGGCTCAACCTGATCTATCAGTTCTGGATTCATACCGAAGCGATCAGCCGCCTGCCCCGCTGGTTCGAGGCGGTGATGAACACCCCCAGCCACCACCGCGTACACCATGGCCGCAACCCGCGCTATCTGGATTGCAACTATGCCGGGGTTTTCATCATCTGGGACAAGCTCTTTGGCACCTTCGTGCCCGAGCTGGACAGCGAAAAGGTGGATTACGGCCTTGTGCACAACCTTGGCACGTTCAACCCGCTGCGTGTCGCCTTTCACGAATGGGTCGGTATCTACCGCGATGCCACGCAGCCGGGCCTTGGCTGGCGCGAGCGCCTCAACTATTGCGTGATGCCCCCGGGTTGGAGCCATGACGGCAGCCGCAGCACTTCTCTTGACATAAAAGCGCGCTATGTCTCCCAATACCCAGATTCGGCCGGAAGCCCCGGCCTGCCCTATACCGAAATCAAAGGTCAAAACACTCGCCCATAAATAGGTGCCTCTTCAAAACTTATGTACGGATTTGTCATTTGACCAATCGTTCTAACTTATATAAAATGGACCTTACGCACATTATGCTACCACTCACGAGAGACCATCACGTCAACGACCGTATCCAAAGGCGGCGTGACACGAGCACCCGGCGCCTTGTGGAAGGGCCCATTACTCACCCTTTTGCAGGGTGCCGGGGAAGTTCGGCGATGACCACCGGTCAGGTCTCGGCCATGGCGCGGATGTCCGGCCAATTCACTCTGCGGGGTGGCTGAATGCCCTGGAAAAAGAAATATCACAAACCCGACGTTCTGGATGCCGCCATGCGCGCATTTTGGGAGCATGGCTATCAGGGCACGTCGATGGCGAATCTGGTCGAGGCGACAGGCCTGAACCGTGGCAGCCTATATGCCGCCTTCAAGGACAAGCGCAGCCTTTATATCGGCGCGCTTGAGCATTACGATACTGTCTATCGCGTGGCCTTTTTGAACCAACTGCGCGAATTGGCCGACCCGAAGGCCGCGATCATGGCCGCGTTTGTCGCTGTCGAGACAGGAAACGACGGGCTTCCGGGCGGCTGCCTGGTGGTCAATTCGACCCTCGAAGTTGCCCCGCATGATCCCGAAATTGCCGAACTGGTCGAGGCCAGCATGGGCCAGGTCGAAACCTTCTTTCTGGAATGCCTGCACAGGGCCGAGGCACAAGGCAGCCTTGCCCCCGGCCTGCGCGTCACCGATACGGCCAAGGTGCTGATGGGGATGATGGTCGGGCTATTGGTGATCACCCGCGCCAGCCCGCACAGCCCGGCTGTTGCGCCGATCCTGCAACAGGTGCGCGAAATCCTGGCCTGAGGCCGTTACCAACGGCCGGTTGTCGCGCGCATCATCAACGTCAAACGGCTGCGCGCGGGCGAGATATCAAGCCTGCCCGCGGCGACGGCTTGCGGGTCGCGCGCTGCACGCGCCAGCACCGGACCCGCCTGCCAGAGCGGCAGCATGGCCACCCGCGCCGACCGCGACACGCCAGAACGCGTAGCGCGCGCACGGCGAAGCCGCGCGCAGCCGTCCGCCGCAAGATCGCGCAGCGCCTCGGGGCGGCCATCGACCAGCGGAATGCGCCCTGCCGCCTCAAGCGCCGGGATCGCCCGCAACCAGTTCGCCAGCCCAAGCGCATAACCCGCATCCGCCAGAACCGCCTCATCCGCAGGCCCAAGCGCCTTGGCGCTTACCGCAAGCAGGCTGGTTGATGTGTCGCTGATATACCGCTCGAACGCGGCGGGGTCCGCGAAGGGCTCGCGGTAGATATCCCAGCGGCGCGCCTCGATCAGATCGTCAAGCCGCGCCGCGCTGGCCGGATCAAGCACCGAAGCCAGCGGCGTCACCACCTCGTGACGGCGCACCACGGCGCCTTCGCGAATTTCACCCAAGGCATCGCGCCACCATTGCAGGCGCATTTCGGCAATCATCGGCTCTTGCGTGACCCAGGGCGCACGCGCCACCTCAAGGTTGAAGGCATAGATCGGAAACAGCACCCGCCGCGCCGCCACAGGCGCCGCCATCGCCGCCAGAAACCGGTCCGGATCGCCCCGGCGCAGCAGGTCGGCGCAGGCATTGAGATCATCACTCAGCACGCAGCAGCTTCCAGTTTATCGCATCCAGCAGCGCCTCGAACGAGGCATCCACTATGTTCGGGCTGACCCCAACGGTTGACCATCGCCGCCCCTCTGCGTCCTCGCTGTCGATGATCACGCGGGTCGCCGCCTCGGTGCCGCCCTGGGTAATGCGCACCTTGAAATCCACCAGCCGCATATCGGCAATCTTATTCTGATAGGGCCCAAGATCCTTGGCGAGCGCCTTGGCTAGCGCATTGACCGGCCCGCGATCACAGCCCTCAGAATCCATAGACTCAGACACCGAAAGCTTTTTCTCACCGTCGACCTTCACCACCACGACCGCCTCTGACAGGCTGACCATCCGGTCGTATTTGTTCTTGCGCCGCTCAATCGTCACCTTGTAACGCTTGACCTCGAAAAAGCGCGGCATCTGACCCAGCTCCTTGCGCGCCAGAATTTCAAAACTCGCCTGCGCGCTGTCATAGCTATAGCCCTGATCCTCGCGCTCCTTGATGGTATCGAGCAGGCGCGCCAGCGCCGGATCGCCGGGTTCGACCGCGATCCCGGCCTCGGCCAGACGACGGCGCAGGTTGGATTGACCGGCCTGATTGGACATCGGAATGACGCGGGCATTGCCGACGGTTTCAGGGTCGATATGCTCGTATGTGCTTGGTTCCTTGAGGATCGCACTGGCATGCAGCCCCGCCTTATGGGCAAAGGCCGAGGCCCCCACATAGGCCGCCTGGCGCAAAGGCACGCGGTTGAGGATCTCGTCAAGCTGGCGGCTGACGGCACTGAGCGAGCGCAGCGCAGCAGGGTCAACCCCGATCTCGTAGCGGCTGGCATAGGGCTCTTTCAACAACAGCGTCGGGATCAGCGTCGTCAGATTGGCATTGCCACAGCGCTCGCCCAACCCGTTGAGCGTGCCCTGGATCTGGCGCGCGCCCGCATCCACCGCCGCAAGGCTGGCGGCAACCGCGCTTTCGGTATCGTTATGGGTGTGAATGCCAAGCCGGTCGCCGGGAATGCCCGCCGCGATCACCGCTGCGGTGATTTCACCCACCTCGACCGGAAGGGTGCCGCCATTGGTATCACAGAGCACGATCCAGCGGGTGCCGGCCTCAAGCGCGGCGCGCAGACACTCAAGCGCATACCCCGGATTGGCCTTGTAGCCATCAAAGAAATGCTCGGCGTCAAACAGCGCCTCACGCCCCTGCGCGACGATATGGGCGAGCGAGCGCGCGATATTCTCGACATTTTCCTCCAAGGCGATGCCAAGCGCCGCCCGGACGTGAAACTCATGGGTCTTGCCCACAAGACAGACCGCGCCGGTGCCCGCATTCATCACCGCCGCCAGCACCTCGTCATTCTCGGCCGAGCGCCCGCTGCGCTTGGTCATGCCAAAGGCGGTCAGCCTCGCGCTTGTCTTGGGGGCTGCGTCGAAAAACGCGCTGTCGGTCGGGTTGGCCCCGGGCCAGCCGCCCTCGATATAATCGACACCAAGACAATCAAGCGCCTCGGCGATGCGGCATTTCTCGGCAGTGGAAAAGCTGACGCCCTGCGTCTGCTGCCCATCACGCAGGGTGGTGTCATAGAGGTAAAGGCGCTCTTTATTCATCACCGCACCGCCCGTTTCTTCTGGCCAAAAATATCCCGGGGAGCGTGAGGGGCTGGCCCCTCACTCCGACACTGGCCATGGGCGCTACCATTGATAGACAGACCCCGCGCGGAATCAAGGCGCGCCATGCGCGCCGCCGCGCAGCGCCCGACCGCCCGTCGCACCAGAGGTGCGCCGCCCATAAACGGCACGCCTTCGGCGTGACGGGCGGGCGCTGCACGGCAAACAACCGTTGTGGCAAGGAATGCGTCACTTCAATGCCTCCAGTTTGGAGAGGTCGACCGAAGAACCGAATTCCCACTCAGTTCCATCCTTACCGTCGCGCATGATGATGCCAGCCGCTTGAAGCTCATCACGTATCCGATCCGCCGTCGAAAAGTCTTTTTCCGCCTTGGCCGCCGTCCGCCTCGCAACCAACAAGTCAATCTCATTTGCAACTTCCGGGTTTGTACCAACCCTCAATTCACCGGACTTTACATAGCGCACCGTTTCCCAACCTCCCAATGCATCCTCCAAGAGCCCAAGCGACTTCCCCGTAGCTTTCAGAGAACCTAACTCGCCTGAGCCCGCGAGGCGGTGCATGATCGAGATTACACCTGCTGTGTTAAGATCATCCGATAAGGCTTCCAGCGCATCCGCAGACACTTGGGTCGAATCCACATCGACAGTAAGCTTTCGCCACTTACGCAGCGTAGCCTCCGCCTCCCGCGCCTTCTCCGCTGTCCAATCCATCGGCTTGCGATAATGCGTGCTGAGAAACACAAACCGGATCACCTCGCCCGGCACGCCCTGCTCCAGCAAATCATGCACCGTGAAGAAATTGCCAAGCGATTTGGACATCTTCTTGCCCTCGACCTGTAGCATCTCGTTATGCATCCAGACCTGCGCAAACCCGCCCTCGGGGTGGGCACAACAGCTTTGCGCGATTTCATTCTCGTGGTGCGGAAACATCAAATCGTTGCCGCCGCCGTGAATATCGAAACTCTCGCCCAGCAATTCATAGGCCATGGCCGAGCATTCGATATGCCAGCCGGGGCGCCCCCTGCCCCACGGACTGTCCCAACCGGGTTGATTTTCATTCGACGGCTTCCACAAAACGAAATCCATCGGGTTGCGCTTGTAGGGCGCCACCTCGACCCGTGCCCCGGCGATCATGTCGTCGACCGTGCGCCCCGACAGCGCGCCATACGTCTTGTAGCTATCCACCGCAAACAGCACATGCCCCTCGGCGGCATAGGCGTGGCCCTTGGCGATCAGATCTTCGATCATCGCCACCATCTGCGGGATATACTGCGTGGCGCGGGGCATGAAATTCGGCTCAAGCGCGCCCAAGGCTCCCATGTCATCGAGAAACCATTGCGTGGTCTCGGCGGTGATCTCGCCAATCGAACGGCCACTCTCGGCGGCGCGCGCGTTGATCTTGTCATCCACATCGGTAAAATTGCGCACATAGGTCACGTGATCGGGCCCATAGACATGGCGCAGCAACCGATAGAGCACGTCAAACACCACCACGGGCCGCGCATTGCCAAGATGGGCGCGGTCATAGACCGTCGGGCCACAGACATACATCCGCACATTCTCGGGATCGAGAGGCGTAAACACCTCTTTCTTGCGGGTCTTGGTATTGTGAAGCTTGATCGTCGTCATAATGTCCTCGCGCGCAGGCTGTCGCGGCGGGCTTAGCAACTTCATCACAGCTTGGAAACAGAAGACCGGCCCGCCAGAGTAAACTCAGCGGATAATGCAGCAGATAATGCAGATTACGGTGTTCATCCCCCATCCCTAGCCACGCCCCCCGGCGCGGTCAAGACCTATCACCACTTGCCCAAAAGCGACATCGGTCGGAATTGGAACAGACAGAGGGCATAGAATCGGGTCGGCTGATCATGTCCAGAGGAGAGACACGATGCATGTACGCAGCATGATTGCGCTTGTGATCCGCACCATCGGGGCGGAACGGGGCCGTGCCGCGCGGGGAAGGCCAGGGCACGCCTGCCGCTCGCTTTCCCTGACACTTGCATAGGATTTCCAAACCATGACAGAGACGACAACGCGCCCTGACAATGGCCGCGCCAGTGCGCGCACCGGTGGCCGTGCCGCCCGCCGTGAAGCCCGCTCGAACCCGCTTGCCGCCAACCTGCGCCCGGTACGCCCCGGCATGGAGGGCGGCACCTATCGCCCGCTCTCAAACGCCGCGATGGACCGTATTCATCAGGCGGTGCTCGACGCGCTGGAACAGATCGGCCTTGCCGATGCCCCGCCAAGCGGGGTTGAATACCTCACCGGCGCGGGCGCCATTCTGGGCAGTGACGGGCGCATCCGTTTTCCGCGTGCCCTGATCGAGGATACGATTGCCCGCGCGCGCAAGGACATTACGCTGTTTGGCCGCGATCCCGCCAATGACATGCACCTGCATGGCAACCGCGTGCATTACGGCACCGCCGGGGCGGCGGTGCATCTGATTGATGTCGAAGGTCGCGAATACCGCGAATGCACCATGCAGGATCTGCATGATGCGGCCCGCATCGCCGATCAGCTTGACAACATCCACTTCGTACAGCGCCCGATGGTGTGCCGCGATATCACCGACAACCGCGAGATGGACCTCAACACGGTTTATGGCTGCTGTGCGGGCACCACCAAGCATGTCGGCACCTCGTTCACCGAGCCAGGCTTTGTCGCCGATGCTCTGGAAATGCTGCACCTTATTGCCGGTGGCGAGGACAAATGGCGCGAACGCCCGTTTGTCAGCAATTCCAACTGTTTCGTCGTCCCGCCGATGAAATTCGCCACCGAATCCTGTCTGGTGATGGAGGCCTGCATCGCGGGCGGCATGCCGGTTTTGTTGCTGAGCGCGGGTCAGGCTGGGGCCACTGCCCCTGCCCCGATTGCCGGCGCCATCGTTCAGGCCACCGCCGAATGCCTTGCCGGTCTGGTCTATGTCAATGCCGTCAAGCCGGGCCATCCGGCGATTTTCGGCACCTGGCCTTTCGTGAGCGATCTGCGCACCGGGGCGATGTCGGGCGGCTCTGGCGAACAGGCGCTCCTGACCGCCGGCTGCGCACAGATGCATAAATACTACGGCCTACCCGGTGGTGCGGCGGCCGGCATAGCCGATGCCAAGCTGCCCGATATGCAGGCGGGCTGGGAACAGGCCACATCCAACGTCATGGCGGGGCTTTCGGGGCTTAACATGGTCTATGAGGCGGCGGGCATGCATGCCTCCCTGCTTGGGTTCTGTCTTGAATCGCTGATCCTTGGCGATGATCTTATCGGTCAGGCGCTGCGCTGCACCCGCGGGATCGAGGTGGATGAGGATACCGTCAGCCTTGAGGTGATCCGCGCCACCTGCATCGGCGGGCCGGGGCATTATCTTGGCGCCGCGCAAACCCTGAGCCGGATGCAGACCGATTACATCTATCCCGCCCTTGCCGATCGCACATCGCCAAAGGAATGGGTGGAACTGGACAAGCCCGATCTGATCGCCAAGGCCCGCGCCAAAAAGGAAAAGATCCTGTCAGAGCGCGCCCCGGCCCGGTTCGACCCGATCACCGATGCGGCCATTCGCGAGCGCTTCAAGATCCACCTGCCCGCCTGAGCCTGCGCTGACACCACAACGATTCGTGTGGCCCGGACACGCACCGGGCCGCAGGTCGGATTTTGATCCGGGAATAGCGGAATCCGTCAGACCGCTGCGCGCGCGACAGGTCACGGTGATCCCAAAGGAGATCATCACCATGACCATCGACCTCACGCGCCCGCGCGGGCGCTCTGGCGGGCGGGCAACACGCCGTGCCCTGCGCAGCGCCCATGACATCACCATGCTGCCCGGCCTGACCCGCAAGCTGCCGCTTTGCGAAATCATGAGTGGCGCGCAGGTTGAGCGGATTGATGCCGCCTCGATGGATATTCTCGAAACCGTCGGGGTGCAATTTCGCGATCCCGTCGCCCTTGAGGATTGGAAACGCGCCGGGGCGCGGGTCGAGGGAGAGCTGGTTTACCTTGATCGCGGCCTTGTGCGCGAGTTGATTGCGACCATCCCCGAGACCTTCACCTATCACGCGCGCGACCCGCAAAAGAACGTCCGCCTCGGCGGCCCGCATTCGATCTTTGTGCCGATGACCGGGGCGCCCTATCTGCGCGATCTTGACGACGTGCGCCGCAATCCGACGCTGGCCGATCTGGCGATGTTTCACAAGCTGTCGCATATGATGCCCGCGCTGCATTCCTCGGCCCACCATATTGTCGAGCCTTATGATCACCCGATAAGCCAGCGCCATCTGCGCATCACCTATTCGTCGATGAAACATTCCGACAAGACCTTCATGGGCATGACCACAAGCGCGAAAAACGCCGAGGATGTGCTTGATATGTGCGCCATCCTGTTTGGCGCCGAGTTCATGGAAACTCATCCCGTGACCACCGGCAATTGCAACGGCAATTCGCCGCTGGTCTGGGATGAAACCATGCTTGGCGCGATGCGCGCCTTTTGTCGGCGCAATCAGCCGGTTCTCTGCTCGCCCTTCGTGTTGGGCGGGGCCAACACGCCCGCAAGCGTGCCTGCAACGGTGGCGCAACTCAATGCCGAGGCGCTCTCGGCGCTTGCCTATACGCAGGTGATCCGCAAGGGCTGTCCGGCGATTTACGGTCATTACCTCTCGACCGTCAGCATGAAATCCGGCGCGCCGATGGCGGGCACGCCGGAAATCAGCCTGATGAATTTCATGATCGGTCAAATGGCGCGGTTTTATGGCGTGCCGTGGCGCACCTCGAATACACTTGGCGGGGCCAAGACCTTTGATGCGCAGGCAGGCTATGAAAGTGCCACGACGCTCTCGGCGGTGATGCATGCTGGGGCCAATTACATCTGGCATTCTGCGGGCTGGAACGAGGCTGGGATGCATTGCTCTGTCGCCAAATTCGTCGTCGATGCCGAGCAATGCGCGATGGCCTATCGCATGGCCGAGGGCCCGAAATGGGATGATTTCGACGAGGCTCTCGCCGCCGTGCCCGATATCGGCCCCGGTGGGCATTACCTTGGGCACCCGCATACGCAGGACAATTTCCAGACCGCGTTTTTCATGCCTGAGCTGTTTGACAATAACGCCATCGGCCAATGGCAGGCCGAGGGCAGCACCGAGATCACCGAACGCGCGCTTGGCTATGCCCGCAAGCTTTTGGCGGCCTATGAAGAACCGAAACTTGACGCTGGCGTCAACGACGCCCTGCTCGATTATATCGCGCGCCGCGAGCGTGAAATTCCCGCCGCCGATGCGCTTAATCAGGACTACTGAGGGGGTGATAGGGCGCGCTCATTCGGCGCGCGCCTGCCATTCCTTGAGGCGCAGCATGGCATTGGCGCCGATTTGTTGAAAGGGCTGTGGCGGAAGGCGTCTGGGGCGCGCCTGTGCGGCAAAGCCCGTGGTGATATCCGAGGTCACACCACAGGCAAGCTCTGCCGCGCCAATGCCGGTCAGCGTGCCGCGCGCGGTGCCAAGGCCGTTTTGCACACAGCCCGCATAAAGCCCCGCCTCGATCTCGCGCATTACCGACACGCTGTTGAGGCTAAGGCAGAGATGCCCGGCCCAGCTATGCTCCATCCTGAGCCCGGCAAGCTGTGGAAAACGCACGTCAAACTTGCGCCGCATCACTTGGGCCGCACGGGCCACATCCTGCGCCGTCGGCGTCATATCGGGGCGCAGCCTGGCACAGGTGCGGGTCACGATCCGGTTGCCGCCCTGCCCGGCGTCGATCCGGCGCAGGGTGGTGCCCATCGGGTTTGACGGCGTGATGCCCCAACGCGGTACGCCGCCAAGCCGGGCAAGCGCATCTGCGTCAAGCTCCGGCGTCATGGTGGCAAAGAGGAAAAGCTGCATCAAGCGCCCCTGCTCGATCCCGAAACTTTCCAGATGGCCGTTGACCGTCAGGATCACCCGCCCGGCGCTGATCCGACCCTTGGGCGTGGTGATCTGCCAGGCGTCGCCCTGTCTTTCAAACTCTGACACCGGGCTATCCTCGAATATCGCCACCCCGTCGCGCGCGAGCCCCGCGCCGAGCCCGCGAATATAGCCCGCCGGTTGCAACATCACCGTGCCCGGCGTGTAAAGCCCCGAGAGGTAATGCGCGCTGCCCGTCAGGGCCTGCATCTGTTGCGCATCAAAAATTTCACTTGCCTCATCGAGGCTGGCCAGATGGCGCGCGTAGCTTTCGTTATGGGCATGGGCGGCGGGGCTGGCGGCGCCGTTGATCTTGCCCACGGGATTGAAATAATCGAGCGAAATGCCGTAGTCTTCGACGGCGGCGCGGGCAAAGCCGATGGCTTGACGATTAAGCGCGATTAGCCCGCGATCATCGCCCGCGCCCTTGTAATCCTGCGAATTCAATTCATGCGGCAGATCAATCATGAAGCCCGAATTGCGCCCTGCGGCCCCCGTCGCAAGACGCCCGGCCTCCAGCACGGCAACCCGCGCGCCCGGCGCGATCTGGGTCAGGCGGCGCGCCGCCGAAAGCCCGGCAAAGCCGCCGCCGATGACGGCGAAATCGGCGATTTCATCGGCCTCCAGACGCCTCATCGCGCCCTGCGGTGGCAAGATCGCGTTCCAGGCGGCCGGCCCCTGATGGATAGGGAGGCGGCGGGCCGTGTATCGGCTCAACTCACCGCCTCATCCGCGTCATCGGCAAGGTCGATCCAGATGGTTTTCAACTGGGTATATTGATCATGGGCCTGCACACCATTGTCGCGCCCGCCAAAGCCCGATTGCTTGTAGCCACCGAACGGCGTGGAAATATCGCCCTCGCCAAAGCTGTTGACCGTGACGGTGCCCGCGCGCAGGGCGCGCGCGCCGCGAATGGCGCGTTTGGCATTGGCGGTAAAGAGCGACGCGCAAAGTCCGTAATCGGTGTCATTGGCCACCGCGATCGCCTCATCGAACGAGGCGACTTCGATCACGGCCAACACCGGGCCGAAAATCTCTTCGCGCGCCAGTTGGTGATCATTGTCCGTAACCTCAACCACGGTCGGGCTCACGAAACCGCCCTCAGCCGTGCCGCCGAACAGGATGGTTTCAGCCTTGTCGAGACAACCACAGACCTTGTCATAATGCGCCTTTGACACAAGCGCGCCAACGCGGGTTTCGGGATCAAGCGGGTCGCCGACATTCCAATGGCGGGCGTGACATTCAATCCGCGTCAACAGATCCGCCTTGATGTCGCGATGCACGATCAGCCGGGAGATCGCGGAACAGTTTTCCCCCATGTTCCAGAACGCGCCGTTGACGATATGCTGGGCCACGCGATCAAGGTTTTCTGCGTCATCCATCACGATGGCCGGGTTCTTGCCGCCCATTTCAAGCACCACCTCCTTGGCGTTGCTTTCGCCGGAATAGCCAAGGAACCGCTTGCCGGTCGTGGTCGAGCCGGTGAAGGACACCATGTCGATATCCATATGCCGCCCGATGGGTTCGCCCACCTCGGCGCCGCCACCGGGCAGCACATTGAGCACCCCGCGCGGCAATCCCGCCTCGCTGGCCAGTTCGGCCAGCCGCAGCGCCGTCAGCGAGGTTTCCATCGCCGGTTTCACCAGTACCGAACAGCCCGCCGCAAGCGCCGGGCCGATCTTCCAGGCCAGCATCAACAGCGGGAAATTCCACGGCAGGACAAGGCCCACAACACCAATCGGTTCGCGCACCACCATGGCGATGTGGTCATCCGAGACCGGCGCGACCTGGTCATAGATCTTGTCGCTCAGTTCGGCGTGCCATTTGATGCAATTGATCGCCTCGGGGATATCGACGCTTTCGCAATCAAAGATCGTCTTGCCGCTATCAAGGCTTTCCATCACCGCCAATTCGCGCGCGTTGCGCGTCATCAGCTTGCACAGCCGGATCAGCACATCCTTGCGCGCGCCGGGATGCAGCCGCGACCAGCGGCCATCGTCAAACGCCTCGCGTGCCTTGGTCACGGCAAACTCGACATCGGCCGCCCCACAGGCCGCAATCTCGGCCAGAGGCGCGCCGGTGGCGGGGTTCACGCTTGTAAAGGTTTCGCCCGAAATCGCCGGACGAGAACCACTGTCGATAAAGGCCCCGGTTGCAAAATCGAGGTTCGCCGCAATCGCGCGATATTCATCCTGTGTCAGCAAGTCCATCGCTTAGCCCTCCGCCTTGATACCGGCAATTGTCGATTTCAACACGCGCGTGACCTGTTCAAGCGCGCGTTTATCGTCTTTGTTCAGTCCCTTGAGCGGCGCGCGCATCGCACCTGCGTCAATCCCGGTCATGCTCACGCCATGCTTGATCGTCTGGATAAATTTGCCGCCCTGCTCCAACACATGCATGAGCGGCAGCATCGCCGACATGATCCGCCGCCCCTTGGCAAAATCGCCCTCGACCACGCAGGCCTGATAGAGCGCGATATGCTCTTGCGGCAGGAAGTTCGATCCACCACAAACCCAGAACGGCGCGCCCCAGGCGAAGAATTCAAGCGCCTGATCGTCCATGCCACAGCCCATCTGGATATGCGGGTAATCGCGCGCCAGAAGGTGAACCCGGTTGATATCGCCGGAACTTTCCTTGATGGCGCAGAAATTGCGCGACCGCCCGACCCGATCCAGAAACTCGGGGCCCATCATCGTGCCGGTGCGATGCGGATAATTATAGAGCATCACCGGAAGGTCCGCGGCCTTGTCGATGGCAAGCGCATTAAGCGCATTCTCGCGGTCGGTCGGCACCGCATAGGGCGGACTTGCCAGCAGGATCGCATCGGCACCGAGGTCGCGGGCGGCCTCTGCCAGAGCGATGGAATCCTGCGTCAGCATCGCGCCGGTGCCGACCACAAGCGGCACCCGCCCCTTGATCCTTTCATAGGAAAACCGCGCCAGATCAACGCGTTCGGCGAGGGTTTGGGCATAATTCTCACCGGTCGAACCGCCGGTGATGATCCCGTTCACACCACTGGCAATCAGGAATTCGATGGTCTCGGTCAGGGCCTCAAGATTGGGGCGACCATCCTCGAAATATGGCGTGATGATGGGGGTATAAATGCCCTCGAACCTGAAAATCGGGGTCATTGCGGGCCTCATGCAGGGCTGGAGCGCGAAAAAGAACCCATCGGCACGTCAAGTGCTTTGGGCATGACGAAACGTTCGATCTGGTGGCGCGACAGATTCCAGTGATCCTCGGCCAGCCGTGCCGCCGCCGCCTCGTCCCCGGCCTCGATTGCGGCGATGATTGCGTCGTGGTGGTGAGAGGCCTCTGACAGATTGGCAGCCATCTCATTGGTCTGGGGCTGATAAAAGGTCATGCCAATGCGGGCGTGATCAATCAGAAGGCGCTTGAACGAGGGCAAGAGATAGGTGTTGCCCGCCATGTCGCCGGTGATTTCGTGGAACCGATTGTTGGCAAGCGCCCGTTCCGCCGCACCCTTGTTGCGCAGCGCTGCGCGAAACGCATCCTGTGCGCCCCTAAGGGCCTCAACCTGCGCGGGGATGGCATTGCGCGCCGCAAGCCTTAAGATCGCGCCATAAACCATTGGTGCGGCAAGAAAGAAATCCCGCAGGGTGGTATGCGACAGATCCGCCACGCGCGGCCCGCGATTTTCGCGCAGATCAACAAAGCCAAGCCCGTCAAGATCGCGAAACACCTCGCGCACCGGGGTGCGCGACAGGCCGAATTTGGCACAAAGCGCCACCTCGTCCAGATCCTCACCGGGGCGAAGCTCTGTGGTCAGAATGGCGCGCTTGAGATAGGCGAGAAGCGCAGGTTTACGATCCTTGGCAGGCATGGGTTGCGGCCCCTTTCGTCGGGTTTCCTTCTGTCACGCTTACAGAATACACTTTGTATACACAACACATTTTTATTGTGTGCGCGGGCATTTTCGAGCATATCAGAGGCACCCCATCAGAGACCCCGACATGACCACGGCCCAACATTTCGCCTTTCTGCTGATCGAGGAATTTACCCATCTGGCCTTTGCCAATGCGGTGGAACCGTTGCGCATCGCCAATCTGGTCAGCGATCAGCCGCTTTATCGCTGGTCCTTCATTGCGATAGGCGGCACCGAGGTGACCGCGTCAAACGACGTCACGATCCGGGTGCATCACGGGCTTGACGATATCCCCGCCTGTGATCGTCTTTTCGTGATCGCCGGCACCAATGCCCGTGCCCATATCACCCGCACTCATCTGACGGCGCTGCGCCATGCCAGAAGCCATGGCATCGCCCTTGGGGCGCTCTGTTCGGGCACCTATGCGCTTGCGCTTGCGGGCATGCTCGACAATCAGCGCGCGGCAATCCATTGGGAGTTTCACGACAGTTTCGCCGAGGAGTTTCCCGATATTGCCCTGGTGCGCAGCGTCTTTGTCGATGATGCCCCGATTGTCAGCGCCTCGGGCGGATCGGCGACCGCCGATCTCATGCTCAACCTGATTGCCGCGCGCCACGGCGAGGATCTGTCGATCACTGTGGCCGATCAGATGGTCTATAACGCCGTGCGCGACGGCAGTGCGGCACAGCGCGTTTCGCTTCAGGCGCGCTCGGGACAGCGCAGCCCGAAACTGGCCCATGCGATTCAGATCATGCGCGGTGCCGTCGAACACCCGCTGTCGATCGGCGAGATTGCGCAACAGGTTGGCGTCTCCGCGCGACAGCTGGAGCGGATATTCGGCAAGAACCTTCACACCTCGCCCAAGAAATACATGCTTGATCTGCGCCTTGAACGCGCGCGCTATCTGTTGCTTCAGACCGAGATGTCGGTGATCGACGTGGCCATCGCCACCGGCTTTGAAAGCCCGAGCCATTTCGCGCGGGTCTATCGCGCGGCCTTTGGCATGCCCCCCAACCGCCAGCGTAATCGGATGTCGTGACCTGTGACAGGTCCGTCGCGCGATCTATGCGGAGCCGGTAATCTTGCGGACATAAAGCTCCATCCGGTGATGGACGATCTCATACCCGAGTTCTGCCGCGATCTCGGCTTGCAGCTTTTCGATCCGGTCCGAGCAGAATTCCAGAACATTTCCGGTTTCAACGTCGATCATGTGGTCATGATGTCCCGGTTCCACGGGTTCGAACCGGGCCGGGGCGCCCTCAAATTGATGGCGCTGGATGACACCCTGGGATTCGAGCGTGGACAATGTGCGATAGACGGTCGAAAGGGAAATCCCCGGCACCTCGCTCTCGGCCCGGCGATGCAGTTCGGGCGCGTCGGGGTGATCATCGGCCGCCGCGAGCACGCCCAACAGCGCCGCCCGCTGTCGGGTGACGCGGATTCCGGCCTCGCGGAGCGCCTCGGTCAGATTCTCGATGCCTGCATTTGTCTCACTCATGGCGTCATTTTGCGCGGGCACCGCGCCCGGTTCAAGGGATTTTTTTTGCCACTGGCTTGCAACTGGGTTGACAGTTGCAACTCATTCGCATTTGCATATAACGAAAGCGCAAGGAGACCCACATGCTTTTTCAACCTCTCATACTTGGTCTTGCCACCGCCCTGACGCTGGCGCTGACGCCTGCGATGGCACAGGCAGACAGGCCGAAAGTTGTGACAACCTTCACCGTGATTGGCGATATCGCGCAGAACGTCGCCGGGGATTTGGCAGAGGTCGTCTCGATCACAAAACCGGGGGCGGAAATTCATGGCTATCAGCCCACGCCCCGCGATCTGGTGCGCGCACAGGGCGCCGATCTGATCTTGTGGAACGGGCTCAATCTGGAACGCTGGTTCGAGCAGTTCCTTGCCAACCTCAGCGAGGTTCCCGCCACCGTCGTCTCTGACGGGCTGGTCCCGATGGCGATTTCGGGCGGGGAATATGACGGCAAGCCCAATCCGCATGGCTGGATGGCGCTTAGTTCTGCGGTGATCTATGTCGACAATATCCGCGATGCCATGATCGCTCTCGACCCGGAGAATGCCGAGACCTACGGCGCCAATGCAGAGGCCTACAAACAACGGATCGCAGAGGTCATCGCCCCGTTGCGCGACGTCGTTCGCGCCCTGCCCGAAGAGCGCCGCTGGCTGGTTACCTCTGAGGGGGCGTTCTCTTATCTGGCGCGGGATTTCGGGCTGAAAGAGGTATACCTCTGGTCAATCAACGCCGATGCGCAAGGCACGCCACAACAGGTCCGCAAGGTGATTGATACGATCCGCGCGCATGAGATTTCGACCGTATTCTCGGAATCGACCGTGTCCGACAAGCCCGCCCGGCAGGTCGCCCGCGAAACCGGCGCGCGCTATGGCGGGGTGCTTTATGTCGATAGCCTCAGCGCGCCGGATGGCCCGGTGCCGACCTATCTCGATTTGCTGCGCGTGACCTCTGAAACCATCGTAGAAGGGCTGTCCCAATGAGCGATGGCATTCGCGCAGAGGGGCTTACGGTCACCTATCGCAATGGCCACACCGCCTTGTATGATGCGTCTTTCGCCATTCCGACGGGCACGATAACCGGGCTTGTGGGCGTCAACGGTGCGGGCAAATCGACACTTTTCAAGGCGCTGATGGGGTTTTTGCCCACGGCACGAGGCACGGTCGAAATCCTCGGACAGCCGGTGCGCGTCGCCATCAAGGCCCAGGCCGTGGCCTATGTGCCGCAGGCCGAAGAGGTCGATTGGTCCTTTCCGGTTCTGGTCGAGGATGTGGTGATGATGGGGCGCTATGGCCATATGGGGTTTCTGCGCCGCCCACGCGCGGCGGACCGCGACGCGGTGCATTCGGCGCTTGAGCGGGTTGGAATGTCGGATTTTCGCCACCGCCAGATCGGCGAACTGTCGGGCGGGCAGAAAAAGCGTGTGTTCCTGGCCCGCGCACTTGCGCAGAATGCCCGGGTGATCCTGCTTGATGAGCCGTTCACCGGCGTCGATGTCACCACCGAAGACCAGATCATCGCCCTGCTGCGCGACCTGCGCCGCGAGGGGCGGGTGATGCTGGTCGCGACCCATAACCTTGGCTCGGTTCCCGAGTTTTGTGACCGCGTGGTGCTGGTCAAGGGCACGGTGCTGGCGCATGGGCCCACCGAAGAGGTCTTTACCCCGGAAAATCTGCGGGAAACCTTTGGCGGCGTGCTGCGCCACTTCATGCTCGCCGGGGATCGCCTCCACGAGGACGCAGACCCGCGCAGGGTTGAGGTATTTACCGATGATGAGCGCCCGCTGGTAATTTACGATGATCGCACCCGCACCCTCAAGGGACATCGCAAATGAGCGTGCTGTTTGAACCGTTTTCCTATGGCTACATGACCAATGCGATTTGGGTTTCGGCCCTGGTCGGGGCGGTCTGTGCGTTCCTGTCGGCCTATCTCATGCTCAAGGGCTGGTCGCTGATCGGCGATGCCCTGAGCCATTCGATCGTGCCGGGGGTGGCGGGGGCCTATATGCTGGGTCTGCCGTTTGCATTCGGGGCGTTCTTTTCGGGCGGACTTGCGGCGATGGCCATGCTGTTCCTGCGCGAGCGCTCCGGCCTGAAAGAGGACGCGGTGATCGGGCTGATCTTTACCTCGTTCTTCGGCTTGGGGCTGTTCATGATCTCGCTCAACCCGATGGCGGTGTCGATCCAGACGATCATCATGGGCAATATTCTGGCGATTACACCCGAGGACACGCTGCAACTGGCGATTATCGGCGGCGTGTCGCTGGTGGTCTTGCTGGCCAAGTGGCGCGACCTGCTGGCGGTGTTCTTTGATGAGGCGCACGCCCGCACCATTGGTCTTAACCCGGACAGGCTGCGGGTCATGTTTTTCACGCTTCTGGCGGCCTCGACCGTCGCCGCGATGCAGACGGTGGGCGCGTTTCTGGTGATCGCGCTGGTGGTTACGCCGGGCGCCACGGCCTACCTTCTGACCGACCGCTTTCCACGGTTGATCGCGCTCTCGGTTGCCATCGGCGCCACCACCTCGGCGCTTGGCGCCTATATCAGCTATTTTCTCGACGGGGCGACCGGGGGGGTGATCGTGTGCTTGCAAACCGCGCTTTTCCTGATTGCCTTCGTCTTTGCCCCGACCCATGGCACCCTGGCCGCGCGCCGCCGCGCCAGGGCCGGGCTGGAGGGGGGCGCATGATCGAAACCCTGCTTTTGCCGCTGCAATTCCCGTTCATGCAGAATGCCATGCTGATCACGCTGCTGATCGCGCCCGCCGCCGCGATGTTATCAAGCTTTCTGGTGCTCAAGGGCTGGTCGCTGATGGGCGATGCCACAAGCCACGCGGTGCTGCCCGGTGTCGTGCTGGCCTATATCGCGGGTATCCCGCTTATTATCGGCGCCTTCCTCGCCGGGCTGTTATGTGCGCTTGCCACCGGGTTCATCAAGGATCACTCGCGCGTCAAGCAGGACACGGTGATGGGGGTGGTGTTTTCGGGCATGTTCGGCCTTGGCGTGGTCATCTATACGCAGATCGATACCGAGGTGCATCTCGATCACATCCTGTTTGGCAACATGCTTGGCGTCGGCGCGGGCGATCTCTGGACGGCAGGGCTGATCGCGGGCGGTGTCGCCGTGATCCTTGCCCTGAAGTGGCGCGATATTCTTGCGCATGCCTTCGATCCGGTTCAGGCGCAGATGATCGGGCTGAATGTCAGGGTACTGCACTACGGGCTTTTGGCGATCCTGTCGGCCACGGTGGTTGCGATGCTCTCGTCGGTGGGGATTATCCTTGCGGTCGCCTTCCTGATTGCGCCGGGCGCCGTGGCATTCCTGCTGACACGCACCTTCGCGGGCATGCTGGCGGTCTCTGTGGTCGTCGCCCTGCTGGCAGGGCTGGTTGGCATTTATGCCAGTTTCTGGCTCGACAGCGCTCCGGCCCCGACAATCGTGTTGCTGCTGACAATGATGTTTCTGGTCGCGCTTGCCCGGCGCAATATCAAGACCGCTGAGGTCGGGCGCCGGACGCCTGAATGATCTTGCCTTTGGTGGTTTACTCCGGTTGGGTGATTTATCTTCCAAATCCTGTTCATGGACCGACACGATGCCGCACGCCCCGAAAGATTTGCCCCTGCTTGGATATGTCGACCGCCTGTCGGCGCGCCCCGGCGAAACCCTGGCCTTCAAGGTTTCGTCAACCGCGACGCGGCCCTTCACCGCGCGCCTTGTCAGGTCGATAAGCGCCGACCCAAACCCCGATGGGCCGGGGATTGTGGAAGAGGACGCCGCAGAATTCTTTGCGCCACAAACCTTTGCCTCTGTCCAGCGGCCCTTTGCGGCCGGCTCTTACGGGACCGCGCAGGACAGTGTGCGCGCAGAGCCAGAGGACTCCATCACCCTCTCGGCGGTGATCTTTCCCACGCTGCTGTCTGGCGCGGTTCAGACCGTGATTGGCTTTGGCCGATATGACCTGCACCTTGACGAGACCGGCGCCGCCAGCCTCTGGGTGGATGACACGATCATCACCACAGGCCAGCCCCTCAAGCTGCGCCAATGGTACCGGATCACGGCGCGGGTAACGACGCAGGGCATCACGCTTGAACAATGCGCCCTGACGCCGCACGATGGCCCGCCTCTGGTGGTGACGCATAAAGGTATTGCCGCCCTCGCAACCACCGCCACCCCAAGCATAGCCGCCCGCCTTGAGAACGGTCAGGCAAGCCAGCATTTCAACGGCAAAATCGAAGCGCCGAGCATTGCCGTCGACGATACCCCGCTCTGCGCCTGGGACTTTTCCAAGGGGATCACGACGACCACCGCATCGGCGCAAATCGGCCCCGACCTGAGGCTTGTGAACTTTCCGGCGCGGGCCGTGACCGGCGCGTCCTGGGACGGGTCGGAAATGAACTGGGCCCACAAGCCCGCCCATTACGCGGCCATCCATTTCCACCAGGACGACATCTATGATTTCGGCTGGGACACCGATTTTACATTCACCCTGCCCGACGGCATGCCCTCGGGCGTTTACGTGATGCGGCTTGACTGCGGGGGGCATGAGGACGCAATACCGTTTTTCGTCTGCGCGCCACGGGCTCAGCCAAAGGCAAAGCTCTGCGTGCTGATTTCGACCTTTACCTATACGATCTATGGCAACCATGCGCGGCCCGATTATGACCGCTCATGGCAGGATAGGATAACCGCATGGAACGCCTATCCCCATACCCCCGCAGAGCATCCGCAATACGGCCTTTCGACCTATAACTATCACACCGACGGCTCGGGGATTTGCCATGCCTCGCATCACCGCCCGCTGTTCAACCTGCGCCCCGGATACCTGACGTTTGGCGCGACGCCCTGTTCGGGCCTGCGGCACTTTCCGGCGGATATGCATCTGATTAGCTGGCTTCACGCCAAGGGGATCGACTATGACCTGATCACCGACCGCGAGTTGCATGACGAGGGTGTCGCGGCGATCACCGGATATGCCGCCGTCACCACCGGCACCCATCCCGAATATCACACCGCCAAGACCCTCGACGCGCTGCGCGATTATCGCGATGGTGGCGGAAGCTTGATGTATCTTGGCGGCAACGGGTTTTACTGGCGCATTGCGGTGCACGGCGAAAACGACAGCCTGCTTGAAATCCGCCGCGCCGAGGATGGCATCCGGGCCTGGGCGGCGGAACCGGGCGAATATTACAACGCCTTCGACGGCAGCTATGGCGGGCTGTGGCGGCGCAATGGGCGCGCCCCGCAAGACCTTGTCGGCATCGGTTTTGCCGCGCAGGGCGAATTTTTCGGCGATCCCTATCGCCGGGCCTGCACCGACCCCGCATATGACTGGGTGTTTGACGGGATCGACAGCGAGTTGATCGGCGATTTCGGGTTTTCGGGCAATGGTGCGGCGGGGTTCGAGCTTGACCATATGGATCATCGGCTTGGCACACCCGAGAGCGCCGTTCTTCTGGCCCGTTCCGTTACCCGCGATACCGGCTTTATGCTGGTCCCGGAAGAGCAACTGACCCATCTCACCAATCTGACCGGCGGCACAGCAAAAGACGCGATGCACGCCGACATGATCTATGCAGAGTACCCCGGCGGCGGGCGTGTCTTTGCCACCGGCTCGATCACCTTTTGCGGTAGCCTGCCCTGGAACGGCTATGACAATGACGTGTCTCGCCTGCTTGAGAACGTCATGCAGGGTTTCCTTGCGGTCTAAGACGTCGCGGGCCTATCAGGGCGGGGCCGTTTCCCGGTTTTCATCCGGCTCTGCACCGGGCAGTCCCTTGCACTCCAGAAACACCCGCGCCTTGCAGGTGGCACAGATCGAGGGGTCAAGCCGAGTTACCATCGTTTCAAGCATCTCACGCTTGCGGCGAAAGATATTCGCCTTACCGATAAGTTTGGTCACGTGAAACTGGTCCAACTGCCGCCTGAGCGGCGGGTAGCGCCCGACAAGACACAGGGAGCCGCCAAGTTCCTTGCGGTTTCGGCTTTCCTCAATCAGCCATTCTGCCCCGGCCAAATCAATCCCGACAGCCCCGTCAATCAGCAGACAAAGGTGTTTTTGATCCGGTCGTTGCTTTTCGAGCCTGCGGAATTCTTTTTCAAGGTATTCGACCGCCCCGAAATACATCGGCCCCTGCACCCGCAGAAACAGCGCCTGCGGGCATTCAGGCAGGCGCCAGTGGATCGGGCTCATGAAAGGGCGCCCCTCTACGCTTGCATTGGGCACATTGACAGGTAGCCCCGGCCGCATCGTCTGACGCAGGAACAGCGACAATGAGACAATGACCCCGGCGTAAATGGCAAATTCCAGATCCACCAGCAGAACAACGATGAAGGTCACCAGAAAGATCGAGGTTTCCGACGGGCTTGTTGTCAGGATGTGCCGAATCTCTTTGATGTCGATCAGCTTCCACGCCACCAGCATGATCAATCCCGACATCGCGGGGATCGGGATAAAGGCGATCAGCGGGCTAACAGCCAGAAGGATGATCAGCAGGAACACCGCCGCAAGGATCGCCGCCAGAGGGGTTTTTGCACCGGCCTCCAGATTGAGCGAACTCCGGGTGAAAGAACCAGAGCCCATGTAGGCGGAAAAGAACGACCCGCCGATATTCGAGAGGCCCTGCCCGATGATTTCCTGATTGCTGTTAAGCGACTGATGCGATTGCAGCGACATGGCGCGCGCGATTGAAACCGCTTCCAAAAGGCCGATCAAAGCCAGGGCAAACGCCCCCTGCGACATCGTGCGCACGATGTCGAACGACATCTGGGGCACCGCAACAGGCGGAATACCTGATTCGATTGCCTCGACAAAGACGACACCATGGGCCCCGGCATTGAGCACATAGGCCAGGCCGCTGCCAGCGATCAGGGCAATCAGATAGTTGGGCCACATCGGGCGAAACCGTTTGATGCCAACGGCGACGATCAGGGTTGTCACCGACACCGCCAGAACATGCGGGTCAAGCTCGGGCAAGACGCGCCAAAGCTCTTGCCCCAACTCAACAAGATCATCCGGTCGCGGAAGGGATTTTCCTATGAACCCCGGCAATTGGCTAAGAAAGATCAGGATCGCCGCCCCCGCCGTGAACCCGACCATGACCGAATGCGAAACAAGGCTGACCAACTGCCCCAGGTTGACCAGCCCGAGGCAAAGTTGAAAGAAACCGGCCAACAGGGTGATGCTCAGGACCGCGCTGATATACTCTGGAGAGCCGGGTGTGAAACTCTCTGACAGGGTCGCGAAGATCACCACCGAAATCGCTGTAGTCGGGCCGGACACAAGATGCCAGGAACTTCCAAAAAGCGCCGCGATCACCGGCGTGACCATCGCCGTGTAAAGACCATACTGCGGCGGCAAGCCCGCAATGGCCGCAAAGGCGATCCCCTGCGGCAGCACAATCGCGGCATTGGTGATGCCGGCAAAAACGTCGGCGCGAAATGTGCTCTTGTTGACCCGAGGGAGCCATTCAAGAAAGGGCATCATGACGCGAAGACGTTCGCGCGCCGTCAGTTTCTGTTTATCCGCAGAAGGTAACAAATGCGGCGCTTCATCCGCCGGTCGTCCAAAACGCCAAGTCATTGGAAATAGCTTTCAATTCATTCGGTCGCGATAAATGCACATTCGCCGCCAGGCGAATTGATACGGCACCGCAGTCTTGACCCCAGACTAGGCCTTGGCCGACGTATTCAAAAGAAATTCTTATAGTGCCAGTTTGGCGCAAATCACGAAAAAAGGCGCGGCAGCCCCCGCCACCGCGCCCCTTTTGCATATCACTCGCTGTGTCTCGTCTCAGGCGCTGAGGCGGCTGATCACCACGGTCACCTCGGGGCGTTTGCCAATCTCGTTCTGCGTGCTCTGACGCGCGACCCGGCGTAGGCCCTCTTCCAGCTTGTCGTCATCGGCCAGCGTCTTGTTGGCGGCGCGGCCCATGAATTGGCTCAGGTCTTCTTCCAGAACATCGACGAGCGGCGCATTGTTGCGCCCGGTATAGGCAAGGCCCATGGTTTCGCACCACGGCTCGCCAAGCGGGTCATCCTCTTCGTCCAGAATGACGTTGATCATCACATGCCCGTTCAGGGCCATGCGGATGCGATCGCGCACCACGCCATCCATCGCGCCGATCTGAACCGATCCATCAAGATAGGTCCGCCCGGTTTCGATATATTCGGCCACCTTGGGTTTGTTGCCGCTCAGATCAACCATCATGCCGTTGACCACAAGCATCCCGCCAAGCTTGTTTGATTCGGCAAGCTTCACATGCTCGCGCAGGTGGCGATGTTCGCCGTGCATCGGGATCACGGTCTGCGGCTTGATAATCTTGTGCATCGCGTCAAGGTCGGGGCGGTTGGCATGGCCCGAGACGTGATAGCGGTCATCGCCCTCGATCACGTCAACGCCCATTTCGCTAAACTGGTTCATGATGCGGATCACGCCGCGCTCATTGCCCGGAATAGTCTTGGAGGAAAACAGAAAGGTATCGCCCTCTTTCAAGGTCATCCCCTGATATTTGCCATTGGCAAGCTGGGCACTGGCGGCGCGGCGCTCGCCCTGGCTTCCGGTGACGATCAGCATGACATTCTCGCGCGGCAGGCCTTTGGCATCTTCCGGGCTGATGGTGTTGGGAAAGCCCTTGAGAACGCCGGTCTCGACGCTGGCCTCGATCATCCGGCGCATCGCCCGTCCCATAAGACAGACCGAGCGCCCGGCCCGTTCGCCCGCCTCGGCAAGGGTTTTGACCCGCGCGACGTTGCTGGCGAAGGTGGTGCAGATGAACATGCCGTTGGATTGCTCGACCAGCTCGGTGATCGGCGCGGCAACGGAGGCCTCAGAGCGGCCATCATGGTGGCTGAACACATTTGTGGAATCGCAAACCAGCGCCTTGACACCCGGAGCGGCAAGGCTCGCCCAGAGGTCGTGATCAAAAGCTTCGCCAACCACGGGGGTTTCGTCGATCTTGAAGTCGCCGCTATGCACGATCCGACCGCCGGCACTGTCGATCACCAGACCAGAGCTTTCGGGGATCGAATGCGAAATCGGCACATAGCCAACGCTAAACGGCCCCGCCTGAACCACTTCGGGCCAGGGTGACACGGTCTTGACCGCGCTTTCGGGGTGGCCATGTTCGCTCATTTTGCGGCGCGCAAGGTTCGAGGTAAAGGCGCGGGCATAGATTGGCGCGCCAAGCTGTTCATAGCAATGCGCCACCGCGCCAAGATGGTCCTCATGAGCATGGGTGATGAACACCGCCTCTAGCTGATTGCGCCGCTCGGCCAACCAGGTGATATCGGGCAGAATAAGATCCACCCCCGGCGTGCCATCCATATCCGGAAAGGTAACGCCGAGATCCACCAGGATCAGGCGCTCTTTGCCGGGTTTTCCATAACCATAGACATAGGCATTCATGCCAATTTCGCCCGCCCCGCCAAGGGGAAGGTAAATCAAACGTTCACTACTCATGGGGCGTCAGCCCTCCTTGTTATACGCGTCGATCACGGTCAGCCCGTGCATCGTCAGATCATCCCGGAACACATCGAAAATCGCGTGCCCCTGCTGGAATAACGGCGCCAGCCCGCCGGTTGCGACCACTTTCATGGCGCGGCCTCTCTCGGCCTTTATCCGGTCACATATCCCATCGATCAGCCCGACATAACCCCAGAACACCCCCGATTGCATGCAATCGACGGTATTGGTGCCGATGACGCGGGCGGGCATGGTGATATCCACATGCGGCAGGGCGGCGGCGGCCTCGTGCAGGGCCTGAAGCGAGAGGTTCACACCCGGCGCGATCACCCCGCCAATATAGGCACCATCGCTTGCGACTACATCAAAGGTCGTGGCGGTGCCAAAATCCACCACGATCAGATCGCCGCCATATAGATCATAGCCCGCCACCGTATTGACAAGCCGATCCGGCCCCACCTGCGTGCCCTCGTCCACGCGCACATCCACCGGCAGGCGGCAATCCGGCTTGCCCACCACAAGCGGGCGGCAGTTGAAATAGCGATCCGAAAAGACCCGCAGATTGAACACCACCCGCGGCACGGTCGAGCTTATGATCACCGAGCGGATATCGGTCTTGATGCCGAAATGATTAAGAAGCGTGGAAAACCAGACAAAATACTGATCCGCCGTGCGCTGATGCTCGGTCGAGGTGCGCAACGTACATAGAAACGTCTCGCCATCCCAGATCGAAAAGACGGTATTGGTATTGCCGCAATCAATCGCCAGTAGCATCGCGCGCCTCCTCGCTTAGAAAAAAACCTCGGCGGCGGCAATCGCGCGGCGCCCCGTGGGGGTTGATAGAACAAGATTGCCCGCGCCGTCCACCGTCTCAAAAATGCCGGTCACCTCTTCGCGGCTGGTGCGCGCGGTGATGACCTCGCCAAGACGCGCCGCGCGCGCAAGCCAGGCGTGGCGAATGGGTTCGAACCCATAGGTAACAAACTGCGCCTCGGCGCGCGCATAGGCCGGTGCCAGCAGATCGAGAAACGCCTCGGGGCCGATCGCAACACCGGTGCCCGACACAACCGAAACCGGGCGCAGCGCGCCGGGCTCGACCGCGCCCACCTCCGGCGCCTCCTTGAGGTTCACACCGATTCCAATGGCAAAATGGCTGAACCCCGCGCCGCTGCCCGCGCTTTCCAGCAAAATCCCGGCAAGCTTGCCCCCCTTCAGCAACACATCGTTGGGCCACTTGAGGGCAAAATCCTCGGCCTGCCCGGTGGCCGCAACAAGCGCCTCATAGAGCGCCAGCGACGCCACGAAAGACCGCAGCGCAACCCGGTCCGGCGTCTCATTGGGACGCATCACAAGGCTGGCGGAAAAATTGCCCGCTGGATCGGACCAGCCACGCCCGCGCCGCCCGCGCCCGGCGGTCTGCTCAAGCGCCAGGATCCACTCCGGCCCGGCAAGCCCCGGCGCCAGACGCGCCGCCTCGGCATTGGTGCTGTCCACCGATGCCAGCACACGCCGCCCATAGCCCGCGGGCCAGTCCCACTCAGACCCCAATTTCATCTTTCCCAAAATACTCCCGCCGGAGGCGCGCGCCCGGGCACCGGGCGCCAAATATGAAAGCGACGCGCCCCTTGGGGCGCGTCACACTTGGATCAGACAGGTATAGGCACCGCTCAGTTGACAAGCGTCGCCGCCGCCGCCTGGGCCATTGCCTCGACCCCGAACATGTTGATGATGCCGACAAGCATGATCGCCGCCGAGGCCATCAAAAACGCCCATTGCACCGGCGACCGCCCGGTTTCAAGCGCTTCGCCCTCTTCGCCGAAATACATGTAGAACACGATCCGCAGATAATAGAACGCGCCGATTACACTGGCGACCACACCGGCCACCGCAAGCCAGGCAAGCCCGCCCTCATAGGCCGCGCGCAGCACGTAAAGCTTGCCGAAAAAGCCCAGGAGCGGCGGCACGCCGGCAAGGCTGAACAACAAGATCAGCATCGCAAGCGCCCGGCCCGGCTGCGCCTTGGCATACATGTTCAGGCTGCGGATATCGGTTACCGGCTGACCGTCGCGCTCCATCGACAGGATAAAGGCAAAGGTGCCGATATTCATCGTCAAATAGATCGCCATGTAGATCAGCATCGCCTGAACGCCAAACACCGTCCCCGAGGCAAGGCCCATCAGGGCATAACCCATATGCGCGATCGATGAATAGGCCATCAGGCGTTTGATATCGGTCTGCCCGATCGCCGCGACGGCGCCAAGGAACATCGAGAGCAAGCTCAGCGCCGCCAGCACCTGCTGCCAGTCGCCAACCACGCCGCCAAAGGCGTCATGCACGACCCGCGCAAAAAGCGCCATCGCGGCCATCTTGGGCGCAGTGGCAAAAAACGCGGTGATCGGCGTCGGCGAGCCCTCGTAAACGTCTGGCGTCCACATGTGGAACGGCACCGCCGAAATCTTGAAGGCCAGCCCCGAGATCACCAGCACCAGACCGATCAAAAGACCAATCGGCGCCTGCCCCTCTGCGGCGGCGATGATGCCGGAAAACAGCGTCGTGCCTGCATAGCCATAGGTCAGCGACGCGCCATAAAGCAGCAAGCCGGAACTGAGTGCGCCAAGCACGAAATACTTGAGGCCTGCCTCGGTCGATTTGGCGCTGTCACGGCGCAGCGAGGCAACCACGTAAAGCGCCAACGATTGCAGCTCGAGCCCCATGTAAAGCGCCATCAGATCGCCGGCACTGACCATCACCATCATGCCGACCGCCGCCAGGGCGATCAGGATCGGATATTCAAACCGCAGGATATCGCGGCGCGCCATGTATTCCTGTCCCAGCACCAGAACGGCGGCGGCCGACAGAAGGATCGTCACCTTGGCGAAACGGGCAAAGCCATCGTCATTGAACATACCGCCAAAGGCGGTTCGGATGCCTTCGCCGGTGGCGCCGATCCACAGCGCCATCAGCACGAACAGCGCGGCGGTCAGCCAGACCAGCATGCCCGCCATCTTGTCCTTGCCGGTGTAGGCCACCAACAGAAGGGCGGCCAGTGCATAGACCGAGATCACAATCTCGGGCAGGATAACAGTCAGATCAGCCTGCATCTTCAGGGCCTCCGGTTCAATGCGAGGTTTCGGCAACCTGCGTGGCGCTCGATGCCACGGCCTGTGCCGTCTCATAGTTGGAAATCAGCGCCTCGACAGAGGGGCCGGTGATATCGGTGACCAGCCGGGGATAAACCCCGAGCAGCAGCGTCATCACCACCAGCGGTGCAAAGATTGCCCGCTCGCGTTTGCTCATGTCGGTGATGGTCCTCAGGCTTTCCTTGATCAGATCGCCCATCACCACCCGGCGATAAAGCCAGAGCGCATAAGACGCCGACAGGATCACGCCGGTGGTCGCCACCGCCGCCACCCAGGTATTGACCTGAAAGATCCCGACCAGCGTCAAAAACTCGCCGACAAAACCCGAGGTGCCCGGCAGGCCGACATTGGCCATGGTGAAGAACATGAAAATCAGCGCATAGGCCGGCATCCGGTTCACCAGACCGCCATAGGCGTCAATCTCGCGGGTGTGCATGCGATCATAGATCACGCCCACGCAGAGGAACAGCGCCCCCGAGATAAAGCCGTGGCTGACCATCTGAAAGATCGCGCCGTCGATGCCCTGTTGGTTGGCGGCAAAGATACCCATGGTGACATAGCCCATATGCGCCACGGATGAATAGGCGATCAGCTTTTTCATGTCTTCCTGCGCAAGCGCCACCAGCGAGGTATAGACAATCGCGATCGCCGACATCCAGAGCACCAGCGGCGTCAACACCTCTGCGCCCACCGGGAACATCGGCAAGCTGAAGCGCAGGAAGCCATAGCCGCCCATCTTGAGCAGGATCGCGGCCAGAACCACCGAGCCGGCCGTCGGCGCCTGAACGTGGGCATCGGGCAACCAAGTATGCACCGGCCACATCGGCATCTTGACCGCGAAGCTGGCAAAGAACGCCAGGAACATCAGGGTCTGCATGCCGCCGACAATGTGAACGCCGAGGATCGAGAAGCTGTCGCTTGCAAACTCATGCTTGAGCAGCGCCGCAATATCGGTGGTGCCCGCATCCGAGAACATCGCCACCATCGCCACCAGCATTAGCACCGAGCCAAGGAAGGTGTAGAGGAAGAACTTGAACGACGCATAAATCCGCGCCTTGCCCCCCCAGATGCCGATGATCAGGAACATCGGGATAAGGCCGGCCTCGAAGAACAGGTAAAACAGCACCAGATCAAGCGCCATGAACACGCCAAGCATCAGCGTTTCCAGAAGCAGGAAGGCGATCATGTATTCCTTGACGCGCGAGGTGACCTTCCACGAGGCGGCAATGGTCAGCGGCATCATGAAGGTGGTCAGCATCACGAAGAGAACGCTGATCCCGTCAACGCCCATCTTGTATTGCAGCCCAAGCAGCCACTCGCGCTGTTCCACGAACTGAAAGCCGGTGTTCGACGAGTCAAATTCAAACAGGATGAACAGCGAGACCACAAAGGTCAGCGATGTCGCGATCATCGCCACCCATTTGGCATTGCTTTGCGCCGCCTCATCCTCGCCGCGCAGGAAGATGGCCAGAATGGCCGCCGCAACAGCAGGGATGAAGGTGACAATGGAAAGAAGGTTATCCATCAGTTTGCCCCTCCGAAGATCGTCATCCATGTCACCAGGATCACGATCCCGATCACCATGGCGAAGGCATAGGTGAAGATATAGCCGGACTGTGCCCGGCCCGCGAGGCGGGTCAGACGGGGAATAAGCCCCATTGCCACGCCGTTGAGCGACCCGTCAATGATATCACCATCGCCACGCTTCCAGAGAAGATGCCCAAGGGCCTTGGCGGGACGCACGAAGACGGCATCATAGATTTCGTCAAAGTACCATTTGTTCAACAGGAACAGGTAGAGCGGACGCTGGCTTTCGGCCAGTTTGCCCGGCATGCTCGGGCTCCAGATATAGAACCAGAGCGCGGTGACAAAACCAAGCAGCATGGCGATGAACGGGCTGACCTTGACCCATGTCGGCGCGTGATGTGCGTCGTCCAGCACCGTGTTGTCGGGATGCATGAAGATCGCGCCCTCGGGCGCTGTGCCATGCGCCAGTGCCGGTGTGGCGGCGGCGTGCTCGTCGCCCCCTTGCGTGGCCGCCTCGCCATGGCCGGTCTCTGCCGCAGGAGCGTCGCCGTGACCGGCATCGGCCGTCACCGCATGGACGGGCATGCCGAAGAACTTGTTCACCTGCTCGTGGCTGCCAAAGAAGCTGTTGTACCAGACCATGCCCGAGAACACCGCGCCAAGCGCCAGCACACCAAGCGGCACCAGCATCACCATCGGCGATTCATGGGCATGCTCGTGGGTGTGCTTGTCGCCGCGCGCCTTGCCAAAGAAGGTCATGAAAATAAGCCGCCAGCTATAGAAACTGGTGAACAGCGCCGCGATCACCAGCATCCAGAAGGCATAGCCGCCCTGCGTGCCGGCCCATGCGCTCTCGATCACCGCATCCTTGCTGAGGAAGCCGGCAAAGCCGATATGGGTCAGCGGGATGCCGACGCCGGTAATGGCCAGCGTGCCGATCATCATCGCCCAGAACGTATAGGGCAGCTTTTTGCGCAGGCCGCCATAGTTGCGCATGTCCTGTTCGTGGTGCATCCCGTGGATCACCGACCCGGCGCCGAGAAACAGCATCGCCTTGAAAAACGCATGCGTCAGAAGGTGGAACATCGCCACCGAATAGACTCCGACACCGGCGGCCACGAACATATAGCCAAGCTGGCTACAGGTGGAATAAGCGATGACGCGCTTGATGTCGTTCTGCACAAGGCCCACGGTGGCGGCAAAGAAGGCGGTCGAGGCGCCGATAAATACAACAACGTTCATCGCTTCGGGGGCATATTCCATCAGCGGCGACATCCGGCAGACAAGGAACACCCCAGCCGTCACCATGGTCGCGGCATGGATCAGCGCCGAGACCGGCGTCGGGCCTTCCATCGCGTCCGGCAACCAGGTGTGCAGGAAAAGCTGCGCCGATTTACCCATCGCACCGACAAACAGCAGAAACGCGATCAGGTTGGCGGCATTCCACTCGGTCCAGAGGAACGTCAGCTGGGTTTCAGCCAGCTGCGGCGCGGCGGCAAATATCTCGTCAAGCTTGATGCTGTCGGTCAGGAAATAAAGCGCCATGATGGCAAGCGCAAAGCCGAAATCGCCGATCCGGTTGACCACGAAGGCCTTGATCGCGGCGGCATTCGCACTTGGCTTGCGATAGTAAAACCCGATCAGAAGGTAGGAGGCAACGCCAACCCCTTCCCAGCCAAAGAACATCTGCAACAGGTTGTCTGAGGTCACCAGCATCAGCATCGCGAAGGTGAAGAACGAGAGATACGCAAAGAACCGGGGGCGATAGCTCTCGGTTTCCTTGAAGTTCTCGTCATGCGCCATGTAGCCCATCGAATAAAGATGCACGAGCGCCGAGACCGTGGTGATCACGATCAGCATGATCGCCGTCAGCCGGTCCATGCGAATGGCCCAGGCAGTGTCAAGCGTGCCCGACTGAACCCAGTCGAGGATATGCACGCTATGGGTCACGCCGTCATGGGTCAGAAAGATGACCCAGCTGAGCAGAGCCGACAGGAACAACAGCCCCGTGGTCAGCCATTGCGCGCCCTTGTCGCCAATGATCCGCCAGCCAAAGCCCGCGATGATCGCCCCGACAAGAGGCCCGAAGAGGAGAGTGGTTTCCATGGCTTCAGCCTTTCATCACGTTGACGTCTTCCACGGCGATGGTGCCGCGGTTCCGGAAGAAACAGACCAGAATGGCCAGGCCGATCGCGGCCTCGGCGGCGGCCACGGTAAGCACGAAAAGCGTGAACACCTGCCCGACCAGATCGCCAAGGTAACTTGAGAAGGCCACGAAGTTGATATTGACCGACAACAGGATCAACTCGATCGACATCAAAAGGATGATCACGTTCTTGCGGTTCAGAAACAGGCCGAAAATGCCTATCACGAATAACGCCGCCGCGACCGTTAGATAATGTTCAAGTCCGATCATGTCTGTCCCTCCGGGCCTTGCCCGTTTGTCGTTCTTCCCGGCGACCCGAAATGCCCCGGTCGCATTCATCCTCTCGTCATCCCGGGCTTGACCCGGGATCTCCTGGCATGTCGCACCACGTCAGGAGGCCCCGGATCAGGTCCGGGGCGGGTCAGCGGCTCAGAGCCCCTGCCCCGGCTTCACGTCCTTGAGTTCCATCGCCTTGGCCGGATCGCGCCACATCTGGTGCAGCACGTTCTGGCGTTTGACATCCGTGCGATGACGCAGCGTCAGAACGATCGCGCCAATCATCGCCACCAGCAGGATCAGCCCGGCCAGCTGGAACAGCAGGAAGTATTTGTCATAAAGCAGCAGGCCAAGTGCTGCGGTGTTTTCAACGCCCTCGGGGGCCACGGCGGCGCGTGCGCCCATTGCGCCCTCGGAGGCATCCCATGCGCCAAAGGCAAGCCCAAGCTGCATCAAAAGGATCACACCGATCAGCAAGGCCAGCGGCATGTATTTCGCCATTTCCGCCTTGAGTTCGGCAAAATCGACGTCAAGCATCATCACCACGAAGAGGAACAGAACCGCGACCGCGCCGACATAGACGATGATCAACAGCATCGCCACGAATTCCGCCCCAAGCAGCACGAACAATCCCGCCGCCGAGATGAACGACAGGATCAGCCACAGCACCGAATGCACCGGGTTGCGGCTGATCACCGTGAACAGCCCCCCGACCAGCAACGAGACCGCAAACAAATAAAAGGCCATGGCCGCAATCGTCATTTGTCTTTTCCTTTTTCTTCGCTCTCGTCCATCACCTCGCGCGCAAAATCCATGGCGCGGGTCATCGACGGAATACCGGCGAACATCGACATCTGCGCGATGGTCTCGGCGATCTCTTCCTTGGTGGCCCCGGCCTCGAGTGCGTGGCGCACGGTCAGGCGGATCTGCGTGTCGCTCTGCGCGCCCAGCATCGTCAAGCCGGCCAGCGTCAGCAAAAGCCGGGTCTTGGCATCCAGGCCCTCTTTGCTGGCGCCCTTGCCGAAACTCATTTCCATGAATTCCTTGGGCATCGTCGGCCAGAGCTTTTCAAACCCCTTCGGCGAAAAGGATTCGAGCGCCGGGTTCATGGCCTTGGCCATTTCCTGCGCCTGGTTCATCAGCATTTCAAAGGGGTTTTTGGGATCGGTCATCGGTACGGTGCATCCATTTCTAGGTTGCGGGCAATCTCGGCCTCCCAGCGGTCGCCGTTATCAAGCAGACGCGCCTTGTCGTAAAACAGCTCTTCACGGGTCTCGGTGGCAAACTCGAAATTCGGCCCCTCGACAATCGCATCCACCGGGCAGGCCTCCTGGCAGAAGCCGCAATAGATGCATTTGGTCATGTCGATGTCATAGCGCGTGGTGCGGCGCGAGCCGTCATCGCGCGGCTCGGCGTCGATGGTGATCGCCTGCGCCGGGCAGATCGCCTCGCAGAGCTTGCAGGCGATGCAGCGCTCTTCGCCGTTGGGGTAGCGACGCAACGCATGTTCGCCGCGAAAGCGCGGGGAAAGCGGGCCTTTTTCATGCGGATAGTTCAGCGTCGCCTTGGGGGCAAAGAAATACTTCAGGCCCAGCTTGAAGCCGATGACGAAATCCTTGAGCAGGAAATATCCTGCCGCACGCCCGTAATCTATATTCGCCATGGATCAGCTCCTAACGTCTTGCAAACGGGTTTTGCCCGCGGTTTCGAGGCCATGCAAAGCTTTGTCGCACGCTTCGGGTTTGGCAAAAAATCTGACAACGGCCCCGGTCGAACCTGCGCAGTGATACAAATAAACCTTGCGATCCATCCTCAGCCCCCAATCGCCCAACGGGCCCAAAAGCCGCCGAACACTTCGAATTTCGCAAGGAACGACACGATCACCACCCAGCCGATGCTCATCGGCAGGAAGACTTTCCAGCCGATCCGCATCAGTTGATCATAGCGATAGCGCGGCGTGATCGCCTTGACCATGGCGAAGATGAAGAAGAAAAATGCCATCTTGCCAACCATCCAGAGCACGCCATCCGGCAGCCCCGGAATCGGCGAGAGCCAGCCGCCAAAGAACAACAGGCTCATCAGGGCGCACATCAGGAAAATGGCGATATATTCACCGGCCATGAACAACAGGAACGGCGTGCTTGAATATTCCACCTGATAGCCGGCCACCAGTTCGGATTCCGCCTCGGGAAGGTCGAACGGCGGGCGGTTGGTTTCGGCAAGCGCGCTGATGAAGAACAGGAAGACCATCGGGAAATGCGGCAGCCAGTACCAGCCGAAAAAGCCATATCCGGTGTCCTGCGCGCGCACGATTTCGCTAAAGTTGAGCGACCCGGTCGAGATGATGATCCCGATGATGATCAGACCGATGCTGACCTCATAGGAAATCATCTGCGCCGCCGAGCGCAACGAGCCAAGGAACGGGTATTTCGAGTTGCTGGCCCAACCTCCCATGATCACGCCATAGACCTCAAGCGATGAAACAGCAAAAACAAACAGCACCGCAACGTTGATATCCGACAAAACCCAGCCATCGTTGAACGGAATAACCGCCCAGGCCAGGATCGCCAGCACAAAGCTGGTCATCGGGGCGAGCATGAACACCGCCTTGTCGGCACCGGCCGGCACCACGATTTCCTTGACGACATATTTCAGGGCGTCCGCCACCGATTGCAGGATGCCAAAGGCCCCCACCACGTTGGGCCCGCGCCGCATCTGCACCGCCGCCCAGATCTTGCGGTCGCCGTAAACCAGGAACAACAACGAGATCATGACAAAGGCCACAACGGCCAGACATTGCGCCACGATCAGCACGGCGATCCCAAGCGGGGTTGTAAAGAATTCAGACATCAGGCCCTCACACCATCGGTATTCCATTTTCCGCACAATTGGCGGCGACGACTTCGGCGTCGATTGTCTTCAAGCCTCGGGGCAATGCCGCCGAGATGGTATAAATCGCATCGCCGCGCCAGACGCCACCCTCTTCCGCCAGATTCGTGCGCAGATGGCGCGCAAATCCATAGCCGCGGATCAAAGTGTATTGCGCCGCGGCGCATTCGGCATAGCGATCGACATCCTCGCGGCCACGCGCACCGCGCATGGTGACGTGGAAATTCACCAGATCACCGTCCAGAAGCCGCGTCTCAATCCCGTCGTAGCTGGGTTGAAACGCCGCGGTCGTCCCCGCGCCGGCCTCGGCACAGCCACTCAGCCCCCCGATGAGGCAGAGCGCCGCAGGCGTTATGAGGCCCGCGCGCATCTTCACTCTGCGGCCAGCGGGTTTTCGGCCCGTGCCTTGGCATTGGCGCTCAGCGTGCCCATCACCTCGCTTGCGCGGGCGATCGGGTTGCTGAGATAGAAATCGGATATGGCGGTGCGGAAATCGGCGCGGCCCAGCTTGGCCTTGGCCAGCGGCACCCAGTCGTTTTCCGGCACGCTGTCGATCATTTTGAGATGCGGCACCTCTGCGACCAGCGCCTTGCGCAGCTGCGCGATGCTGTCATAGCCAAGCACCGCGCCGATTTCCCCCGAGAGCGCGCGCAGGATGGCCCAGTTTTCCTTGGCCTCGCCCGGTGCAAACCCGGCCCGAAGCGCCAGTTGCGGGCGGCCTTCGGTGCTGACGAACAGGCCCTGTTCCTCGGTATAGGCGGCCCCCGGCAGGATCACATCGGCGCGATGCGCGCCGCGATCGCCATGGCTTCCCTGATAAATCACGAACGGCCCGGCGGCGATCTCGACCTCGTCGGCGCCAAGGTTGTAAACCACATCGGCGCCCTCAATGGCGGCCTCAAGACCGCCTTCGGTCACCGCCCCCACATCCATCGCGCCGACACGCCCGGCGGCAGTGTGCAGCACAAGCAGACGCCCCGAAAGCGCCTGCGCGGCGGCCAGAACCGCCTCGCCGTCCGCCTCGCGCAGCGCGCCCTGCCCGACGATCACGATTGTGTCCTCGGGCACGTTCAGCCCGTCAAGCGCGGCGCGGTCGGGGCCCGCATGGTTATAGTCATAGGTCAGATCGATCTTGGGGCCGACCACGGTGACATTGGCCCCTTTGATCCAGGCGCGGCGCACGCGCGCATTGAGAACCGGCGCCTCGACCGCCGGGTTGGTGCCGATCAGAACGAAATTCCTTGCGCTATCAATATCTTCGATGGCGACATTACCAACATAGGCGCTTCGGTTGCCAATCGGCAAACGGGCCTTGTCGGTGCGGCATTCAACCTGACCGCCCTGCCCCTCGACCAGTTGCTTGAGGGCAAAGGCAGCCTCGACCGGAACCAGATCACCGACCAGACCGGCGAGTTTCTTGGCGCCCTTGATTGCGTCGGATGCGCGGCCAAGCGCCTCGCCCCAAGTGGCCGGACGCAGCTTGCCGTTCTCGCGAACATAGGGCTTGTCCAGACGCTGACGGCGCAGCCCGTCCCAGACAAAGCGGGTCTTGTCGGAAATCCATTCCTCGTTCACGCCATCATGGTTGCGCGGCAGGATACGCATCACTTCACGGCCCTTGCAATCGACGCGGATGTTGCTGCCAAGCGCGTCCATCACGTCGATGGTCTCGGTCTTGGTCAATTCCCACGGGCGGGCGGTAAAGGCATAGGGCTTGCTCACAAGCGCACCGACCGGGCAGAGATCAATGATGTTGCCCTGAAGGTTGCTGTTGAGGGTCTGGCCCAGATAGCTTGTGATCTCGGCATCTTCGCCGCGACCGGTCTGGCCCATCTGCATGATGCCGGCCACTTCGGAGGTAAAGCGCACGCAGCGGGTGCAGGAAATACAACGCGTCATGTGGGTTTCGACCAGCGGGCCAAGATCAAGGTCTTCGGTGGCGCGCTTGGGCTCGCGATAGCGGCTGAAATCGACGCCATAGGCCATCGCCTGATCCTGAAGATCGCATTCGCCGCCCTGATCGCAGATCGGGCAATCAAGCGGGTGGTTGATCAGCAGGAATTCCATCACCCCCTCGCGGGCCTTCTTGACCATCGGGCTGTTGGTTTTCACCACCGGCGGCTGGCCTTCGGGGCCGGGGCGCAGATCACGCACCTGCATCGCACAGCTTGCCGCCGGTTTGGGCGGCCCGCCGACGACCTCGACCAGGCACATCCGACAGTTGCCGGCAATCGACAGCCGCTCGTGATAGCAAAAGCGCGGCACTTCGACACCCGCGACCTCACAGGCCTGGATCAGGGTCATTGCCCCTTCAACCTCGATCTCCTGATCGTCGATGATGATCTTGCGTAGGTCAGACATCTGTTCTCACTTTGCTTTCAGAAGGCCCCCGGTCTTGCGGCTGCGGGCAATCTCGTCAGGGTCGAGGTTGCAGAGCGCCGCCGGATCGGACGGGTTCAGTCTTTTGGATTTCACGTGTTTGTCGTCACGCGCGGGCCTGCGCGCGCTTGGGTTGCCGCTGTGGACATCGGCCAGATTCTTCGTGCCACAGATCGGTTGCGGCGCGGCTGTCACAGAAGAACAAGCCGCGTAGGCCTTTGATATGACCTGCATTACGACCATATTATACATCTACCCGTAACCGACACCGTATCCCCCGAACGGCCATAAATCGGGCCTTGCCCTTCGGCCACACCGGACCATTCGATTTCGGATGTGCCAAAGCTTTCCAGACAATAGCGCGTCGCCTCATGCAGGGCGGCCTGCTGCGCGCCGTCAATCCCGCGCGCCGCGCGCCTCACCGAGGCGGTAAAATTGCGGCGGTCATCCTTTTCGGCCCGCGTCTTGGGGGGATAATAATTTCCCTCGAAATAGACGCGCTCCGACCGCTCTGTGCAGGCGCCAAGCATCAGAACCGCCAGCGTTATCATCACTGCATGCTTCATGCCCGCGCCTCCTGCGGTGCCATGGCGGGCACCGTCAAGGCCAAGGCCGCAAGCACGACCATCGCGAAACCGAATGTGGCAAAGATGTCCATCATGCTCACTCTGCTGCCACCGCGCTGACGCGGCCACTGCGTTTGGCCTTGATGCGGTCCTCGATCTCATCGCGGAAGTTGCGGATCAACCCCTGAATCGGCCAGGCCGCTGCATCGCCAAGAGCACAGATCGTGTGGCCCTCAACCTGCTTGGTCACATCCAGAAGCATGTCGATCTCTTCGGGCTCCGCCTCGCCGCGCACCAGACGATCCATCACCCGCATCATCCAGCCGGTGCCCTCGCGGCACGGCGTACACTGGCCACAGCTTTCGTGCTTGTAGAATTTCGACAACCGCCAGATCGCCTTGATGATATCGGTCGACTGATCCATCACGATCACCGCCGCCGTGCCAAGGCCCGAACGTTGTTCGCGCAGGTAATCGAAATCCATGATCGCCTCGCGCATATTCTCGCCCCGGATACAGGGCACCGAAGAGCCGCCGGGAATAACGGCCTTGAGATTATCCCAACCGCCGCGAATACCGCCGCAATGCTTTTCGATCAGTTCTTCGAAGGTGATCGACATCGCCTCTTCGACGACGCAGGGATTGTTGACATGGCCGCTGATCGCGAAAAGCTTGGTGCCGGCGTTGTTGGCGCGACCAAAGCCCGCAAACCAATCCGGACCGCGCCGCAGGATCGTGGGCACCACGGCAATCGATTCAACGTTGTTGACCGTGGTCGGGCAGCCATAAAGCCCGGCGCCAGCCGGAAACGGCGGCTTCATCCGCGGCATGCCCTTCTTGCCCTCAAGGCTTTCCAGAAGCGCGGTTTCCTCGCCGCAGATATAGGCGCCGGCACCGTGATGCAGGTAAATGTCGAAATCCCAGCCCGATTTGCAGGCGTTCTTGCCGACAAGACCGGCCTCGTAAGCCTCATCAATCGCGGCCTGAAGCGCCTCGCGCTCGCGGATATATTCGCCGCGAATGTAGATGTAACAGGCGTGTGCCTGCATCGCGAACGATGCGATCAGACAGCCCTCGATCAGGGTGTGCGGATCGTGGCGCATGATCTCGCGGTCCTTGCAGGTGCCGGGCTCGGATTCGTCGGCGTTGACCACAAGATAGCTTGGCCGCCCGTCGCTTTCCTTGGGCATGAACGACCATTTAAGACCGGTGGGAAAGCCCGCACCGCCCCGGCCCCGAAGCCCGCTGGCCTTCATCTGATTGACGATCCAGTCGCGCCCGTTCTGCAAAATCTTTGCCGTTCCATCCCAATGACCACGGGCAATCGCGCCTTTCAGGCTACGATCATGCATCCCGTAGATATTGGTAAAGATACGGTCCTGGTCCTTCAGCATAAGGCTCTACCTCTGATTATCCTGGCGCAGCCGCCAGATTTGATAGGTCACCACCAACGCCCATATGAGCGCGGCAATCGCGGCAAGATCGAACAGAAAGACAAACCGTACCGGCCAGCCCATCTGTCCCCCCAGCCATTGGGCCGCCAGCCAGATCAGCATGGTCGCCGCAATAACCACACCGGCGGTGCGGCCCTTGCGTGCCATCTGTTGATCTTTCTCGCGCTCGCCCATCGCTTGCATCATCCTTCGTATACGCCGCCCTTGGCGACGCGTTTTGAAAACTCGGTCTCACCGCCCGCCGCCAAAACCTTGGCCTGCTCGACCCAGTTGTCGCGACTGACCCGGCCCTTGAACCCCTTGAGGTTCTGGTCGACCCAAGTCACCTCGTCTGCACCCCAGCCGGCGATCTGGTCAAAGTGGTAAAAGCCAAGCTCGTTGCACAGTTGCTCAAGTTTCGGCCCGACGCCCTTGATCTGCTTGAGATCATCGGCCTTACCGCCTTTGGGTGCGCTCAGTGCCTCGGGGCGCGTTCCGGCGCCTGCCGGTGAACCGCTTGCCTTGGGCTTTGCCTTGGGCGCCGACACACTTTCGTTGCCGATTGGCGTCGTGTCCGGTTTCACCGCCGTCGCGCCGCTCTCTGCCGCCGGGGGGGCTGTTCTGGGCGCGGTCGCGGCCGTGGTGGTTGGCTCTGCCGCCGGGGTCGTGGCATCCGTGCCCTCGCGACCGCGATCCTCCGACGTCTGGCCGGTACAGATCAACCGCGCGGTCACAAGGCCGAAAAACGCGGCGCAGGCCAGACCCAACAGCAGCGCGGCCAGAAAGCCAACCGCGCCGGATGTCGACAATAGAACCAGCACGCCAACCACGACGGCCAGTCCCCAGCAAACAAGCTGGCAGGTGCCTAGTTTCGATCTGTCCAACATAACAAGTTACCCCCTGTGGATTTCAAGCAGGCGCGGTCAATAAATGCCGCCCTTCTTGGCCCGGGCAGAAAACTCCGTCTCTTTCCCCTCAGCCAGCAATTTTGCCTGCTCAACCCAACTGTCACGGCTGACCCGTCCCTTGAACCCTTCAAGGTTCTGATCGACCCAGCTGACCTCGTCCTCCGTCCATTTTGCAATCTGATCAAAGTGGTAAAAGCCCATGTCGTTGAGCAGCTTTTCAAGCTTTGGCCCAACGCCTTTGATCATCTTGAGATCATCTGCCCCGGATTTGCGCGGCGCCTTCATCACGCGGGGCTGTTTGCCCGGCCCGGTTGACGCCACCGGGTCCGCCGGGGATTTCACCGGCTCGGCGGCCGGTTTGATCGCCGGTTTCGCGGTTGTCTTGGCCTGTGCCTCGGCCTTGGTGGCCCCGGTCACATCGGCCTTGGCCTTGGCACCGGGTTTCGGGGCGGGCTTTTTCGCGACCACATCCACCGGCGCATCGTTTTGCTTGACCTTTGACGCGGCGGGCTTGTGATTGGCCCCCTTGTCGCGCCAGGGTGTCAGGATCGGCACCTCGGTGCCATCAATCCGCTTGACGGTATCGCCAATGTCGCTGGCCAGTTGCACGCTTGCATTGTATTTGGCGCGGCCACTGTCAAACTCGGTCAGGCTGGTCAGGCCGGATTTCGGCTCGGCGGCGTAGCGGCCATTTTGCGGGCCCGGTGTCGGCACCTTGCCATCCGCCAGGTCGTCGATCATTTCGGCAAAGCGGGCGGCGGTCAGATCCTCGTAGTAATCCTTGCCGATCTGGGCCATTGGCGCGTTGGCGCAGGCGCCAAGGCATTCGACCTCTTCCCAGGAAAACTTGCCATCCGCCGACAGCTCGTGCGCACGCGGCGCAATCTTTTCGCGACAGACAGCAATCAGATCCTCGGCACCGCAGATCATGCAGGTGGTGGTGCCGCAAACCTGAATGTGCGCTACGCTTCCGACCGGCTGAAGCTGGAACATGAAATAGAAAGTCGCCACTTCGAGGGCGCGGATGTAATCCATGCCAAGCATGTCGGCGACATGTTCGATCGCCGGACGGCTGAGCCAGCCTTCCTGTTCCTGTGCGCGCCAGAGCAACGGGATGATCGCGCTGGCCTGACGGCCCTCGGGATATTTGCTGATCTGCCCTTGTGCCCAATCCTGATTGGCGGGGGTGAAGGCAAAGCTTTCGGGCTGCTCGTGATGAAGACGGCGTAGCATCTATGCACAGGCTCCTGTGGTCAGTTTGACGCCTCCGTCGGCAAGCCGCTCGGCCCCACCGGAGGAAAGTTTATAGGCCGTGATATCAAGCACCTGTTGCCGCGTCAGCCCGGTCTGAAACTCGACCGGCAGATAGTCAGCTTCGGTCACCATCTCGCAGCCCACACTTGCCACGGCCGCCTCGTAGGCGGCAATATCCTGGGTCGACACGCCTTTCGGCGGCAGGGCACAGGCGGCGGTCAGTCCAAGGCAGGCCCCGGCGAATACAGTCTTGCGCATCATTGGGCACATAGCTCCTTGTTGATTTTCAATGAATCAGTCTCAATATCCATGGCAGCCTCGCCATCGGCGACCATCTTGGCAATCACCGGGCGCATTTCCTTGGCGTTAAAGCCTGCGGCGGGCAGCAGCCGGTGTGAGTCTCCGCGACTCATCGAACAGCCGACAGTCGCCATATAGGCCAGAAAATCGCTGCGCAATTGTTCGGCGTTGCGCGGGGCGGCCTTAGGGGTGGGTGCGCTCGCCGCCATATCTCCCGAGAGACCCTTGAAGGTGTCGCAAAGGCTTTGCTCAAGATAGACCGCCTTTTCATCCTCTGACAGGCGCACTTCGCTCATCCGCAGCATCTTTTCCATCAAAAGCCGCACTTCCGCCATCTCGACGCCGACACGGCCCAGCAAAGCAGGCGCCTCTTGAGTGGTCATCGCGCAATTGTTGTCGGCAAGCGCCGCAAAAAAGCGCTCGCGGCCGGAATAATCAAGCCGACCGCCACAGGCCCCGCCAAACACAACCAGTTGCCCATCCATGATGCGCGCCCGCTCTTCCACGATCAGCCGTTCGGTAATCGCCTTGGTTTCGGCCTTATCGTCGAACCCGGCCTCTGGCATGATCACATCGGCGCGGTGCGGTGACATCCGACAGCCATTTTCGGCCATGACCGCGACAAAGGCCTCGATCCGCTCAGAGCTTACCGTTTCCGCCTGCGCCAGAGCAGGCAGCGCCGCCAGAGCCAGTCCAAGTATAACGTTTTTCATCACGCCCCCTGCCTCATTGCCAACATGGCAACGATTGCCACGATCAATCCGGCAACACCGGCGCTGACATGCTTGGCAATCGGAAGTCCGCCACGCGCATAAATCCAGGCATCGTGAAAGCCGAAATAGGCAAACACCGAAAACAGCACCGCAATCACCTTGAGATCACCGTAAAGCGTTGCGCCGACCGCCAGCAAAACCATGCCGACATAGCGATCCGCCATCACCTCGGGAAGCTTTTCCGCCCGATGCGTGGTCTGCGCCAAGCCTGCCACCGGGTCGCGCAGGAACAGGACCGCAAGCGCACCCGTCACCAGCACCCCTGCGCCCGAAAGCGCTATGGCAAGGCCTGTCAGCGTCATTAGCGGTCAATCTCCCCAAAAACGACATCCATCGTTCCGATGATCGCCGCCACATCGGCGAGCTGATGACCGCCTGCGATGTGATCCATCGCCTGAAGGTGCAAAAAGCCTGGCGCGCGAATTTTGGCGCGGTAGGGTTTGTTGCTGCCATCGGCCACAAGGTAGACGCCAAACTCGCCCTTGGGCGCCTCGACGGCGGCATAAACCTCGCCTGCTGGCACGTGAAAGCCTTCGGTGTAAAGCTTGAAGTGGTGAATGAGCGCCTCCATCGAGGTTTTCATCTCGCCGCGCGAGGGGGGCGTGATCTTGCCACGGGCAAGCACATCGCCCTGCCCTTCGGGCGCGCGCAGCTTTTCAACCGCCTGATGAATGATCCGCAGCGATTGGCGCATTTCCTCCATCCGGACAAGATAGCGGTCATAGCAATCGCCGTTCTTGCCGACGGGGATTTGAAACTCGAATTCGTCATAGCATTCATAGGGTTGCGCGCGGCGCAAATCCCAGGCCATGCCAGAGCCGCGCACCATCACGCCCGAAAACCCCCAGTCAAGCGCCTCTTGCTCGGACACGACACCGATATCGGCATTGCGCTGTTTGAAGATGCGGTTTTCGGTCAGAAGCCCGTCAATATCCGCCATTACGGCCGGAAATTCATTGGCCCATGTTTCGATATCGTCGATCAGATCATCGGGCAGGTCCTGATGCACGCCGCCGGGCCGGAAATAGGCCGCGTGAAGCCGCGCACCGCAGGCCCGCTCGTAAAAGCACATCAGCTTTTCGCGCTCCTCAAACCCCCAGAGCGGCGGCGTCAGCGCGCCCACATCCATCGCCTGCGTAGTGACGTTGAGCAGATGGTTGAGGATACGGCCAATCTCGGAATAAAGCACCCGGATCAGGCTGGCGCGGCGCGGCACCTCGACCCCGGTCAGCTTTTCAATCGCCAGACACCAGGCATGCTCCTGATTCATCGGCGCCACATAATCGAGCCGGTCGAAATACGGCAGATTTTGCAGATAGGTGCGCGATTCCATCAGCTTTTCGGTGCCGCGGTGCAGCAGGCCGATATGCGGATCACAGCGCTCGACAATTTCGCCGTCAAGCTCAAGCACAAGACGCAAAACACCATGCGCCGCAGGGTGTTGTGGACCGAAGTTGATGTTGAAGTTGCGGATCTGTTGCTCGCCGGTCAGGGCGTCATCGAATTTCGCGCCGTCCATCATGCACGCCCCCCGTCAAGCTTGTCCCGGAACGCCATGACCCATAGCAGAACCAATGCGCCAAGCGGAATGATGGCCACCAGTGCAACCCAGTTCGGAATGCCGAATTTCGGCAAAAGCCGCCAGAACGGGATAACGATCAACGCGGCAAAGATCACCATAAACAACAGACCGCCGCCCCCCATGCCATAGCCACCCATCATTTCGCCCCCTCTTTCTTTTCATCGCCCGGAAGGATGTATTCGGCCCCTTCCCATGGGCTCATGAAATCAAACTGGCGGTATTCCTGCACAAGGCTGACAGGTTCATAGACCACGCGCTTGTAGACCTCGTCATAACGCACCTCGGTATAGCCCGTGGTCGGGAAATCCTTGCGCAGCGGATGGCCGCGAAAGCCGTAGTCGGTCAGAATTCGGCGAAGATCGGGATGACCACTAAAGAGAATGCCAAACATGTCAAACACTTCGCGTTCAAACCAGTTGGCGGCCGGATAAATCTCGGTGATCGAGGGCACCATGTCATCGGAACGCACCGCCACCCGAAGGCGGATGCGGTGGTTCTGATACATGCTCAGCAGGTGATAGACCACGTCATAGCGCTTGGCCCGCTCGGGATAATCCACGGCGGTGACATCGACCAGCGAGGAAAACGCGCAGTTCTGATCGGTTTTCAGGAACTCGACCAGCCCGGCGATATTGGACAGCGCCACATCGACGTTGAGCTCACCATGGGCAATCTCCCAGCCAATCACGCAATCGCCACGCTTGGCCTCGATATAGCCGCCCAGTTCTTTCAGTGCCTGACTCATCTGATAATTGTCCCCGTCCGGCGAATTTTGCGCTGCAATTGCAGGATGCCATAAACCAGCGCCTCTGCGGTCGGCGGGCAGCCGGGCACGTAGATATCGACCGGCACAATCCGGTCACAGCCACGCACCACCGAATAGCTATAGTGATAATACCCGCCGCCATTGGCACAAGACCCCATCGAGATCACATAGCGCGGCTCGGGCATCTGGTCGTAAACCTTGCGCAGTGCCGGGGCCATCTTGTTGGTCAGCGTGCCCGCCACGATCATCACGTCGGATTGACGGGGTGACGCGCGCGGGGCAAAGCCAAAGCGCTCCACGTCATAGCGCGGCATCGCCGTGTGCATCATCTCAACCGCACAGCAAGCCAGCCCAAAGGTCATCCAGTGCAAGCTACCGGTGCGCGCCCAGTTGACGATATCCTCGGTCGAGGTCAGCAGAAAGCCCTTGTCCTGCAAGTCGGCATTCAATGCCTGTGTGGCCACTTCGCGGTCCGGCCCGGCCGTGTTGGCGCCAGTCATCACACCCATTGCATCACTCCCATTCCATCGCTCCTTTGCGCCATTCATAGGCAAATCCGGCGGTCAGAACGGCCAGGAACACCATCATCGACCAGAACCCGGCCATGCTGACGTCCTTGAATGCCACCGCCCAGGGAAACAGCATCGCAATCTCAAGATCGAAAATGATGAACAGAATCGAGACCAGATAGAATCGGACATCGAATTTCATCCGCGCATCGTCAAATGCGTTGAACCCGCATTCATAGGCGCTGAGTTTTTCGGAATCGGGGTTGCGAACGGCCAGAACGACGGCCGCAAGGATCAGGACAATGCCCAATCCGATGGCAACGGCCAGAAAAACGAGGATGGGAAGGTATTCCCTCAGCATCTCTTCCACGGGGTGGCTCCTTTCATGCGCGTGCACACGCATTCAGATGGCTGCAAATCTATTTCGGGTTTAAACCTGCCCCTGCATGGGGTCAACCGAGCGCGCGCAGAAACGCGGGCCGGAAACAGAGGATTTTAGCACTTTGTATGCCACGGTATGCCGCAATCGCGCCAGATTGGCCATGAAACCTGACCAGCTTGCGACAGGCCGACGCAGAATGCGGCCCCGGCGAATCTTTTATGTGCTGCCACTCTGCCAGCCTGGCTTGCGGCGCTCAAAGAAGGCGCCGATGCCCTCGGGGGCCTCCTCCCCGGCCCAACAGGCCGCCAGTTCGTTGATGGTATGGGCAATCACATCGGCATCAATCCGCGGCCCAAGACCGCGCAAAAGCGCCTTGGCGCGCGCCACCGCGCCGGGGGCGCAGTCCATATAGGGCGCAACCTCGGCCTCTATGGCGGCGTCAAGATCGCCCTCGGGCACGGCGCGGGCCAACAGGCCAAGCGTCACCGCCTCGCCCGCATCAAAGCGGCGCCCCGACATAAAGACCCGCCGCGCGTTGGCCTCGCCCATCCGGGCCGCCACATAGGGCCCGATGGTGGCCGGGATAAGCCCAAGGCGGGTCTCGGTCAGCGCCATCACGATGCTGTCGGCGCCAATCGCCACATCGCAGACCGAGGCCAAGCCGATTCCGCCGCCAAAGGCATTGCCATGCAACCGCCCGATCAATGGCTTGGGCAAGGTATTGAGCGCCTGCAACATATAGGCCAGCTTGCCCGCCTCCTGGCCGCGCAATGCAGGTTCGGCCTCGAATTGTTGCCGCATCCAGGCCAGATCGCCCCCCGCGCAAAAGGTTTTGCCCCGCGCCGCCAGCACAACGGCGCGACAGCTGTCATCGCGGCCCAGATCCTCGGCGGCGCTGTGCAACTCGGCGATCATCAGCGCCGACATCGCATTATGCTTGTCCGCCCGGTTCAGCCAGAGCGTCACCACACCGCGCCCGTCGCGCGTCACCTCAAGTGTCTCAAACATCGCTATCCCCTGTCTTTGCAAGCCGGTCTCATCCGCCGCGCATCGCCCGTGCCATCCCGGCCGCTTTCAAAAGCACATCTTGATCAAGCCCGGTCTCATAGCCCAGCTCCACCAGCCTCTCATGCACCGTCTCGGTGGCCACATTGCCCGCCGCCCCCGGCGCGTAGGGACAGCCTCCAAGCCCGCCCACGGCGGCATCAAACACCCGCAGCCCCCTGGCCAAAGATACCTCGATATTCGCAAGCGCACGCCCGGAGGTGTCGTGAAAATGCCCCGCCAGGTGATCCACCGGCACGACATCGCTGACCGCAGTCAACATCGCCTCTACCGCCTCCGGGCGCCCCTGACCGATGGTATCGCCAAGGCTGATCTCGTAGCATCCCATCGCCCAGAGCCGCTCTGCCACCATCGCGACCTGCGCCGGGGCCACCGGCCCGTCATAGGGGCAGTCCACCACACAAGAGACATAGCCGCGCACCCGCATGCCCTGCGCGTTCGCGGCCTCCATCACCGGCATGAACCGCTCAAGGCTTTCCTCGATCGTGGCATTGATATTGGCCTTGGAAAACCCCTCCGAGGCGGACCCGAAAATCGCAACCTCATCGGCGCCCGCCTCCATCGCATCGTCAAAGCCGCGCAAATTGGGGGTCAGGGCGGCATAGCTTACCCCTTTGGCGCGCCGGATACCGCGCAGCACCTCGCCGGAGTCGGCCATTTGCGGCACCCATTTGGGGCTGACGAAACTGGCGATCTCAATGCGACGAAATCCCGCGCCACTCAGACAGTTCACCAGAGCAATCTTTTCGCCCAGGGGAATGCGCCGTTTTTCATTCTGCAACCCGTCACGCGGGCCTACTTCAAAAATCTCAACCCCTTCGCCCATGGCGCCCACCTTTCATCTTTCCCAAAATACTCAAATCCGGCCCGCGCCCCGCGCTCAGCCCGCCCATGGCGCATAGAACGGCTGCTGATAGATCCGCGCGCTTCGCGGCCCCGGCAGGCTTGCCTGAAACCCCGGACGCTCGCTCAATCTGTCATACCACTTTTCTGTTTCGGGATAGCCCTCCAGACTTACGAAATGGCGCGCCATATAGACCGCCTGCCCGACCGCGATATCACAGGCCGAAAACCCCCCGGTCAAAAGATAATCGCGATTCTCGACCGGGGTCGACAGGCGCGCCTCGATCGCGCGATAGCATTTGGCGATCCGCGCCGCCTCAAGCTTCATGACGATCGGGCTGCGCATGGCATCCTCGTAAAGCACGATATGCTGCTGTGTCAGCGCCGCCACATGCTGGCTTACGGTTTCGGCGAAGTGCAGCCAGACGAGCCAGCCCATCCTGTCCATATCCCCCGGCGCCCGGCCAAGCCCCGCCTCTGGAAATCGCTCGCAGAGATATTCCATCATCGCCCCGGATTCAAACATCCGCTCGCCGTCGATCTCAAGCGCCGGCACCCGACCTGCGGGCGACAGGCTCAGGAATTCCGGCGCGCGCAGGGATTTGTCAAAGGCCTGTTCGACCAGCCGAAACTCGACCTCCAGCTCGTGCAACAGCCACAAAACCCGCATCGAGCGGCTTTGCGGCACATGATGCAGCGTGATCATGCCGCCGCGTCCTCTTCGGCCTCAAGACGCACAAGGGCTGCCCCGGCGCTGACCTGCTCGCCCGCCGCAACCAGTACCTCGGCCACGACGCCGTCGCGTGCGGCCAAAAGCGAATGCTCCATCTTCATGGCCTCAAGCACCGCAAGCCGGTCGCCCTTGGTCACGCTCTGGCCGGGGCTTGCAAAGACCGCCTTGACCATGCCCGGCATCGGCGCCTCGATCAGGGCGCTGTCACCGCCCGCCATGCTATCGCGTTCAAGCGGGTCGATCACCTCGAAACTCACGCCATATTGCGCGAAAACCGTGATCTGCGCACCGTGAACGGCCACTCGCGCTGCGGGTTGTCCGTCAATACGCCAGCCCTCTCCGACGCGGCGCGCCTCAACCCGCTGACCGGCGATTTCAAGGTCATGCGCCCCCGCCGCAAGGCTCTGAATCCGCACCCTGATCTCTTCGTCCTCGCTGCGCAGCACCACCTCGCGCGCCAGCGGCGCCCAAAGCGCAAAGCCGGTCTCGGGCTCTATCCTGTCCAACAGCCCACAGGCCGCCAGCGCCGCCAGCGCGACATCCTTTGGCGCCGGCTCCGGCACCACGACAAGCCTGTCGATATCGCGCGCGATAAGCCCGGTATCGACATCGCCGGCAGCAAACCCCTCATGGCGCGCCAGGGCCCCGAGAAAGGCAAGGTTGGTCACCGTGCCCGCCACCTCGGTGCCCGCAAGCGCTGTGGCCAGACGGCGCAGCGCGATGGCGCGGCTCGGGCCATGGGTGATCACCTTGGCAATCATCGGGTCGTAAAACGGGCTGATCTCATCGCCCGCCCGCACACCGCTATCGGCGCGCGCCGTCTCGGGAAAGCGCAGATGCGCCAGCCGTCCGGTCGCGGGCAAGAATCCCTTCGGCACATCCTCGGCATAAAGCCGCGCCTCAAAGGCATGACCGTTGATCGCCAGATCGCCCTGTTGCCTGGGCAAAGCCTCACCAGCGGCGACCCGCAGCTGCCATTCGACCAGATCGACACCGGTAATCGCCTCGGTCACCGGATGCTCGACCTGAAGGCGGGTGTTCATTTCCATGAACCAGAACCCGTCGGCGCGCAAACCCCGGCTGCCATCAACGATGAATTCAACCGTGCCCGCGCCCTTATAACCAATCGCCTCGGCGGCGCGCACGGCGGCCTGGCCCATGGCGGCGCGCATCTCGGGCGTCATGCCCGGCGCCGGGGCCTCTTCGATCACCTTCTGATGGCGGCGCTGCAACGAGCAATCGCGCTCGAACAGATGCACCGCGCCTTGCCCGTCGCCAAACACCTGCACCTCGATATGGCGCGGCTTCTGGATGTATTTCTCGACCAAAACCGCCTCATTGCCAAAGGCGGTTTTCGCCTCGCTCCTGGCGCTCTCCAAGGCCTCGGCAAAGTCCTGCGCCCGTTCGACAAGCCGCATCCCCTTGCCGCCGCCCCCGGCCACGGCCTTGATCAGGACAGGATAACCTATCGTATCGGCGGCCCCAGTCAGATGCTCTGGGTCCTGGTTCTTGCCGTGATAACCCGGCACCACCGGCACGCCCGCCTCTTCCATCAAGACCTTGGCCGCATCCTTGAGACCCATGGCGCGAATGGCCGCCGCCGACGGCCCGATAAAGACAAGCCCCGCCGCCTCGACCGCATCCACGAAATCGGGGTTCTCGGACAAGAACCCATAGCCGGGATGGATTGCCTGCGCCCCCGTCGCAAGCGCCGCCTCGATGATCACATCCCCCCGCAGATAGCTCTCGGCAGGGGGTGCCCCCCCGATATGCACCGACCTGTCGGCCATCGCCACATGCCTGGCATCGCGGTCAGCGTCTGAATAGACCGCCACCACCTCAACCCCCATCGCCTGCGCCGAGGCAATCACCCGACAGGCAATCTCGCCCCGGTTCGCCATCAAAATCCGCTCAAACATCGCCGTTCCTTTCGGTCGCTGCCAAGCCTGAAACTGCTGCTTCTTCTTGGCTCAAATACTCAAATCCTAAGTTCGTCACTTTTGACCCGCTAAAGCGCATCGCACCATCCCCGCCTGCGGCCTCCATCATACCATCGCGCCAACCCTGCATCGACCATGACACGACCTGCGCCCTCTTCGTCCAACGTCAAGAGAACTAGAACTCGATCGTAAAGATCGGTCCCCCTCGGCGTCGCAATAACTTCGCGTGACGTCCAGAGCTTCCAATGCAGATAATACGTCGCGGCAAGGGCCTTTCCAAATTCCTGAGGACAGCGTGCCTTTATCTCGGGCGTGTCATAGCCGAGGATACGCCCGGACACGTTCCCCTGATCCGGACAGATCATGCGCACGGTGTCGCCATCCACGACCGCCCAAACCCTGCAACCTTCACTGTTGCGCCATACCATACTGACCAAGTCGAGAGCATTTGGCCCCAAAATGAAACATAAGGCGAAAGCCAATGCCAATTTCATCCGCACACCACGTTGCGTTGGGCGAAATGGCTTTCGGCCTCGCGGGTTGGGCGGAGCACCGATATCCCATTTTGGATGCTTGCGGGCACCACGATAAAACCGAATGATGTTTCGCATGCTCAAACTCCGGGCTCCTTCTCCGCGATCATGTCTTCACATCCGAAAGACGCCAAACCGCGTCTCTTCGATCGGCGCGCAAAGCGCGGCGCTCAGGCTCAGCGCAAGCACCTCGCGGGTCTTGCGCGGATCGACGATACCGTCGTCCCAAAGCCGCGCACTGGCATAGAGCGGGTGGCTCTGTCGCTCGAACATCTCGACGGTGGGCTTTTTAAAGGCGGCCTCTTCTTCGGGCGACCATGCCCCGCCCTTGCGCTCGATCGCGTCGCGTTTGACGGTGGCAAGCACGCCTGCGGCCTGTTCGCCGCCCATCACGCTGATCCGGCTGCTTGGCCAACTCCACATGAACCGCGGCTGATAGGCGCGCCCGGACATGCCGTAATTGCCTGCCCCGAAAGAGCCGCCAACCACCATGGTGACCTTGGGCACGCTCGTGGTCGCCACCGCCGTCACCATCTTGGCGCCGTGGCGCGCGATGCCCTCATTCTCGTATTTCCGCCCGACCATAAAGCCGGTGATGTTTTGCAGGAACACCAGCGGGATTCTGCGCTGTGAGCAAAGCTCGATGAAATGCGCGCCCTTTTGCGCGGCCTCGGAAAACAGCACGCCGTTATTGGCCACGATCCCCACCGGACAGCCCTTGATATGGGCAAAGCCGGTGACAAGCGTCTCGCCAAAGCGCGGTTTGAACTCGTCAAAGCGGCTGCCATCGACGACCCGTGCGATCACCTCGCGGATATCATAGGGCGTGCGCAAATCAGTCGGCACCACGCCAAGCAATTCCTCCGGATCATAGGCCGGCTCTTCGGGGCTCGCCCAGGTCACGCTCGCGGGTCGTGCCCGGTTCAGCGAGCCAACCGCCTGACGCGCAAGGGCAAGTGCATGGGCGTCGTCCTCGGCTAGGTAATCGGCCACACCCGACAGGCGCGTGTGCACATCGCCGCCGCCGAGATCCTCGGCGCTCACCACCTCGCCCGTTGCCGCCTTGACCAGCGGCGGCCCGGCCAGAAAGATCGTGCCCTGGTCCCTGACGATGATCGTCACGTCCGACATCGCGGGGACATAGGCGCCCCCGGCGGTGCACGATCCCATGACCACGGCGATCTGGGCGATGCCCTTGGCGCTCATCCTTGCCTGATTATAGAAGATCCGGCCGAAATGGTCGCGATCCGGGAAAACCTCATCCTGATTGGGCAGGTTCGCCCCGCCGCTGTCGACCAGATAGATGCAGGGCAGATGACATTCCTCGGCGATCTCTTGGGCGCGCAGGTGCTTTTTGACGGTCATCGGATAATAGGTGCCACCCTTTACGGTGGCGTCATTGCACACAATCATGCACTCGACGCCCTGTACCCGGCCGACGCCCGCAATCACCCCCGCGCAGGGCGCGGCCCCATCGTATAGCCCATGCGCCGCCGTGGCGCCGATTTCAAGAAACGCCGATCCGGGGTCAAGCAGGTTGGCCACCCGGTCGCGCGGCGCCATCTTGCCCCGGCTGAGGTGGCGCTCACGCGCGGCCTCGCCGCCGCCTGCCGCCGCAAGCGCCGCGGCCTCTGCGACCACATCAAGGGCGGCAAGATGCGTCGCGCGATTGGCCCGAAAACCCTCTGATCCGGGCAGTGCCGATGTGCCTAGCTTCATCCCCAAAACTCCTGACTTGCCGGGCGTGCGACGCGTCGCACGCGCCCGCCTGTTGCATTTTTGCCGCATTGCAGCATGTGGTGCGAAATTTGACCCACATCAAAGTGATGCGCCCGTGCTCGACGCATTGTCCCGCTCGTAAACTCAAGAATGGAAAGACCATGAAAAAGATCACAGCCCTCACCCTCGCCGCTGTCCTTGCAAGCACCGCAGCCCCGGTTCTCGCCCAATCCCAGGGCGATATGACCCTCGGCCTCGGCGCGCATTACATCGACCCGACCGACAGCTACAGCGCCCCGTCCACCGCACGCGTGGGCGAAAACATCCGTCCGACGTTGACCTTTGAATACTTCGTCATGGACAATGTCGGCATCGAGGTTCTGGCCGCCTGGCCGTTCAAACACGATCTTCAGGCGCGCGGTGCCGGTGATATCGGCTCGACCAAACACCTGCCGCCCACGGTTTCGATTCAGTATCATTTTACCAACAGCTCGATCATGACACCCTTTGTGGGCGTCGGCCTGAACTACACCCACTTCTGGGATGAAAAGCTCGATAATGGCACCCCGGTCAGCCTTGATGATTCTTGGGGCATCGCCCTGCATGGCGGTCTTGACGTGGCCATCAGCGAGCACGGTTCGTTGCGCGCCGACGTGCGCTATATCGACATCGACACAGACGCCACAATCGGCGGTGCCTCCGCAGGCTCTGTCGAGCTTGACCCTTGGGTCTTTGGCGTCGCCTATGTCCACAAGTTCTGAGATCCCTTGAGGATACATTTTGCGGGGGCCGGTCATCAGATCGGCCCTTTTGTTATGCGGGGCAATTGTCATTGCGCCTCCTCAGACGCCGCGCGCGCCTTGAGGTCTTTGCGGATCACCTTGCCGGTGACGGTCATTGGCAAGGCATCAATAAATCCAATTTCCCTTGGATATGAATATGTTGCGAGGCGTTCTTTCACATAGGCCTGCAACTCGGCTGCAAGGTCATTTGAGGCGCTCACCCCGTGCTTCAACACCACATAGGCCTTGACGATCTCGGTTCTCACCGGATCGGGTTTGCCGACAACGCCGACGGTCGCGACGGCGCCGTGGGTAAGCAGACAATCCTCGATCTCGGCCGGGCCGATGCGATAACCGGCGCTGGTGATCACATCATCCTCGCGCCCGACAAAGCGCAGGTACTCTCCCTCCCAGATGCCGCGATCCCCGGTCAGCAGCCAATCACCCAAGAACTTTTCGGCCGTCTGCTCCGGTTTATTCCAATACTCCAACATCATAGAGGCCGATCCTCGCCTGATCGCGACATCACCCTCGCCCTGCGTCGGTGCGCCGGTTTCATCCAGAACCGCCAAATCGTGCCCCGGCACCGCCTTCCCGAGGCAGCCCGGTTCCGGGCTGAAGAGGGCCCCGCAGGAACTGGCCACCATGTTGCATTCGGTCTGGCCGTAAAACTCGTTGATTGTCAGGCCAAAGGCCCGGCGCCCCCAATCGAGCATCTCCGCGCCAAGCGGTTCGCCACCGCTGGCAATGCTGCGCAGGCCGTCAATATGACAATCCTCGGCCTTTAAAAGGCGCAGGGCCGTTGGAGGGAAAAATATATTCCTTACATTGCCTTCCCGGATGATCTTCATGCATTCTTCGGGGCCGAATTTCGCCATGCGCGCCGCGACCACCGGCACCCCGATTGTCAGCCCCGGCATCAGCACATCAAACAAACCGCCGATCCAGGCCCAATCGGCCGGTGTCCAGAGGCAATCATCGGCCTGGCCCAGAAAATCATGGCTGATCTCAACCCCCGGCAGATGCCCCGTCAGGACGCGATGTGCATGCAACGCGCCCTTGGGGGCGCCGGTGGTGCCGCTGGTATAGATCAGAACGGCGGGATCCTCCGCGCCGGTTTCGAGCGTGTCAAACCGCCCGTCCGGCAACGCACAGTCTTCGGGCACCAGGGCCTCGACCTGCGCCAGACCCGCCAAAAGCCCGACACCCTCGGCGTCGGTGACAATCACCCTTGCGCCGGCATCCCCGACCCGGCTGGACAGGGCATCATGCTTGAAGAGTTTGAACAAGGGTATTGAAATCGCGCCGATTTTCCAGATCGCGATATGCGCCGCGGCGCACCAGGCGCCCTGAGAGCGCAGCACACCAACACGATCACCGCGCCCCACGCCGCGCGCCACAAGCGCAAGCGCCAGCCGGTCGGCCATCTCGCGCAGGTCGGCATAGGTTATATCGCGCGGGCCTTCCCCCGAGAGATCGACAATCGCCACCCGGTCGGGCGCGCGTGCGGCCCAATCGTCGCACGCCTGCACCGCCATGTTAAGCTGCGGCGGAATATCCCAGGAAAAGTCGTCATAGAGCGGGCCATAGGGCGCCTGACGCAGGCTCGGTCGCATCACTGTCACAGTCATCCCTCCTCTTGCGGTCGATTGGCATGGGCAAGGCGACCATCCCAATAGGTCCCTTCCCGGTGGCGGCACCCGCTCATCGCAACGGTCGTATGCCCGCCCGGCGTTGCCTGCATGCACTGTTCAGCCGCCTTGCCCGCACGGCCCTCACCTCCGCCCGCACGAATACAGGCCGCGACCGCGCGTTTCACCCCATCGCCCCCATCAACTCGCGACCAATCAGCATGCGGCGAATCTCGGACGTGCCGGCCCCGATTTCCATCAGCTTGGCATCGCGGAACAGCCGCCCGACGGGCGCGTCATTCAGGAAGCCGGCGCCGCCCATGGCCTGCACCGCTTGATGGGCCTGTTTCATCGCCTCTTCCGAGGCATAAAGACAGCAGGCGGCGGCGTCCTGACGGGTGACATCGCCACGATCGCAGGCCTTGGCGACCTCATAGACATAGGCGCGGGCCGAATTCATCGCCGTGTACATATCGGCGATCTTGCCCTGCATCAGCTGAAAGCTGCCAATCGGTTTGCCGAATTGCTTGCGCTCGGCCAGGTAGGGCATGATTTCGTCCAGACAGGCGGCCATGATGCCGGTGCCGATGCCCGCAAGCACCACGCGCTCGTAATCGAGCCCCGACATGAGCACGCGCACACCGCGCCCCTCTTCGCCAAGGATGTTTTCAAACGGCACCTCGACATCGTCAAAGATCAGCTCGGCGGTGTTGCTGCCGCGCATGCCAAGCTTGTCGAAATGCGGGCTGGTTGAAAAGCCGGCCATGGATTTTTCGATCAAAAAGGCGGTGATGCCCTTGCTGCCGGCCTCGGGGTCGGTCTTGGCATAGACCACGAGGGTATCGGCATCCGGGCCGTTGGTGATCCAGTATTTGCTGCCATTGAGCTTGAAGTGATCATTGCGCTTTTCCGCGCGCAGCTTCATCGACACAACGTCGCTACCGGCGCCCGCCTCTGACATGGCAAGCGCGCCGACATGGGTGCCCGAGACCAGACCGGGCAGGTATTTCGCCTTTTGCTCGGGCGTGCCGTTGAGCTTGATCTGATTGACGCAGAGGTTGGAATGCGCGCCATAGCTCAGCGAGACAGAGGCCGAGGCGCGGGCGATTTCCTCAACCGCGATCACGTGCGCGAGGTAAGACATGCCGACGCCGCCGAATTCCTCGGGCACGGTGATGCCCAAAAGGCCAAGATCGCCCATTTCTTTCCAGAGGTCGTTGGGAAAGGCGTTGGTCGCGTCGATCTCGGCCGCCATCGGCCTGACGCGCTCCTGCGCCCAGCGATGCACCATCTCGCGCAGGGCATTCACATCCTCGCCCAGATCGAATTGCATGACTGCGTTGAACATCGCCCTCTCCCTCTTGTCCCGGATTTATTGAACGCTTGTTCATTTTATAGCCACAAGTCTCGATTCGGGTCAACAGGCTTGGATGTCAGGCCCTCGTCGCGTTCAGTCTCGGGTCCAGAACAAAGTCGCTCTGGGTCAGGTTCTGAAATGTCTCGGGCACCATCGGGGCCAGAAAAATAAGGTTCCAGCTTTGCCGCGACACCGCCGAGGGGATCACGATGATGCCGTGTTTCTGCAATTGCTCTGCACCCCAGGCGCGCCGCTCGGGTGCGGCGTTATTGGGGTCAAGCCACTCGGCCTCGGGGATATCACCGGGCGCAAACACCTTGATGCGCGCAGGCTCAGCCACCTGAAAGGCGGTCATCACATGCGGTTGTGTGTCGAGCACGCGAAAGCCCTTGTGCACCGCCACCTCAAGGATCGCCGTGCTGGGATCAAGCGCGCAATAGACCGCGCGCGTGCCCACCGGGTTCCAACGGCCGCCGGCCTGAAATGCGCCCTCGCCGCCAGCCCATGTCGGCGCGTGCTTCGCCCGATCAAGCCGATGTGCCCAGACACCGCCCCCGCCCAAGACCTCGGGTAGTGGCGTCACAGATAGACGCCGTAATCAATCTGGCGCAACACCCGGTCGACAAGCGCCGCGCCGATGAAAGTATCCAAAAGATCGATCGGGCGCTGCCCGTCAAGCGCCATCTGCTCGCCGCGCATCCAGTCAAGCGCCGCCTCGCGTCCGCCGAACACATCCTCGGCCCGCGTCAACAGGATCGCGAACAGCACCAGTTGCGAGCTGACCCCGCTCGACAGCGGGCGCTCGGCCCCCTTGAGGCGCTTGAGCTGCGAGACGCTGATCGCGAGGATTTCGGCCCATGTCCGATCAGGCAATTCGGCCAGAGCGGCGCGAAAGCTTGCCAGCATTTTCGAAGGCAGGCCCTTTTCAATCTTGCGGTGCACATCGAACGCGGTGCGCGGCGCCGGGCCCTTGCGGTCGAGGTATTTCCAGGAATGCTCAAGTTCTTCGCGGCTGGCGATGTCGAACGGCATGGCGGCACCCTAACTTTGTACCGGCGGCGCAGAGCGCGCACGGCACGGTTTGGATGACCCTGAATAGGGTGGGGTCATTTGAGCTAATCAAATAGTCCAAATTATCCAGAAAGTCAAGCGCGCGCCTGAAACACCGCCCCCACCTCGGCCCGGATGATCCGCGCGATCTGGGCGCAATCCTCAAGGCTGAAGGTCAGCGGCAGGCGCATGTCGATGATCCCTCGCAGGATGCGGTCACTGGCGGCCATCGGCGTGCTTGGGGCATAGCGCCAGCTGTCATAGCGGCTGGTAAAGCCGGAGGGTTCCGCACCACCGAACCACTTGAGCTCGACTCCGCGATCAAGACAGCGTTTCAGCACCTCGGCGACCGCGGTTTCGCTCCAGTCCAGCAACAGGAACTGAATTGACGAGCCGACAATCGTTTCTGCTGCGGGTCGCTCGACCACCTGCAAGCCCGGCGTGCCGCGCAAGCCGTCCTCGACCAGGCGGTAGCGGGCATTCCATTTCTCGCGCTGCGCATCAAGCGCGCGCAGTTGCGGGCGCAAGATCGCCGCACGCAGATGATCCATCCGCCCCGACACATTGGGGGTGTCGTATTTCACCCGCTCAAAGACCTCGTCGGGGGGCACGGTGCCATTGCGGTCATAGAGCATGTAAGACCCCGACAGAAGGATCGCGCGCGCCGCCACCTCATCGTCATCGGTGACAAGAAAGCCGCCCTCGCCGGAATTCATGTGCTTGTAGGTCTGGGTCGAATAACAGCCGACCTTGCCCCAGCGACCCGAAGCGCGGCTTTTCCAGGCGGCGCCCATGGTATGGGCGCAATCCTCGATCACGGTGATACCGGCCGCATCGCAAATCGCCATAAGCCGCTCCATATCGCAGATGTGGCCGCGCATATGGCTGAGCATAAGCACATTGGCCTGACCGGCCTTGGCGGCCAGATCGTCAAGATCAATCGTCAGATCCTCGGTGACGCCGACAAAGACCGGCACCGCGCCGACACTGGCAATCGCGCCGGGCACCGGGGCGAGCGTAAAGGCATTGGTCAGCACCTTATCACCGGGTTTCACCCCGATGGCACGCAGGGCGGTGCCCATGGCATAGCCGCCCGAGGCCACTGCAAGCGCATAACGCGCCCCGGTATAGGCGGCGAATTCCTGTTCAAGCAGGGCCACCTCGCCGGGTTCGCCGCCCACAAGGTTATAGCGGTGCAAGCGCCCGCTTTTCAGCACCTCAAGCGCGGCCTCGATCCCGGCCTCGGAGATCGGTTCCTGCTGGGTGAACTTACCTTTGAATACCTCTGTCATAGGATATGTTTTGGGCCGCAAGGGCGCGCGGGTCAATGGGGTCCATACATCAGCCGCCGCTTGTTCAGGAAATCCGAAAGCCCGCTATCGTATGTCGAAAAAGCGCCCCTAGCCGATCAGGCGGGTCACCACACCGGCCAATTCGTCATAATGGGCAATTGTCGCCTCTGGGGCCAGCTCGGTCACGCTGGCGCCATTCGGCCCGAAGGTCACGAGCACCGAGGGCACCCCGGCGGCGCGCGCGGTGTCGCGGTCGGTCACCGTATCGCCCACCAGCAACGAGCGCGCCGGATCGCCACCGGCACGGCGCACGGTTTCGCGCAGGTGTTCGGGATCGGGTTTGCGGATCGCAAGCGTATCGGCGCCGGTGAGGGCGTGAAAGGTTTCCAGAACGCCAAGCCGCCCCATTAAAAGCCGCGCCAGCCCCTCGGGTTTATTGGTGCAGATCGCGACGCCATAACCGGCCCGGCGCAGCCCCTCGACGGCGGCCATTGCGCCGGGGTAAAGCGTGGTATGCACATCAATCGCACCGGCGTAAGCCTCGAGCAGAAGCGGATAGTTGCGGTCGATCTCGGCGGTGTCATCGGGGCGGCCCAACCTCTCAAGCCCAAGCTTGAGCATCGCCCGCCCGCCGCGCAGAGCCGTGCCCGCATCGCGCACCGGATCAAGCAAGTCGCCCTCGCCCATCGCCCGAAAGCAGGCATTGGCCGCCGCGACGAGATCGCCGCTGGTGTCGGCCAGGGTGCCATCCAGGTCAAAAACAACTGTGCGCATCGGCCCTCTTTCCTTTGTGTTCAGCCCATTGGCAGGTTTCCGCCCACGGCTGTGACACCGCGCAGCCTTGACTAGGGGAGTGCACCCTTGCACACGGCTGCCAACCCGATAGAACGGGGGCGCCTAAATTACAAAGAGAATTCATATGACAACCGCTTTGATCCTTCTTGCCGCCGGCAAGGGCACCCGCATGAACTCTGATCTGCCCAAGGTTTTGCACCATGTTGCGCAGGCGCCGATGCTGGTCCATGCCATGCGGTCCGGTCAGGCGCTTGCCCCCGATCACACCATTATTATCGCAGGTCATGGCGCCGAAAAGGTAAGCGCGGCAGCGCAGGCGTTTGACGCGAGCGCAAAGGTGGTTTTACAGACCGAACAGCTTGGCACCGCCCATGCCGTGGCCCAGGCCGCCCCGGCGCTTGCGGATTACGCGGGCGATGCGCTTGTGCTTTATGGCGACACCCCCCTGATCCAGCCTGAAACGCTTGAGAAAATGGCGGCGGCGCGGGCCAATCACGATGTTGTCGTGCTCGGCTTTGAGGCCGCCGATCCGGGGCGCTATGGCCGCCTGGTCATGGACGGCGACAGCCTTGAGCGGATTGTGGAATTCAAGGACGCCAGCGAGCAGGAACGCGCGATCCGCCTGTGCAACAGCGGTGTGGTGATGGTTTCGGCGCCGCTCTTGTTCGATCTGATCGCCGCGGTCGGCAATGACAATGCCAACGCGGAATATTACCTGACCGACATCATCGGCATCGCGCGGGCGCGCGGCCTTTCGGCCACCGCCGTGACATGCGACGAATCCGAAACCCTTGGCGTCAATTCGCGCACCGAACTGGCCCAGGCCGAGGCCGCTTTTCAGGCCCGCGCCCGTGCCGCCGCGCTGGAGCTTGGCATCACCCTGCCGGCGCCTGAAACCGTGCATTTCGCCTTTGATACCCATGTGGGGCGCGACACGGTGATTGACCAGAACGTGGTCTTTGGCCCCGGTGTGACGATTGAATCCGGCGTGCATATCCGCGCCTTTTGCCATCTTGAGGGCTGTCATGTGTCGCGCGGCGCGGTTGTAGGGCCCTATGCGCGCCTGCGCCCCGGTGCAGAACTGGCCGAGGACACCCGTGTTGGCAACTTCGTCGAAATCAAGAATGCGGTGATCGGCGAGGGCAGCAAAGTCAACCACCTGAGCTATGTCGGGGATGCCGAGATTGGCACCGAGAGCAATATCGGCGCGGGCACGATCACCTGCAATTACGACGGGGTGATGAAGCATCAAACCCGCATCGGCAATCGGGTCTTCATCGGCTCGAACACCATGCTCGTGGCGCCGGTCAGCCTGGGCGACGAGGCGATGACCGCCTCGGGCTCTGTCATTACCGAGGATGTTGACACCGGCGGGCTGGCGATTGCGCGGGCACGCCAAACTGTTAAGTTGGGCATGGCACGCAAACTTATGGACATGCTGAAAGCCAAAAAAGCAAAACGCGACAAGGGGGTTATCTAATGTGCGGTATCGTAGGGGTTCTCGGCGAGCACGAGGTTGCCCCCATTCTTGTTGAGGCCCTCAAACGGCTTGAATATCGCGGCTATGACAGCGCCGGGATTGCCACTATCGAGAACGGACAGCTTGACCGCCGCCGCGCGGTCGGCAAGCTGGTCAACCTGTCGGATCTTCTGGTTCACGACCCGCTCGCGGGCAAGGCCGGGATCGGTCACACCCGCTGGGCCACCCATGGCGCGCCCAATGTCGCCAATGCCCATCCGCATCGCGCGGGACGGGTGGCGGTCGTGCACAATGGCATCATCGAGAATTACCGCGAATTGCGCAGCGATCTTGCGGCCAAGGGTATCGGTCATGAAACCGATACCGACACGGAAACCGTTGCTCTTCTGGCGGATCACTTTCTTGGTCAGGGTCACGATCCGATCAGCGCCGCGCGCGCCACGATTGCCCGCCTTGAGGGCGCCTATGCGCTGTGTTTCCTGTTTGATGGCGAACCCGATCTTCTGGTCGCCGCGCGTAAAGGCAGCCCGCTGGCCATCGGCCATGGGACGGGGGAAATGTATGTGGGTTCTGACGCCATTGCGCTTGCCCCGATGACCGATCGCGTGACCTATCTTGAGGAGGGTGACATGGCTGTTGTCACCCGCTCCAGCCTATTGATCACCGATGAGAACGGCGCCCCGGTCAGCCGCGAGGTCCGCACCATCGAGATCGACAGCACCCGCGTCGACAAAGCCGGGCACAAGCATTTCATGGCCAAGGAAATCGCCGAACAACCCGCCGTGATTGGCGGGGCCCTTGGTCATTACCTAAGCGAGGATGGCCGCCAGATCACCCTGCCCGGCGAAGACATTGATTTCACCGCCATAAATCGTTTCACCATGGTCGCCTGCGGCACCGCCTATTATGCCTGTCTGACGGCAAAATACTGGTTTGAACAGATTGCCGGCCTGCCGGTCGAGGTCGATATCGCCTCGGAGTTCCGCTATCGCGAACCGCCCGTTACGCCGGGCACTGTCGCCCTTTTCGTAAGCCAATCCGGCGAGACCGCCGATACCCTGGCGGCATTGCGCTATTGCTCGGGTCGCACAGATGCGATTGTGTCGGTGGTCAACGTAGCCGAAAGCTCGATCGCGCGCGAAAGCGATCTGGCGCTGCCGATCCATGCCGGGGCCGAGATTGGCGTCGCCTCGACCAAGGCATTCACCTGTCAACTTACCGTGCTGTTGCTATTGGCGCTCAAGGCGGCGCAGGCGCGCGGAATGATCAGTGATGAGCGGCTAGCAGATCTGCTGTCGGCGTTGCGCTCATTGCCCGCGACGCTGAACACCGCGATGGAGCGCGACGAGAATTTCAAAACCGCCGCACGCCTGCTTTCGACCTCTGATAACGCGCTGTTTCTGGGCCGCGGCCTGATGTATCCTTTGGCACTTGAGGGCGCACTTAAGCTAAAGGAAATCAGCTATATACACGCCGAAGCTTATGCATCAGGCGAACTTAAACATGGCCCCATCGCGCTGATTGATGAAAACATGCCGGTGATCGTTATGGCGCCTTGTGATGCGCTCTTCGACAAGACCGTCTCCAACATGCAAGAGGTGATGGCGCGCGGTGGTCAGATCATGCTGATTTCCGATGCCAAGGGGGTGGCGGATGCGGGCGAAGGTGTCTGGCAAACGCTGACGATGCCGATGGTTGAACCAATCCTGTCGCCGATTCTTTACGCGCTGCCGGCACAGCTATTGGCCTATCACACCGCCGTCGCCAAAGGCACGGATGTCGATCAACCCCGCAACCTTGCTAAATCGGTCACTGTGGAATGACCGCCTTGCCGCAATCGGGCGAGCAGGCGCTTGAGATGCTGCGGGCCCAAGGCGACACCGCGCGCGCCAAAGGGCTTGCCGAACATCACAAGGTGCCACGCGAGTATCTCGGTGTGGCCAACGGCGCGCTTGGCGATCTGGCGCAGGCGTGGCGGCAGGGGCTTGATCTGTCTACCCGCCTCTCGCTTGCGGATGCGCTCTGGAAAACCGATATCTTTGAGGCCCGCATCACCGCTGCCAAGCTTTTGACCCAGGCGCGCATTCGCCCCGATGACGGTGCGGTCTGGGATATGATCCTGTCCTGGATGGCCGATTTCGACAGTTGGGCAATTGCCGATCAGGTCATGACCGCCGCACAAAAGCGGCTTGTGGCCGATCCGTCACGGATTGAGACCGTCGCCAGTTGGACCACATCTGATGATCACTGGATCAAACGCGCGGCGATGATCATCGCCCTGCCCTTTGCCAAGCAAAACCACCCCTCCGAAACCGAGCTTGCCATTCGCGTCCGGGTTCTGGGCTGGGCGGCGACCTATGTGCAGGATGCCGATTGGACCTTGCAAAAATCGGTTGCCTGGTGGCTGCGCGACCTGTCCAAGCATGATCCCGAGCGGGTGCAATATTTCCTGTCAAACCATGCCAAACACATGAAACCCTTTGCCCGCAAAGAGGCCGCGAAGTTCCTGACAGAATAGGAACGTCTCTATCGCGCCTTACGGCAATTGAAACACCCGTACCTCCGGCAATCCGGTCAGCGGCGCCTCCAACAGGCGAAACGCCGCCAGCGACATCCGGCTGCCCGCGCCTTCGGCACCGCCAAGCGGGATAAGATCGACCGCAGCCGATTTGCCGGTGGCGCCATAATCCACCCGCCCCTTGGCCGGTGCCTTGACCAGCGGCGTCTTGAGCCAGAACCCCGGCTCTGACGGTGCCCCGAGCGAGGCAATCGTGATACCCAAATCCTTGGCGCCTGACGTTTTCGGCGCGGCGGCGGCGGCGCGTTCGCTGGCGGTGGTGGTATCAAGCGCCGCTGGCGTTTGCGGCCCCGTTACCGGCGCGCGCGGCGCCGATTCGGCGGCAATCTCCCCCTCTTCACCCGCGCCCTCTGGCGGCGGGGCCTTGCCCCATGGCGGCACTATACGCTCGACTTGCGCGCAACCGCCCAAGGCAAGAGCTAAACCCATAATCGCAACGGCATGTCTCATATGTCCACCATATCCCCCCGACAATCGGGCTTCAACGGACAACATGACCCTTGCCCCTCTGGCCCCGCGCGCCTAGATTCCCCTCATGACAGCACCTCTTATTGATCCCTTCCAGCGCGCGATTAACTATTTGCGCGTCTCCGTCACAGACCGCTGCGATTTTCGCTGCGTCTATTGCATGTCGGAGAACATGACGTTTCTGCCCAAGAAAGAGCTGCTCACGCTGGAAGAACTTGATCGCATGTGCTCGACCTTTGTCGGCCTTGGCGTGGAAAAGCTTCGCATTACCGGCGGCGAGCCTTTGGTGCGCAAGGGCATCATGACCTTTTTTGACGCGATGACCCAGCACCTTGACAGCGGCGCCCTGAAAGAGCTGACGCTGACCACCAATGGAAGCCAGATGGAACGCTTTGCCGATGATCTCTATGCGGCGGGCGTGCGCCGGGTGAATATCTCGCTCGATACGCTGGACGATAAGAAATTCGCCGACATCACCCGCTGGGGCCGCCTGCCGCAGGTGATCAAGGGCATTGATGCGGCGCAAAAGGCGGGACTTCGGGTCAAGATCAACACCGTTGCCCTCAAGGGCTTTAACGAGGACGAGCTGTTCACTTTGCTCGACTGGTGCGCCAGCCGCGATATGGACCTCACCTTTATCGAGGTGATGCCGATGGGCGATATCGGCAATGAGGACCGGCTTGACCAATACTGGAAGCTGTCGGATCTGCGCTCCACCCTGCGCGAGACCTATACGCTGACCGACCTGCCCGAGCGCACGGGCGGCCCGGCGCGTTACGTGAGGATCGAGGAAACCGGCCAGAAAATCGGCTTCATCACCCCGCTCACCCATAATTTCTGCGAAAGCTGCAACCGCGTGCGCCTGACCTGCACCGGCGAGCTTTACATGTGCCTCGGCCAGGAGGATATGGCCGATCTGCGCGCGCCCCTGCGCAACAATCCGGGCAGCGACGCGATGCTGCAAGACGCCATTCGCGCCGCCATCGCGCTCAAGCCCAAGGGCCATGATTTCGACTATTCTCGCCAGGGCGTCGATGGCCGGGTGTCGCGCCACATGAGCCACACCGGCGGCTGATGCGCCGCGCCCCTGCGCCCCTGCCTCTTCGGGTCTATAGCGCGGCGGCAAACCTGATCGCGCCACTGGCCTATGCCCGCGTCAAGGACAAGCTGGCGGCGCAAGGCACAGATCCCGCACGCCTGCCTGAACGGATGGGGCGGGCCAGTGTCAAACGCCCCAATGGCCTGCTGATCTGGTTTCACGCCGCCTCTGTCGGCGAAAGCCAATCGGTACTGCGACTGATCACCCATATGGGCGAGGCACATCCCGACTGGTCGTTTCTGATCTCCTCGGGCACCGCCAGTTCGGCGCAGGTGATGGCAACCCGCCTGCCCGCGCGCACCATCCATCAATTCGCCCCGCTCGATGCGCGTCGCGCGATTGACCGCTTCCTTGCCCATTGGCGCCCCGGCGCGGCGATCTTCGTGGAAAGCGAGCTTTGGCCGCAGATGCTGATGCGCACCCAGGCCGCCGGTATTCCGATGGCGCTGATCAATGCGCGGATGTCGGATCGCTCGGCCCGCCACTGGAAACGCGCCCCGAAAACCGCGCGCCACCTTTTGGGCGTCTTCACCCAGATTCATACACAAGACGCGCGCACCACCGCGCATCTGCATGATCTGGGGGTCAGCCATGCCGCGACCGGGCAGACCCTCAAATCGCTTTCCGGCCCGCTGCCGTTTGAGACGGACGAGAAAGACCGCATGCAGCGCCTGATCGCCGGGCGCGCGGTCTGGCTTGCAAGCTCGACCCACCCAGGCGAGGATGAGGTGATGCTTGCCGCGCATAAGCGCCTCCTGCGCCAGACCCCGGATGCGCTTTTGATCCTGGTGCCGCGCCATCCCGAACGCGGAGCCGGACTTGAGACCCTGATTGCCACCTCTGGCCTTAACGGCACGCGCCGCGCCATTGGCGGCCAGATCACCGGCCAGACCCAGGTTTACCTTGCCGACACTCTGGGCGAGACCGGGCTTTGGCACGCGCTCTGCCCGCTGACCTGTCTTTGCGGCACCTTCACCCCTGTCGGCGGTCATACCCCTTACGAGCCCGCCTGTGCCGGCTCGGCCATCCTGCACGGCCCGCTTTACGCAAATTTCGCCGAGACCTATCCCACCCTTGACGCCTCTGGCGCGGCGCTTGAGGTCGCGGATGAGACGGCCCTTGCAGAGACTCTGATACCGCTGCTTGCGGATCACGCGGCGCTTGACGCCATGCGTGAGCGCGCCCGCGCCTTTGCCCTCGCACAGGACAATACCCTAGATCAGATCACAAGCGACCTGATCGCCGCCCTTGGCCTTGAGGACAGGCAATGCCCCTGACTTTCATCTTTCCAAAAATACTCAAATCCGACAGTCCCGCCCAATGCCCGATCTGATCGTGACCAATTTCAACCGCAATTTCACCGGCGTGTCGGCCACGACGGCGGCTGTGGTGCGCGCGCAAACCGGCCGCTATGACATGGCGCTTGCCGGGGTGGCCCTGCCCGGTTGCCCGGCCCCGATCAGCCGCGCCAAGGCGTGGGCCCTGTCGCGCACCCCGCCACAGGGCCGCCCCTTCACGATCTGGCACGTGCGGCGCAACACGGAGATGCGCGCGGCGATCTGGGCGCGCGACGTGCTCGGCCTGCCGATCCGGATTGTCTTTACCTCGGCCGCACAACGCAGGCATTCGCCCCTTCCCCGCTGGCTTATCGCGCGCATGGATGCGGTGATTGCCACGAGTGAGGCCGCCGCCGGTTTCGTCCCGCATCTGCGCGCGGTCGTTCCACATGGCGTGGATTGCGCCCGCTTTTCCCCCGCGCCCGAGCGCGCCGCCGCCTGGGCGCAAACCGGCTATGGCGGCAGTTTCGGCATCGCCACCATTGGCCGCATTCGTCCCGAAAAGGGCAGCGACCGCTTCGTCGCGGCGATGATCCGGCTGTTGCCCCGCCACCCCGGCGCCACCGCGCTTTTGATTGGCCGCGCGGCCAAATCGGACCGAGGGTTTCTTGAGGGGTTGAAACAGAAAATCGCGGCGGCGGGCCTGGGCGATCGTATCCTCTTTCCCGGCGAGGTGGCGTCCGAGGCCCTGCCCGCCCTGATGCGCGCGCTGAGCATGATCGTGCAACTGCCGCGCTATGAGGGCTATGGCATGGTCCCACTGGAAGGCATGGCAAGCGGTGTGCCTTTCGTCGCCACAGATGCCGGGTCTTACCGCAGCTTGTCCTGTGATGGTGCCTGCGGTGTGATCGTGCCAGAGGATGCCCCGGCCGAGACCGCCGCCGCCATCGACCGCATCCTGAGCGACACCCAGGCCCATGGCGCCATGGCCCGCGCCGCGCGCTCGTGGGCCGAAACCCGGTTCAGTATCGCAGCCGAGGCCGACGGCATCGGTGCGGTCTATGATGCCCTGTGGTCAGACAGCTAGAGCGCGTTCAAGGCGCCCTAAGGCAGTTCGACCGCCGCCTCGATGGTGCCGAAATCGGGGTATTGCAACAGCACCACCAGCGGCTCATCGCCGCTGACCTGGGTGTCAATCGCCAGCGGCTCGCTGCTGTCCCAAACCGTCAGTTGGGTCATCTCGGTGACGATATTTGAATATTCCAAAAGCTTTCCGGCGTTCTCGCCACGCTCAATCGCGACGGTCGCCTCGGGCCGATAGCGCAGCAGTTGCACCAGCATCGGCATGTCGTGCGCCACATCGGTCCTGGCGGTGATACGCAGGACACTGCCATCGCGGGTGGCCTTCAAAACGATATCATCGGCGTCAGAGCGGTGTTTCTCGATAAGCTCGGTTACATCGCGCGGTCGGTTGCCGACCACGTGATCGGTGCCGTTGATGATCATTTGCGGTGTATAGATCATGCGGCGCCCGCCGGATTTGGCATAGCCGCGTTGACGGGCGGTATATTCGGGCTTGGCAAAGATGTCGGCCCAGCCGATGTAATCCCAGTAATCCACATGCAATGAAAGCGCGATCACATCATGGCGCGCGGCCAGTTGCTGCATGAACTCATCGGCCGGCGGGCAGGACGAACACCCCTGCGAGGTGAACAACTCGATCACCACGGGGCGGTCCTGGGCTTGCAACGAGACCGGCAGGCAAAACATCAGGACGGCGGAAAGGATGGCGATGATTTGTCTCATAGTCTCTGCCCGAGCTTAAGTCTGTTGGATTTCATGCTATCATACCTAGGCCCGCAAGCCGAGAATAACCAATCAAGGTTTCGAGAGACCAATATGAAATATTGAAATACCGTAGAATTGTGTGCAATAGTATACAAAAGAATGCGCGCCCCTCTTGATCGAACTCCGCAAATCGGTCAGAAGCAGGGCAAATACTTCCTCATCACTCGTGAAAGGACGGCTCAAATGCCCATTAGCGTCGGACAAGACAGCTCGAATACCCGTAAAACCCTGAAAGTTGGCGACCAATCTGTCGCCTATTATTCGATCAAGGCCGCCGAGGCCGCCGGTCTGGGTGATTTCTCCCGCCTGCCTGCCGCGCTCAAGGTGGTGCTTGAAAACATGCTGCGATTTGAAGATGGCAAGACTGTCACCACCGATGACATCAAGGCGTTTTCCGAATGGGCCGACAATGGCGGCCGCGCCAACCGCGAGCTGGCCTATCGCCCGGCGCGGGTGTTGATGCAGGATTTCACCGGCGTTCCGGCGGTTGTCGACCTTGCGGCGATGCGCGACGGGATCGTCGCCCTTGGCGGCAAGGCCGAACAGATCAACCCGCTCAACCCTGTCGATCTTGTGATCGACCACTCGGTGATGATCGACGAGTTTGGCAATCCGCGCGCCTTCCAGATGAACGTCGACCGCGAATATGAGCGTAACATGGAGCGTTACCAGTTCCTCAAATGGGGTCAGGGCGCGTTCAACAACTTTCGCGTTGTGCCCCCCGGCACCGGCATCTGTCACCAGGTGAACCTTGAGTATCTGGCCCAGACCGTCTGGACCGATACCGACCAGAACGGCGATACCGTTGCCTATCCCGACACGCTTGTCGGCACCGACAGCCACACCACCATGGTGAATGGCGCGGCGGTGCTTGGCTGGGGCGTTGGCGGGATCGAGGCCGAGGCCGCAATGCTTGGTCAGCCGATTTCCATGCTGATCCCCGAGGTTGTCGGATTCGAACTGACCGGCCGCATGATCGAGGGCACCACCGGCACCGATCTGGTTCTGAAAGTCGTGGAAATGCTGCGCGCACAGGGCGTTGTCGGCAAGTTCGTTGAATTCTATGGCGCGGGTCTTGACCACCTGCCGCTGGCCGATCGCGCGACAATCGCCAATATGGCGCCGGAATATGGCGCCACCTGCGGCTTTTTCCCGATCGACGATGAGACCCTGCGCTATCTGCGCAACACCGGCCGCGAAGAGGCCCGCGTGCAGCTTGTCGAGGCCTATGCCAAGGAAAACGGCTTCTGGCGCGGCGCGGATTACGCACCGATCTATACCGACACCCTCAGCCTTGACATGGGCACCATCGTACCGGCGATTTCCGGCCCCAAACGCCCGCAGGATTACGTGGCGCTTGATAAGGCATCGGATGCGTTCTTTAACGTGGTGTCGGAATATCGCGGCGAAGATCAGGGTCAGTCCGCCGAGGACATGGCCTCTGAGGGGCCTGCGCCCGACACCCTGATTGACCCGCGCAAGTCGCAAAAGGTCAAAGGCGAGGACTATGAGCTTCGCGACGGCTCGGTGGTGATTGCCTCGATCACGTCGTGCACCAACACCTCGAACCCCTATGTGATGATCGGCGCCGGTCTTGTGGCGCGCAAGGCCGCGGCCCTGGGTCTTAACCGCAAGCCCTGGGTGAAAACCTCGCTGGCCCCTGGTAGCCAGGTCGTCAGCGCCTATCTTGAGGCCGCCGGCCTTCAGGAAGACCTCGACAAGATCGGCTTTAACCTTGTCGGCTATGGCTGCACCACCTGCATCGGCAACTCTGGTCCGCTGCAATCCGAAATCTCGGACGCGATTTCCGAGGGCGATCTGATAGCCACTTCGGTCCTGTCGGGCAACCGCAACTTTGAAGGCCGCATTTCGCCCGATGTACGCGCCAACTATCTGGCCTCGCCGCCGCTCGTGGTGGCCTATGCCCTGGCCGGTGACATGAATATCGACCTGGCCAACGACCCCATCGCGCAAACGCCCGAGGGCCGCGATGTCTATCTCAAGGATATCTGGCCGACCACGAAAGAGATCGCCGACCTGGTTGAGCAGACCGTCACCCGCGAGGCGTTCCAGTCGAAATATGCCGATGTCTTCAAGGGCGACGACAAATGGCAGGCGGTCGAGACCTCGGAAGGCGAAACATACGATTGGCCTGCACAATCGACCTATGTGCAGAATCCGCCCTACTTCAAGGGCATGTCGAAAGACCCCGGCACCATTTCCAACATCGAAGGCGCGCGCGTTCTGGCATTGTTGGGCGATATGGTCACCACCGACCACATCTCGCCTGCCGGGTCGTTCAAAGACTCAACACCTGCCGGCAAATACCTGACCGAGCGTCAGGTGCCGGTGCGCGAATTCAACTCTTACGGGTCGCGGCGTGGCAACCACGAGGTGATGATGCGCGGCACCTTCGCCAATATCCGCATCAAGAACGAAATGCTCGATGGCGTTGAAGGTGGCTATACGCTCGGGCCGGATGGCGAACAGACCTCGATCTTTGACGCCGCCGAGGCCTATCAGGCGAACGGCACCCCGCTGGTGATCTTCGGCGGCGAGCAATACGGCGCCGGGTCGTCGCGTGACTGGGCCGCCAAGGGCACTGCCCTGCTTGGCGTCAAGGCGGTCATTGCCGAGAGCTTTGAGCGTATTCACCGCTCGAACCTGGTTGGCATGGGCGTGATCCCGTTCGAATTCACCGGTGGGGACAGCCGCAAGACGCTTGGCCTTAAAGGTGACGAAAGCATCTCGATCTCGGGCCTTGATACCATCAAGCCGCTTCAGGAGGTGCCCTGCACCATCACCCATGGCGATGGCACAGTCAAAGAGATCACGATCAAGTGCCGGATCGATACCGCCATCGAGAAGGAATATGTCGAACATGGCGGCGTGCTGCATTACGTGCTGCGCAACCTGGCCAAATCGGCGGCCTGATCGCCACAGATATGAACGCCAAAGGGCGGCCCCTTGCCGGGCCGCCCTTTTTCATTCTGCGCAAGATTGCGCCGACCAGTCTGAATTTGCGCCAGTACCCGCCGCTGCTCTGCGCCTGACGCAAGCGTGAGGACATTCCCCCTTTCAATCGTGCCTGATGCGCTCAACCTTGGAAGCATGCCGATAGAAAGGACTATCCAATGCGTACCGCTCTCATTCTTCTACAGGCAGGTTTTTTGAGCTTTCTTGCCGTCTACGGCGCCCATGGCGCGGACAACAAGACCCCGGCCTGCCCGTTGCCCGCCGCCGCCATCAGCACCGAGCATTGCAGCGAGTGATCCGCCTCAGCGGGCACTCTCGATCGCGGGCAGGATGGTGCTCTGCATCACCCGGCTGGTGATCGGCCCGGCAAAGCGCAGCACGATATTGCCGTCGCCATCAATCACATAGGTTTCGGGCACGCCGTAAACGCCCCAGTTGAGCGCCATGCGCCCCTTTTCATCCGCGCCCATAGCGTCATAGGGGTTGCCCAACTCTTCTAGAAAGCCGAGCGCATTTGCAGGCTTGTCCTTGTAATTCACCCCGTAAATCGTGATGCCCTGCTCTGAAAGGGTTTCAAGATTGGGGTGCTCGACCCGGCAGGGCGCGCACCAGCTTGCCCAGTAATTCACCAGCTTGACCTCGCCATCGCGCAGATCGCTGTCGCCAAACATCGGGCCTGTGCCAAGCGCTGTGACCTCGACGGCGGGTGCGGGTTTGCCCTTGAGCGCCGAGGGAAGCTCATTGGGGTTGTCGCGTTGCAGCCCGACAAAGGCCAAGCCGGCAAACCCGGCAAAGATCACCAGCGGCGCCAGCATGAGCGGCGAAAGTTTAGCCATTTGATTTCACCTTGTTTTCAATCTCTTGCAACTGTTTGCTGACACGATTCGCACGCAGCACGCTCACCACGATCAACCCCGCGATCAGGGCAATCGAGACCGCATAGGACGATAAAACCGCCTCGGCGTATTTTCCAAGATCCGGCATCAGGCCCCCATTCTTTCACGTGCCAAAAGCACCCGCATCCGGCGGGCGCGGATTTCCGTGCGGGTCCGGAGCAACACGAGGGCGATGAACAGCAACGCAAACCCCGCGATGCACACCAGCAGCGGATACCAGAACACATCGGCGACGTTTTCCTCTTTATCAAGGCTCAGAGAGGCCCCCTGATGCAGGCCCTGATTCCAGAAATTCACCGCATAGCGGCTGAGCAGCGCAAAGACCGAGCCGACAAGACAGAGGATGCTGGTCAGATCGGCGGCGGTGTCATCGTTCTCGATCGCCTCCCAGAGGGCGATATAGCCAAGGTAGAACAGGAACAGGATCAGGAACGAGGTCAGGCGCGGATCCCAAGCCCACCATGTGCCCCACATCGGCTGGCCCCAGATTGCGCCGGTAATCAGCGCGATCACCGTCATCACCATGCCCACCGGCGCCGCCGCGCGAGCCGCAAGGGCACTTACATGGTGGCGGCGCACGATCCAAACCAGCGAGGTCACAAGCATCATCATCCAGGCATTGATCGCCATGAGCGCGCTTGGCACATGCAGGTAGATGATCTTGACGGTCGATCCCTGCCGGTAATCCTCAGGCGTGAAAAAGAACCCCCAGATCAGCCCAAACACAAGCGACAACGCCGCCAACCCCGCCACCCAAGGCAAAACCCGGTCGGTGGTCTGGATAAATTTCTTCGGGTTCGCATATTCCCAGAGTGCGTTCAGGTTCATCCAAAATTCCATATGTCTAGCGCAGATTGACCCTTAGTACCGCAGCCGAGGCGAAAGGCAAAAGCGCGATGGTGCCGCAGGTGATTCCGGCCAGCATCAACAGCGGCGTCGTGGTGTCAAAGCCTTCGGCACCGCGCCGCGCCATCTCTGCGCCAAAGATCAATGTAGGCACATAAAGCGGCAGCACAAGCAGGCTCAGCAACAGCCCGCCGCGCTTGAGCCCGACCGTCAGCGCCGCGCCGAAAGTGCCGATCACGCTAAGCGCCGGGGTGCCGAGTAAAAGCGATATAATCAAGGGCCTGTAGCCCTCGGTCGGCATGTTCAGCAACAGCGCGAACACCGGCGCCGCCAGCACCAGAGGAAGGCCCGTGGTCAGCCAATGCGCCAGGGCCTTAATCGTCACAAGCGCCTCCATCGGCAAGGGCGAGGTCGCCAGCAGATCAAGGCTGCCGTCCTCCCAATCCAGGGCGAAAATCCGGTCGAGCGACAACAGACAGGCCAACAGCGCGCCAAGCCACAGGATGCCCGGCGCAATGGTGGCCAACAACGTACTTTGCGGCCCGACACCAAACGGCACCAGCGTGACCACGATCAGGAAAAACGCCAGCCCAAGGCCAAAGCCGCCGCCCGCGCGCATTGCCAGCCTGAAATCCCGGATCAGAAGCGCGATCATAAAAAGGCCCCGTCGAAATCGTCATGCTCAAGCGGTTTGGCCTTGAACGGGCCGACATCCAGCACTTGCGCCTCGGACAGGCCAAGGTCGATATGCGTGGCGATCACCGCAAGCCCGCCCCCCGCCAGATGCGCGCGCACGGCACTGGCGAACATCGCCACGGCCTCGACGTCAAGCGACACGGTCGGCTCGTCCAGCACCCAGATCTTGCGCCCGGTCACCAGCAGGCGCGCCAGGCCAAGCCGCCGCTTTTGCCCGGCCGAAAGCGCGCCGGCGGGCCGCTCGCCAAGCGGGGCAAGCTGAAACGCCTCCATCGCCCCGGTGATGTCGCTATTGCCAAAGGCCTGCGCCCAGAAACCCAGATTCTCGCGCACCGTTAGCGTGGCCTTGATGCCATCGGCATGGCCTGCGTAGACAAGGGCATCGGCGGGCACCTTAACCCGGCCCGATACGGGGGGTTGCAGCCCGGCAATGGTGCGCAAGAGCGTGGTCTTGCCCACCCCGTTAGGCCCGCGCAGCACAAGCGCCTGCCCCGCACCAAGGGCGAAGGACAGCCCTTCAAGCACCCTGATGCCGCCGCGCGCAATTGTAAGATCAGAAACAGTCAGCCCCATGCGCCCTGCTTAGCCCAAAGTCATGGGCGCGAAAAGCGCGTTCCGCAGGCGGGCGTTGATGGCCTGCCTCACACCGGCAACAGGGCCACGGCGACGCGTCGCCCTTCGGATAAAAGCACGTTATAGGTGCGGCAGGCCGAGGGTGAAGTCATGATTTCAACGCCAAGCCCGGCCTCCTCAAGCGTGATGCGCAAAGCACTCGGAATATGGGCCATCTCGGCGCCGGTGCCGATGAACAAAACGTCGATCTCGCCAACAAGCGCCAAAAGGCTTTCGCTGTCGCCATAGCCGCCCCAGCCGCGCGCGCCGGTCACGGTGACGCAGATCGGCCCCTCCATCACCTGCCCCGCGACGCGGAAAAAGCCGGGGCCATAGCCGTCAATCGGGGTTGCGCCGTCAAAGCTTATTTCGGTCATGCGCATGGGTAAGCTCCCTTATGTCCAGAGTGGCAGGCCGCTTAGCACGGCCAGGGCGATCACGCTATAGGCCGCCCAACGGTAAAGCCGCTGGTGGCGCGGGTCAAACAGCGCCTGCCCGATCAGCGAAGTGATGAAATAAGGCACCGCCAGCGTCAGCGCCAGAATCACGGTCGAACTTTCAAGCACGCCGCGCGTCAGCAGGTTCACCGCGATCACCACATCGAGGACTGCCAGAAACAGGATGGTATTGGCGCGCACCGATTGCGCCGCCGATTGTCCCGCGAGGTAAAACAGGATCACCACCGGCCCGGTCAGCCCGGTAAGGCCGCCGAGGATCCCGGCCATCGCGCCGATAATCAAAAGCACCGGCCGCGAGACCAGACCGGAAAATCGCCAGCCCGCCACAAGCGCGCCAAGGGTGATGGCCGCCACGGCCGCGACGACCCAGCGGATCGTGACCGGCTCAAGCGCCTGCATGAGCCAGAGACCGAACGGCACCGTCAAAAGCGCGGCCAGCGCCAGCAGCCCGACCTCGCGCCGGTCCGCCTGTCGCCAGGCGCGCGGCAAAAGGACGAAGGTGCTGACAATGCCGGTCAGGGTCATCACCCCGACCACGGTCTGCGGCGCAAGGAAAATCCCGGCCACGGGCACAAAGACAAGCGCCGTGCCAAAGCCGGTAAAGCCGCGCACAATCCCCGCGACACCAATCGCCAGCAACAACCAGATAAGCCCGGGCGTGGCCCAGACCGCCAGGATCGGATCAGGCATCTATATTGGCGAACTGGTTCCCGGCATTGGCGTCCGGCTTGGACCAATCCCGCTTGACGCCAAGCCAGCGCAAAACCGAGCTTGCCACGAAGATCGACGAATAAGTGCCGACAATCACGCCCCAGATCATCGCGAAGACAAAGCCGCGGATCACATCGCCACCAAGGAAATAGAGCGCCAGAAGCGCCAGAAGCGTGGTCACAGAGGTCATCACCGTGCGCGACAGGGTTTCGTTGATCGACAGGTTCAACACCTCGTTCATCGGCTTTTGCTTGTATTTGCGCAGGTTCTCGCGCACCCGGTCAAACACCACCACCGTATCGTTGAGCGAATAGCCGACGATGGTCAAAAGCGCCGCGATGATCGCAAGGTCAAACTGGATCTGCATCTCGGAAAAGACCCCGATCGTCAGCACCACATCATGGACAAGCGCCACCACCGCGCCGACCGCAAACTGCCACTCAAAGCGCATCCAGATATAGATAAGCACCGCGCCAATCGCCAGAATGACCGCGATCACTGCGGTCTGGATCAGCTCGCCCGAGACTTTCGGCCCGACGCTTTCCACCGAGGTGAATTTGACATCCGGCACCGCCACCTGAAGCGCATCCTCGACGGTCTGCACCATCTCTGCCGAGACGCTTTCCTGATCGTCCTGCGCCTGAATGCGGACCATCGCGACGTTCTGATCCGGGCCAAAGGTCGGGTCGAACACCTCGGTGATGCTGATGTCGCCAAGCTCAAGCCCATCCATCGCGCCACGATAGATGCCGATATCCACCGGCTCTGCGCTTTGGGTGCGGATCGTCGTGCCGCCCTTGAAATCAATCCCGAAATTCAGCCCCTGAAGCCCGAAAGACCCAAGCGCCACTACAATCAGAACCGCCGAAACACCAAGCGACATTTTCCAGCGCTTGAAAAAGTCCCAGCTTGTGTCCTTCGGCACAAGGCGCAAACTGCGCCCCGATAGAACGGTTTTCGGACGGCGGCGTTCAAACCAGATCACCGCGATCAGCCGGGTCACGAACAGCGCGGTAAAGACCGAGGTGATAATGCCAAGCCCAAGCGTGATCGCAAAGCCGCGCACCGGGCCAGAACCAATGGCATAGAGAATGACCGCCGTCAGGAAGGTGGTGATATTGGCATCCACGATCGCGCTCATCGCCTTTTCATAGCCAAGCTCGATCGCGCGCGCCGGGCCCTTGGCCGATGTCATCTCTTCGCGGATTCGCTCGAAGACAAGCACATTGGCATCCACCGCCATCCCGATGGTCAACACGATGCCCGCAATCCCCGGCAGGGTCAGCGTGGCGCCGATCATGCTCAGCAGGCCAAAGATCAGACCGACGTTGATGATCAGGGCAATATTGGCGAACACCCCGAAGATGCCATAGCTCGCGAACATGAACACCAGCACAAGCGCGAAGGCCACGATACAGGCGATCTTGCCCGCCTCGATGCTGTCGGCGCCCAGTTCCGGGCCGACCGTGCGTTCCTCAAGAAACTCAAGCCCCGCAGGCAAGGCCCCGGCGCGCAGCAGAACCGCCAGATTGGTGCTTTCCTCGACGTTGAAATTGCCGGTGATGATGCCCGATCCGCCGGGAATATGGCTCTGGATGACCGGGGCGCTGATCACTTCGCTGTCAAGCACGATGGCAAAGGGATTGCCGATGTTTTCGGCGGTATAGTCGCCAAATTTGCGCGCGCCGGTCGGGTTGAACCGGAACGACACCGCAGGGCGGCCGTTCTGGTCAAAATCGGGCTGCGCATCGACGAGCTCCTCGCCGGTGACCACCGGGGCGCGCTCAAGGATGTAATAGACGCCCTCCTCATCGAGCGAGGGCAGCACTTCGTTGCCGGCCCCTGCGCGTTCGTCGGCGTTCGAGGTGCGGCTGACCACCGGTTGAAAGGTCAGCTGCGCGGTGGTGCCGATGATCTGTTTGAGTTCGGCCGCACTGCCGACGCCGGGCACCTGGATCAGGATGCGATCGGCGCCCTGGCGCTGGATCGTGGGTTCGCGGGTGCCGACCTCGTCGATCCGGCGGCGGATGATTTCAAGCGCCTGACGCACGGTGCGGTCATCGGTGGCAAGCTGTTCGGCCTCGCTCAGGCGCAGGACGATCTCACCCGCCTCGGCGCTGACGTCAATGTCGCTTGCCCCGGCCCCGGTCAGACTTGTGACCGGGCGCGCCAGACCGCGCACAAGGCTGGCCGCCTCGCTCGCCATTTCGGGGCGATCCACAAGCCGCACGCGCAGCTCGGCATTCTCGGTCGATTGCAGACGGATCGGGCCGATGCGGTCGCGCTCTTCGCGCAACAGGTCGCGCACCTCGGGCCACATGCCCTCAACCCGCGCCTGATAGACATCCGCGACCTTGACCTCGGCCAGAAGATGCGCACCGCCGCGCAGATCAAGCCCAAGATTGACCAGCGCCGAGGGCATCCAGTCGGGCCATTGCGCAAGCCCCTGCGCGATCTCGGGCGTCTCGGCATTGCCCGCCTCGATCGAAGCGACGGCATCGTTGTAGCGTTCGACCCGAGGGTAAAAGGCATTCGGCAGAGCCAGCAAAAGACCAAGGGCAACAACCCCCCAGATACACAGGCGTTTCCACAGGTCAATTTGCAGCATAATTCTGCCTTTTCAGAGAGTTATAACAAACGGTCGGGCTTAGCCTTCGGCGGGCTCGGTCTTGGAGAGAACCTGCGCGATGGTCGAGCGCACAACCCGCACCTTGACACCTTCGGAAAGCTCGACCTCGACCTCATTGTCATCCTTGACCTTATGCACCTTGCCGATAAGCCCGCCCTGGGTGACCACCTGATCGCCCCGGCGCAGCGCATCGACCATCGCTTTATGTTGCTTGAGCTTTTTTTGCTGCGGACGGATCAGCAGGAAATACATGATCGCGAAAATCAGGATAAGCGGGATAAACTGGCCAAAGGCTTCCATAGGGTCGTGTCCTTCATAGGTTACGGCGGGGTGCCCCCGCGAATTGTTGCGGAAACTAGGCGGGGCGGTTGGGTTTTGCAAGGCGCGAAAACAGAGTAAGTGCCACCTATGATTGGCATGGCCGGGTTGCAAGACTTTACCGCCGGGCATTTGCACGGATAGGGTGAGGAAAGCATGGAGTAAGGCGGGTTGGGTGAATGAGTAAGAACAACAAGCCGGACCTGCGCGCATGGCTGGGTTTCGCGAAACCCTTCAACTACGCCGCCGCGCCGTGGCTTGGGCCTATTGTTTCGGGCGTTATGGTGACCGTTGTCGGTGGGCTATTCCTGCTCGCCATCGCAAGCGCGGCCAAGATGCTTGTCCTCGCCGTCTTTGGCGCCCCGATCCTAAGCACAGGCCGCAGCCTTAGCATTGGCGGGGTCACCGTCGCGCTTATCGGCGCGCCCTTTGTGGTTTGGCGGTCCATCGTGGCGCAAAAGACCCTGAACGTCACCGAACAGGGCCACATCACCGACCGGATCAACAAGGCGGTTGAGGGGTTGGGGGCTGAAAAGACCGTCAAGCGCGATGGCGATGAAAGAACCGAACCCAACCTCGAAGTGCGGATCGGGGCGATTTATGCGTTGGAGCGACTCAGTCAGGATAGCGAACGCGATCATATCCAGATCATGGAAATCCTCTGTGCCTACATCCGCCAGAATGCGCAGGCTCAGGATGTTGCCCTGCCCAAGGACAAGGCGACGCCCGAGAAGTGGCGCGCATGGGCCATAAGGGGCCGTGAGCATCCCCGGCTGGATGTCGATGTGGCGCTCAAGGTAATCGAGCGGCGCGATGAGACCCGCAAACAACATGAGACAGACAAAGGTTATCGTCTGGGGTTTGAGCGCGCCCCGCTGCGCAAGATCATTCTGACCGGGCGCGACCTGACCGGGGCCGACCTGCGCGATGCGCAGTTGCAGGGGGCGGACCTCAGGGCCGCGACGTTGCAGGGGGCGGACCTCTGGGGCGCGCAGTTGCAGGGGGCAGACCTCTGGGACGCGCAGTTGCAGGGGGCGACCCTCGGGGGCGCGGAATTACAGGGGGCGGACCTCTGGGACGCGCAGTTGCAGGGGGCGGTCCTCAGGGCCGCGACGTTGCAGGGGGCGACCCTCGGGGGCGCGGAATTACAGGGGGCGGACCTCGGGTTCGCGACGTTTGATGGTGACACAAACCTGACAGCCGCTACTCTTCGAGGTGCGGCTGTCAGGTTTGTGGATTTTACAGAAATAGCAAAAATTGAGCCGCATTTGGAGGGGATGTTTGGCGATGGCACGGTCATCCTGCCCGGCGGGCATGGGCCGAAGCATGAAAGCTGGCCCAAGCATTGGCCAAAGTTTGAGTTGGGTTACAAGCAGTTCGACAAAGAATGGAAAAAGTGGCTGGCGGACCCGGAGGGGTATGTGCCGCCGGAGCCGCCAGAAGAGGACGCGCAGGGGTGAATGAGGTCCCGGGTCAGGCCCGGGAGGGCGGGATTCGCTTTGACGTCTCAAAGCGTGGGTTTCACCCACCCTACACAGCCACAAAAATCTGGTGCATAAGGCGCTGACGACTCAACCACGCCAAGGATCAGACCGATGCATGATATCCGCGCCATCCGCGATACCCCCGATGCCTTTGATGCCGCCCTTGCGCGGCGCGGGGTGGCGCCGATCTCGGGTGAGATCCTTGCGCTTGACGAGGCCCGGCGCGCCCGTATCCATGCGTCTGAGACCGCGCAGGCCGAGCAGAACCGCGCCTCCAAAGAGGTGGGTGCCGCCAAGGCCAAGGGCGACAATGCCGAATTCGAGCGTCTGCGCGCGCTTGTGGCCGACAAAAAGGCCGAAGTGGCGGCGATGCAGGCCGAGGCCAAGGCGCTTGACGCAGAGCTTAACGATCTGCTGATGGGTCTGCCCAACCTGCCCCATCCCGATACGCCCGATGGCGCCGATGAGGCCGATAATGTCGAGATGCACCGCTGGGGCACGCCAAAGGTGTTCGATTTCACCCCGAAAGAGCATTACCAGCTGGCCGGCGTTGTGCCCGGCATGGATTTCGAGCTGGCCGCGAAACTCTCAGGCAGCCGCTTTGTCGTGCTCAAGGGCGCCGTGGCGCGCATTCATCGCGCCTTGGCGCAGTTCATGCTTGATACGCATGTGGATGAAAACGGGCTTAATGAGACCTGGACCCCGGTTCTGGTGCGCCCCGAGATGATGCTTGGCACCGGGCAGTTGCCGAAATTCGGCGAGGACAGCTATGAGACCACCAATGGCTGGTGGCTTGTGCCGACCGCCGAGGTGACCCTGACCAACACCGCCAATGGCGAAACGCTTGACGAGGCCGACCTGCCGCGCCGGATGGTGGCGCATACCCAATGTTTCCGCTCCGAGGCGGGAAGTGCCGGGCGTGACACCGCCGGCATGCTGCGCCAGCATCAGTTTGAAAAGGTCGAAATGGTCAGCCTGACCCACCCCGATCAGAGCCGCGCCGAGCTTGACCGCATGACCGCTTGCGCCGAGGGCATTTTGGAAAAGCTTGGCCTTGCCTATCGCACGGTTGTGCTGTGCACCGGCGACATGGGGTTTGGTGCGCAGCGCACCCATGACATCGAGGTCTGGTTGCCCGGTCAGGATACCTATCGCGAGATTTCCTCGGTTTCGGTCTGTGGGGCCTTTCAGGCGCGCCGGATGAACGCGCGGTTCAAACCGGCGGGTGGTGGCAAGCCCGAGTTTCTGCACACGCTCAACGGCTCTGGCCTTGCGGTCGGGCGCTGTTTGATCGCGGTGCTTGAAAATGGCCAGAACGGCGATGGTTCGGTGCGCCTTCCGGATGTGTTGCACCCCTATCTCGGCGGCAAGAGCCTGCTTCAGGCGGATGGCACGCTTGCCTGATCGCGCCGCCGCACTCCTTGTCTTTGTGCTGGCGGTGGGATTTGCCCTGTCGCCCTTTGCCACCGGCGGATTTGCGGGGTTTCGCCCGGATCAGTTCCCAGTGGCGCAGACAAACGCACCGGTGCAACCGGCGGGCTATGCCTTTGCGCTTTGGGGGCTGATCTATCTCTGGCTGATCCTCGGCGCCGGGTTTGGCGTGATCCTGCGTGTCACCGCCACCGACTGGCAGCGCGTGCGCCTGCCGCTGATGGCAAGCCTCGGGGTTGGCATTTTCTGGATTCCGGTGGCGCAGGTGAATGTGCTCTGGGCGACGGTGATGATCTGGATCATGCTGGCGGGGGCGCTATGGGCGCTGCTCGGGGCGCATTACCGCGATCGGCTCTGGCTTGAGGGGCCGATCGGGCTTTATGCCGGCTGGCTGACGGCGGCAAGTAGCGTCGCCTTTGGGCTGGTGCTTGCGGGCTATGGCATCCTTGGCGCGCAGGGCGCGGCCATCGCGATGATCACGCTGGCCCTCGCGATCACCCTTGCGGTTCTGGTGGTCCGGCCCGGCACGCTTAGCTATGCGTTTGGCGTCGGCTGGGCGCTGATTGGGGTGATCATGCGCAATCTTGAGGCTGGCAACACGCCGGTGATTGCGCTCTGTGCCGCCGGAATTGCGGCCATCACGATTGTCACATGGCGCGGCTGGCGCGCCCTGTCGCGCGCCTGACACACTCGTCCGGAGGGGAACCCCTAGGGTTTCGGCGGCTTGCCCAAATGCTTGCGCAGGCTTGAGGGGCCCGCCTTTTTCTTGGCCTTATAGGGGTTCTTGTCCGACTGGCTTCGCATGTAAAGACGGATCGGCGTGCCCGGCATGTCGAAATCTGTCCGCAAGCCGTTGACAAGATAGCGCGAATAGCTGTCAGGCAATTTATCGGGATGCGAGCACATCACAACGAACCCCGGCGGGCGGGTCTTGGCCTGGGTCATATAGCGCATCTTGATGCGCTTGCCGCCCGGTGCGGGGGGCGGGTGCTGTTCCAGCATGCCGGTCAGCCAGCGGTTCAGCTGTGCGGTGGTGACCCGGCGGTTCCAGACCTCATAGGCCTTTTCCACCGCCGCGCGCAGCCGGTCCAGCCCCTTGCCGGTCTTGGCCGAGACGGTCACAAGCGGCGCGCCGCGAAGCTGCGGCAAAAGCCGCTCGAAGGATTCGCGCAGATGGCGCAGCTTTTCCTGTTTCTCGGGCTCGACATCCCATTTGTTGACCGCCACGATCACTGCCCGGCCCTCGCGCTCGGCAAGATCGGCGATCCGCAGATCCTGTTGCTCGAAGGGGATTTCCGCATCCAGCAGCACAATCACCACCTCGGCGAATTTCACCGCGCGAAGCCCGTCAGAGACCGAGAGCTTTTCAAGCTTTTCCTGAACGCGGGCCTTCTTGCGCATGCCCGCCGTGTCAAAAATCCGCACCGGAAGCCCGTCCCAGTCGAGCGCCAGCGAAATCGCATCGCGGGTGATGCCCGGCTCGGGGCCGGTCAAAAGGCGGTCTTCGCCGAGGATCTTGTTGATCAGCGTCGATTTACCTGCATTCGGGCGGCCCACAACCGCCACCTGCAACGGGCGCGCCTTGGTGGGCCTGCGATAGGTGTCTTCTTCGTCCTCGTCGTTCTCATCAAGGGCGACATCGGTTTCGGGCGCTTCGGATTTGGCGCGCTCTTCAAAGGCATCCGAAAGCGGCATGAGTTGCGCATAAAGATCGTTGAGCCCCTCGCCATGCTCGGCCGAGAGGCGGATCGGCTCGCCCAGACCAAGGGCGTAGGCCTCATTCACACCCGCATCGGCGGCGGCGCCCTCGGCCTTGTTGGCGGCAAGGATCACATGCGCCGAGCGTTTGCGCAGGATTTCGGCAAGTGCCTCATCCAGTGGGGTAACCCCGGCGCGCGCATCAATCAGGAACAGACAGATATCGGCCATGTCCACCGCTCGCTCGGTCAGCTTGCGCATCCGGCCCTGCAGGGATTCGTCGGTCGCATCTTCAAGGCCGGCTGTGTCGATCACGGTAAAGCGCAAATCGCCCAACCGCGCGGCGCCTTCACGCAGATCACGCGTCACGCCGGGCTGGTCATCGACCAGAGCAAGGCGTTTGCCGACAAGGCGGTTGAACAGCGTGGACTTGCCAACATTCGGGCGGCCCACGATGGCGAGAGTAAATGTCATCTTTATTTCTGCTCCGACACGGGATCAAGCCGGTCTGATACAGGATCGCGCGGTCAACGGAAAGCCAGCAATTGGCCCTTTTTTGAAACCACGTAAAGCGTGTTGCCTGCAACGACCGGATTGGTGGTCGCGCCGCCGGGCAGGTCAACCGTGCCCCGCGGCAGGCCCGAGGCCGGGTCAAAGAACCGCAGCACCCCGTCGCCCGAGGCCACGATAAGCTGCCCCCCGGCAATAATCGGGCCGAAGTGGCCGATGATATCTGATTGACGGCGCGGACGCTTGTTCTTGAACAGCGGCAGTTCATGCCCCCAGATGCGGCGGCCATCCTCGGTTGCCAGGCGCACGATTTCGTTGCGATCGGTGACCATGAAGATCGAATCGCCCGCAGGCCAGACCCGGTTGAGCGGGCCTTCGGTCGCGGTCCAGATCCGCTCGCCATTGCCAAGGTCAAGCGCCACGGTGCGTCCCGAATGGCTTCCGGTATAAACACGCTCGCCCACAACCACCGGATCGCCGGTGATGTCATCGACCCGCGCACTGGCAACGCCAAGACGCTCGCCCGCGATCTGGGCATCCCAAAGGCGTAGACCGCCCTTGCGGAAAGCACCCTGCACTTCGCCCGCCCCAAAGGCAAAGATCGCATATTTATCGGTGATCGCCGGGGCCGGGCCGCCCAGAACATTGTGGATATCCGGCGAACCCGATAGCTGCCAGCGGATGCGCCCGGTATCGGTTTCAAGCGCCCAGGCGACATCATCGCCGGCCACCACATAAACCAGATCACCCAGCACAGCCGGGGTGCCGGTGCCACTCGCGCCAAGCTTTTGCTGCCAGATCACGGCGCCGGTGGCAGAGTCAAGCGCGCTCAGCAGGCCAAAGCCCGAGGACACAAACAGCTTGTCCGCACCATAGGCAAGACCGCCGCCGCTGGCATTGGACGAGGCGTCATTCGGCGGGGTGATATCGGTGCTCCACAACAGCGCGCCAGCGGTCGACACGGCGCTGATCTGCGCCTGTGCATCTAGCGTAAAGACCCGCCCGCCCGCGACGACCGGATCGGCAGTGATGCGCACGCGGTGCGCGTCACCGGCGCCGATATTCACCGCCCAGGCCAGTTGCGGATTGGCCCCAAGGGCGGGATGCACCGTGCGGGTGGCGGATGTGCCGATGGCCTGGCGCCACTCTGCGTTCGCCGTGGCAGCGGGCAAGGCCACCAGTTCGACGCTGTTGTCGGGCGTTACATTGACCTCGGCCTGGGCGGCATCGGTTTGCAGCACTTCGCGCAGCCCCTGACGCTCCCCAGGCAGAATCGGGTCTTTCTTGTTACAGGCCGTCAGGGCAAGGACCGTTGCCAGTCCAAGGATCAATCCGTTGCGTGTCACTACTCGTGCCCTCTACTTTTTCGCCCGTTTTCGCACACCGGGGGTGCCCCCGCTGCGGGATACGTCTTACTGGGATGCCGCCGCACCCGACTGGTCGATGCGCGCCGTCTCGGGCGGCTCGGCGCCCAGGGCCACAATCACTTGTGTGGCGCGCCGACGCAAGCCCGCTGTGGCCTCGGCATCAGCGACGATTTGCATCATCCGGTCAAGCGCCGCCGTCTTGTCGCCGGTTTCCAGATCAATCAGGCCAAGCTGTTCTTCGGCCAATAGCCGCACCAGACCGCCCGACCGCGCAAGCCCCTCCATCAGGGTGCGACGGGTGTCAACGTCAAGCCCGGAGCCCGGAAGCGTCACCGCCTTGAGCGTGGCAATCTGGCGGTAAACCGGATCGGTGCCCTCGCGTTCGGCCATCGCCATCAGGCGCTTGGCGGCCTCCTCCGGGCTCTCGCTTGCGGCCTCGGAGGCGGCCAGAAGGTCAAGAACCGCCTGCGCCGACGGGTTGGGCACGGTGATCTCGCTCAGGGCCTGCGCGCGCGCTGCGCGCTCGTCAAGGGCAAGCGCCGCGACAATGCTATCGCCAAGCGCCTGTGCCGCGTCGCGGGCCTGCGCCTTTTGCCATTCATTCCACGCCGCCCCGCCAACCAGCAAAAGGATCGCCAAAATCGCGATCCAGCCATAGCGGCGCATATAGCCAAACAGACGGTCGCGGCGCACCTCTTCCGTGACTTCTTCAATGAAACTGTCGCTGTCGCTCACGCCCCGGCCCCCTTGCATTTTTCCCCTCTTAACCCGAAGCCCCGGCCCTGCCAAGGGGCGGCAGGCCCTGCCGTGACGGAGCGGCTTGCGAGGCCGCGCAGAAAAGTTTAATCTGAACCGGTCAGTTTAGCGTATGACGGAGTATGAACCCCGCCTGCGCCCATAGCCATGCGGTATGATGGTCATACGGTATGAGACGCCCGGCTCGGAAAGTTGCAAGATGCGTTTAATTCCTATTTTGATTGCCATCGTGGTTTCCGCGCTGATCTATGCCTTTGTGTTCGAGCGTGAGCGCCTGGTCGCGCTGCTGCCCGCGCCCACACCAGAGGCGACCGCCCCCGCAGACGAAAGCGCGACCGCACCCAACACCGAACAGAGCAAGGTCGGCGTCGTCGCCATCCACTCAAAGGCGCGGGTGATCGACAGCGCCGTGATCCTGCGCGGGCGAACCGAGGCCAACCGCCTTGTCGAGCTGCGCGCAGAAACATCCGGCCTTGTCATCTCCGAGCCGCTGCGCAAGGGGGCGTTTGTGGCAAAGGGCGATCTGCTCTGCCGCCTTGATCCGGCCGCGCGCAACGCCACTCTGGCCGAGGCCCGCGCCCGGCTTGCCGAGGCAAAAACCCGCGTGCCCGAGGCCGAGGCCCGCACATTGGAGGCCCGCGCCCAGCTTGAAGAGGCCGAAATCAACGCCAACGCCGCCGAAAACCTTGAGCGCGGCGGCTTTGCCTCGCAAACCCGCGTGGCGGCCACCCGCGCCGAAGTAAGCTCTGCCCGCGCTGCGGTGCAATCGGCCAGTTCCGGGCTTGAGGCGGCGCGCGCAGGCATCGAATCGGCCCGCGCCGCCATCAGCGCCGCCGAGAGCGAGATTGAGCGGCTGGAAATCACCGCACCCTTTGAGGGCGTTCTTGAGACCGACACCGCCGAAATCGGCAGCCTTCTGCAACCCGGCGCGCTCTGTGCCACGGTGCTGCAACTCGATCCGATCACGCTTGTCGGGTTCGTGTCGGAAATGCAGGTTGCGCGCGTCGAGCGCGGCGCCATGGCCACAGCCCGCCTTGCCTCGGGCCTGAGCGCCGAAGGGCGGGTGACCTTCCTGTCGCGCGCCGCCGACAACACCACCCGCACCTTTCGCGTCGAGATCGAAGTGCCCAACCCCGACCTTGGCCTGCGCGACGGTGAAACCGCCGAAATCATGATAAGCGCCGAGGGCAAGACCGCGCATTTGCTGCCGCAATCGGCGCTGACGCTTGATGACGAGGGCACCCTTGGGGTGCGCCTTGTGGATGGCGACAGCCGCGCCCTCTTCACGCCGGTCACGCTGTTGCGCGACACGCCGCAGGGGGTCTGGATGACCGGCCTGCCCGAAAGCGCCGATGTAATCGTGATTGGACAGGAATATGTCACCGATGGGGTGCCGGTCAAACCGACCTATCAGGAGCTTGGCCAATGACCGGCATCGTCGATTGGGCCGCCGCGCGCGCACGCATGGTGCTGGCCTTTGTGGTGCTCTCGGTGCTTGCGGGCACGCTGGCCTATGTCGGACTGCCCAAAGAGGGCGAGCCCGACATCGAAATCCCGGCCCTCTTCGTCTCGGTCCCCTTCCCCGGCATTTCCGCCGAAGACAGCGAAAAACTTCTGGTCAAGGTCATGGAAACCGAGCTGAGCGATCTTGACGGGCTCAAGACCATGACCGGCACTGCGGCGGAAAACTATGGCGGCGTCGCGCTTGAGTTCGAGTTCGGCTGGGACAAGACCAAGATCCTTGCCGATGTGCGCGATGCGATGGACACCGCCGAGGCCGACTTTCCCGAGGGGGCCGAGAAATACACCCTGAACGAGGTCAATTTCAGCGAATTCCCGATCATCGTCGTCAATCTGAGCGGCCCTTTGCCAGAGCGCACGATGGCGCGGCTTGCCAAGGATCTTCAGGATACGCTTGAGGGCATGGAACCGGTGCTTGAGGCCGGCATCGCGGGCAATCGCGACGAGATGGTCGAGGTGGTGATCGACCCGCTGCGCCTTGAGGCCTATAATGTCACAGCCCTTGAGCTGATCAATGTGGTGCGCAACAACAATCAGCTTATTGCCGCCGGCGAGGTCGACAATGCCCAAGGCACGTTTTCGGTCAAGATCCCGTCCTCATTTGAAGAAACCCGCGATATCTATCGCCTGCCGATCAAGACCAATGGCGACCGGGTGGTGCGGCTTGGCGATCTGGCGACGATCAACCTGACCTTCGAGGACCGCCTCGGCACCGCGCGCTTTAACGGCGAAACCACGGTGGCCTTGCAGGTGGTCAAGCGCAAGGGTTTCAACATCATCGACACCGCCGACCTTGTGCGCGAGGTGGTGGCCAAGACGGCGGCCCGCTGGCCGGACGAGGTGCGCGCCGCTGTAACCGTGGGCACATCCAACGATCAGTCGCGCACCGTGGCCTCGATGGTCAGCCAGCTTGAAGGCTCGGTGCTGACGGCGATTGCGCTTGTGATGATCGTCATTCTGGCGACGCTTGGCATTCGCCCGGCGCTGTTGGTGGGCTTTGCAATCCCGACTTCGTTCCTGCTGTGCTTTGCGCTTTTGGCGATCATGGGGGTGGCGGTTTCCAATATCGTGATGTTCGGCCTCATCCTCGCGGTGGGCATGTTGGTCGATGGCGCTATCGTGGTGGTCGAATATGCCGACAAGCGGATTGATGAGGGCGTCGGCCCGATGCACGCCTATGTCGCGGCGGCCAAGCGGATGTTCTGGCCTGTGGTAAGTTCGACCGCGACCACGCTCTGCGCATTTTTGCCAATGCTGTTCTGGCCCGGTATTCCGGGGCAGTTCATGGGCATGTTGCCGGTCACTCTGATCTTCGTGCTGAGCGCATCGCTTCTGGTGGCGCTGGTCTATCTGCCGGTGCTGGGCGGTGTGACCGGGCGCACCGAGCGCTGGTTCGATCTGCGGATAGCCCAGATTGCCGGGCTTTTCTGGCTATGGCACCTGTTGCTTTTGCCGATTACAGCGGGGGCCGTGGCCCTGGCGGGCAGTGTCGCGCCGATGCTGCTGGAACAGGTCAGTGCCGCCTTTGCGGGATTGGACAGCGCCAGGATTCTGGGATCGGTGGTGCCGACCCTGGCGCGGGTCTTTGCACTTTTGCTTGGCGTGACCGTTTTGGCCGCCATTGGCCTCGGGGGCGTCGTGGGCCTGTTCCTCGGGGTGATGGCGATTGGGCGTCGCTGTGGCAATCTTGGTCGCGCGCTGTTGCGCCGCGCCCTGCCCAACCGGCGCCCGCGCGTCAAGGCGGGCTATCGCCGCTCGCCGTTTGGCCGGGTGATCCACCTGATCACCGGCAATCCGCTGTCACCGCTGCTGGCCTTTGGGGCGATCTTCGTGCTCGTCGGTTCGGTTCTGATCTTTTACGTGCAAAACAACAACGGCACCGAGTTTTTTGTCGAATCCGAACCCGAACAGGCGATCGTTTACGTGCGCGGACGCGGCAACCTGTCGATCGACCAAAAGGACGATCTGGTCACACAGGTCGAAAAGATCGTGCTGGCGCACCCCGGCGTGCAGACCGCCTTTTCCTTTGCCGGCGACGGCGGGCTCACCAACAACACCGGCGGCGCACAGCCGCCGCGCGACACCATCGGTCAGGTTCAGCTTGAAACCATTCCCTGGGATGAGCGCCCAGTGGCGCGCGAAACCTGGTTTACCATTCCGATCCTGAACTACGCGGTCAGCCGCGCGGTCAAGGTCGAGGCCTTTGACGGCGACACGGTCATTGCGGAGCTGACCGAGGAGCTTGGGCAAATCCCCGGCATCAAGGTCGAGATCCTCGCACAGGCGCGCGGCCCGGCCTCGGCCAAGCCGGTGCATCTGCGCCTCAAGAGCGATGACTGGAACAGCCTGATCGCCTTTACCGAAACGGCGCGTGCGAAATTCGATGAAACCACCGGTCTGCATCAGGTCGAAGACACCCTGCCCCTTCCCGGCATCGACTGGCAGATCGACGTGGACGTGGAAAAGGCCGGTCGGTTCGGCGCCGATGTGGCCACCGTGGGCGCGATGGTGCAGCTTGTGACCCGCGGTATCCTGCTTGATACGATGCGGGTTGAAAGCAGCGATGAGGAGATCGAAATTCGCGTGCGCCTGCCGGAGAAGGACCGGGTGCTCTCGACGCTCGATACCCTCAAGGTGCGCACCGAAGACGGGCTTGTGCCGCTGAGCAACTTTACCACCCGCACCCCGGTGCAGAAGCTGGCGCAGATCGACCGCGTCGATCAAACCCGGTTTTTCGACATCAAGGCTGCGGTCGTGGACGGGCTGAGCAAGACCACCACCGATGCGCAGGGCCATGAATCCAGCGTGCCGATCACCGCCAACGAGCGGATCGCAGAGCTTACCAAATGGCTTGAAAGCGGGGTTCTGCCCGCCAATCTGACCTATGAATGGACCGGCGACGCCGAGGATCAGGCAGAATCCGGCGCCTTCCTGCAAAAGGCGTTTCTGGGCGCGTTGGGCTTGATGTTCATCATCCTGCTGGCGCAGTTCAACAGCGTCTATAACGCGGTTCTGGTGCTTCTGGCGGTGGTGTTGTCGACCACCGGGGTTCTGATCGGGATGCTGGTGATGAACCAGCCGTTTTCGATCATCATGACCGGCACCGGCATTGTCGCCCTCGCGGGGATCGTGGTGAACAACAACATTGTCCTGATCGACACCTATCAGGAATTCAGCCGCTACATGCCCCGGATCGAGGCGATCACCCGCACCGCCGAGGCGCGCATCCGGCCGGTCCTGCTGACCACGATCACCACGATGGCGGGGCTTGCGCCGATGATGTTCGGGCTGAGCCTTGATTTCGTCGCGGGCGGCTATGCCTTCAACAGCCCCACCGCTTTGTGGTGGAAACAACTGGCGACGGCGGTGGTGTTCGGGCTTGGCATTGCCACGGTGCTGACGCTGATCTTTACCCCGGCGATGCTGGCGATGCGGGTCTGGGCGGGGACCTATGTGCTCTGGACGGCGCAATTGATGGCGAAACTCTCGATGGGCCGCAGCAGCCGCGCCGCCCGCGATTGGGCGCTCACGCGCGCCGCGCGCCGGGTGCAGGCGCCCGAGCTGGTCTGGCCGGATGAGAGCGCACCCGACATCGGCTATGTCGAAGAGGCCGATACCCCGCCCCCCGATCTTGACGACCTGAAGCGCATTCTTGAGACCCGCGACACAGGCAAGCCATTGCGCGCCGCCGAGTGATTCGCCCCTCCCGCAAAGGGAGGCGAGCGATATTTTCCGCTGTCAGGATTCCATTTGATGAAAATCGGAAACAATGCCGGGTTTCCGCTCGTTTCGTTTCACTCTGCACGGCTTAAACGACGCCAGTCTTGAAATGTGGCCGATTTCTGGCAAATATGTGGTCGTATATAGATCGAAAGACATTCTGGGGAGACAGCATCATGTGGAATTGGTTCATCCAGCATTACGGCGGAGGCAACAGCGGCTCCGGCGGTTCCACGTCGCATGCATCTTCGGTGCCCGAGATGGATGCGGCAAGCGGCACTCTGGCGATTGCTGTGGTTCTGGCGGCGCTTGTGCTGGTCTGGGAAATCAAGCGCCGCAGGCGCGCCTGATCAGATCAGCGACCAGTCGCCCCGCCACAGGGCGACACCGGCAATAACGGCATTGGCAACAGCATGGGCGGCAATGGCATCGGCCAGCCGCCCGTTGCGCATGTAAAGCAGTGAAAAGACCAGCCCCGCAAGCCCGGCCTCAATCCAGCGGCCATGCATCGCGGCAAAAAGCGTGGCCGAGACCAGCACCGCCACGACCCGCGAGGCCGTCCCGCCCTGATCAAGGCGCGCCTGAATATAGCCGCGAAAGAACATCTCTTCGATCAGCGGCACAAGCATTACTGTGCCAAATATCCGCAGCATGGCCCAAAGCGCCAGCGACATCCCGCCAAGGGCCGCCAATGCAGCATCGGGCGCGGCGGCGGGTGCGCTCAGCACCCAGAGCACGCCGACACACAGGCCTGCGAAACCCGCCAGCGGCCCCGGCATGGCAAGATGGCGTCGCACCGTCCCGCGCGCCCACCACAGCACGCCAAGCATCATCGCCACCTGCACCGGATAGCCAAGCGCAGGCGCAGACCAGAACGCCTGAACGATCAGCCCCGAGAGGGCAAAGACAATAAAGGGCAGGATTCGCCCGACCACGTCATCCTGTGCCAACGAAGCGACAGGCGCCGCCCTCTCCTCCGCCACATCGCGCATGACAAAACCGCTGCGGCTGACCACGATCAGCACACCGATCGACAGCGTCGAAAACATCAGCCAGCCGGCAAAGCTGTGAAAGCCGTTGACCGCAAGCTCTGGCGAAAGATGCGCGCCGATCAAAAGAAGTGCCGTGATGCGCAGCACGTTGAACATCCAGCTTGCCACAAGCGCCAGCGGCCAGATCACCAGCCAGAACCGCTTGAGACGCAAATCGTCGCGAAACAGCGCTGCGAACAGCGCCAGAAACACCGTGATCAGAACAAAACCCTCGATCCCCGAACAGCTATCGGCGACCTGGACCAGAAAATCATCGGCGCCGATGATATGCACACTCGGGTCCACCGTCACCCGGTCGGATACCAACGACAACGCCACCACAACGGCGATAAAGGTGATATCGGTCAGAACCTGCTGATACCAGAGCGGCCCCAGCAGAACCACAAGCCCCGGCAACAGCGCCGCCAGCCCAAAGAGCGCCAAGAGCGACAGGCCACGCCCGCGCAGCCAGCTGCGCCAGGCGCCCGGCCTGGCCAGCCAAAAGAGCCCGCCAAGCGCGGCCAGTGCGGCCCCCGCCACCAGCACCGGAAAGATCAGGTGAAAATTCGCGTTCATATCCGCCGGGGCAACCACGCCAAGTGGCGCAAGGATCAGGGCAAACCCACCCCCATGCACCAGCCCGGATATCCGCCCGCCCGGTGTGTCACGACAGATATCGGCAAAGCCCTGCCGCGCCTCTGGTCGCGCCCAAAGGTAAATGCCAAGCAAGAAGGCCACGCACATCACCCCAAGCGCCAGCCCGCGCAACGCCCGGCAGGCGCCCTCAATGGCGGTTTGGCGACACTCAATCTGGCTCAGGATCTGAAAGGCGAGGATCACCACGACCATCTCGGTCGCGAATAACGCACCAAGCCAGACCACCCGCGAAGGCAGTATCCGGGTCTGTGTTGCCTCTGTCATTGCTCAAACATTTAGCACCGCCGCATGAGTGCAATAAGGCACACCTTGGGCGATTTTCGAGAGGTCCGCGTCAAAGCCCAAGCTTGTCGCGCATGAAGGCAAGCGCCACGCTTAGCCCATCGGGGGCAATGCCATGGCCCGTGCCCTTCATGATATGGGCATAGACATCCTGCCAACCCGCGCCCTGCAAGGCCTCTGCCGCCTCGGGCAGGGATTGCACCGGCACCACGTCGTCGGCATCGCCATGCACCAACAAGATCGGCGGGCGGCTGACGGTGTCGTCCTGCAACAATTCGGGCGACAGCAGGCGACCGGAAAACGCCACGATCCCCGCCACCGGGTCTTCGCGGCGCGGCGCCACATGCAGCGCCATCATCGTGCCCTGCGAAAAGCCGAACAGCACGACCTGTTCGGGCAACAGATCCTCATCCACCATCAACGCGTCAAGAAAGGCGTTCAGATCGTCGGCGGCTGCCATCAGCCCGCGATGCGCCTCTTCCTCGCTTGATCCGTCAATCCAGGGGATCGGAAACCATTGCAGACCAAACGGCATGCCGGGAATTGATTCCGGCGCATCGGGCGCCACAAACAACGTATCGGGAAGGTGTTCGCCCAAGGGATCGGCCAGCCCCAGAAGATCGGCCCCATTGGCGCCATAACCGTGCAAAAATACCACCGCCGAGCGGGTTTCGCCCGAGAGTGCCTCTTTGCGCCCTGCTTTCAATACGCGTGTCATCTGATCCCTTCCCTGTCCTTCGCCACCCGGTAGTAGGCCCATAAAAGCCGCGCCGCAACCGATCGCCAGGGCGCCCAATCTTGCGCCATCTGCCGCAACGCACGTTCCTTGGGGCGCTCGGGCAGGTCATAAATCAGCCGCGCGGCCTCTTGCAACGCCAGATCGCCGGGGGCAAAGACATCGGCGCGACCGAGGCTGAACATCGCATAGATTTCCGCCGTCCAGACGCCGATGCCGGGCACCTTGGTCAGCGTCGCGATCACCTCGGCGTCGGGGGCCGCGCGCAATGCGGCATAGTCTATCTCGGCCTCGGCCAATGCCCGCGCATAGCGCGCCTTCTGGCGGCTCAACCCTTCGCCGCGCAGGGCGTCTTCGGAGGCGCCCAGAACCGCGCACGGAGTGTCCAGCCCGGCGGTCTTGAGCCGGGTCCAGATCGCATTGGCCGAGGCAACACTGACCTGCTGGCTGACAATCGCGCTCAACAGCCGCTCAAACCCGTCCTCGCTGCGCCGCAATGGCAAATCGCCGGTCTGCGCATAGGCCGCTTTCAGGCGCGGGCAAATGCCCGAGAGATAGGCCGCGCCTTCTTTCACATCCGCGTCGGTTTCGATGATCCGCCCGGTCATAGTGTCGCCACCCATGCAAGGGCCGCCTCGACCGTGGCCACGCGCGGCGCATCGGGCTGGGCGGGGCGGTTGATCACGATCACCGGCAGGCCCAGATCGCGCGCCGCCACCAACTTGGACATCGGCGCATCGCCCCCGGCATTCTTGACCACAAGCCAATCCACCTTGAGCCGTTTGAAAAGGTCGCGCTCATGATCATCGGAAAACGGCGGCCGCCCGACAAGATATTCGCCATTTTCAAAGGGAAACGCCGCCTCGGGCGGGTCAATCTGGCGACAGATCAGATAGCGCCCGGTCATATTGGCAAAGCGCTCAAGGGTCTGGCGGCCCGTCGCCAGAAACACCCTTGCGCCTGTCGGAATATGCGTGGCGGCGTCTTCCTCGCGGTCAATGAACACCCAGCTGTCGCCGGGCCCTGCCTGCCATTCGGGCCGCAAAAGCTGGCAATAGGGAATGCCGCGCGCGGCGCAGACCTCTGCGCTTCGGGTCGAGATATGCGCGGCAAAGGGATGCGTCGCGTCCAAAACAGCGGTGATCCCCGCCTCTTGCAGGAAATCGGCAAAGCCCTGGGCCCCGCCAAAGCCGCCAATCCGAAGCGGCACCCCAAGCGCACGCGGCGCCCGTGTCGCCCCGGCCATTGACGCCACCACGTCGCGGCCCTGCGCAGATAGCGCACGCGCCAGGGTCTGCGCCTCGCCGGTGCCCGCGAGTAACAGGAGGGTCATGCGACCGGCCCCGGCGCACCTGCGCGGGCCAGAATACTGCCCTTGCGGTCAATCACCACCGTATCAACGCCAATCTCATCCGGCAGCATGGCACGCACCTTCTCAACCGCCGTTTCAGCCACCCATTCGGCAAGCTTTTCCCCGGCCTCTTCATAGGCTTGCAGCGCAGTATTCATGTATTTTAGATCGGGCATATCAAGCGCCTTGGCAAGGCCCTCAAAATCAACCTGACTGCGCCCGGAATGCAGATCACGCGCGCCCTGTGCCAGCTTGATCATCTTGCCGATACCGCCGCCAATCGTGATATGAGGCAACGGGTGCCGGACCAGATACTTCAACAATCCACCCGCGAAATCGCCCATATCCAGCATCGCGTGATCCGGCAGATCGTATAGCTTTTGCACGACCGCCTCGCTGGTGGCCCCGGTACAGCCCGCCACATGGCGCAGGTCCGCACTGCGCGCCACATCAATCCCGCGATGAATAGAGGCAATCCAGGCGGCACAGGAAAAGGGGCGCACGATGCCGGTGGTGCCCAGGATAGACAGCCCGCCCTTGATGCCCAAACGCGGGTTCCAGGTCTGCTGCGCGAGCGCCGCGCCACCGGGCACCGAAATCGTGATCTCGATATCGGGCCGCTCGCCAAGCCGCTCGGCGGTGTCGGCAACGGTGGCCTGCATCATCTGGCGCGGCACCGGATTGATCGCAGGCTCGCCCACCGCGATCGGCAAGCCGGACATGGTGACCATGCCAACACCCTCGCCCGCCCGAAACACCACGCCGCCGTTCGAACGCGCCACCCTTGCGATGATCATCGCGCCATGGGTCACATCCGGGTCATCGCCCGCATCCTTGATCACCCCCGCCTCGGCCCAGCCCTCGCCCTGATCGGCATGCGCAATGGCAAATTCGGGCGTTTCTCCCTTGGGCAGGGTAATGTCCACCGATTTGGGACAGGGCGCGCCCCACAGCATTTCAAGCGCCGCGCGCGTCGCTGCGGTGGCGCAGGCGCCCGTGGTCCAGCCGCGGCGCAGGGGGGTATCGGGTTTGCGTGCCATATCTTGCCCGGACTATAGGCATGCCGCCGCCCAAGGCCAATTGCCAAATCCACCGCACGGCTCTATCGCGCCGCACCGCTTCTTCTGGCCCTAAATATCCCCGCCGGGGGCTCCGACAGTGCCCCTGAAGCCGCCCCTGCGGCCCGATCATGTCGCTCTTCCCCCTGTTTCGCGTCGCTTGCCACCTTTTCCCCCGGGCGAACTCGCGCCATACAGGGGGCATGACCGACTCAACCCCCTCTTTACCCACCCGCCTAGCTGGGCACGACTGGCCCGAGCTGAAATCCGGCTGGGTCTGGCTTTGCGGTGCCGGGCCCGGTGATCCGGGGCTGTTGACGCTGCATGCGCTCAATGCCCTGCAACAGGCCGATGTGGTGATCTATGACGCGCTGGTACAACAGGATATTCTGGCCTGGGCCCCGCAGGCGCGCCATATCTATGCGGGCAAACGCGGCGGCAAACCTTCGGCCAAACAGCGCGATATCTCGCTGCAACTGGTCGATCTGGCGCGTGCCGGTCACAGGGTCCTGCGCCTCAAGGGCGGCGATCCGTTTGTGTTTGGCCGGGGCGGTGAAGAGGCACAGACGTTGGTGCAACACGGCGTGCCGGTGCGCATCATTCCCGGCATCAGTGCGGGCATCGGCGGGCTGGCCTATGCCGGCATCCCGGTGACCCACCGTGACGTCAACCAATCGGTGACCTTTGTCACCGGCCATGATCAATCCGGCGAAACCCCCTGCTCGCTTGACTGGGCCTCGATCGCCAAGGGCAGTCAGGTTCTGGTGATCTACATGGGCATGAAGCATGCGGCGCAGATTGCCAGTTCGCTGCTCGCGGCCGGTCGCCCGACGGATGAGCCCTGCGCGGTGGTGTCATCGGCCACCACCCCCGACCAGAAAGTGCTGGAAACCACCCTTGGCCGAATGGCCGCCGATATCGAGGCGAGCGGCATGCAGCCGCCGGCAATCCTCTGCATCGGGCGCTCTGTTCTGATGCGTCAGGTGCTTGACTGGCAAGGCATGATGGCGGGCGCGGCACCGCGCGATCTTGATCCGCTGGGGCGCGGTCTCCCGGCTGAGGTGTCATGCCCGGAATGATCCTGGCCGCGCCGTCCTCTGGCGCGGGCAAAACCACTGTCACGCTGGCGCTTTTGCGGCTTTTGTCGCGCGAGGGCCTGGTCGTGCGTGGTGCCAAATCCGGCCCCGATTACATTGATCCGCGCTTTCATGAGGCCGCCTGTGGCGCGCCCTGCCCCAATCTTGACGCCTGGGCGATGTCGCCCGCGCGGCTTGGCGATCTGGCGACGGGGGATGGGCTTTTGATCATCGAAGGCGCCATGGGTCTGTTTGACGGCGCCCCGCCCGACGGGCGCGGTGCGGTGGCCGATCTGGCGCGCATTCTATCGCTGCCGGTGGTGCTTGTGGTCGATGCCGGTCGCATGGCCGACTCTGTCGCGCCGCTGGTGGCGGGGTTTGCCGGGTTTGACGCTTTGGTGCGCGTGGGCGGTGTCATTCTCAACAATGTCGGCTCCGAGCGCCACGAGGCAATGCTGCGCCGCGCGCTTGCGCCGCTTGGCCTGCCGGTTCTGGCGGCGCTGCGGCGCACCCCAGACCTTGCGCAGCCCTCGCGCCACCTTGGCCTGGTGCAGGCATCAGAGCGCGCCGATCTTGAGGCCTTCCTGAACAGGGCGGCGGATACGCTTGACGCCTCGCTTGACCGCGACGCGCTTTTGGCGCTCACCAGCCCCTTGCCCCTGCCCGGCAAGGCCCCCCGCCTTGCGCCGCCCGCGCAGGTGATCGCTGTCGCACAGGATCGCGCCTTTGGCTTTGCCTATCCGCATATGCTGGCCGATTGGCGCGCGGCGGGGGCCGAGTTGCGGGTGTTTTCACCGCTTGACGACGCGCCGGTGCCAGAGGCCGGGTTCGTGTTTCTACCGGGCGGCTACCCCGAACTTCATGCCGGGCGATTGAGCGGCGCGCATGTCTTCATGCAAAGCCTTAGAAATGCTGCCAAACGATCTGAAATATATGGGGAATGTGGCGGCTATATGACTTTGGGTGACGGCCTGATTGACGCGCAGGGCACCCGCCATGCCATGGCCGGGCTGCTGCCGCTTGAAACCAGCTTTGCGGCCCGCAAGCTGCATCTGGGATACCGGCGGCTCACCGCCCCTGACGGGCCGTTTCGCGGGGCATGGGCGGGGCATGAGTTTCATTATGCCAGTACCCTGCGCGCCGAGGGACCACCGCTTTTTGCGGCCCGCGACGCCGAAGGCACCGCTCTGCCCGATATGGGATTGCGGATGGGACGGGTCAGCGGCTCTTTCGCGCATCTGATCGAGCGCTGCTGATTGACCTTGCGGCGCCTGCGCGCGCGGTCTAGCACGTTGCCCATGACTGATACTGCCCTCATGCCCGATGATCGCCGCGCCCGGCGCAATGTCGCCGTTCTGGTCGCCGCGCAGGCGGTTTTGGGCGCGCAGATGCCAATGATCTTTGTGGTGGCCGGTCTGGCCGGGCAATCTCTGGCCAGCAATATCTGTTTTGCCACTCTGCCGATCTCGCTGATTGTTCTGGGCTCGATGCTTTCGGCGACACCGGTGTCGCACCTGATGCAGACCTATGGGCGACGCGCAGGCTTCATGCTTGGCGCGGGGGCCGGTGCGATTGGGGGCGCAATCGGGGCCTATGGGCTTTATGTGGCATCGTTTCCGATATTCTTGCTGGGCAGCCTGATCACCGGCACCTATATGTCGGCGCAGGGGTTTTACCGGTTTGCCGCCGCCGATACCGCCAGTGACGGCTTTCGCCCCAAGGCGATCTCTTATGTGATGGCGGGTGGCCTGCTGAGCGCCATCATTGGCCCGCAATTGGTAAAACTCACCGCACAGTCGATGATCATTCCGTTTCTCGGCACCTATCTGGCGGTGATCGCGCTGAACCTTGGGGGCGCGTTCTTGTTTCTGCTGCTCGATATCCCCAAACCGCCAATCCCCTCCGAGGATGCGCCGCGCGGGCGCACGCGGATGGAATTGCTGAAAACCCCGCGCATCGCGGTGGCAGTGATCTGTGCGATGGTGGCCTATGCCTTGATGAACCTGGTGATGACATCGACCCCCCTGGCGGTGGTGGGCTGTGGCTTTACCGAAAACAACGCCGCCGATATCGTCACCGCCCATGTGCTGGCGATGTATGTGCCCTCCTTCTTCACCGGCCATCTGATCGCGCGCTTTGGCGTCGAGAGGATCGTCGCAACCGGCCTTTTGATCCTTGCTGCTGCCGGGGCGGTGGCCTTGCAGGGCATCGAGATCAGCAACTTTTTCGCGGCGCTGATCCTCCTAGGGCTAGGCTGGAATTTTGGCTTTATCGGCGCCACGACGATGCTGGCGGGGGCGCATGCCCCGCATGAGCGCGGCCGGATGCAGGGACTGAACGATCTTCTGGTCTTTGGCGGGGTTACCTTCGCCTCACTCGCCTCGGGTGGCTTGATGAATTGTTCGGGCGGCGACGCAGAGACCGGCTGGACGGCGGTCAACCTGGCGATGGCGCCGTTTCTAGCCCTTGCCGGGGGCGCGCTGATCTGGTTGATGCTGCGCCCGAAAGACGCCTGATCGCTTCAAGGCAGATGTCGAATTTGAGTATTTTCAGAAAGATGAAAGACAAGTTGCACTCTTTCATCTTTCCCTGAAATACTCAATTCGAAGGGCGTGCCGCAAACGCCAACCGAAGTGGAGATCACATGATTTTGGATATCTGGCAAAGCTATCGGCGCATGCCGCTCTGGGTGCAGCTTTGGGTCGCTCTGATCCTTGTGCCGGTGAATGCCGCCTCACTGCTTTTTTGGGGTGCGCCGATGGGCGCCTGGGTGGCGATTCTGGCGGTTGGGGCGATGCTTTTGAATGGGGTAATCATGCTGGTTGAGCGTGGGTTTTCAAAGATGATGGCGCTGCCACATGTGATGATCTGGACACCACTTGTCGTGCTGATTCTGTGGCTATTGTCATGGGGCGATCTGACGCAGGGATATGCGCGTTATCTTGTGATCCTGCTCGTGGTCGATCTGATTTCACTGGCGCTGGATTATGCCGACACGGTGAAATGGCTGCGGGGCGAGCGCCATATCGCGTGACGCCGTGCAAAGCGAGGCCGCCCAACCGGGCGGAAGAGCGGCCCCGATGTTTGTATTAGCCCAACGCGCGCAGGCGTTTGAACAGGCTTGAGGTGTCCCAACGCCCGCCGCCCATGTTCTGGACATCCTTGTAGAATTGATCGACCAGCGCCGTCACCGGCAGGCTCGCGCCGGTTTCATCCGCCGTGCTCAGGCAGATACCGAGATCCTTGCGCATCCAGTCGACGGCAAAGCCGTGCTCGAACTTGTCGTCGATCATTGTCTCATAGCGATTCGCCATCTGCCAGCTTCCGGCGGCGCCCTGGCTGATCACCTCGACCACGGCGCGCCCGTCAAGACCGGCTTTCTCGGCGAAATGCAGCGCCTCGCTCAGGCCCTGAACCAGACCGGCGATTGCAATCTGGTTGCACATTTTTGTCATCTGGCCGGCGCCACTCTCGCCGATCCGACGGCACAGCTTGGCATAGGTGTTCATCACCGGCTCGGCCGCATCATAGGACGCCTGATCGCCGCCACACATGATCGACAGCTGGGCGTTTTCGGCCCCTGCCTGACCGCCCGAGATCGGCGCGTCGACAAAGTTCAGCCCCGCCGCCTTGGCGGCGCTATAAAGCTCGCTCGTGACCTTGGCAGACACCGTGGTATGATCAACGAAGGTGGCCCCGTCCTTCATGCCCGCAAAGGCCCCGTCCGGACCAAGGCAAACACCGCGCAGGTCATCGTCATTGCCAACGCAAGCCATCACGAAATCCGCCCCTTCGGCCGCCTCGCGCGGGGTTGGCGCATGAGATCCGCCATGCTCAGCCGCCCATTTTTCGGCCTTGGCCGCCGTGCGGTTGTAGACACGGACATCATGCCCCGCCGCCTGCAAATGCCCCGCCATCGGATAGCCCATCACGCCAAGCCCAAGAAACGCAAGTTTCGCCATTGTCTTTCCTCTCCCATTGTCTCGCCCGGGTTTTCTGACTATCCCCAAGGCCTGATGCAAGTGAAAAGTGGGGCGAACGGCAGGCATGTCGCAGGTTATGAAGTGGTTATTGCGCCTCGCAGGCGGGGCCGTTCTTCTGGCAGTGCTGGTTTTGAGCGGGGTCTATTTCCTGTTGTCGCGCTCGCTGCCCGACTATGACGCGCGCCTGAGCGTCAGCGGGTTAAGCGCCCCGGTCGAGATCGTGCGCAACAATGCCAATGTGCCGCATATCTTCGGCACCACCGACCCGGATACGTTTTTCGGCCTCGGCTATGCCCATGCCCAGGATCGCCTCTGGCAGATGATGATGATGCGGCGCACGGTTCAGGGCCGCCTGTCAGAAGTCTTCGGCCCGCGCACCCTCAATATCGACAAGGTGCTGCGCCGGTTCGATCTTTATACACTGGCGCGCCAGTCGGTCGAGGTGCAGGATGCGCAAACCCTCGCCGCGCTCACGGCCTATGCCGCCGGCGTCAATGCGCGCCTCGCCGAGATCAACGCCTCGGCGCTTGGCCGTGGCGCACCGGAACAGTTTCTGTTCAACGCGCCGATCGCCCCCTGGCAGCCGGCCGATTCCATTGCCCTGGTCAAATTGATGGCGGTCCAGCTCTCGTCGCATCTTGAGAATGAGGTGCTGTTTGCACGCTCCTCTCTGGCGTTGGAAGACGCGACGCGGCTTGACGATATCATGCCCCTCGCCCCCGGCGGCGGGATCGCCGCGCTGCCCGGATATGCCAGCCTCTTCCCGACGGCGAATTGGCGGCGCGTGGCGCAGGCGGACAAGGCGCCGAAAGACCCGCTCTCGCCCTTCAACACGCGCGCCTTTGCCGGGGCCTCGAACGCCTTTGCCGCCGCGCCTGCGCGCTCGGCCGCGGGCGGCACCTTGATGGCCAATGATCCGCATCTTGGCTTTTCGGCCCCGGGCATCTGGTATCTGGCCCGGCTTGAATTGCGATCCGGCGGCGTGATCGGTGGCACCATTCCGGGCATTCCGGTGGTTCTGACCGGACGCAGCGCGCGTTTGGGCTGGGGGGTGACCTCCTCCTACATGGACGATCAGGATCTGTTCATCGAAGAGCTGAACCCCGACAACCCGTCGGAATATCGCACCCCCGATGGGTTCAAGCCGTTCCGCACCAGCCGCTCGATCATCCAGATCAAGGACGAGGCCCCGGTCACCCTGACCCTGCGCTGGTCCGACAATGGCCCGATCCTGCCCGGCAGCCATTATAACCTGGCCGAGGTCACCCCCGCAGGCCATGTCGCCGCCCTGAGCTGGACCGCGCTTAGCCCGCAGGACACGACCATGACATCCGCCATGGCGCTGATGCGGGCCCAATCGGTCGATCAGGCGATCGAGGCCGGGCGGCTCTATGTGGCGCCCTCGCAGAACCTGACGCTGGTCGATCAGGAGGTGATCGCGCTCAAGACCGTGGGCGCCATGCCGCGCCGCGATGCCCGCCATGAAAGCCAGGGCCGCATGCCAAGCCGGGGCTGGTTGCCGGAAAACCGCTGGCAGGGAGTTCTGGCCTATGCCGCCAACCCCGAATTCATCGCGCCCCAGGGCGGCATTCTTGGCAACACCAATAACAAGGTGGTCGATCGGCCCTTCCCGCTTCACATGAGCTTTCTTTGGGGCGATACACAGCGCGTGCAACGCTGGCGCCGCCTGATGCAGAACCGCGAGGTCCACACCCGCGACAGCTTTATCGAGGCCCAGCTTGACACCGTGAGCTTTACCGCCCGCTCGCTTTTGCCGCTGATCGGTGCCGATCTGTGGTTCACCGGCGAAGCCGCCACCGAGGGCACACCCGAGCGCCTGCGCCAACGCGCGCTGACGCTTCTGGCCGAGTGGAATGGTGAAATGAACGAACACCTTCCAGAGCCGCTGATCTACGCCGCCTGGATGCGCGCCCTTCAGGATCGGTTGATTCGCGATGACCTTGGCCCGCTGGCGCATGAATTCGATCACCCCGATCCGGTCTTCATCGAGCGGGTGTTTCGCGACATCGATGGGGCGGCGGCCTGGTGTGATGTCAAGCAATCCTCGCCGGTTGAAACCTGCACCGATATCGCGCGCATGGCGCTTGACGATGCGCTGATCTGGATTTCAGAGCGTTACGGCACGTCGATTGAAAGCCTGCGGTGGGGCGATGCGCATCAGGCCACCCACGACCATCAGGTTCTGGGCGAGGTGCCGCTGCTGCGCTATTTCGTGAACATCCGCCAATCCACCTCGGGCGGGGATAACACGCTGTTGCGCGGGCGCACGCGTGGTGGCGACGGGCCTGATCCATTCCAGAACGTGCACGGGGCCGGTTACCGCGGGGTCTATGATTTCGCCGATCCCGACAGCAGCGTATTCATCGCCTCAACCGGCCAATCGGGGCATTTCCTGAGCCGCCATTACGATGACCTCGCGCAACTCTGGCGGCGCGGCGAATATATCCCGATGTCGCTTGATCCGGCCTTGGCCCGCGCCGCAGCTGTGGGGGTGACAGTGCTCACGCCTGCCACCCCGTGACCCGAAATCTTCAAAAGATTTCGGGCCGCTTTCTTTTCAAGAAAGCGGTGCTCAGCCCGCAGCCGCCACCGCGCGCCGCGTCATCACCGCCACCAGATGCGCGCGATACGCGCCCGATCCGTGCAGGTCACTGATCATGTCCGACCCGTCAACGCTTAACCCCTCGATCGCCTCGGGGGCGAAATTGGCGCTCAGCGCGGCCTCGGCCTCGGCCCAGCGAAATACGCCGCCCTCAGAAGCACCGGTCACCGCCACACGCACGCCGTCCGCGTATTTGGCGACAAACACCCCGACAAGCGCAAAGCGCGAGGCGGGTTGCTCGAACTTCTGATAGCTGGCCTTTTCGGGCACCGGAAAGCGGACCTCGGTGATGATCTCGCCCTCCTCAAGTGCGGTGGTGAACAACCCGTCAAAGAAATCATCCGCCGCGATCTCGCGATTGCTGGTGATCACCGTCGCGCCAGAGCCAAGCACCGCCGACGGATAACAGGCCGAGGGGTCGTTATTGGCGAGGCTCCCGCCGATGGTGCCGCGATTTCGCACCGCCGGATCGCCGATATGCCCGGCAAGACTGGCGAGCGCCGGATAGGCGCCGGCCTCGGCGGCGACATCGGCGTGACATGTGCCGCCACCAATGCACAGGCTGCCATCATCGGCGGTACAAACCCCCTTCATCTCGGAAATCCCGGTCAGGCTGACAAGTTTTGCAGGCGCCGCAAGGCGCTGTTTCAGCGTCGGGATCAGGGTCTGCCCACCGCCAAGCGCTTGTGCCTCTTCGTGACCAAGCGCGCTCAACGCATCCCCGATGGTGGTCGGGCGTTCGATATCAAATGCATACATTGCTGTCTCTCCTTACCCTTGCATCGCGTCCCAGACCCGCGAGGGGCTGAGAGGCATGTCGATATGGGTTACGTTTTTACCACCGGATTGCAGCGCGTCGATCACCGCATTGACCACCGCAGGCGGGCTGCCGATGGCCCCCGCCTCGCCACAGCCTTTGACGCCAAGCGGATTGTGCGTACAGGGCGTCTGACAGGAATGATCAACCGTATAGAACGGCACATCATCGGCGCGCGGCATCGCGTAATCCATGTAGGATCCGGTTTGCAGCTGACCGTTTTCATCGTAAGCACAGGCCTCAAGCAGGGCCTGACCGATGCCCTGCCCGATGCCGCCATGCACCTGACCCGAGACAATCATCGGGTTGACGATATTGCCAAAGTCATCGGCGGCCGAGAACCGCTCGATGGTGACGCGCCCGGTGTCGGGATCGACCTCAACCTCGCAGGCATAGGCGCCCGAGGGGTAGGTAAAGTTCGACGGATCATAAAACGCGGTTTCCTCAAGGCCCGGCTCGATATCCTCAAGCGGATAGTTATGCGGCACATAGGCCGCCAGCGTGACATCGCCCCAGGCCACGGATTTATCCGTGCCCGCAACACTGAAGGCGCCATCCTTGAGCTCGATATCGGCCTCCGAGGCCTCCATCAGATGGGCCGCGATCTTCTTGGCCTTGTTGATGATCTTCTCAGTAGCGCGCACCATCGCGCTTCCGCCGACAGCGAGCGAACGAGACCCATAGGTGCCCATGCCCATCGGCGCATTGCCGGTGTCGCCATGCACGATCTCGACCATGTCTGCATCTATGCCGATCATCTCGGCAATCACCTGCGGAAAGGCGGTTTCATGGCCCTGTCCGTGGCTATGGCTTCCGGTCATGACCACAAGACCGCCGGTGGCGTTCACGCGCACTGTGGCGCTCTCGTAAAGACCCGCGCGCGCGCCCAACTGACCGACAAGGTTGCTCGGCGCGATGCCGCAGGCCTCGATGTAACAGTTGATGCCAAGACCGCGCAGCATGCCTTTGGCCTCGCTCGCTTTGCGGCGCGCCGCAAAGCCCTTGAAATCCGCGATCTCTTCCAGCTTGTCCATGGTGGCATTGTAATCGCCAGTGTCATATTCCACCGCCACCGGCGTAGCATAAGGGAATTCGGTGATAAAGTTCTGCCGTCGCAGGGCAATCGGGTCAACGCCCAACTCGCGCGCGGCCTTGTCGATCACGCGCTCAAGTTGATAGGTCGCCTCGGGGCGCCCGGCGCCACGATAGGCATCGACCGGCACGGTGTTGGTAAACACCGCCTTGACGTTCACATAGATCAGCGGCGTCTTGTAATTGCCCGCCATCAGAGTGCCATGCAGCCATGTCGGCACCGAGGGTGCAAAGGTCGACAGATACGCCCCCATATTGGCATGGGTGTCGGTGCGCAGCGCGGTAAAGTTGTTGTCCTTGTCCAGCGCCAGCTCGATCTTGGTGACGTGATCGCGGCCATGGGCATCGGACATGAACGCCTCAGAGCGCGTGCTTGTCCACTTCACCGGACGGTTGAGCGCCTTGGCGGCGAAGGTACAGAACGCCTCTTCGGCATAGTGAAAGATCTTGGTGCCAAAGCCGCCGCCCACATCGGGTGAGACCACGCGCAGCTTGTGTTCGGGAATGCCAAGCACAAAGGCGCCCATCAGCAGCCGGATCACATGCGGGTTCTGGCTTGTGGTGTAGAGCGTCGAATCGCCGGTCGAGCGGTTGAAATCCCCCACCGCCACGCGCGGCTCCATCGGGTTGGCGATCAGCCGGTTGTTGACCAGCTCCAGCGTGGTGACATGCGCCGCTTTTTCAAAGGCCTCGTTCACAGCGGCCTTGTTTTCTTCGACAAAGCCCCAGTCATAGCAAAGGTTGTTCTTGAGATCGTCATGCACCTTCGGCGCGCCCTCCTTGAGCGCGTCCTTCATGTTGACGACGGCGGGCAGTTCGTCGATGTCGTATTCAATCGCCTCGGCCGCGTCGCGGGCCTGCATGTAGGTCTCGGCGACAATGGCGGCAATCGGATCGCCGACATGGCGCACCTTGCCCTGGGCCAGAACCGGATGGGCCGGCTCCTGCATCACCTCGCCAAAGCGGTCGGTGACCTGCCAGCCGCAGGGGATGCTGCCAACGCCCTCGAAATCCGCGCCGGTAAAGATGCGCAACACGCCGGGCATGCCCGAGGCCGCCTCGGTATCCACCTTGTTGATCTTCCCGTGCGCGACGTCCGAGCGCAGGAAATGCACATAGGCTTGACCGCGCAGGTTGATGTCATCGGTGTAATTGCCGGTTCCGGTCAGAAACCGGACGTCTTCGCGCCGCTTGGTGCTGGCGCCGATGCCTCCGTCTTTGGGCATGTCTTAATCCTCCCTTGGGGTCCGTGTCATGAAGGTGGCGTGGGTTTCACCCACCCTACGCATCATTCGGCAGCGATTGCGCTGACGTCCTGGCCGGATGCGGCCAGGATCGCCTTGACGATGTTGTGATAGCCGGTGCAGCGGCAGATATTGCCCTCAAGGTAATTGCGCACCTCGGCCTCTGTCGGCTTGGGGTTTTCGGCCAGAAGCGCCGCCGCCGACATCACCATGCCCGGCGTGCAGAACCCGCATTGCAGCCCGTGATGATCCTGAAACGCCTGTTGAATGGTGTTGAGCGTGCCATCGGGCGCGGCCATGCTTTCGATGGTCAGAACCTCGGCGCCCTCGGCCTCGGCGGCGAACATGGTGCAGGCCTTGACCGCACGCCCGTCCACATGCACCACGCAGGCGCCGCACTGGCTTGTGTCACAGCCGACATGCGTGCCGGTCAGTCCAAGGGTTTCTCGCAGAAATTCGACAAGCAGCGTGCGGCCTTCAATCTGGCCCGACGCGGACTTGCCATTCACGGTCATGTTGACCTGTGGCATTAGCACCTCCCGTTGGTTTTTTATGTCGCTTCAGATCAGACCTTAATCGGATCGGCCTGACTGTCCAGTAAGACTAAAGCATGCCCCCGACCCCTTGAGAACCCGGTTTGTTGAAATTCAGCCCCGCCCGGCGCGGCGTGGCTGGGGTCGGGTCGGGATTTCCTTGAGCAGGCCGCCCACCCCCATCGCCGCCATCTCCGCCGATCCCGTCGGCAGGCCACAGGCCACCCGCGACAGCACCCAGTCGGCGCCGTGCAAAACCGGGCTGCGGGCGCTGCCGGGCAGGCCGATCACCGGGGTGCCGCGCAGATGCCCGAGAAACAGCAGGTTACCGGGATCGACCGGCATGCCAAAGCGCGTCACCTCGCCGCCCGCACGCCGCAGCGCCTGCGGCGCGGTGTCAAACGGATCAGAGGTCGCCGAGGCGGTGAGGATCAGCACGATCTCGCCTGTCGCAGCGCCGATCTCCTGCGCCAGGGCGGTGGCATCATGGGCGCATATCCGGGTCTCGATCAATTCCATCCCAAGGCCGGTGACCCGCGCGGCAATCGCCTCGGCGCCCTTGGTGCCGGGGCCGCCGGGGGTGTCGGTGATGATCAGGCTGGCGGTTTTGTGCTTTGCCTGCACCAGCCGCACCGCGCCGCGCGCAAGGGTGGCCGCCTGCGCAAGCGCCGCGCCGGGCACTCCGTAAGCGATGATCTTGACCGTGGCGATCATGCCGCCGATGTGGATTTGGTGAAAATCGGGCACGGTGGCGACGGTAATCATCGGATCGACCGCATTGGCGGCGTTGATCTTACCCGCATCAAGACGCACCACGCCGGGGCGTTCGGCGCTCAGGTTGACGCGGCCGGTAAAAGGCGCGCTCAGGTGGATGTCTGCGCCCTCGCCCATGAGCGCGCGGGCAAGCTCTGCGGCGGCGGCATCCTCGTGCAGGTCATCGGGCGCAAGACGGGCCACGGTCACCTCGCTGAACCCCGCCGCGCGCAAGGCCTTGACGTGATCGGCGTCCAGCACCACCCCCTTGCGCAGCCGCCCCCCCGGCAATTGCTCGGAATGGGCGAGGATCGCGCCCATGGCCTTGTCAATCGGAACGGACCCGAATTTCATGCGCCAAGCCTTAGAACCCGGGTGATTTCCGCGAGGATCGCCAGGGCAATCTCGGAGGGGCCCGCCGCGCCGATATCTAGGCCGATGGGGCCATGAATGCGCGCGATCTCATGCGCTGAAAACCCGGCCTGCTCAAGCCGCTCAACCCGCTTGGCATGGGTCCGGGTCGATCCCAGAGCGCCGATGTAAAACACATCCGAGCGCAACGCCTCGGCGAGGGCCGGATCGTCAAGCTTGGGGTCATGGGTCAACAGGACAAGCGCCGTGCGGCTGTCAAGGCCGTAAGCCTTTACCGCCTCATCGGGCCAATCAAACAGGATGGTTTCCCCCGGAAAGCGCGCCTCTGAGGCAAAGCTTTCGCGCGGGTCGATCAAAAGCGGGTCATAACCGGCAATCCGCGCCATCGGCACAAGGGCTTGCGCGATATGCACCGCGCCGACGATGATCAGGCGCAGCGGCGGGTTGTGAATGGCGACGAATGTCTCGCCGTCCTCCTCAAAGCCCGAACGATCCATGCGAAAGCGCGCGCCATGGCCTTCGCGCTCAAGTCGCCGCTCTACCGCCATGCCGGTGACATAGGCCACCGGCACGCGCGCCTCGCGGGCCAGACAGAGATCGGCCAGAAGCGGCTCGGGCAGGACCGGGCCGACCGGTTCGACCAATACCCGGATGGTGCCGCCACAGGCAAGGCCAACCGCAAAGGCATCGCCGTCGGAGACGCCATATTCAAGCAGCACCGGCTTGCCGTCCTCGATCGCATCCAATGCCTCGGCGACCACCGCACCTTCGACACAGCCGCCCGAGACCGAGCCGGCAATCTCGCCTGCGCCGGAAATCGCAAGCTGGCTGCCGACCCGGCGCGGCGCGCTGCCCCATGTTTCGACCACGGTGGCCAGAGCCGCGCCCTTGCCTGCGCGATGCCAGGCGAGGGCGGTTTCGGGAATATCGTCAAATCGGGTCATCATCTTCTCCCTCGAAAGGCGAAATCTAGCACAAACATCGCGGCGCCCTCCCAAGATTTTTCGCCGAAAAATCTCAATCCTGCGCCTCGAGCGCGGCCATCAGACGCGCCTTTTCACCAGTATCGTCGCGCCGTGAGATGGCCAGTGCCAGATCTTCCAGCGTGGCGATGGAATGGCCCGCGCGAAATGCATCCACATGCGGCAGCATGGCGCGGATGCCCTGAGCCTTGGGTGCAAAACCTTCCCACCGGAGCAGGGGATTAAGCCAGATCAGCCGCCGCGAGGACAGATGCAGGCGCTCCATTTCATGACTGAGCGCCTCGGGCGCGTCGCGGTCAAGCCCGTCGGTGATCAAAAGCACCACCGCGCCCTGCCCCATCACCCGGCGCGACCAGTCGCGATTGAACGCGTGCAGGCAGGCGCCGATCTTGGTGCCACCCTCCCAGTCCTGCGCCTGACGCCCGGCAGCGGCAAGCGCGGCATCCACGTCGCGCGTGGCCAGTTGCCGGGTGATATTGGTCAGCCGCGTGCCAAAGGTAAAGGCATGCACCCGCGCCCAGCCCGCGCCCTTTTGATTGGCGACCGCATGCAGGAAATGCAGAACCATCCGGCTATATTGGCTCATCGAGCCGGAGATATCGCAGATCACCACCAGATTGGGCCAGCGGTCGCGCGGCTTTTTGCGATGGATGCGGCGCATCTCGCCGCCATGGCGCAGGGCGGCGCGCAGGCTGCGGCGCGCATCAATCCGGCGGCCCTGTGGGCTGGCTTCGCCGCGCCGCGAGGCAAAGGGTTTCACCGGCAAGGTGAGGCGCGCCAGCATGCGCTTGGCCGCGCTCATCTCGGCAGTGCTCATCTGCTCGAAGTCAAGCTGGCGCAGGCGTTCTTCGCCCGACATGGTGGTACTGGCGTCGATCTCGATCTGGACTTCATCGCTTTCATGCTCTTCGATTTCCGGCAGGTCACGGCTTATCCCGTCAAGCAGCGCCTCGGCGGCACGCTTTTCGGCGGCCTGCGCACTGCGGTCTTCCTGGACGCCGCGAATGGCGGGCAACATCATCGCCATCATGTGTTCGACATAACGCGGATCGCGCCAGTAGAGACGAAAGACCTGGGCAAAGACCGCCAGATGTTCGGGCCGCGTCACAAGACAGGCGCGCAGGGTGTAAAAGAAATCAGTCCGGCTGGTGAACCCCGCCATGGCCACCGCGCGCACGGCGTCAATCACCCGACCGGTGCCAATCGGCAGCCCGGCGGCGCGCAGGGCACGGGCGAAATGGGTTATGTTATGGGTGAGCCTGGGATTGTCAGGCAGATCAAGCGGGGCGTATTCGCTCATGGCAAAAGGTGGGGGGCTGTCTGCCCCCCACACCCCCCGAGAGTATTTCTGCCAAGAAGAAACATCAGGCCGGTTCCAGGCTTGCCTTGACCTCATCCAGAATGCGTTTGGCCTCGGAGCCCTGAAGCTTCTGGATGTCGTCCTGATATTTCAGGATCGCGCCCAAAGTATCGGCGATCACCTCGGGGCTGAGGCTTATGACATCAAGCGCGAGCAGGCATTTCGCCCAGTCGATGGTTTCTGCAACGCCGGGCTTTTTGAAGAGATCCTCGGTGCGCAGCGCCTGCACGAAGGCGACCACCTCGCGGGAAAGCCGATCGGCGGCCTCGGGGGCGCGGGCCTGCAATATCTCGATCTCGCGGTCAAATGCAGGGTAGTCAACCCAGTGATAGAGGCAACGCCGTTTGAGCGCGTCATGCACCTCGCGGGTGCGGTTCGAGGTCAGGATCACGATCGGCGGTTCGGGCGCATGGATCGTCCCAAGTTCGGGAATTGTCACCTGAAAATCAGACAGCGCCTCAAGCAAGAAAGCCTCGAACGGCTCATCAGTGCGGTCAATCTCGTCGATCAGCAGGACCGGCGCGCCACCGGATTGGGGGCGCATCGCCTGAAGAAGCGGGCGTTCAATCAGGTAGTCCTGGGTAAACAGCTCATCCTTGAGGTGACCACGGTCCACCCCGCCTGCCGCCTCGGCGGTACGGATGGCGATCATCTGTTCGGCAAAGTTCCACTCATAGACCGCGCTTGAGACATCAAGCCCCTCATAGCATTGCAGCCGGATCAGGCGGCGGCCAAGCGCGGTGGCGATGGCCTTGGCGATCTCTGTCTTGCCGGTACCGGCCTCGCCCTCAAGAAACAACGGTCGCCCGAGGGTAAGCGCAAGGAAGGCAACTGTCCCAAGGCCCCGCCCGCAGATATAGTTCTGCTCTGTCAAAAGGTCCTGGACGGCGTCGATGGATGTGGGGTTCTGCACTTTGGCTCTCCGCTTGTGTCCGAGTTGCGCCCAGAACTGCATGGCGGCGCGCAATGGTCAAGGGCGCGCGCCTGAGACTATTGTGGTAGATGCCCCCGGAATGCACATGGATTTTCCAAAGTTTTGCCTAAGTTCACGCGCATAACCGTTTCAACAAAGCCGCATCCAAGCGGTCAGGCATAAATAAGGTACGAGCAGATATGCAAGACAGCGCCCCAATGTTTGACGCCGATCTTTCCGATCTTGCCTGGGCGGATTGGTGCGAGCGCGCCAATGATCTGGCGGGCGATGATGGCTATTGCGAGCCGCTCGGCGCGCGCCATGCGGCCGTGCTTGTGGAACGCAAGCCGATCCTGCTGGTGACCTTTGAAAGCCATCAAAAGATGGCCGATCTATCGCCGCAGGCACAGCCCTTTGGCTGGAACATGATCAAAACGCTTGGCTGGTCGCATCTCGGTCTGATCAGCGATGGCGACACCTGGTTTCGCGATGGCCGCGTCTATGGGTTTTTCGACCGGCTGATTGACGATGGGTTCTTTGACGACTTTGAACAGGTGATTTTTTACGGTGCCGGGCCTTGCGGCTATGCGGCTGCGGCCTTTTCGGTAGCGGCCCCGGGGGCCAAAGTTCTTATGCTCTCGCCTCAGGCCACGCTAGATCCGCGGGTCGCCGAATGGGATGATCGCTATGTCAGAATGCGCCGGATCAGTTTTGACGATCGCTATGGCTATGCGCCCGATATGCTGGATGCCGCCGATATGGCGGTTCTGCTCTACGACCCCGAGATCGAGCTTGACGCGATGCATGCAGCGCTTTTCGCCCGCCCCAATGTCATGCGCTTTCGCACCCGCTATCTTGGCTACCGGATTGAGACCTGCCTGATGCGCATTGGCATGATCCCACGGGTTCTCGCGCAGATGAGCACCAACAAGGTGAGCCGGTTGAGCCTTGCCAGGCTTTTCCGCGCACGGCGCGACGATACACCCTATCTCATCAAGCTGCTGCAACGTCTTGTGTCGGATCAGCGCGATGGGCTTACCGTGATACATTGCCGCCGCGCCCTTGATCGCAAACTTGGCGGGCAACGGTTCCGCAAGGCGCTTTACCGGGCCGAGACCCGGCTTGACGAGCTTGCGGGCGCGCCCGACATCTGACAGGGCATCAAACTCTGGCCATGACCTGCGGGATTGTGTAATGCCTGCGCCATGAGCCAAACCCTGACCCTCCGCCGCCCCGACGACTGGCACCTGCATCTGCGCGATGGCGCCATGCTGCGCGCCGTCCTGCCTGAAACCACGCGCCATTTTGCCCGGGCGATCATCATGCCCAACCTGGTGCCGCCGGTGGTGACCGCCGCCGATGCCCGCGCCTACCGCGACCGAATCCTCGCCGCGCGCCCCGCGGGGGCAGATTTCACGCCGCTGATGACGCTCTACCTGACCGAGCAAACAGACCCGGCGGATGTTGCCGCCGCCCATGCCAGCGGCCTTGTTTCGGCGGTCAAGCTCTACCCGGCGGGCGCCACCACCAATTCCGCCAGCGGCGTGCGCGATTTCGACAAGGTGCGCGGCGTGCTGGAAAAGATGGCCGAGATCGGCCTGCCGCTTTGCGTGCATGGCGAAGTAACCGACAGCGAGGTTGATATCTTTGACCGCGAGGCGGTGTTCATCGACCGGGTGCTCGATCCGGTCCGGCGCGCCACGCCGGGCCTGCGGGTGGTGATGGAACATATCACCACCGCCAACGGGGTCGAGTACGTCAAAGCAAACGACCGCGATCTTGGCGCGACGATCACCACGCATCACCTGATCATCAACCGCAACCATATCCTCGTGGGCGGAATCAAGCCGCATTACTATTGCCTGCCGGTTGCCAAGCGCGAAGAGCACCGCCTTGCCCTGCGCGCCGCCGCCACCTCTGGCGACACGCGGTTTTTCCTTGGCACCGATAGCGCGCCCCATACCGATGCCCTCAAGGAAAACGCCTGCGGTTGCGCCGGGTGCTTTACGGCCACCAACACCCTGTCGATCCTCGCCCATGCGTTTGAAGAAGACGGCGCGCTTGATCGGCTGGAAGGTTTCACCTCTCTCAACGGCCCCGCCTTTTACGGGCTGGCGCCGAACAAGGCGACACTGACCCTGACCAAAAACGATACCGCAGTGCCCTGCCCTGACAAGATCGACACCGACGATGGCCCGGTTACGGTCTTTGATCCCGGCTTTCCGCTTTACTGGAGTGTCAGCTAGGTTTCTTCTGGCTCCAAATATCCTCGCCGAAGGCATAAAATCTCTTCGGGGCTGCCCCCGCGAAAAAGGACCACGCGCATGATTCCGACCTCTTACCCTTCGTCCCAGGACATGGCCCGCCTGAGCGCGCGCATGCTTTTGGAAATCAAGGCCGTGCATTTCAACGCGGACGAGCCGTTCACACTGGCCTCGGGCCTGCCGTCGCCGACCTATATCGACTGTCGCAAACTGATCAGCTATCCGCGCATCCGCGCGACGTTGATGGATTTTTTGACCGTCACCGTAATGCGCAACGCAGGCTTCGAGGCGTTTGACAATATCGCCGGCGGCGAGACAGCCGGCATCCCTTTCGCCGCCCTCGTGGCCGAGCGGATGGCGCTGCCGATGACCTATGTGCGCAAAAAACCCAAAGGCTATGGCCGCAATGCCCGGATCGAGGGCGTCATGTCCGAGGGCGAGCGTGTGCTTCTGGTCGAGGATCTGACCACCGATGGCGGATCAAAGCTCTCCTTCGTGGATGCGATCCGCGAGACCGGGGCGACCTGCGCCCATACGGCGGTGATTTTCTATTACGGCATCTTCCCCGAAACCGAAAAGACGCTTGGCGATCACGGGGTCGCGTTGCACCATCTTTGCACCTGGTGGGATGTGTTGGCCGAGGCCCGCGCGCAGGGCGCCTTTGATGCCGCCACGCTTGATGCGGTCGAGGTTTTTCTGAACGATCCGCGTAAGTGGCAGGAAGACAACAAGAAATAAAACTTATCCCCTGAGCCTGTGGACAAGCCCAATCGCGAATCGCAATCGACCACAAGATGTGGTAGGTTTATCGCTCAAGGCCGCAACATACCATTAAATCAACCGGTGCGCAGGCTTACGCACCGACTTATCCCGCAGACCATCCACAGGTTTATACAAGTGGCGGAACGGGGCGGCTTGGCCTAGAAACGAGCCAAGTCAAAAAGACGTAAAACGGGGACAGCAGAAATGAACGAAATAGCAGGTTTCAACGCCACCGGTGCCGAAATTCAGGCCGCCGACACGATGCCCCATTCGATCGAGGCCGAGCAGCAGCTGTTGGGCGCGATCCTGACCAATAACGACATCTACGACCGCATCGCCCAGATCATCGGGGCGCAGCATTTCTATGACCCGGTACATGCGCGCATCTTCGAGACGGCCGCGGCGCGGATTGCCAAGAACAACCTCGCCTCGCCGGTAACCCTGCGGGCGTTTCTGGAGGATGACGAGGGCCTCAAGGAGCTTGGCGGCCCGGCTTACCTTGCGCGGCTTGCGGGCGCGGCGATCTCGACCTTTGCGGTGCGCGATTATGCGCGGATGATCTATGACCTTGCGATCCGGCGCGAGTTGATTGCCCTTGGTCACAACATTGCCGGCAAGGCGGCGCGGGTCGATGTCGACAGCGAACCAAAAGAACAGATCGTCGAGGCCGAACAGGCGCTCTATCAGCTGGCCGAACAGGGCCAGACCGAATCCGGCTTTCAATCCTTCCTCAAGGCCGTCACCGATGCGGTGAACGTGGCCAATGCCGCCTATCAGCGCGAAGGCGGGCTTGCAGGGATTTCGACCGATCTGGTGGATATGGATAAAATGCTGGGCGGGCTGCACAAGTCTGACCTTCTGATCCTTGCCGGGCGCCCGTCGATGGGCAAGACCTCGCTGGCGACCAACATCGCCTTCAACGTCGCCAAGGCCTATAAGCGCGGCCCCCTGCCCGATGGCACCGAGGGCGCGGTGGATGGCGGTGTGGTCGGCTTTTTCAGTCTTGAGATGAGCGCTGAACAGCTTGCGGCGCGGGTTCTGGCCGAAGCCTCGGAAATTTCCTCGCATAAGATCCGTCAGGGTGACATGGACGAGACCGAGTTTCGCCGCTTTGTCGAGGCCGCCAAGACGCTTGAATCCTGCCCGTTGTTCATCGACGACACCGCCGCCATTCCGATTTCGCAACTGGCCGCACGCGCGCGTCGCCTCAAGCGGACCCACGGGCTTGACCTGTTGATTGTCGATTACCTCCAGCTGGTGCGCGGCACCTCGGACAACCGCGTGCAGGAGATCGGCGAGATTTCGATGGGCCTCAAGGCCATCGCCAAAGAGCTGAACATCCCGGTGATCGCCCTCTCGCAGCTCTCGCGTCAGGTCGAATCACGCGAAGACAAACGCCCACAACTGAGCGATCTGCGCGAATCCGGCTCAATCGAGCAGGATGCCGATGTGGTGATGTTCGTGTTCCGCGAAGAATATTACAAAGAGCGCGAAAAGCCCGGCGATCACGAGCTTGAAAAAACCGCCGAGTGGCAAGAGGCCATGGCGCGCCTGCACGGCAAGGCCGAGGTGATCATCGGCAAGCAGCGCCACGGGCCCATCGGCACGGTCGAGCTTAGCTTTGAGGCGCAGTTCACCCGCTTTGGCAATCTGGTCAAACCCTGGCAGCAAAACGCCGGTCAGGGGGACTTCTAGGAGCAAGACGATACCGTCTTTTCTGCGGCTGCGTTTTGATTTATGCGCAGGCGCATGCCCAGATACGCTCTCAAAGTCGAATATTCCGGTGCCCCCTTCGTCGGCTGGCAACGCCAACCCAATCACCCCTCGGTGCAGGGCGCGATCGAGGCCGCCCTGGCCAAGATTGAACCCGGTAGCCACACCATCGCCGCCGCCGGACGCACCGATGCGGGCGTGCATGCCTATGCCCAGGTGGCGCATTGCGATCTTACCCGCGACTGGAACACCTTTCGCCTGACAGAGGCGGTGAATTTCCACCTCAAACCGCACCCGATTGCGATTGTCGGCTGTGAAAAGGTCTCGGGCGATTGGCATGCCCGGTTTTCCGCGACCGAGCGGCGCTATGTGTTTCGCGTGCTGGTGCGCCGCCCTCCGGTAACCCATGAGCGTGGGTTCGTGTGGCAGGTGCTGCGCCCGCTTGACCTTGCGGCGATGCGCGAGGGCGCGGCCCATCTCATTGGCCTGCATGATTTCACCACCTTCCGCTCGACCATCTGTCAGTCGGCCAGCCCGGTCAAAACCCTGAATGCCATCGAGATCGAGGAAATCCCGCTGTCGCTTGGCTCTGAGGTGCGCTTTCACCTGCGCGCGCGCTCGTTCCTGCACAATCAGGTGCGCAGCGTCGTGGGCACACTAGAACGCGTCGGCGCCGGGTCGTGGACTCCCGACAAGGTACGCACGGCCCTGCACGAACGTGACCGCGCCGCCTGTGGCCCGGTTGCCCCGCCGCACGGGCTTTATCTGGCCGGGGTCGAGTATGACGACAACCCGTTTACCTGAACCACGCCACATACTTCGTTTTCGCTTTGATCTTGGCGCACGCCCACGCTAGAAGCCAGATCAGCGGTCCCGTAGCTCAACTGGATAGAGCACCTGACTTCTAATCGGTTGGTCAAGTCCAAATTTCACTTTGAATTAAAGGTGATTAGCAAGTAGTAGATTATCGCGGACTGTTTTGCAGACTGCTTTCAGCGGCTCCGTAGCTCAACTGGATAGAGCAAGGACCTTCTAAGTCCGAGGTTGAGGGTTCAAGTCCTTCCGGGGCCGCCAAAAGCTAACCTTGGTTGGATGTTAGCGTATCATCGCGCAATGTCAAAACCCCTTGTAAAGGCCACTCCACAAGAAGCGTTGTAGGGAGCAACTGCCTTATCTGACTTCAGTACCTGTGGGATGAATCTGGGAAGCTGGTAGAGTGGCAATGAACAGCTGTATCTGAACTTTTTTTTCGACGGATGATTTGAAGTTCATCAACGTGCATGAGAAGGATTTTTCCATCGCTCATGCCCCTCTATGTGAGGGCATTCGCGATGGAAAAACTGCCTGATGAAATTCTCTGGAAATTTGGTCGTTTCCTGTGTCGCCTTCACTAAGAAAGACTTGGAAAAAGTTCCCAGCCACAACGTGACGATTTTACGAGTAAGTTGTGTGACAGTAGAAGAAATTCCGAACTTCAGTTCTATGCGATTATCTTAGCGAGACCGCCTCGAACCGTAATCCGGGAGGGTTGGTGAGAGGTGGTCCTGCTTTTTCGACCAGTTTGCAGCCTTGTTAAGATGGATCAGGGTTTCACTTCAGGCTGCTAATCTCATTGGTTCTGTTTTGTTGGCGTATACCTCATCGGGGGTCAATAACCCGTGCGTCGAATGGGGGCGCTCAGAGTTGTAGTAGGTCAGCCATTTACCGATGCCCGCCCGCATTTCTGAGCCGGTCTCAAAAGCGTTGAGGTAGACGCATTCATATTTCAGTGACCGCCACAGCCGCTCAATCATCCGATTGTCGCGCCAAGCGCCTTTGCCGTCCATGCTGATCTTGATCTTTGCATCCGTAAGCACGTCGATCCAAGCACCACTGGTAAAT
>NZ_FOVP01000012.1 GCF_900115165.1 Roseovarius lutimaris | reverse complement strand
CGTTCGTCTTACCGGGCGCAGCGCGAGTTTCCTGCGATCCGCAAGCGCTACTGGGGCTGCCGGTTTTGGGGTAGGGGGTATTTTTCAACCACCAACGGCGCCATCACGGAAGACATCGTACTTCAGTACCTGGAAAATCACATCGCTGATCCTACCGGCGCCAGCCGGTAGTCGTTCAGTATCCACTCATTGGTCTAAACCCCCGTCTTCCAGATCCGACGGCGCTGCCAGATCTCTTGTCTCAAGTCGACGGTCCGGTTGATCTGTTCCTCGCAGATGGGGCTTAGGACGGAGAGCCAACATCTGACGTGCTTGCCGCTCGGTTCGGATCGACGATTGAGGTCACGATCCCACCTCCCAGATACGCGATGCTGAGCCCCAATGCGGCACAGAATCCGACCGCCCGCGACAGAGTTATTGCGCCGATCAACGTCCACGGACGGATGGCTTGGCAAAAGACCTCCGGTTACAATCAACGCAGCCGGGGCGAAACCCACATGGGTCGCTGGAAAGCTGTCATCGAGCCCAAGCTAATGGTGTGCAGCTTCGAAAATCAGAAAACAGAAGCCAGGATTGGCGTCCGGGTTCTCAACCGGATGACCGGACTTGGCCGCCCACGTTTTGAACGCTCCGCCTGAATTCCGTCTCCGGTAGGGCGCGTTTCGAGTTGCGGCTGATCTATGCAACAAGGCTCCGTTGAAGGCTTTGATGCAGGCGTTTTCGGTGGGTTTGCCGGGATGTGGGAAGTCCAAAGTTAAGACATGCTCATTTGCCCAGAGGTCAATGTCCCCTGAGATAAATTCCTTGCCGTAACACCTTTGGATTGGCGTCGCTTTGAGGGGCCATGCTCGCCTGAGCAGCCCCAGCAAAACGCCTGTATTGCGCGCATGATCAGACATGAATGGCAGGACCAAGACATCATCAACAACGCGGAGGCCCGGCACGTCGCCACACTCTGGCCATGGACGCACAACAATGACTGACCGAACATGGGTATCGGCTAAATCACACCTGCCTAGAAACCAAAGATGGCTGCGAAAGCTCTACGATAGTGTCCCGCTTAAAATCATCGCAACCTGCACGAGACGGTTTATCACTGCTTCAGTCGTCTGGTTCCTTGTGCAGCCTTCGAATAAGCGTCCATCCTGCCGTCAGAACGGTTGCGAGTCCCAGCACCACAGCGATTCCGGTCGCCACGGAGGAATTTCCCTCGACGGCTTCCACGCCAAAATGAGCGAGAAGAAAACTCGCAGGAACGATTCCGGCGAGAGTTGCGATGCCAAATCGCCAGAGCCGCAATCCGCTGAGACCCGCTGCGTAGCTAATAAGATCGAATGACACGAACGGCATTAATCGGCTTAGAAACACTATGGCTGTCAGGGCGTTTTGAGAGCCGAGCATCCCGGCGTCAATCTTGCTTCCGAACCACCGCTTCAGCACATCACGCCCGACAAGACGTGCGATCAGAAAGGCAATGAGCGCCCCGACTTCGGCGCCTGCAATGACGTAAAGAGTTCCAAAAGTATGGCCATATGCGGCGCCCGCAGCCAGCGCGATTGGCGCGCTTGGCAGAGGGCTCGCCACCACGGCAAGGATCATCAGGCCCATTATGAAGAGAGGACCCCAGTATCCTGCATTTTCCACTATATCGCGGACCGCATCAGTGTCCAGTTTGGGCGGGGTCCAATAGATCAGGATCAGAAGGATTGCGATAAGTACCGACGCAACGACGAGGTAGCGCAAGTGTGTTCGTCCGATGTGCATGGGGGCTTCCAACAAAGTTACAGGCGAGGCATCGTCGCTCATGCAGAGCCTTATACATCAAGTCATGACGGGCAAACGCTCTTTGAACGCCTTTGGCAAAGATAAGAGGGAGTTGCAAAGACGCGCAGTTCGGATAAGCGTCGCCGCTTTCGCTCACGTTGACACTATTTGACGGCGGCGCACAGCGGCGCCACCGCCTGTTGCCCATGCTTGCAAAGAGCGGTCAGTTTTTCATCTTACCCTGACCACCCTGCATCATTCCGCCTGACCCCATGCCCTCGTTGGAAGCGCCAGAGGATTTCTGCATCATTTCCATACGCTTTTGCTTGCGTTCCATTTGTTTGGCAGGTGCGGCCATTTCCTCGGCGGTGATGGCACCGTCGCCGTCATTGTCGAGATGCTGAAAACGGTCGACCATCGTCTCGCGGATCAGGCGGCTGTGCAGAACTTCGAACTCCGAGAGGCTGAGGGTGCCGTCGCTGTCCGTGTCGTTTTCTTGCAGTAGCTTCTGGAGCTGCGCACGTGCCTCGGCGGGCTCTACCTTTCCGTCACCGTTGGCATCCATCAGAGCGCGGAACTGAGGGCCCATCAGCCCCTTGCCTTGCATCATGCCGCCACCCTGCATCATGCCGGCGCCCTGCATCATGTTCCTGTGCATGGGCATCATGCCGCCATCCATCATGCCGGATTTCCCGGACGGTTGCTGGCCGTGGCCGTGCTGTCCCTGTGCCAGAGCGGCGCCGCCCCCTGACAAGATCACTGTTACGGCGATTGCTGTGATGTATGTTCGTTTCATAGCTCTTTCCTCATATTTTGAGCCGACATGCTTGTCGGGTCGGAAAATGGATCTTTGCTTCGCGAAAGGACGGTCAAATAGCTTGACCGTTCTCCTTGATAAGCGGGCGAATGACTTAGCGGTCCTGACGTCCGTTGCGCTCTTCGAACATCTTTTGGAACTCCGACGCGGCCTGCATGTGGGTTTCCATTTCTTCGCGTGTGACCTTGCCGTCTTCGTTCTGATCAGCGTGGTCGAAATGGCCGCGCATATTATCGGTCATGTGAATGTTGTTATCGCGGTCAGGCAGCTCATGATGCCCGGAAATATATCCCATGTCGGCGAATGCTGCGCCGCCCGCCATTGCAATGGTGGTTGCGAGAATGAGTGTGATGTTGCGTTTCATCGATTTACCTCCTTTTCGGGTTCCGATTGACTGAAGATGGCAGCCAGGACGAGCGATGCAACGGGCGCACTCGTGAGACATGTAACGGGCCGTCGCAAAACGCTAGGGAGTTACACCCCGTGACAATTTTTCTCGGCATCGGCCAGACAATCCCCTAAGTTCGGCCCATGAGCAAAACACCACATATCCTGATCGTCGATGATAGCCCCGAGATCCGCAAAGCCGTGGCGCGATATCTTGAAAAGAACGAAATGCGCGTGACGAGTGCTGCCGGTGCCGCCGAGATGGATGGCCTGCTCAAGGTGGGTCGTTATGATCTCATTATCCTTGATGTGATGATGCCGGGCGAAGACGGGATATCGGTCTGCCGCCGTCTCTCTACAAGAAATGTCGCGCCAATTCTCATGCTCACCGCGCTCGGAGAGGAAATGGATCGGATCATCGGGCTTGAAGTCGGTGCGGACGACTATCTTTCCAAGCCCTTCAATCCGCGCGAGCTTCTGGCGCGGATCAAGGCGATCCTGCGGCGGGCGCAGCGACCGGAATCTCTTGCAGGTGGCCTTACCGGGCGTCGTATCCGATTTGCGGGCTGGACCCTCGAAACAGATACCCGCGGGCTGATCGCTGCCGATGGGCGCAAGGAAACGCTGACAACATCGGAATTCAAACTGTTGACGATCTTGCTCGAGCGTCCGCGTATCGTGATCAGCCGCGAACAGCTTTTCGACCTTACCGAAGGACGGAAACCTGCCGCATTTGATCGCACTATCGACAATCGGATCAGCCGTCTTAGGCGCAAGATCGAGGACAATCCGGGGCGGCCACGGATCATCACGACAGTCCGAAATGGCGGCTATTGCCTTGCGACAGATGTCGAGGCGGAAGCATGATCCGAAAACCTCTGGACAGCTTGCGCGTCCAGCTCCTGCTGCTGATCGTGGGAAGCCTCGTGACGGCACAGGCGATCAGCCTCTGGCTTTTCGTGGACGAAAGAAGCCTCGCTGTGCGTGCCGCGATCGGAGCAGAGGCGGCGGGGCGCGCGGCCAATGTGGCCCTGTTGCTGGAGCAGGCGCCCGAGGATCTACACGCCTCCATCCTTCGGGCTGCGGACTCGCCGCTCGCGCGATTTCACGTCGATCCGTTGCCAACTGTCGATCATCTCGATCACGAGGCAGGTGGTGCCGTCGAGGCCAGGATCAGATCCCTGCTAGGGACCGGAGACAAGCGCGTGATCCGTGTGGAACTGCACCGGGTCGAGGGCGCACTTACGCCGATGACGAACATGCCATCGCAAATGACCGGAATGCATCAGCGGATGATGCATGACAAAATCATGGGCCTTGAACTTACTTTGTCTATTGCTCTCGAAAGCGGAGCCTGGCTCAATGTCGACACGCGATTTCAGCGCCCACCCCTGCAATGGCCTGTCTTTTCCTCAATCAGCTTCGGTCTGACCGCAGCACTGCTGATCGGCGTGGCCTGCTGGTATCTTCTTGCGCGCCTGACCTGGCCTCTTCGACGCCTGGCGCAAGCCGCCGAGAGCCTCGGTCGCGGCGAGGAAAGCAAACCGATCCCCGCGTCCGGCCCAAGTGAGGTTCGGGATTTGACCGAGACCTTCAATCTCATGCAGGAGCGTCTTGTGCGCACGGTCGCGGACAAGACGCGCATCATGGCCGCTCTGGGGCATGATCTGCGCTCTCCGCTGACCGCTTTGCGTGTGCGCGCAGAAATGGTCGACGATGAGGAGAGCCGCGATGCCATGATCACCTCCATCGAGGAAATGCAGGACATGGTCGAACGTACACTGGCCTTTGCGAGGGGCATGGCGATCAGCGAACCCCCGGAAACGGTCGAGTTGGGCGAATTCCTCACCCAACTGAGGCGGGACATGCTCGACGAGTTTCAGCTTGAAACCGACGCACCGCTCAAGATCAGGTTGCGGCCGCAATCCATGCGCCGCGCGCTACGCAACATCATCGAGAACGCCGTGCGCTATGGAGGGGGCGCAGAGGTCAGCTTTGCCCAAGAGTACGACAGGGTCCTGATCGAGGTGCGGGATCACGGCCCCGGCATACCAGATGCACAGCTTGAAGAGGTGTTCGAGCCGTTTTTTCGGATCGAGACCTCTCGCTCGCGCGAAACGGGCGGTACCGGTCTCGGCCTGTCGATCGCCCGCACTATCCTGCGCTCGCATGGCGGCGATATCACGCTGCAAAACCACCCGGATGGCGGGCTTGTGGTGCAACTCGATTTGCCATTCACCCAAAGTTTCAATCAACAGGAAAGGACAAGATCATGAAAGCTTTTATGAGAATGATGGCCAGTATAAGCGCTGTTTTTGCGAGCGCATCTTCAGCTTTTTCGGACACCGTGCCGAACGGCGATGGTGCCTTCGGTCACATGATGTGGGGTGGCGGACATGGCTGGTGGGGTGGTTTCGGAATGATCCTTTTCTGGGGCGCCATCATCGCGGTTGCGGTCTTTGCGTTTCGTGCCCTCACCAGTAATTGGCGCGGCGAGACGCGCGATTCGATGGAGATCCTCAAGGAACGTTATGCGCGCGGCGAAATCGACGAAGACGAGTTCCGCCGACGCAAACAGGAGCTTCAATCCTGAGTGGTGGTATTGATCGCTTCCACGTCGACATCGTCAAGGCTGTGGTGCTCAACCTTCAAGTGAAGAGGGCGCTTTATCCGCTATGGCCTTGTTGCCGGTGCACATTGACGAAAACGCCTATCGTCGCTTCGGAGAGGGTGATGAGCGCGAGCAGTAGAACGATTGACATCAGCCCGCACTCGCCTCGTTGTCGCCCGTGATGTCTATCTTTTCGGCACCGCTTTCATCGAGACAGCGGTCCTCGACCTGCAAGGTGACGAAGAAAAAACCAAAGCGCTCGCGCAGCAAGTGATGGGCAGCCTCGAGAACGCCCTGAGCATCATGACCATCTCCAACGTGTTGAATGTCACTGAGAACTGACCCGGTATTGTCACCGAGATTTGACCCGCTCAGTCTTTATGCTTTGTTCGTCATGATGTGGTCAATGCTGGTGTCTCCTTCCGTTTTTGTTTTGCAATCTCGGAGCTGGCTTTGAAGCGATAGCTGTCATTGCCGGTCTCCAGGATGTGGCACCTGTGGGTTAGCCGATCGAGCAAGGCAGTGGTCATCTTGGCGTCACCGAAGACCGTGGCCCATTCGCTGAAGCTGAGGTTGGTGGTGATGACCACGCTGGTCCGCTCGTAGAGCTTGCTGAGAAGATGGAACAGTAGTGCGCCGCCTGATGTGCTGAACGGCAGGTATCCCAGCTCGTCCAGGATCACGAGGTCCGTCTTGACCAGTGCCTCAGCGATTTTCCCAGCTTTGCCGAGGGCCTTTTCCTGTTCCAGCGCATTGACCAGTTCGACGGTTGAGAAGAAGCGCACGCGTTTGCGGTGATGCTCGATCGCCTGAATGCCGAGGGCGGTCGCAACGTGGCTTTTCCCCGTGCCTGGTCCACCGATCAAGACCACATTCTCGGCCCCATCCATGAACTCGCACCGATGCAGTTGGCGGACCAAGGCTTCGTTGATCTCGCTGGCGGCAAAGTCGAATCCGGAGAGGTCCTTGTAGGCCGGGAAGCGGGCAGCCTTCATCTGATAGGCAATGGAGCGCACCTCTCGTTCAGCCATCTCTGCTTTGAGCAACTGCGAGAGCATGGGGACGGCTGCGTCGAATGCAGGCGCTCCCTGTTCGATCAGATCGCCAACAGCCTGCGCCATTCCGGGCATCTTCAGGCTGCGCAGCATGATGACGATAGCGGCACCGGCGGGATCATGACGCATGGCGGGTCCCTCCTTGCCGCAGCCCATCGTAGCGGCTGACATTGGCCTCGGGTTCCTCTCTCAGGGAAAGAGCAGAAGGCGGTGTCACATCTGGCTGATCGGTCGGTGTGCCATCCACCAGCCTGTGAAGCAGGTTCAGCACATGGGTCTTGGTCGGTACGCCTGCTTCCAGCGCCATTTCAACAGCACAGAGCACGGCCTGTTCATCATGGTGCAGAACCAAAGACAGGATATCGACCATTTCCCGATCTCCGCCGGGCTTGCGCAGCATAAGGCTCTGGAGCTTGCGGAAGGCCTCCGGCATTTCCACGAAGGGTGCACCGTTGCGCAACGCCCCAGGCTTGCGTTGGACCACCGCCAGGTAATGACGCCAGTCATAGATGACGCGCCCCGGCTGACGGTGCGACCGTTCAATGATGCGCAGATGTTCGCAGACCGCCTGTCCCTCAGCGACAATCACTAGCCGTTCGGGGTAAATATGCAGGCTGACAGGGCGGTTCGCAAAGCTGGCGGGCACGCTGTATCGGTTCCGATCAAAGGTAATCAGGCAAGTCGGTGACACACGTTTGCTCTGTTCGACAAAGCCATCAAAGGCCGTGGGCAACGGCATCAGCGCCGGTTTCTCAGCTTCCCAGATGTCTGCAATACTTCCGGGCAAACTGCCGTGCGCAGTCTCGGACCACAGCACCGTGCAGCGATCTTCCAGCCAGTTGTTCAATGCCTCAAGGTTCGGAAAGTCAGGGGCGACTTGCCACAAACGATGGCGCGCATCGCGGACGTTCTTCTCAACCTGGCCTTTCTCCCAACCCGCCGCTGGATTGCAAAACTCAGGCTCAAAGACGTAGTGGCTGGTCATGGCCAAAAAGCGTGCGTTCACATCGCGTTGTTTGCCGCGCCTGACACGATCAACAGCGGTCTTCATATTGTCATAGATGCCACGGCCTGGAATGCCGCCGAACACACGGAAAGCATGCCAGTGGGCGTCGAACAGCATCTCGTGCGTTTGCAACAAATAGGCACGCACCAGAAACGCCCTGCTATGTGACAGCTTGATATGGGCGACCTGTAGCTTGACACGCTCGCCGCCGATCACGGCCCAATCCTCGCTCCAGTCAAACTGAAACACCAGCGGCACGAAAGTTCCGCGCCCAGTTGTTTGCATCGCATGCTGCCGTTCTGCTTTCCAAGCCCTGACAAAAGCTGCGACCCGTTCATATGACCCATCAAAGCCAAGCTTCACCAGATCCGCATACATCTGCTTGGCCGTGCGCCGATCTTTGCGCGATTTGCGCTGCTCCGTCATCAGCCAACCCGACAGTTTCTCCGCAAACGGATCCAACTTGCTTGGTCGCGTCGGCGTCTTGAAGCTGGGCTCAACGATATCAGCCCGCAGATACTTCCTGATGGTGTTGCGAGACAGCCCCGTCCGCCGTGAAATCTCGCGAATGGGCATTTTGTCCCTCAGTGCCCATCGTCGAATTACGCTCAAAAATCCCATGTCTATCACTCCAATTACCCCCGACACATCTGGTCAGAGGCACGGTTGCACATGGGTCAGTTCTCAGTGACAATTCTGACCTCTACCGGGTCAGTTCTCAATGACATTCAACACGGGTGACCTGTCAACGACCTTTCACACAGTTGAAATTGGCGCCCTTAGAGCTGACACGCCGATTGGCGGAGGTGGAGCAACCGACAGATGCGCAGGCTACCGCGCTACTGGTCAATTCAGTTGCGCATGATCTTCAGAGTGAAGCTCGATCGAGAACCATGACCGTCAAGGTCAGGTTTTGAGTAGCACAGCCCCCCGCGATCAATTTCTCCAAGATCGCCGCAGGGCATCCCCGGATGACATCGTCGATCACGTTCAGGTCATGCAACCGATGATCAAAGGCGAGTTGGTCGTGGGCGAAGTCTAACAATCAGCAGGCATTCGACCGGGCCATCTACATAATCTTACCGCTAGCTCCGCAAGCGATCAATTTCGATGCAAGGAGTAGGTTTTATTTTGATTTTCCAGTGAGTTCCGAGTTTCATGTCACCTGACAGAACACCTCTCCGCTGTTCAATCCTCCAGCAGAAAACTGACAAGGTCTTTGAGATCCTCGTCAGCCATTGACCATCTCGGCATGCCTGCTCCTAGGCTACTGCCGTCTGGTCTGACACCCTTTGTAATCGCTCGCGCCAAAGTCTCCGCGCTGTAGCCTTCATGGCCGTGGCTGTCTTGCGTGTGTTCGCCAACCAGTCTCGTCGCTGTTATCGACGGTGCAACTTGCCAGAAGTTGGGCCAAAGCCGACCTCCGTTACGATTTGTGCCATGACAATCAACGCAGCCACCGCTGCCCATCATTTTCATATGATGATTGCCTCCGCGCGGCTGCATCTTTGCACCTGAGGCGCTAACACCTGTAAAGTACAGCCGTTCGCCATTACTGGTGAATGTTTCAGGCCAGTTTTTCCGATTCTTATCCGGAGTGGTCGTCCTTGCCACTAAAACCGCGAAAGCAACCAAAACAACTGAGGATGCAACCACGAAAAAAAGCGCTATTTTCCTATTCAGCATAACCGTCTCTTTTCTAATAGGACGAAGGGAAAGAGACCGCTTCGGCGGTATTGGATCAGACGCCCTTGAAATTGACTTTTCCTTCCAGTTCGATGGATTTTTCGATAGCAGCCTTCTTTTCGTCTGGGTGTTGCCAACGGCCGATTTGTGCCAAAGCTATCCCGAAAAAAATAATGATCGCACCCGGAAGGAAGCCAGACCCTGGGTCTTCTCCGAGCAGAACGACGGCGATTGAAATTGCTGCCAGTGGCGAAAAGGAAGTGGCCAGTGCCACATCTTTCGCATTGGCGTATTTCAACCCGAGGTTCCAAGTGAACTGACCAATGATTATAACGAGAACCGCGTAGACCCATATCCATTTGAGAAGCACCGGTTGAAACATTTCGCTGAAGTGATGATGCGAGGAAAAATACACATTGAACAAGACATAAATCAACGTTCCGAGCACTGTACGAAAAATTGAAAACACGCCTAAGGGCAAGTGTTTCAAGGCAGAACGTGTAATGATTGTAGAGACAGTGAAGGACAGTGTGGCTACGACTGCTGCGATTTCGCCCTTGCCGATGGCAAATCCGGTTTCGCTGTCTTTCAGAGCCAGGATGACAACGGCTCCGAGAAGTATGATCAGGCCACCTGCAAATGCCCAGCGATCAAGTTTTTCCTTCAAGAACACAGCGGCCAGAAGCAGGAAGAGAGGAGGGTCAAATCGGCCAGCTATTACAACATTTGTGACGGTGGTGTTTTCCAGGGCAAAGAAGAATAGTCCTGGAGTTACCGCTGATGACAAAGTGGTGGAAACTACTAAAATAGCCCAATCACGAGATGTAAGCGCCCGAAGGTTCTTCGCTGTCCAATCCCGCCAGAAAAAAAATATCATGGGTATCAGCGAAATCATTGACCCCAAAACCAATAGATTGGCGAAGGTAATGACGTTGTGCCCGTTGACGCGATGCGCGTCTCCGATCTCAACAAGAAGTGTTACGACCGAATTGGCGGCTGCGTAGATCAACACCGCAACCCAGCAAAGGGTAATCCCCCAGAAGGCGGGTAAAGCCTTGTTATTGACAATGCTTGCCTGCGCCACTGTTTTATTGCCTATGTTGAAACGCCTATAAACAGTTTGAGCGTTTTGCCGAGTTGATTTCCTCGGAAGATGTTTGTTTGAAAACGCGCTTCTCAGCCATTTTTTCATGGCGCTAGAACGAATGGTGGCAGCTATGTATTGCGCGCTGCCACCATGAAATTTGCCTACCTCAGGGTGGTCACAGTCAGCTTGCCCTTCACACGATCTGCGACAAACTCAATCTCCTGGCCTTCCGACATTCTTGCAATTGTCGCTTCATCGGCTCGGAATACCATGGTCATCGACGGCATATCGAGATTGACTAAAGGGCCATGAATAATCGTCACCTTGCCCGCCTGTGCGTTTATCTTCTTAATTTTGCCGCTTGTGTATTCCACATCTGCCTGCGACATTTTCTCACCGACTGCAACTTCACGATACATTCCGGATTCGTAGTGTCCCGCGATCAGGCAGGCGGCTTCAAACGTACCAGAATTTGCAAAAGTCCAGATCACTTCACCTGAGGCACCTGCGTCAAGGCGAATGCGGTTCGGATCGTCATGCTCCATGTCCATCTTTGCCATTTCGATTTTGTGCTCGGCATTGCGCTCCACAGTATCGAGCACGAACTCATGCTCTAGTTCGCCCTTATTTGTGATCTTGAAGCGAACTGTTTCACCTTTTCTGAAGTTCATGTCCGCGCTTTGTATCAGCATTTCGCCATCATCAGTTTCCACAAGAGTAACATCAACAGTGCGATCTACCTTTGCCATATGGCCAGGCATACCTATCATCATTTCTGCTTGCATGTCCGCCATGTTAGCATCGTGCCCACCATCGTGGGAACCCGAAGCGAAAGCTGGTGCGGAAAGTGTGAACGCAAGTGCTGTTGTCAATAGAAGGTACTTCATCAGTTTTTCCTTTAGTTTCGGTTGATGGATTGAGTCGAAGGGCCGCTTAGCCCTTCGAGTTTGGTTTCTGCGTGAGTAGGGTTTGGGAGCTGTTTTTGGAGGCGAACTCGGGCAACTCGCCCGTCCACTCATAGGCTTGCTCGCCCGGAGGGTTGTCGTACCAGCCGGGGTCAGAATAGTCGTCTGCGTCGATGCCATTGCGCACCTTCACGACAGAGAACATACCGCCCATCTCGATTGGGCCATACGGCCCCCAACCGGTCATCATCGGGATCGTGTTGTCAGGTAGTTCCATTGACATCTCGGCCATGTCGGCCATTCCGGCAGTTCCCATCGGCATGTATTCCGGTTGATGTTTGCGGATCATGCCAGTGAGCTGCCGTTTATCGACGCCAATGAAAGTCGGTACGTCGTGACCCATCGCATTCATCGTGTGGTGCGACTTGTGGCAATGGATCGCCCAATCGCCCAGATGATCGGCGGTGAACTCGTAGGCTCGCATAGCACCCACAGGGATGTCGATCGATACCTCAGGCCATTGCGCGGCCTCGGGCACCCAGCCGCCATCGGTGCAGGTGACCTTGAAGTCATAACCATGCATGTGGATCGGATGGTTGGTCATTGTCAGATTGCCCACGCGTACGCGCACGCGGTCGCCCTGATTAACCACCAAGGGGTCGATATCAGGGAAAATCCGACTGTTCCAGGTCCACAGATTGAAGTCGTTCATCGTCATGACGCGCGGAATGTAGGTGCCCGGATCGATATCGAAAGCGTTCAGCATGATCAGGAAATCGCGGTCCACTGGCATGAAGGTCGGGTCCTTTGGATGAACAACAAACATGCCCATCATTCCCATCGCCATCTGCACCATTTCATCGCCATGCGGGTGGTACATGAAGGTGCCCGATTTGATCAGGTCGAATTCATACACAAAGGTCTTTCCCGGCGGGATGCCTGGATGGCTCAAGCCTGCGACTCCGTCCATACCTGATGGCAGGATCATGCCGTGCCAATGCACCGTGGTATGTTCGGGCAGCTTGTTGGTGACGAATATGCGCACCCTGTCGCCCTCGACCGCCTCGATCGTCGGGCCGGTGGACTGGCCGTTGTAGCCCCAGAGATAGGCGGTCATGCCATCGGCAAGCTCGCGTTCCACCGGCTCGGCCACCAGATGGAATTCCTTGACGTTGCCGTTCATGCGATAGGGCAGCGTCCAGCCGTTGAGGGTGACCACCGGGTTATAATCGGGCCCGGAGTGCGGCCTGAGCGGCGCCTGTGTTGCGGCTGTGTTCATCACGGCGGCCTCGGGCAGACCGATGTTCTGGGCCTTGGCCATGGCGCCGGTAGCGACAAGACCCGCACCGGCAGTGAGAAGTTGACGTCTGTTCATCATTCTTTGTTCCTTTTCAATGTCCGCCGGAGCCGTCACCGGCCACCGATGCCGCACCGCCGCCACCGCCGTCGCCGCCGCCCGCGCCGCCGCCATAGATGGCAGCCAGCAAGTTGGCCTCGGCCAGCCAGAAATCGCGGCGCGCGCCCGCCTCGGTCAGGTTGGAATTCAGCCGCGCTCGGGTGTCCGCCAAAAGCTCGAATGTGTTGGTGATCATGCCGTTGTAGCTAAGAAGGGCTTCCTCCTCGATGGTCCGGCGCAGAGGCAGAACGGCATCGCGATAGTGACGCGCAATCTGATGCGTGCCGGTATAACCGGCATAGGCCGTGCGCGCCTCGGACCGCACGTTCACAGCCTTTTGCGCCAATTGATGCGCCGCAATCATATAGGCCGCCTCTGCCCGCTTGAGACGCGCCTTGCCGCTGTCGAAAATCGGAATGGCGAATTCCAACTCCAGCTGCGGCGTGGTTTCAGATTCAATCCCGCTGCCGTCGTTTTCGCGCTCTTTCTCAAACCCGGCAATCAATTCCAGATCCGTGACAAACCGGGTGGCATTGGTCATCCCACGTGATTTTGCCATCGCATCGAGACCAAGCTTGGCGGCCGCCAAATCGACCCGCGATCTCAAGGCCTCTGCCTCGACACCTGAACGCTTTTTCACGCGCCCGGGTAACTGCGGAAGGTTATTGGGAACGAAGTAGTCGACCTCGGTCCCCCACAGCCCCAACTGGCGCGTCAGCGCTTCTTTGGCTATTTGCGCTGACAGACGCGTCTGCGCCCGCTGGCCGGTCAACTCCGCATAAAAGGCGTGTTCCCGTGCCTGATTGGCCTTGTTGAGAAAGCCGGTATCGCCAAGCCGCGCCGCCAGTTCCGATGCTGCATCTGCCGTGCCCTGGGCGTCTCGGATCAGGCCGACCGACTCGAAAGCGGCCACCGCATCAACCCAGGCACGCCGGGTTTCAACGGCAACCCGCAACGTTTCCTCAACCGCCCGCAACTGTGCCTGGCTGAACTGGAGTTCCGCCAATTTTGTACGCTCGGGCTGAGTGAAGACAGACAACAGATTGAAAGCAATCGTTGATTCAATGGATCGGTATGCCCCCAAACCATCTGCATTCAGACCGAAAAAGCCCAGTGACACAACCGGATTGGGCTGCATGATGCTTTGCCAGACATCCGCGGATGACACGCCAAGTTCGGCGTAGCTTGCTTGCAGGCCCCGATTGTTCAGCAGTGCCACCTGAACGGCAGTATCTGCGTTTATGGTCTTCTTGTGCACAAGCCCATGCACCCGTTTCGCATTGGCTTCGATGCTCGCAGCATCCATCAACATCACGGTATCCTTGCCCAGCACAGTGCCTGCCTTGCTGGAAACGGTGCCGAACCCAGCCTTGGGGTCTGACAATCGTGCGATTTGTGCAGGCGTGGCGCAGGCAGAAAGCAACAAGCTCGCCGCAAGTCCGACGCTGATCATTGGTTTGAAGCGCATCAGTTGTTCTCCTGCCCAGTTGGTGACTGCCGGTCATTCAAATCCCGCCAACTCGAGGGACCTTTGACAGGCCGGGAAGTGTATCCTGCAAATAATGCAGGCGGCTGCGCCGTCCGAACTTGAGCCGTCGAATCGACAGCCGGAGCCAGGGTTGCTGAAGACACAAGCTCGGGCGCAGGCGCGCAAGCGGCAAGGGCAAGCGGCACGCCCCAAATGGTCCGAAATTTCATTGGTAATTCCCGATCTTTACATGATGAGGTTGAATCCAGGCGCCAATTTGCGTCGGATCAGTCAAGCAAGGTCCGGTTTCCCGGACGGATCAGGTATTTGGAGGGCGATGCAGGCTTTCAGCACGTACGACAACGTTCACCGAATGATCTTGCATGTGCAATCTATCAAGGAGAGAAACAGGCAAATATTGTGGCCGATTTGTTTCCGGAAACAACGCCGGGCCTGCATGAGACATACACGTATCGTGATCATGCTCCGGCACGTTGTGGCTAGACATGTTTATTTCATGATCGTGCCCGTCATCGGGCGTCACATGAAAGGCGTCGCCTTGGGCTGCATCAACGCAGCTCTCTTGATGCTCAATACTACTCGATGCAATCGCGACACCGTTGGAACCAATCGCGAGGATCAATGCCAAAATTACAACTCTAGCTATGTGGCGTATCCGTTCCATTACATCGAAATAGCGCGCCGCACAAATCCAAACAACCGCTTTAATGTACAGTTTTGTCGCAATCACCCATCCTTGCCAGTCGGTGCAAGAGAATTCCAAACACTGACGACGATCCATTGTAGCTTACGGCCTGCGGTCAAACAGCATTTGCGCCTTTGTTCGATGCCCCGAAACCATACCTGCCGCCTTTCAGACCCCCATTCGTGCGCTATCGTCAGTATCGTCGCTTTCGATGGCGGACGCCTCAGAGCTGTCCGGCAATCCAAAGATGATTTGAAAGAGTGCTGCAGTCACCCGATCTCGTTGTATGCGAGCGGTTCTTATCTGTTGGCCAAGTGCGTCCAGCGCAGAGTGTTCAGCCAATATTGCGGGGTCGGTCGCAGGCAATGGTGTCCGGGTTTTTCCGATATGTTCGGCCGTGAGGTGGACCAATCTCATCCACGGGTTGAACTGTTCGGAAAAGACCATCCGCGACACACGCATCGGGTGCATGCGCTTGAACGCATCGGCGCTGATTGGATTGGACATAGCCATGATCCAGGGGCTGACAAACAGCGAATAGACTGCCTCGTTCAATTCCGAAGCCTGGCGAACCTTGATCAGCGCGGCATCATCTTGTTTGCCGCCGATATCCGAGACTTCACGTGACTCAAATCGCACGGTGTAATCGGGTTTGTGGCAGTCGTCGCTGCCGGTTGGGTTGTCGATTTTCATTTCGTACAGGCCGGGCTCGAGCGCCCCAATCTCGTCAAGACTTTCGAGAATGGCGCGATGCTCCAGCTTCGCGACGGAGGCTGACACGAAAAGGCCAAGGTGCCCGACATGCGGGTTGGTCAGATAGACAATGCGCTGACCCGCTGTTTTGAGGTCTGCGGTATCCTTGTAGACCTGCGGCACCCACCCCAGCGCCTGTGCGGGCGGTGTGATGTTGTCCCCGTAGGAGGCGAAAACAATCATCGGGTTCTGGATTCGGCGCAAATCAACCTTGCAGTGGTTGTCAATTCGCATCTCGCCGGATTCAAGTTTATTGCCGATGAACAGGTTCTGCGTAATGGCCAGGATTTCCTCACGGCTCAGCGTGTAAAAGCCATTCCACCAGCGTTCAAACTCCAGAAACCGATCAGCCTCAGTGTCGACGTTACTCAACAGGTTTGTATACTTTTCCCATATCGCTTTTTCCGGCTGAAGGCGCTCGAAGTTCTGAGCCAAATAGGCACCGTCAAGGCGGCCATCGCCAAGATCAGCAGCAAGATGTGCGGTCCAGGACCCGCCAGACAATCCACCCATCACCCGCATTGGGCTGGAGTCGACTTCACCTGCCCAATAGGACAGCGGAGACCCGTTAAGCACCACAGGCCCGCTCAGACCCGCGCAATCGGCGGCCAAAAGCGTCAACGCCCAACCCGCCTGACAGTTCCCGTAGAGAATGGGGGGCGTATTGGGGTGCCGACCGGCCACCTCGGTCACAAAGGCACGCAGGGCGTGGTGGACATCAGACAGCGTCTGGCCCGGCATCGGTTCTGGAAAGAACATGACGAAATAAACAGGATGGCCTTCGTGCATCGCCATGCCGATTTCGCTGTCCCGTTTGAAACCGCCAATACCTGGACCATGACCCGCCCGTGGATCAACGACCACGACCGGTGCTTTTGCTTCGTCAACACAGTCTTCCCAACACTCATCGCCAACTTCGGTGATCCGCAACAACGCGTAATTCGCTGGTTGATCGAACCTGCGGGCATCCATGATGGTTTCGTATCTGAAATCCAGCAGCGGCGGCATGCCTTGGCGTTCGTGCTCAGTAATGTTGTCGGCTCTTTGACGCAACGTGTCGAGGAAAAGCACCCAGCGTTCAAACAGGTCGCGACTGTAGGTCGTCGCGTTCGCCGGGGGTTTGACAGCATCGACGCCCTGTTGCATTTTCTGCGCCGCCTGGCCCGCTTTTCGCCTATCTTGCACGAGGCGTGTCACATTGCCCCCGCCGATCTCACTTAAGGTCTTAGTTTTTTGCGACCTGTTCATTTGCGCGTCCTCGCAGAGAAGTAGTTGAACAATGGGCCGAAAATCAGCGCGATAAACCAGCCATATGCAAAGGCTTCAGCAAGGCCCAACGCAAAACTTGTCCAGCTGATCCAACTCACCCAAGGCAACAACGGCAACCAGACTTGGTACATGGTTGCCCCAGGGAAAATGAGGCCGAAAAGGACACAGATTGCGAAAGTAATTGCGAGAAAAATACCAAGGCTCCAGCCTAGGGCGACGATTGGTATTTGGATTGTGGTGTGACCTGAAAATTGAGTACTCATGTCATTTCTCCAAGTGAACGGCGCGAGCATTCCGGGCATCCCGAAACATGCGCTCTCAAAGAAGTAGACGCTTATGCGGCACGAACATTACATGTCGTACTCGTGGCTGCTGAACCTACGGCTTTCGTGCCATCCAAGAGCCGCATTTGGATTGCGGATAGATCTGGATTTCAGGCTGATAACATTGGGGTCCAGATCAACAGTGTGTTTGGTCATCCGTGCCACCGCAACCAATGGGCGGGCAAGAGCAATCCTGAAATCCATGTTCACAACAACAACCACAGTGGCCCAGCAACCGGTCACGAAGCGTTGCGCGTGCGCGGTGCAATCGGACGGCAAGGGCCCCGGAGGAAATACCCAGATTTTCCGCAACGGACTGACGGCTCTCATCCTCCAGATCGATGCGGCGTATCAAGTCGCCTGTATCCGTTGGAAGTGTTGAGATCAAGCCGCGGACACACTGGCAAATATGCACGTACTCCTCGGCACCGACTTCGCTGGTTTCGGTGCTTTTTTGTTCTCCCTCAAACGCTGCACTCAGCCGACGATTGCGCCCGGTCTTTCGATAATGGTCGTTCAGAGTCGATCGCAGGATGGAATAAAGCCAGGCATTCAGCTTTTCAGCGTCGCGCAATTGGTCTTTGCGTTTGAGAACCCTGAGGCAAAATTCTTGAAGAACGTCTTCGGCTTCGGCCAGGTTGCCCAATCGCTTGACAAGAAATCCCAGAAACATCCGGCGATTGATCGTCAAGGCCTCGACCGGCGAATGCTCATTGGTTTGTGCTTTGGTCGTATTTGCCCCGCTATTAGTCACAACCGCCACTCCAAAGTAATTTCCAATTCTGCAATTCGTAAATGCCGACAAACTCGCGGCACTCAATGTACTCCGTTTAACTGTGAACTTGTCAAGTTTAACGAGGTCGGTTGCAATCCGCAAACTCTGGCCGTCAGAAAGCCTCAGTTCGCCTAAAGCGCTACAATAATTGATAATATGCTGCATCAGACCGTGGGCAGGTGTAGGCTTGGTCCCATACCACACCGTGCCGCTGAGAGCCTTACTATGCGAACAATTCCGGGCATTCTTGTGCGCATTTATTCGTCAGAATGATATATACGAGGTGCAGCGTGGCCAATCCTGCCAGCAGACAGAAGAAAGAGATATAGGCATACTGCAACAGAGCAAAATCCACGACAATAACAGCCACCAAAGTCAACGCGAAATGGCGCACATGCCGGTAGTGCGATAAGGCGGGCGGGATGACGATGAGCGCAACATAAATCGTGTTTGTCAGCCAGCGTGGCATCATGAAATCCAGCCACATCGACTTTTCATAGGCCAATGAGGCGTTGTTGATCTCGACCACTATCATGTCGCGGCTCAAGCCATGCGGCACATAAAGCAACAAACCGAACAGCAATCCTATAAGAGATAGCGCCAGGAAAAGCGGTTTGCGGGGGCTGCTGGCGGGTTCCAGCACGAAGACGCAAAAAGGTATCCAGACGGGCCACATGAACCAGGTAAAAAACATGAACCCCATCGCGCCCCAGACGACGGCAAGCGGATCCGAGCCTGTCATTCCAAGCCAGACATTTCCTTCCATGAACTGCTGAAGGCCCGCAAAGAGCGGCATCAGGGCAATTGGCAGATAGCGTAGGTTCTTGCGCCACGCGATGACCGAAATCGCGGAGCCGCCAACCACCAGAAAGACGCTTGCGGTGAAACTGACGCCAGCTGACATGCACATATCAGGTACTTTCCTTTGGCGGTTTAGGCACCCTGCGTCGTAACGACCGTACCTGCTGTACCGTTTAGAATCAAAATGGCATCTTCCAAGCGTCCGATCCCGGCCAGCTTACCGCCAGCGCGCACAAAATTGGCAGCAGCGGCAACCTTGGGCTTCATCGACCCTTCAGGCAAGTCCAGCTTGTCGGCCTCTTGCGGGGTCAGGCGCGCAACAGGCATGGCTTGGTCAGTCCCAAAATCGCTAAAGACCGCCTCTACATCGGTCAACAGCAGCAGCGCGTCGGCCTGCAACTCCGCGGCAAGAAAGGCGCTGGCATAGTCCTTGTCGATCACGGCTTCAACTCCGATCAGGCTCCCGTCCTGACGTCGCACAACCGGAATGCCGCCCCCTCCGGCGCAGATTACGACCACACCCTGATCCAGCAGCAAGCGCAGCACCGGCAGGTCCGGGATTTCCTGCGGTAGAGGAGAGGCGACGACGCGTCTCCATTTTGTGCCATCAGGAGCGATGGCCCAACCCCGCGCTGCTGCCATCGCGCGGGCCTCGGTCTCGGCATAGACCGGCCCGACAAATTTGCCGGGGGTGGTAAAGGCTGGGTCTTTGGAATCCACAACGATCTGTGTCAGCAAGACCGCAACAGGCCGGTCATGATTCAGAGCGTTTTCCAGTTCCTGCTCTATCAGGTAACCGATCATACCCTCGGTTTCGGCCCCGAGAACATCCAGCGGATAGGCCTCGTCGGGCTTGTAGGCCGCACCTTGCAATGCCAACAGGCCAACCTGCGGGCCATTGCCATGGGTGATGACCAACTGATGTCCAGCGCGCAGGATCGCCGCCAGTGCAGGGGCAGCTTTCTGCACATTCATCCGCTGGTTCTCTGCTGTCAGCGGCTCGCCCCGATGCAACAGGGCATTGCCGCCAAGGGCTGCAACCACCAACAACGCTCAGCCCCCCAATGTGGCGACAAGAACCGCCTTGATCGTGTGCATCCGGTTTTCCGCCTGATCAAACACGATCGATGCCGGGCTTTCGAACACCTCGTCCGTTACCTCCATGGCAGTGATCCCGAATTTTGCCTCGATGTCCTTGCCGACTTCGGTTTCAGTGTTGTGGAACGCAGGCAGGCAATGCATGAATTTCACGCGCGGATTGCCGGTTTTCTGCATCACCTCAGCATTGACCTGATAAGGCATCAACAGCCCGATCCGCTCGGCCCATTTTTCCTTGGCCTCGCCCATCGACAGCCAGACATCAGTATAGACGAAATCGACGCCCTTGACGGCCTCGCCCACATCATCAGTCAAAGTCACCCGTGCCCCCGTCTCAGAGGCGATAGACTGCGCTTCGGCTTGGATCTCCTTGGTGGGCCAGCAGGCCTTGGGTGCGCAAAGCCGCACATCCATGCCCATCTTGGCCCCGCCGATCAGCAGACTGTCGCCCATGTTGTTCTTTGCGTCGCCAAGAAACGCATAGGATATTTCGCGCATCGGCTTGTCACTGTGTTCCGACATGGTCAGGAAATCCGCCAGGATCTGCGTCGGGTGAAATTCATCCGTCAGGCCGTTGTAAACCGGGACACCGGAAAACTCGGCCAGTTGTTCGACGATCTGCTGCCCGAAGCCGCGATATTCGATTGCATCATAGACCCGGCCCAGTACGCGAGCGGTGTCCTTGACGCTTTCCTTGTGGCCGATATGGCTGCCCGATGGCCCGAGATAAGTGACCGTGGCACCCTGATCATGCGCCGCCACCTCGAAACCGACGCGGGTCCGGGTACTGTCCTTTTCGAAGATCAAGGCAATCTCCTTGCCTTTCAGGCCGGGCTGTTCGGTGCCGGTATATTTTGCGCTTTTGAGATCGGCTGAAAGTTTCAGCAGAAACCCGATCTCGGCGGGATTGAAATCGCGCAGGGTTAGGAAACTGCGGTTCTTGAGGTTAAAGCTCATTGTGTGATCCTTTCACGGGGTCATTCAGCATCGCGGATGGTCGGGCAACTCATGCAATGACTGCCGCCCCTTCCCCGGCCCAGTTCGGCCCCCGGCAGTTCCAGTACTTCGATACCCGCAGCGCGCAGTGCGGCGTTGGTATCATCGTTGCGATCATAGCCGACGACCACACCGGGGCGCAGCGCCAGCACATTGTTGCCGTCGTTCCACTGTTCTCGCGACCGCTCGGCCTCATTATCGCCGCCGGTGGGAACAACCGTCAGCTTCGGCAGGTTCAAGACTTCCGCAACCACCTCAAACAGGTGCCGGTCGTCACGCCGAAATTGCAGCGGCGCCTTGCCCTCGGCTGGACGCAGATCGAAGCAGGTCATTTCGTCTGCAACCTCTTTGAAACTTGTCACCACATCGCCGCCACACAGCGTGAACACCGTGTCCAGGTGCATCGCCGCACGGCTTTTCGGCAATTGACAGGCAATCACGCGATCTGCCGCGCCCTTGGCAAACATCGCCGCCGCTAAGAGGCCGATGCCCTGTGGCGATGATCGTTCGCCCATCCCGACCAACACGGTGCCATGGCCCACGGGCATCACATCGCCGCCTTCGACGGTGGCAAGCCCGTGATCCACCGTCGGGTCGCCCCAATGTACCTGCGCCTTGCCCGCAAATTCCGGGTGGAACCTGTAAACTGCCGCGGTCAGCAGCGTTTCGGGCTTGCGCGCGGGCCAGAACATCGGGTTCAGCGACACGCCGCCATAGATCCACGCGCTATTGTCGCGCGTAAACAGAAAGTTGGGCAGCGGCGGCAAGATAAAGCCATGCGGCCCCAGATAGCTGCCAAACAGACCGGACGGCTCAAACGGCAGATCGCCAACCTCCAGCCCGCCGATGAGATGCTCGGCCAGTTTTGCGCCCGGCAACCCGTTCATCCAGGCCCGAAGTTCGCCCAGCATCCCGGTGCCGACATCATTGGTGGTGATACGGTGGTCCAGCACCCATGTGCGCGCCTCAGGAATATCCAGCGTTTCGGCAAGCAGGACGTTCACATCCAGAACCTCGATCCCCTCGCCGCGCATTGTGGTTGCGAAAACATCGTGGTCCTTCTGCGCCTGCTTGACCCAGAACACATCGTCGAACAGCAGCGATTGGGCGTTCGACGGCGTCAATCGGCGATGCGCCAGACCGGGGCGGCAGACGATGACCTGCCGCAGTCTGCCGGTTTCGGAATGGACGCCAAGTTCGTGGGTCGTCATGTTGGAGACTCCAGTTATGTCAGAGGATTGCGGCGATGCTGAGCACGGCCGAGATAAAGATCGTCAGGATCAGCAGAAGCGGCCAGACAAAGGCGATCCAGCGGTCATAGGGCACACGACCGATGGCCAATCCACCAATCACCACGGCCGAGGTCGGCGTGACCAAGTTCACCAGACCGCTGGCGGATTGATAGGCCGTGACCACGAGATCACGCTAAACACCGGCAAAGTCTGCCAGCGGTGCCATGATCGGCATCGACAGGACGGCAAGGCCAGACGAGGATGGCACCAGAAAGCTCATCGCGACCTCAATCCAGAACATCAGGTTGATGAAGGCCAGTTCCGGCAACCCACCTACGGTCAGTGCTGCGCTGTTCAGGATCGTGTCGGCGATCAGACCCTGTTCCATGATCACAACGATGCCGCGGGCCAGACCGATAATCAGCGCTACGCCCAGAAGGTCGCGCGCGCCGTCAACAAAGGTCGCTGTCAGGCGTTTCTCGCCCATCCGCGCGATCAGTCCGACCAGAATGGCCATGCCCAGAAACAGCGCGCCCATCTGCGCCATCCACCAGCCCTGCGAGGAAACCCCCCAGATCAGCGCCGCAAAGGTTGCCGCGAACAGGATCAGGATCACCGATTGCGTTCCGCTCAGCCGGTCCTCAACGGTCCCATTGCCGCCGGACAGAAAGGCCTGTTTGTTACTATCGGCCTGGGCCGCAACGATCGAGCGGGCCGGATCAGCCTTTACCCGCATCGCGTAACGCATGACATAGGCCACACAGATCGCAAGCCCGCCGAGCAGCAGCACCAGACGCACAATAAGTCCATCGGTAAACGCCACACCCGCCGCATTCGAGGCGATGACAGTAGCGAAGGGATTGATCGTGGACCCCAGCGTGCCAATCCCGGCACCGATCAGGATGATTGCAACGCCCGTCAGCGCATCGAACCCAGCAACCATCATCACCGGGATCAAGAGCGCATAGAAGGCCAGCGTTTCCTCGGCCATGCCGTAGGTCGTGCCGCCAAGGGCAAAGAGCGACATCAGGATCGGTATCATCCAGACCTCGCGCCCCGTCATTTTGCGCATAGCCGCCCTGATCCCGACATCAATTGATCCGGTGGCGTTTACGACCCCAAGAAAGCCGCCCAGAAATAGTACGAACAGCGCCACGTCGATGGCGTTGGCGGCATAACTATCCGGGTCATAAAACCCCGCAGTTGGTGCCAGAAGGACATCGATGAAACCTTGCGGATTGGCATCGACTGTCGTGTAAGTACCCGCCACGGCGACTTCGCGCCCGACAGCTTCGTTCATCTCGCGGTCATATTGACCCGCCGGAATGATCCAGGTCAGCGCAGCGACCAGAACGATCAGTAGGAACAAGATCGTGTAGGCCGTCGGAAACCGGGACGCGAGCTTTTCGGCCTGAGGATCTGTCTTGACTGGTTCGGTTGTCATGGTTCCGTCCCTTTTTCGATCAATGTGCTTGCTGAGGTTCTGACCGCAGCGCCGGAAAAAAGGCCGGGACACGCCGCGCATAGTCATCAAAAACAGTGCCGAACCGTTCGCGTGTTTCCTGCTCTTCCCTGCGAGCCAGACGGGCATACATCCAGATCAGAAACGGATACATTGCCAGGGTCAGGAGCGTCGGCCATTGCAACAGAAACCCGGTCAGGACCAGGACGAACCCGGCATATTGTGGATGCCGCACCCGGGCGTATAACCCGGTCGTGGCCAGCTCCCCTTTACGCTGCGCCTGGTATAGTACCGGCCATGCGGCGGAAATCAACCAGAAGCCGCCACCGATCAACGCAAAGCTGAGCAGATGAAACGGTCCGAAATGCGGGTTGGCCTGCCAACCGAAAATCATCTCAGGCAGGTGCCCGGAATCATGTGCAAACCAGTCGACGCCGGGATAACTCGTCTGCAGCCAGCCCGACAGAAGATAGATAGTCAGTGGAAAACCGTACATTTCGGAGAACAGCGCCACCAAAAAGGCGCTGAACGCGCCAAAGCTGCGCCAGTCGCGCGCGGTCTGCGGTTTGAAGAAGCTGAACGCAAAGATTATGAAGATTGCGGCGTTAAGAACGGCAAAGAGCCACAGACCGTAGGAGGAGGCAGCGTCGCTCATGACTTGTCACCGTCGTGCCCGCCATGACCGCCGCCCCCGTGGCCGCCATGCATGAAGAAGTGCATCACTATACAGCCGAGCAACAAAGCAATGATCAGGCCGTTGCCCGCAAAGATATGCACACGATGTTCAAAACCGAGCAGTATTGCCGCAACTGCCACAAAAACGATTAATGCGACCCTTGTGCGCGACTTCCAGAAACGAGGCGCTGGTTCGTGCTTTGATTGGTCAGGGTCCGTCATTTCAAATGCTCCTAATCTGTTTCTGTTTTAGATAGACGCGGCCTGAAGCAGAACCTTACAGAAAATCCTACAGGCGAAGCCGCACAACTGCGGAAGACACATTCCGACTTTTCGTTCGGAAAACTTCTCAGCTTATCACCTCGACCTGGCAGGTGCCCGCCGTTTTTCTTTTACTGATCAATGCTGTGTCTTGGATATGGCATGCTTCGGTCAGGGTGCGAGCCGCTTGACCGTCTCTCGGTTGCTTGTCCGGCAGATAGAGCCCGCTGCGTATATGCGGCGGCATTTTTCAGTATTTATGCCTTGAACCGCCGGTCCACGCGCCGCCACCACAAGGAACAGACGCATTGCGAAACCGACCGTTAGAGATATCCGGACATAGGATCAAAACCGGCCGAGCCCCATTGACGCCGACTTTGCCGCTCGCCGCCTGATCACGTGACCTTGCAAGGGTGTGACGGAAATCGGTTAACTCGCATACAACGTGGGGCGAAAAAGGAGATCGCCATAGCATGGCGACGTGATAGCTGCTTCTTCGCCGCCTGACGGCCTGCATGATCCCAAAATATCTGTTCCGGCATTGGGTCACCGGGCAATCTCAGCCGGGCCGCTTTTGGAGGTTGTGAGCACGCCACCCGCCACAAGAACAATGCCGACTGCGAAAGGCACATGATGAGTGTCATCTCTTCGTTCCGCCGTTTTGTGCGAGGCGGTCAGTGCCCAGATTCCGTCTGCGGTGCAGTCCAGCGCTTCAAGTAGATCCTTTCATAGATGAACACGGCTGAAATCGCGACACCAGCATATAATACGATCATCGGATCAGATCCCAATTTCATTGTCGTGAACGCCGCCAGAACGATTGCATCGAATGCCATTGCGCAAAGTAACACGATCCCGTTCGCGCCGATCTCGTGGCGCAGGTGCCGAAATACACCCCAATGCACCAGCACATCCATGATCAGGTAAAAGAACGCACCAAGTGACGCGATCCGGCTCAGGTCAAAGAACACTGCAAGCGTCGAGGCAAGGACGACGGTGTAGACCAGCGTGTGGCTTCGGATCGAGCCTGACATGCCAAAATGGCTGTGGGGTATCATTTCCATGTCCGTCAGCATCGCCAGCATGCGCGACACCGCAAACACGCTTGCCAACACGCCCGAAACAGTGGCAACAGCCGCCAGGACAACCGTCAAATAAAAGCCAGACTGACCCAATGCGGGGGATGCGGCTTCGGCGAGCGAATAGTCCTTTGCGGCGACAATCTGATCTATCGACAGATTGGCCCCGACGGCCAGGGCGACCAGCAGATAAACCACAACGCAGATAGCAATCGAAATCATGATGGTGCGGCCCACGTTGCGGTGTGGATTGGTGATTTCCGCGCCACTGTTGGTAATCGTGGTGAACCCTTTGAACGCCAGGATCGACAGGGCCACGGATGCAACAAAACCGGTTGTATCAAAGCCGGTGGACGCACTGCTTGCGGCCGCAAACGTGAATCCGCCCGACCACAGAGCGATGATACCAAAGAGCGCGATACCTCCGATCTTGATGACAGCCATGATGATCGACAAAAGCCCGACTGACCGGTTGCCCGAAATATTCACGAAAAAAGCAAAAAGAATGACGCCGACCGCCAGGATTGGAACAAGCGGGCCGTCTGTGATGTCAAAGGGCCGCAACACATAGCTCGCAAATGTCCGCGCCACGAGGCTTTCCGAAATAACCATGGACAGCGCCATCAACAATGCAGCCGCTGCGGCCATTGCGCCTGGCCCATAGGCCTTTTGCAAAATCATTGCGATCCCACCAGACGAAGGCCATGCGTTCGACATTTTGATGTAGCTGTAGGCACTAAACGACGTCACGATGGCGCCAACCACGAATGACAGGGCAAAATAAGGTCCGGCCAATTGCGCTATCTGTCCGGTCAGAGCGAAGATGCCCGCACCGATCATCACGCCGGTTCCCATCCCGACGGCACCTGCCAAACTGATCGAGCCCTTGTTCATAGCTTCATCGCCGTGTGCATGTTTCAAATTTCTGTCCCTTCGTGATGAATTTCGTCCTTTTCAGACGGATCAGTATGCCAGCGGAAATCGCAATGATCGCGCCCCATGGCGATTGTTCCGGTTCGCGCCAGCCTGCCGCCCCATTTCTCGGCCAAAGGATAGTCCAGCGCACACCATGTCTGGACACAGAGGTCGGACGCGCCGTTTTTTTCAAAGAACGCAGCAACAGGGCATTTCGTGCAATCGAACCCGACGGTCTTGGGGTCTGTGTCAACATCGCGCCACCCATAGGCCGGACTTCCAAACGGGAAATGCCGGAACAGGTTGGTGGCGATGCGCATCTGCTTTTGTGGGCTGGACGACAGGGTCCTGGCCAGAACGAGCGGTGCTTGCGCCATACGTTCATAGATTGACCAGCCGATATCGTAGACAATACTGTTGCCTTGCTCGGCGGTCAGCCCTTGCGCCACAAGGCCGTCGTGACAGGCAAGCGTCAGCGCCGCTAGATGGGTTGTGATCGTAGCGCCGACGGTCGGTTCCACCGCCAATCCGGCCTCCAATTCATCGTAACGCTGCCAGGTCGCATCCAGCACGGAGTGCACGTTCAACGCGGGGCTTACGCGCTCAAGGACCGCGCGAGCGTGACGTTCAACGATGGCGCGCAACATGTGCCGTCCGGCGTCGCCACCACCAAGACCCGACTGAGCGGCAAAATCGGCTGCCAGCGCCTTGGTCGCCGCCCAATCCCAATCGCGGTCCATCGCCGATTGCGGCGGCATTTCACCAAGCAGAAGCAATTCAGGCAGAATTTGCGACACGCGTTTGGACAGAGTCCCCGGAGTTGTTGCGCGCGCCGCATATTCGCGCGCGATATAGGGGCGTGACAACTGCTCGAACCGGGCCGCGGGGGCCAATTCAAACAACAGGGCTTCTGCCGTGGTCAGGGCCTTGGCGTGCAGCATCAGGCTGGCAGGGAAAACGAAACCTGCGTGATAGCCGGCTTGCATCATCTCAAGATACACCTTTGCGATACTCGTTTCGCGTAGTGGCGAGGCGTAAAAAGCATTCGCCAGCGTGTCGAACCGATCGTAAAACGCCGTTTCGTTGGAGTGTGGCAATGCCTCTGTCTGGGCGCGAAAGTGATGAAAGGCGCGGCGCGTCTGGCGTTGCACCACCGCCAGCCAATACAGAATGAACCTGTCCCGTTGAGAGCCTGTCAATTGTCCGAACATCCCGAAATCCAACAGCGTGAACCGCCCGTCCGAATGAAACACGATGTTGCCGGGATGCAGGTCCGCATGGAACAAACCGTCCGACACGAACATTTTCAACAAGACATCGACCAGCCCGTTGACCAGTCGGGTTTTCTGGTCGTCAGCCAATTCAATTGCGGCCTGGTTCAGCCGCATTCCGTCAACCCAATCCATCGTCAGAATTCGACGCGTGGTCAGTTTTGGATAAGTCTTGGGGATCCTAACAATTGCGTGCCCGGAAAAGTTCTGGCGAAACCGTTCCATGGTTTGCGCTTCGAGCGAAAAATCCAGCTCGTTCATGGTATAGCGACGGAACTCTTCAAAGAACGCGCTCAGGTTCGTGCGGCGCAATTTGCGGGGCGCAATTCTTCGCAGCAAACCAAGCCCAAGCTCCAGTGCATCAAGATCTCGCGCGATCAGGCTGTCGATGTCAGGCCGCTGGACTTTGACGGCCACTGCTGTCCCATCGGCCAGGGTCGCGCGATGCACCTGCGCAAGCGAGGCCGATGCAACCGGTTCTGCGCCAAAACTTGTGAAATGGTCCGATAGTGCCCCGCCCAACTCGGCTTCGGTGGTCGCCCTGATCACTTCAAATGGAACTTCCGGGGCGTGTTCCTGCAACGTCGCGAGCGCGGTTATGTAGGCATCAGGCAAGATTTCCGGCCGGGTGCTAAGGATTTGGCCAAGCTTTATGAACGCAGGGCCAAGGTCGACAAGGCTTTTGACAAAACGGACCGGTTTGGTGTCGTCGTCCAATACCGGATCAAATCGGCGCAATGTCCTGAACTCCCGGAACAACGTCCACCAGATCACGCCAAGACGGCGCGTATGGGGTAGCCACGTCATGCCCCCACCTCTCTTTGGAGACCGGTATTTGAACCGAAGCCTTTCCCGGAGCGTGTTTCCGGCAGAAATTGACCAAGTGCCGCCAACGCCGTGTCCAGGCTCAGGTGATCGGTGATTGTCGTCACGCCGTTTGGGTCAGGTCCGTCATGCCGAAGGATTGCCTGCACTGTTGCAAATATCATGATCGCCGTCGCCTGAGCCTGATCGCCAGTCTCGACGCGGATGTCGCCTGTTACATGCCCGGCCCCGTCAAAACCCTGCGCGATTACCCGCGTCCGCGCACGACCATAGACTGGAAGGCGCAACATCCAACGGGTCAACCATTTGGAGTTTTGCAACATCGCTGGTCCCAACCCAAAGGCAAGCGAGACGGCAAGGACACGCGTCATCCAGGGCGGATCAAGGGCCACGAAACTGCGCACGGTCTTGAGGTGTTGTCCGGCGCTTCGGGCAATAATCACCTGGTCAACAAACCCGTAGCCGATTGAATGACGTGGGCGACCTTTTCCCTTGAACGCAAATTTCCGCGTAAGCTGGCCAGCAGCCACCGACTGCAAGTGACCGTCGATCATCAAGGGGTAGATTCGTCCCGCAGTGCGCAGAAACCACTCGGTTGCAGCCGCACCGTAATGACGTCCCAGGCCCATTTCGACACCAATGTCAATTTGAACGGTTTCCGGGCATTTGGCCCCGATCTCAGCTGCCAAAAGGTTGGTCAAACCCGGCGCAACCCCGACGCAGAGTATGGCGTTTCCTTGCCCGATAGCGCCTTTCAGGGCATTCTCGATCGCCTGGAGATAATCCGGAGTGGCCGATGTTTCTAAAAAACGGCCGCCGGTTACAATGACCTGTCTGATCCATTCGGGCGGTGTCGCTTCGGTCAGATTTACCACGATTGCATTGGCTGACATTGCCGGTGTCTCACTGCCGGAGATGTCCAGGGAAACGTGGCGCAGCCGGTCTCCAAAACGATCGGCATTCCCCTTGGCGCGCCGGGATAGCGTGATGACGTCAGCCTTGGTGTTCTCCAACAGAAGCTCTGCCAATCGCGCCCCGACATCCCCAGACCCGCCCACCAAAACGACTTCGGGCAAGTCAGCGGAATTACCACCCGCAGCGTCTTGCCTGGAAGCAGAGCTCATCTTGACCCCCTTATCAAATACGGCTGGATTCAACGTAGTTATCCGCTGGGTGAGCATGGTTCATCCTACCTTCGCTATGGGCCTTATCGTTTTCCATGTGACCCATCATCGCTTCGATCTCTTCCGGGAAATCTTTTTCTGAAAACCTGGCCTGTTCTTCATCGTCGTGGACAAACGCAAGGATCGCCGCCAGCTCTTTACCGTCCAACTCGATCACACCGCCAAACTTGCCGCGCGGCAATCCAGTCATGCCGAATAGCTTTTTTCCGGTTCCGGCATCCGGATCAGGTTGTGAATTTCGGCACGCAAACTCAAAACCGCGCGAGCACCCGCTGCAGCGCATCGTCGCTTGTGCCTGAATTCCAGAACGCCAACGGGGGGATCAATGCGCGGTCGAATAACCAGATCGGCCCTCTTCATCCGAAGATGTGAATGTTCGTTCTGACAGATTTCGATCGCCCGGTGCATCGCCTGAAGCCCGTTTGTCGGCTTGGTCGCTCTGGTGTTTGTCGCTGCATCGAGGACGATGACCACATCAGCGCCGGCCTCGCGCGCCACATCCACAGGGGCAAGGTCGCAATACCCGCCATCCACCAGACTGCGCCCGTCAATTTCGGCAGGCGGCAGAATTCCGGCCAAGGCAGCGCTTGCATATAGCGCATCGGTTGCGAGCCCGGACCCAAAGACCACACGTTCGCCAGCCACAATGTCGGTCGCCGTTGCAAAGACCGGAATCCGGCCTTCATCAAGGCGCTTACCCAATGTCAGCCGGGACACAATCCCCCGGCCCCATTCGACGGTCGGCTGACCGACGCCCCAGCCGAAGTACATGCCCGTGATGACTTTTTGGGCAACACGCAGGTTCTTGATGTAGTTGACCACTCCCGGTTCCGTAAAGGTGGGCAGCATTGGAAAGCCGGAAATGTCCATGTCGGACAGGTCGCGGTACCAGTTCTCGTTCAGCGCATAGGTCGCGCCTACCACGGCACCCATCGAAACGCCGACAATGACATCTGGAAAAATTCCCAGGTGGTTGAGCGCCCGCAAACATCCGGCATGTGCAAATCCCCGGGCACCACCTCCAGCCAGAATCAACCCCAATCGGGACTTGCGAGATCGTTCATTCAGCATGGGCCGGGCTCTTCACAATCAGCAATGTTGCAGCGCCAACAACAGCGCCCATCGCCACGCCACAAGTGGCTGTCCACATGGCCTTGCCCACCAGACGTCCACCCGGAAACAGGATCACACCCCACACAATGACGTAGACACTTTCGGCAATGCTGTTCAGCACAACTGCAGTACCCAGAACAAGCAGCATCCGGTTTTTGTGTTTGGCTCGGCTTCATCGCGATCTCCCTTTCAGAACTTCAACCGGCGTAATCGCAGCGCGTTCACGACAACCGAGATCGACGATGCGCTCATGGCGAAGGCTGCAAACATCGGGCTGATCAGGATGCCCAGAAACGGGAACAAAACTCCCGCGGCCACCGGCACTCCAGCCGCGTTATAAATCAGTGCAAAGAACAGGTTCTGGCGAATGTTGCGCATTGTCGCGTGCGACAATCGACGCGCGCGAACAATACCGTCAAGATTGCCTTTAACCAGAGTGAAACCCGCACTTTCGATGGCGACATCGGCACCTGTACCCATGGCAATACCGACATCAGCCTGCGCCAGCGCAGGTGCATCGTTTACGCCGTCGCCGGCCATGGCGACCTTACGGCCCTCGGCCTGCAACTCTTTGATGATGCGTGCCTTGTCCTCGGGCAAAACGTCGGCGCGGATTTCATCAATCCCCAAACGGCCAGCCACGGCTTTGGCGGTGCGCTCATTGTCGCCAGTCGCCATTATGATCCGGAAGCCAAGGTCGTGCAGCGCTTTCAGGGCGGCAGGTGTTGTTTCCTTGATGGGATCCGCAACGCTGACCAGACCGGCAATCGCATCATCCAAAACCACAAACATCACGGTTTCGCCCTCGTCGCGGCGGGCATTGGCCTTTTCGATCAAATCATCCGCCTTGAGCCCCATGTCAGTGATCAATTTGAGATTGCCAAGTGCCACCGCCTTGCCATCGACGACGCCCTTGACGCCCTTGCCGGTGACCGCTTCGAAATCCTCGGCCTTGGCTATCTCGACGCCGCGTTCTTCGGCACCACGCACGATCGCCTCGGCCAGAGGGTGCTCGGAGCCACGTTCCAGCGAGGCCGCAAGCCGGAGCACTTCGGCCTCGTCATGACCGGGTTCAGGTAGCACAGCGACAAGGCGCGGCTTGCCCTCGGTCAAGGTACCGGTTTTGTCCACCATCAGTGTGTCGATTTTCTCGAAGCGCTCCAGCGCCTCGGCATTTTTGATCAATACACCCGCCTGCGCGCCACGACCGGTGGCCGTCATGATAGACATTGGCGTCGCAAGGCCAAGGGCGCAGGGACAGGCGATGATCAGCACGGCAACCGCCGAGATCAGCCCATAGGACAAGGCGGGTTCCGGCCCCCAAAGGGCCCAGCCGATAAAGGACAATACCGCGATCAGGATCACAACCGGCACGAAATAGCCCGCAACCATATCCGCATATTTCTGGATCGGCGCCCGCGACCTTTGCGCATTGGCGACCATTTCGACGATCTGGCTGAGCATGGTATCCGCACCAACCCGCGTCGCAGCGATCACGAGTGATCCGGTGCCGTTGATCGTGGCTCCGGTGACCGGGTCGCCTGCCACTTTCTCAACAGGGACCGGCTCACCGGAAATCATGCTTTCGTCGATCGAAGACCGCCCCTCGATGACGGTGCCATCGACGGGCACCTTATCGCCGGGACGCACGCGCAGATGATCGCCAACAAGCACGTCATCCAACTGCACCTCTTGTTCGGTGCCATCGGAACGAATGACACGGGCCGTCTTGGCCGCCATGTCCAGAAGGGCCCGGATTGCCTTGCCAGTGCCTTCGCGGGCGCGCAGTTCCATGACCTGACCCAGCAGGACGAGCGTGACAATCACCGCCGCTGCCTCGAAGTAGACCCCGACGTGACCGTCAGCATCGCGAAACCCGTCCGGAAAGATTCCGGGTGCGAGGATGGCCACGACACTAAAGCCGTAGGCCGCCGAAATACCCATCGCAATCAGGCTGAACATGTTGAGTTTCATCGTGCGGAATGATGTCCAGCCGCGTGTGAAGAAGGGCCAGCCCGACCACAGGATGACCGGTGTGCCCAGGACAAATTCGATCCAGAGGGTGGTGCGTTCCCCAAAAATCTCACGGATCCAGCCAGCCCCGACATAGGGCGCCATGGTGAGGATCAACAGAGGTATCGTCAGGACGGCCCCGACCCAGAAGCGGCGTGTGAAATCGATCAGTTCCGGATTGGGGCCTTCTTCGGCCATTGCAGCCGATTCAAGCTCCAGGCCCATTCCGCAAATGGGGCACGATCCCGGTTTGGTCTGGCGCACCTCGGCATGCATCGGACAGGTATAGACGGCGCCGACGTAGTTTGCCGGTACGGTATCATATTTTCCGCCTTTCACCGGTGCTGGCGTCGAGCTGTGATCGTGAGAATGGGCGTCGTGCCCATGTCCATGGGCATGTTCCCCTGCGCTGCCCTCGGGTACCAGATGCATATTGCATTTGGGGCAATCGCCCGGCTCGGTTCGCCTAATTTCCGGGTGCATCGGGCATGTATAGACAGTGCCGTCGTGTTCGTCGAGAACGGTGTCGGTCGCTTCGTGTCCAGTTTTCTGCGGATTTTGCGCGTGTTTATGTTTCATCATCTGATGCGTCCTTGCTCAGTGGTTTGTTGTGTTCGCGGCAACTTGTTCGGGCGCCAAAAAAACTGACCATATCTTGTTGCTTCGCCTGCTCTTTCCACATCCACTGCCAGAACCGGCGTTACCGAAATCCCGTCGCTTTCATGCGTTATCGTGGTGGTCGTGATGCCACTCGGCGTTATCGTGATGTGCCCGTCGGTCGGCTCAATCTGGATGCGGATATGCGGAGCAAACCCTTCGGAGCAACCGATTTGGCAAACTTCGTGCATGTAGACGACCGGTTGCCGGAAGGTGTCGATGTTGGCATGCGCCACAGCCACGATATCGGGGCGGGCCGTCATATTGGACGATTCAGCGCTGTCTCTGCGTCCCTCAGCGTATAGAGGAGCGTCCAAGCCTTGTGTTTTGAACGGTCCTTGTGCGGGGCATAGCGTGCGTCTTCTTGCTGAGTATGCCCGCTGTCCGGCGGGATAAGATCGCAAAACTTCACGCTTGCCTCGGTGTAAATGACGTTCCCGCAAGATCTGGCCGCAACCAGATATCGCGATCCGGTCACGGTCCCCCGCTGCACCAAGAAATCTCAAGGAAGGCATGCTGAAATGGGTCATCAGATTTGTTTCTTTGCCGTATCCGGAAAACGCGTCAGGGCAGCGCCACCATTTGGTGCCCTTCACCGTCGATTTTGAATTCTCCCTTTGCGGTCATTGTCACCTCATCAATGATCCAGATTTTTGGCTCTGCACGAGACGAAACAAAGAGCGTGCCGGTGCCGGGTATGTTCGTCAGATGGTAGGGTTCCGGTGAGAGATCTGCATGTTGAACGTCACCATCGGCCAGCGTGATTGTTGCAATTTTGTCTTTACCACGACTCGCAACAAAGAGCGTTTCGCGATCATCCGACAGGTCTATCCCGTGAAGTTCGCCACCGATGGCAAAGCTGCGCAAGATCGTGCCATCGGTAAGCGACAGTTCAATCACGTCGCCAGCATCCGCGTCTGCCGCATAGAGAACCGCCTTGATCGGGTCGATGACGATGTGTTCGGGACCCACGCCAGCCACCATATTGCGTCTTACAATTCCTCGTTCAAGGTCGACCTCGCTTATCGTTCCATTGCCGGTGTTCGACACATAGACAACGCTAGGGTCTGAGCCGAAAGCCGCATAATTTGGCATACTGCCGGTCGGAACGTATGCCACCAACTTGAAGGTCGTCAGATCAATCACTGATATCCCGTCGCCCGAGGGATGGGTCGCCACGGCGAAACGACCATCAGGCGACACAGCGGTGTGATGCACCGCGCCGGGCACCTCGATCTGCCGGATTATCTCGCCAGAGGTCGCGTCCAGAACGCTGAGAATGCTGATTCCGGAATCTGAGGGTCCGATTGGTTCATCTTTTGCCGCTGAATGATGCGCCGCATGTTCGTCTTCGGAAACACCTTCGGGTTGGGTCAATTCGGCAATTTCTGCCCGGTCGGTCTCGGAATAGCTGCCCGCGATCAGGTATGGCACGCCGGGCGCACCCGAAAGTCCGTGCACCGCCTCAAGTCCGGTGATCTGCTTTACCGTTTCTCCGGTTTCCGCATTGACCATGCGCACGGTATTGGCGCTGCCTTGGGGCACAAAAACGATAGGTTGTGCGTACGCAATTACGGTAGACAGCATCAATGCAGCCGCTCCGGCGATATTTAATCTAAGCATATCGTTTTCCCTCATATGTGTTTGATAAGTTGCGGGCAGCGCAGTTGGCAGCGGCCAATGCGATGATTTCGGCGCGACGCCAATGCACAAGGGCCGCGGAATAGAGCACGAGGCCGTATGCCAAAACGAGCAGAATGGGTGCCATGTTTATTCTCCTTTTGATCCGAAGCCCGGCGACAAACGCCGGGCTTCGATTGGTCAGTGCGCGCAGCAGCATCCGCCGGGTTGGCCGACATTGGTTTTTTCACGATCGACATTCACCTCGAGGGGCGGATCTTCGGGGGATGATTTCGCGGCAATGGCCCCTTGGCCTTGCGATGACGAGACACAACAACAGTCTTTTTGCGCATGCTCAGGGGCGGCGGCGGGTACATTTGTCTTTGGTGCCATTTTCGTATTCTCCAACTGAAATTGGTTTCTGTAAGGTGTAGACGCGCGAACCGTGCCGTCATTACATGGGCAAAGTGGCTCTTAGGTTTTTTCCCTGTTCACCTGATTGCAATCGCACGCTGCCAGCCCATGCTTTGGGCAAACCAAGTACATCGCCGCAAACCGTTCTTTTAAGGTCTGGCGTCCGCACATAAGCTGACAGGTTACAGCGCTCAGACTCAGCTTGAGTGTGTGGGCAACGTCTTCGGGCATCTCGCCTTCGACATCGATGCGCTGAACAATGTTGGCCTGTTCAGGCGGAAGCGTGGTCAGAAGCAAGTCGAGACAGTCGCATATCAACTCGTCAAGCTCAGGATCGCGTGCCGATTCTGGATAAGCCAGGGGTTTCACGAACTCATTCCTTGGCCGTCGTTGCGTCATAGCGCTCAACGACGGCCCAAATCGAATTCGGCAGATTGTTCGGCTGCGTTTCCAGGAATCTGCGACTCGGACCCGTCATTGGCGCCTCCCACACTTCTAGTCTTCTTAATCTAAAGACGCGCCGCACAGCCGGTCATTACACCCTGGTTGCCCTTTAGCCCTGATGGGCTAGCGACAAAGGCTGCATCTCCCGGGAATGGTCACAGTCGCATTGCATAAAGCCACCTTCCCCGCAGACCGGGCAGATTTCCGCAATCATTGCCTTCAACGCGACTCTGGAGCGATGAATTCGAACACCCAAAGCGTTCAAGCTCAGCCCGAAGTCAGCAGCAACAGACTTGCGCGGCTCATCCTGCAAATCGACCCGTCTTAGCAATTCGGCCTGAGAGGGCTCTAGCTTGGTGATTGCCACCGCGATGCATTGGCAAGCGGACTCTTCCTTTTCTGTCACTTCTTGCAGCGTCACTTTTGCTTCAATTGCAAAAGCCTCCGCGCCACGGTTTTTCGTTGCTTTCCGGCGGTAGTGATCGGTCAAAGTGTGTCTCAGGGTAATGCCAAGCCAGGCATCCAGCCGTTCATCGTCCTTGAGTTGCGAATGGTGGCGCAGCACTTTGACGCAAAAGTCCTGAAAGACGTCCTCGGCGTCGTGCGGGCTGTTCAATCGTCGGCGGAGATAACCAAGGAACCGATTGCGGCATTCGATGAGTTTTGCCTCTGCATCATTGCGCGAGACATCTGTCACGTCGTGTTTTTGGTTTGCGAACATTTTTCGCTCCTTTCACATGGTTTTGTGCAGCATCGAACATCGATGCGGGCAGTCAGACCTGTGAAAGGGTGCGCGGAGGTTGGAGGAGCAGGTTTCCTGTCACCGACGGTTTGTAGTGTGGCTTGATGGGGCGTTCTGGGTTTTTGACCATGCCCACCAACGCCAAGTCGTCGCTTCGAACAATCGCAAGCAGACAGCTGTGCCCAATATGGCAACTCTTGTCTGACTGGGTATGTGCCGGAGCGTCGCCGCTGCCCCCTATGTCGGCAGCTAATTCAAGGGATTGATGCGAGGGCGGAACGTGATGATCGACTTCAGAAGGTATCATCAAAGCGGAAAAAAGAACTGCTACGATCACAGCGGTGATAGTCACCACGTGCAATCGAACAGTCCACTTCGCTCGCATTGATCTGAACATTCGTCCATTTCTCCCATCCATAATGTATTCAGACCTAGGCGCCTCTACAACAGTTCACTTTGACTTCAATCAATCTCCAAGATCCGGGTCAGCCACATATTGCCCAGTGGCATCGACTTTCCTTTCTTTTATTTGCACATTCGTGCGTTGGAGCTGGACCCTCAGGCCGACATTGGAAACTCAACCCCGAGAATTGGTGCAGGATTTTGTTTTTTATAAAAAATACACGTCACTTTATGCCGGAGATTGATCTCCTTGTGTTGTCGTTCCTTGGACATTTCGCATGAGAGATACTTCAGGTGAGTCCGATAGGACGCGCGTCCCGGCGTGGTCCCGAGGATGGCAGGGGCATCTGTCAGCTTGCCGAAGCTTCCGAGGTGAAAATGATCTGCCCAAACACACCGGCAAGTTGCGACTGCCTTTTGAAGGGCGCTGAAGGTGTTTGAGTTGGTCGCTGTCTGTAATGTCGGGCCACCCGGAGCGTCTAAACTCTACAGAAACCAAATCCTGATGGAGGCTATGAACATGTGCTCGAAGGCAAACGGCATGCTGTCGTTGGATGAGTTTGCCGTTCTGCAGGCGGCATTCATGCGGCCGATGACGGTTCGGGCGTTTCAGATGCACGATATCGATGGCGATTCACAGGTGATTGCGGCCGAAATGGCCGCCATGATGCAGAGCCAGATGGCTGGTCCGCTGCAAGAGATGCCGGGAACGGGGCAAGGCATGATGAGTGACAACTGACATCCGTTTTGCCCCTGCTGCATCTGCGGCGGGGGGAAGGCCACCACAAAACAGAAAGGTCTGAATCATGTATGGAATCGGTATGGGGTTTGGCGGCTTGGGGATGATTATCATTCTGGTTGTCGGTGGCTTAGCTATCGCAGCCTTGCTGAAATATTTGCGCAAATGACAATTGGCCCTGCAAACGTCTCTGCTTTGCGCAGCTTTAACATTGTCTGTGAGTTGCACAGGCTGGACCTGGCAGATGATCGCACGACCCTGCTTGCTGCCGTGCATCGTAAAAATCTATCGCGGCGGCCGCGCATTCACTCGGGGCCATCGCATTCTCGGCCCTGTTCCATGAACCCTATTATCTGACCAATATCCCAAGGATCCAACCATGAATGAACCGTTTAACCATGCCGGAGCCTGGGGCATCACATTGATCGTAATCGTGTTGGCGTCTTGGTTCTTCTATCGATATTTCGCGCCGAAAAACTGGCGGGAATGGGCCGGCGCCGGGGTGGTTCAGGCGTTTATCATCGCGCTCTATGCAGAAATGTACGGCTTTCCGCTCACCATCTATCTGTTGGTGCGTTTTTTCGGTTTGGACAGCGAATATGTCAGCGCCAGCCTATGGTCGACCCTGGTAGGGCTCGGCGAAACCGGCATGTTGATCTCAATGCTGCTAGGCTATGCGCTCGCCGTTATCGGGATAGGTCTCTTTATTCGGGGGTGGCACCAGGTCCACAAGGCACGAGATGAAAACCGTCTGGTGACAGACGGTTTGTATGCGTATGTGCGGCATCCGCAGTACACAGGGCTGTTTATTGCTCTGTTCGGAGAAGGCGTGGTTCATTGGCCAACGCTTTTCTCAGTCGGGCTTTTCCCAGTGATTGTGCTTGTCTACACATGGCTGGCTCGGCGTGAGGAACAGCAGGTACTCAAACAGTTTGGCGAGGAATATCGCGCCTATCAGCGGCGGGTGCCAATGTTTATCCCTCGTTGGGGACGTTGGCGTCAACTCGCCGCTGCTTCACGAGACAGAAGTGATGATGACGCAGCTTGAAGCATTGTCTATTGTCTTATGCAACACGCTCGCTGATCCAATGGGATGCACTGCCTCCCCACCAAACCGCTGCTATTGTTGCGGGCATAGGTCGAAGACAGAGCATTCAGATGGATATCGAAGTTTCGGGAATTGATCTGGGCAAGACGGTTTGCAGCCTTGCAGGTTTGGACGCAACTGGAGCAGTTATATATCGCAAGCGTTTTCAACGGCACCGACTGCTGGATTTTCTGGAAAGCTTGCGTCCCTGTGTTGTGGCTATGGAAGCCTGCGGTGGCGCGCATCACATCGGGCGGTTTTGACTTGAGCCCCGACTGATGTCGCTGCCGATTTGCCAAACTTCATCGAGAACGTCTACAACGCCACCAGCGCTGCATTCAGCGCTCGGCTATCTGAACCCCAACCAGTTCGAAGAAAGGAACGCCACGCACCGGTCAAAAAGAGCTGCCTGATTGGCCAAGCCCGAGGGGCGCACTCCAATAGGGGGCAACATTGGATGCCGACTGATATCCACAAATCCTACCGTATCCCAATTAGGGGTACAGTATGGTAATTAAAGGTACAATATGAAAAATATGGGTAGAAATCATCACTGAAAACACAGGAGAAATTTACGCCAGATCCTGATTAATTAGGACACAGTGACAACTGAATTCACGTCCACCCAGCCACTTGATGCTGTTGCAGCGCTTGCGTAACCATGCGAACTCTTTTTGGGAAGTGACCTACGATCAATGAAAAGGTGTTGGCCCGTGCTCATTAACAAAAGTCTCATGATACCGCTCTTGGCGCTGATCACATTGGGCGCGTGCAGCGTTCCGGAATTTTCCGATACCGGGAGCGAAGACCCCGGGTTCCTTACGGAATTGCCGGAAGGCGTGCTCGCGATCGTAGCCCCCTATCAGGATCTGCAGGCGGTCCGCATTTCACCGGAGGACGGATGTTACTGGTATCGTCACGTCGGGCCGGTCGAAACCACCATGCTGCCGCTTCGGACAGTCAACGGAAATCCTATTTGCACGCGGGACCAGACAGCCGTCACCGGTTGATCTGCCTCGCGGCTCAGGTGCACACCGAGTCCCGACCCGAGCAGCTGCGCGCGCCCGATCACTCAACTTCGCGCGCTGATAGCCTCCTCGGGGGGATAGAGAAATGCGGTCGATCCGATCGACACCTGATCATAGAGCCCGATGATGTGGGCCATCACCATGCGAACGCACCCAGAGCTCGCGCGCCCGCCGATCGATCTGGACTCAGGGCTGCCATGTATGCGCAAATACGTGTCGCGGTCGCCGACGAAGAGATAGAACGCGCGGGAGCCCAGCGGGTTCGTCGGGCCGCCCTCCACCCCGTCCGAGAACTGCTCGTATAGCTCGGGGTCACGGCGGATCATGCTCGGCGTCGGCGTCCATCTCGGCCATTTGGCCTTGCGCCTGATGGAATAAACACCCGGCTCGTACAGATTGCCTCTTGCAATGGCAACGCCATACCGCATTGCCGTGCCATCGTCCTGGATATGGTAGAGATACCGCGCCACGGCATCGACATGTATGTCGCCAGGAACCAGCCCGGCGTTCGCCTCGACCCGGACCGGCAAGAAGCGCGGCTGCAGGCCCCACGGGTTCGATGTCGCCGGATCGTAGTTCTCCGGTGTAACCTGCACATCCCATGCCGCCCACTGCGCTTGCTGAGCAGTTGGGTCCGCGAGCGCAACTCTCGATATTGGTGTCGAAAACAAGGCTGCTGACGTGGCAATGAAATGGCGTCTGGTAAACATGATAAAGATGTCCCTCGGGCGTCTTGCATAACGCAATGATGCGAGAGGCTTCCTCCCACTCTTGTTAATTTTGGCAGACATCCGTACCGAAGGTCCAGTCACAACTCCGAAAGGAGAGGACATTGATTGCGAGCCTGTGCCGGAAATGTCATCTTGCACTGCAGCGTCACAGCCATAAAACTCGTTGCTTCGCCGAGGCCTCGCACAGCTCGCTCCAACAATGCCGACAAGTCCAAGATCCGTCAGACGTTCAATCTCGCGTTGCTCACCTGATGTCAGCGTTAGGACGCCAGCAATGGCAGGGATGCATGAAATCGCGAATAGCGTCTAAAGTGGCCACAACTGAAACAGAAGGACAACACCCTTGCTTCTTTCTATTGCCCTATCCGTATCGTCATTTCTATTGACGGCCGTGATGCATCTTGCTGCTCTGAGGTGGTGCAGTGGCGGAATGGCCCGTATCCCGATGGGTCCCCCCACCCGCGTCCTCGTGGTTTTGATCCTTCTGTTCACTGTCCATATGTTGGAAATCGGAGTTTTCGCAATCGCCTATGCTTTGGCTGAACGCTGGTTGAACCTCGGCGCATTTGCGGGTGAACCCATTGAGACGTTGCTCGACTATTACTACTTTTCAGCAATAACCTATACCTCCCTCGGAATAGGCGATATCTTTCCAACCGAGCACTTGCGGTTTCTGACGGGCGTTGAGGCACTCATCGGTCTACTCCTGATCGCATGGTCCGCATCCTTCCTTTACGCGATGATGAACCGCCTGTGGGTTTGGCAGCCTTGCGCAAGGCCGGACGGGCCACCGCAAGACATGTCAGGACAACCGCCTGCGGCGCAACGTCAGCAGGGCGACACTGGCGAAAATGGCGGAAAGACTTGAGCCGAGAATTACCGCGACCTTCGCAGGATCCGCTCGCGTGGGATCATCGAGCGCGGCGGTGACGATAAACAGGCTCATCGTGAATCCGATGCCCGCGAAAAGCGCCGCACGCAACGTATCCTGCAACGATGTCCCGGAAGGCAAGCTGCCCAGTCCGGCCCACAAGGCAAGACCTGTTCCCACTGCGACACCCAACGGTTTCCCGACGACCAGGCCCAGAACAATTCCAACTACGACCGTATCAGTCACCCAACTGGTGGGTGCAAAGGTCAGGGGCACCCCGGCATTGAAGAACGCAAAGACCGGAACGACGATGAACAGTGCAAGAGGTGCGATGCGATTCTCTACCTGTTCGACGGCACTCCGCTTGAAGGCCGAAAGTGGCAGCGCCAGCCCTGTAACAGCTCCAGCGACCGCCCCTTCGAGGCCGGATCCGACAAGGCCGATCCAAAGCAGCGTGCCCAAGAGCAGATAAAGGGCGGTGGTTTCGCTCGCATGCCGGTTCAGAAAGCCAAGCCCAGCGAGCCCGGCGGCAATGGCGGCGAGCGACCAGCCGAACTCTGCCTCACCGTAAAACAAGGCGATCACCAGAACAGCGCCCAAATCGTCAAAGATTGCTACCGCTGTGACGAAGGCCAGAAGGCCCGGCGATACCACCGAGCCAAGAAACGACATCAGGCCCAGCACAAGCACGACATCTGTTGCGATCGGAATCGCCCAGCCACGCATCGCTTCGGGATCGCCGGCATTGAAGGTCAGATAGATTGCCGCCGGCACGATCATACCGCCGAACGCCGCGATCGCCGGCAGTATCGCCCGACCCGGCGCGGCCAGAACACCCGATGTCATCTCATGTTTGGTATGCAGGCCAATGTGAAAAAAGAACACGACCAGAAGGCCTTGATTGATCCAGTCTGTCCGTCGTCATATAAAATGGAACATCCTAGCGGCTTGAGCTTTGGAGGCTCTGGTTCGTTAGCGTGATTGATTATGCCGCCTGTTTTTGATGTTGCAAGCGGCGGCTTTGGATTGTCAGTTTCTTGATCTTCTCCCTTTCCCTGATGATGGCTTTGTCGCGCCCGAAGTAGACGTCAGCTGGTGTGACGTTGTTCAGGCTCTCGTGGTATCGCTCGTTGTTGTAATACTCGACGAAGGCCCCGATCTGGCGTTCGAGGTCGCCGGGCAGATAGTAGTTTTCCAGCAGAACCCGGTTCTTCATCGTCTGATGCCAGCGCTCGATCTTGCCCTGGGTCTGCGGATGGAACGGAGCGCCACGAACATGGTCCATCTTGTGATCTTCCAACCATTCGGCCAGATCGCCCGAGATGTAACAGGATCCGTTGTCACTGAGCAGACGTGGCATGTGGCGAACGACGGCATGGTCGCATCCTGACGCCGCCAGAGCCCGTTCGATTGTGTCAGTTACGTCCTCGGCCCGCATATTGGTGCAGAGCTTCCAGCCAATGATGTAGCGGCTGTAATCATCCAGGATCGTGCTGAGATAAAACCAGCCCCAACCAATGATCTTGAAGTAGGTGAAGTCGGTCTGCCACATCTCGTTGATCGCCGTGGTTCTGTCGGTGAACTCATCAGCTGCTTTGATCACGACATAGTCCGGAGCGGTGATCAAGTCAGCTTCCTTCAAGAACCGGTAAGCCGATGATTCAGAGATAAAATACCTCTTCTCATCAGTATATTTCACCGCCAGTTCCCGCGTTGTCAGCGCTTCATGTTCCAGCGCGAACTCGATCAGATCATCCCGCCTCGCTTGCGGAATGCGGTTCCAGACAGACTTTGGCCGGGGTAAGCGATCTGCCAGGGCGTCAAAGCCGCCTTCAACATAGCGATCATACCAGCGGTAGAATGTGGTGCGCGGGATACCCAGCATATCGAGGGTCTGCTTTACAGGCAGATGGGACCCCTCAACGGTGCGGATGATCTCCAGTTTCTCAGATGCGGGATACCTCATTCCTCGAACTCCCCAGCCCCTGTCATGCTTTTTTTGAGCAGACGGTTTTCAAGTGTCAGATCGGCGACGCATTCCTTCAGTGTCGTCGCCTCGGATCGCAGCTCCTTCACCTCAGGCGACGTCGCTTGCCGGGCCGTATCGCCAGACAGACGGCGTTTCCCGGCTTCGAGGAATTCCTTTGACCAGCTGTAATACAGGCTTTCGGAGATACCCTCCCGGCGGCATAGTACCGAAATAGTTTCCTCGCCGCGAAGACCCGCCAGAACAATGCGGATCTTCTCTTCAGACGAATAGGTTTGCCGCGTTTTGCGGCGGATGGTTTTGACCAGCTTGTCAGCCGCAGCTTTACTGGTTCCGGATTTCTTGTTCATCTTCATTCCTTGACGGTGACGATGAACCAGAAATCCTCCGTTAGCTAAACCTCAAATCTGTTCCACGAGTGCTGACGTCAGACAGGCAAACATGCATTGGCGCATCACGGTAGAAGCGGTTGATCCGACCGGTGAGGAGTATCGGCAGGAGTTCCTGTTTGAGAAGGATCTCGATGGCCTGACCGACGGTCGCATCGGCTGTTCGATTGAGGGCGGCAAAGAGATCATGCATGAAATCCAGAAGGCTGTCGTGCAGCGCGAGCTTGATCTCTGGGTACGCTACCGGCGCGTCTGTCAGTGTTGTGAGGGTCAGCTGCCGATCAAGGACTACCGGACACGGAAGATACTGACGGTTTTTGGCGCGGTTCCGGCAACCTATCCTCGCCTGATGATCTGCCAAAGATGTACGCCATGGGCCTGTTTCACGTTCTCTCCAGCAGCGGATATCTGTCCTGATCGCGCCACGCCCGAACTGATGGAGCTGTCGGCGAGGCTCGGTGCCAAGCTGCCCTACCGCGAGGCATCGGACATACTGTCAACATTCCTGCCCGATCAAATGTCGCGCAAGTTTACCACCCTTCGCCATCGCGCGCTTTCGGTTGGAAAGCGTATCGAAGACGCTGAACGCAGTCGGCGCTGGCACGAATTCTTGGCTAAAGAAGACCGCACCCAGCTGGAGTTGCAGATGGAGGGCGATCCCGCGCGCGAATTCGTCTTCACCGTCGACACCGCGCATATTCCTTTGGTCAAGCGTTGGGGCGGGCGCACATTTGAGGCGGTTGTAGGTCATTGCGGACGTGGCGGGCGAGGCGACAGCCCCGGACCGCTCTTTGCGTTCGAGGGGACACGGTTGGCTGAGTTGGATGCGACCGCCTCACTGGCTTTGAAAGACCAGGGATATATTGGTCGAGGGGAGATCACAGTGATATCGGACGGCGAAGACTGCCTCAAGCGCCTGACCGGCATGTTGCCGCAACCGGCCACTCACATTTTCGACTGGTTTCATATTTCAATGAAACTTCGGCCGCTTGCCCAAATGGCACTGACTGCGCCCGAGGGCTATGGTCTGTTCGAGCAAGACATCGACCGTATCAAGTGGAGACTTTGGAACGGCCAACCGAAGCGTGCTCTGGATTTGATAGCTATCGTCAGAAAGGCGCTCTCCTCAGAGACAGGTCACTGTTTCTGGGATCAACGCGCAGACAAGCTCCTGGAGAAACTCAACACCTATATTAGCCGAAACAGTCGATCGGTCATCAACTACGCTGAACGCCATCGCGCAGAACGACGCATCGCAACATCACCGGCAGAAGCAAGCGTGAACGCGCTCGTCGCCAAGCGGTTCGTCAAGAAACAACAGATGCGATGGTCACGAACTGGTGCGCATTATCTGCTGAAAGTGCGCGCTGAAATGCTGAACGGCGATCTCCCGGATCGAACCCGATACGTCCCGCCTGAAACCGACGGATCGCCCTATGTGGCGAGCCTGCTGAACCCAACACCGCCGCTCCTCAAAGCGGCATGACCCCAACGTTTTGAACGGTTTCATCTGTCAGTGTCTCGGTGAACATGGTTTTCTTCCTCTTCTTCGGGCTTGCCTTGACCGTAGAGGTCGGCATTTTCATGCGCGCGGTCTTCGTGTTCGAATTCCAGACTCGAATGGCCGATGCCGAAATCGTCCTTCAGCTGGTCCTTGATCGCGGCCTTGATCTTTTCGATTTGACCCCAGCCGTCAGCTGTCAGCACAACGTGGCAGTCCAGCGCCGCCTCTTGCTCCTGCATCTGCCACAGATGCACGTGATGAACGTCCGCAACACCATCGACGCCCCGCATCGTCTCAACGACGGCTTCATTGGCGATGTCGGGTGGGCTGCCGAGCATCAACGTCCGGATCGGACCACCGATCTCGGTGAAAGCCAGATAGAGAATGTAAAGGGCGATGCCGATGGTGATTGCTGGGTCGACCCAACGCATGTCGTAGAGGAGGATAAGCGATCCGCCAATGATGACTGCCACGGAGGCCAAAGCATCCGATAGGTTGTGTAGGAAGAGCGCGCGGATGTTCACGCTGCCCTTCTGCATCGAATAGGTGAGCATCGCCGTCAGTGTGTCGATGAAAAGCGCGATGCCGCCTAGGATCACGACGGTCCATCCCGCCACTGCGGGCGGGTCGATCATGCGCATGCCACCCTCATAGATCAAGTAAAAGCCGATCAGGATCAGGGTCGTGTAGTTGATGAGGGCTGCAACGATTTCGACTCGCCCATAGCCGAAGGTCATCTGCTCGTCTGCGGGCCGTCGCGAGATTTTCCGGGCGGCAAAGGCGATCACCAATGACGCCATGTCCGAGAAATTGTGCAGCGCATCCGCGATCAGCGCCAAGCTCCCTGACAGAATGCCGCCGACGATCTGCGCCACTGTCAGAAGGCCGTTGGCCCAGATGGCGATGGCGACCCGTTGATCACCAGATTCAGGATCGATGTGGGCGTGGCCGTGATCATGCGGCACGATTTTTCTCCTCGTGGCTATGATTGGGCCGACTGAGACCCGGAACCCGTGGCAAAACTCCCCGGCGAATCGCACGCACCCGTGCATTCATCCAGTGCCGAACGACATGGCGATAGAGCAGGTCACGTGCGAATCCGAAGCTCTGGCGATATTTCACATAAAAGTCGTCGGGTGCATCGAAGGTTCCGAAATCATTAATGATACCTGTTTTCTGAATGTAAGTGCTGCCGCCGCTCCAACTGACTGGTGGCGCGCTCAGGCAATCCGTTCCGGCCCCGTAGCCGCAAAGGCTTTCTGTGTCGCTGAACTCCTTCTGAAGCGTCTGCAAGAAGCGCGCGTCCAGAATGAAGCCTTCCAGATTGATCCATCCCTCATCGGTTTCGACTTCGACCCATGAATGAAGGATTTCGGACGGTGCGAGGGGGTAGACCAATTCGGGCACCACGCCGCGCTGAAGCGCCTTGTGGATGGTGAAACCGTGCAGTCGGCAGGGAATGCCCAAGCTGCGCAACAGTGCCATGAGAAGCGTACCTTTCGTGTTGCACTGCCCGTAACCATCCGCCAGTACCGCAGAGGCAGGAATGTCGTCGGCGCGGTTGTAGCCGAAGGCAATCTCGTTTCGGACGAAATCGTAGATGGCCTCAATTCGGTTGTAACGGTGAAGTTCTGCCCAGCCGCGCTCTTCGATCAGTTTTGCTATTGAAGGCGCGTCAAAATCCAGCAGCCGGGTTTTGGCCAAATGAGGGTCGGCGGGGTTCACGGAATATCTCCTCGAATCGTTCACAAGACAATGTAGTTGCTACAGTCACTGTAGCTTCAAGCCCCAATTTCAGGTCATGTCCTTGGTCACCTGGTCGTCATTGTGCTTTGCCTTGTGGTGTTCACCATGCGCGTCTTTCAGGATTCCGACGCCACCCCATGCCGCGATACCGGCGACAATCACGCCCACCACAAGGTCCGGCCAGTTCGTACCGAGCCAGGCCACGAGCCCTCCTGCGGCGACGATTCCGAGATTGGCCGCAAAGTCGTTCCAGCTGAATGTATTCGCCGCTCGGATGTTCACGTCTGGATCGCGAAGCCGCGCCAACAACCAGACGCAAAGTGCGTTGATCGCCGCCGCTACCAGCGCCATGATGATCATGATAGTGCCAATAGGATCCGATCCGCCAACGTAGCGGCGCCAGGCGTCATAAAGGATGCCAAGGGCGAAGAGGATCAGCAGGCCGCCCGAAACATTAGCCGCTCCGCGCTTCCATGTGGCGGAACGAGACAGTGCAAAGAGGCTGATTGCATAGACAAAACTATCCGACAGATTGTCGAGCCCATTGGCGATAAGCGCGCTTGAATCGCCGAATGCGCCCGAGGCGAAGAAAGCGATTGCCAGCCCGATGTTGAGACCCAGCACGATCCAGAGTGTGCGTCTTTCCGATGCGTTCTTCTGCTCCGCCATGCCGGGTGTCCCATTTCAGTGAATTGCCAATGAGTAACTAACACCGGGCTTTTTGTGTTCCGATCAAAGGTGGTCAAAATAGCTCAGGCGCCAATGTCCTCATGCTCTGTCAGGCATTCGGAATGGTCGCGCAGCACCTCGAGCACACGGCAATCAGAAGTCTGTCCGCCGCTGCACTCATGCACCATCCGCTTCAATTCCGTGCGCAGCGCCTCTAGCCGAGCCAGTCGTTGCTCCACTTGCTTAAGCTGTCGACGGGCAATTGCATCCGCCTCTGCGCAGGACTTTCCTGGATGATCGCTGAGATCAAGCAGTTCGCGGATCGCATCCAGCGAGAACCCCAGTTGCCGTGCGTGCCGCACGAACGAAAGACGGTCGAGTTCGGCATTGCCATAGCGGCGTTGGCCCCCCTCGGTCCTGCCGGGCTCAGGCATGAGCCCGATCTGCTCGTAATATCGGATGGTCTGCACTTTCGTTCCGGTCTTCTTCGCAAGCGTCCCAATCGTCAACATTTCAGGCTCTCCACATTACCTACAGTGGGTGTAGCTTTATGCAGTGCGCATCACAAGCTTCACCTGAGTTTCACAGATCGGTGATTGTTGGCCGATCGATGACAATCGCGCTTGAACCTACAGTAGCTAGAGGATGTAGACTCACAGAAACATAGAATCAATTTGGGGCGGAGCGGTGTGAGGCTTTCAGGTCTTCAAAATATATTGTGGGTGCTTGCGGGCGTGGCCGCGTTCGTTTCTATCTGGCTGTTCCTGTGGGCTGACTATTTTATCGCCCAGCTTCGACTCTCGACAGGGTCCCTATCGGAAGTACCGCGAACAGCTGGCTGATGACTGAACTTTAAGGGACCCTAGCCTACAAATGCGACCACATGGAGAGCGGATCAAATTTGTTCTCAAAAGAACGGCTGTTGTACAGGAGGTTCAAACGAACAGCGCTGTTGCCCAGTTACTCGGACTCTTGGATGGGCTCACCGCATAAGGGGTTGACGGCGTCAAAAGGCCTTAGGAAATAGCACGTTACAGGAACTTCCCGAGACCGAGCGCGAAGAAAAAGAGGTCAGAATATGCGTATAGCCTTGGCAGGATTGCTTGTCAGTCTCGCACTCTTTGTTGTTTTAGTGGCAAGCCCTGTTCGCGCCTTGGAATCCAATGCATATCGTTCCGAAGCACTGACTGCGCGCTTGATTGTCGCGGAAGCGGGAATCGCCCCAGGGTCGCGGTTCCTTTCGGCGGGTTTGAAGATTGAACTGGAGGAAGGATGGAAAGCGTACTGGCGGTCGCCGGGCGAGGTTGGCCTGCCGCCGGAGATCGATTGGGAGGAGTCCACAAACCTCGAAGACGTCGAAATCCTTTGGCCTGCACCCACGCGGTTCCGAGCCTTCGGAATTGAAAACTTCGGCTACGCCAAGCAAGTGACATTTCCGTTACAATTGCAGCTTGTGAACTCTGATAGGTCAGCCGAGCTGAAGGCAATCGTCAATCTGCTGATCTGCTCCAATGTGTGCGTTCCGGAAAGGTTTGAACTGACTCTCCCTGTTCCATTGGGATCCGGCGTCGACGCTAAAGCCGCGACCGAAATCGCGACATGGGCCGCTCGCGTACCTGTCGCAGGAACAGAAAGTGCAATAGCGATCTCGGGCGCAGCGCTGAAGCAGGGTCAAGTTTTTGTTATTCAGATGACGCGGCCTTCTGGCTGGAACAATCCCGATGTTTTTCCAGAATTTGGTGCAGGCACTGTATTCGGCGCGCCCGATATCCGACTCACAGATGATCGAACAGGTCTCTGGGCAAGCTTCCCAATTCTTGCGTTGAGCGAGGAACAATCCTCCCTTCGAATTACCGTCGTAGACGAGGACGTCGCGGTGACATTCGATGATGTGAACACCACCGACTTGGCGCCTTCTCCACCCTACGTATCCGAAACCAGTCAAGATAACGTTAAGTTCTTCCTTATTATACTGCTGTCTTTCCTGGGAGGTTTGATCCTGAACATAATGCCGTGCGTCTTGCCGGTTCTATCGATTAAATTCGGATCGGCGCTCCGAAATGAGGATCGCTCCGTCTCACAATTGCGCGCCGGATTTCTCGCCACGGCTGGCGGAACTGTTGCTTTCATGTGGGTGCTGGCCTTGGCGATCATAACGCTTCAGACGCTCGGATATGCCGTTGGATGGGGTATGCAATTTCAGAATGCATATTTTCTGATCGCACTCATCCTCGTTGTCGGACTCTTCTCAGCAAACTTGTTCGGAATTTTTGAAGTGTCCTTGCCAAGTAGCTGGATGGCTAGGCTATCTGGCCGCTTTGGGCGGGGGTATGTCGAAGACTTCTCCACCGGCGCACTGACTGCGGTACTTGCAACGCCTTGTTCCGCCCCTTTGCTGGGAACAGCCATTGCCTTCGCCCTTTCCGGCACGGCAGGAGATATACTTGCGGTTTTTACGGCGATGGGGATTGGGCTTGCACTGCCATATATTCTGACTGCCGTTTGGCCTGGTTTCCTCTCCCGGCTGCCCAAACCGGGACCCTGGATGATGAGCTTAAAGATTGTTCTCGGATTGTTGCTTGCCGGAACCGTTGTATGGCTATGCTGGGTCTTGATTGGTGTAACGTCGCCAACCCTCACAGGCTTGGTGCTGTTGGGCCTTGGGCTTATCGTACCGACTGCAAGAGCCTATCAGGTCCAGCCCCGTAGAGGTTTGCTGTGGGGGATGACTGCAGTTTTGGGCATGACATTGGCGGCCCCTGCACTGCTGCCGAATAGGCCCGCTGACGCAACAAACTCAAGTGCTTCTTACTGGGTCGAGTTCGATCGGTCCCGGATCGCGCGTGAAGTGTCGCAGGGCAAAACTGTATTCGTGGACGTTACTGCGGATTGGTGCATTACTTGCAAAGCAAACAAGACGCTGGTCCTGGATCGTGAACCAGTTTTTGGAGCACTTGGCGGGGAAGGCGTGATTGCGATGCGCGCGGATTGGACGCGACCGGACGCGACAGTCCAATCCTATCTCGAGGCGCACGGCAGATACGCAATTCCGTTCAACATAGTTTACGGTCCAGATGCGCCTGAAGGTATCATTTTATCCGAATTGCTATCCGTGGATGCCGTTCTCGAAGCGCTGTCGACTGCCAATCTCAGCGCTGTCCGAAAACGATGAAACAGCGCCGTTGCATTGCTCAAGAGAGGCAGAAATTGCAAAGGTTTGGTTTTAGGAGAGGAGAAAGTTCTCTTGTATCGGTGACCTCGTGGCCCAAATCTATTTTTTGATCCGATCCAATCGGGCCGTGGTGGCGGCACGCGTAGGGTCGGTTTCCGGAAGGCTTTCTGCCAAGTTGCGCGCTTTGGTAGCCGCGTCCTGAGCAGCATCAACGTCGCCCAATGCACTGTACGCCTCCGCTAGCCGTAGCCATCCTTCAAGATCGTCTGGGTCGTCCACCATTCGCGTTGCCAAGCGGTCAACCATGGAGCGGACAAAAGCCCTGCGCTCCTCGACTGACATATCCTGGGCGGCCTCGATGTCGGCCGCACTGGGACCACGCACATCCTGCGGTTTTGGCAGAAAGTCAGCGAGATTTACAGGATATTTCCCGACCTGTTCTCCCAACCGGTTGGCGAAAGAGACGAAAACCTCCATCCACGGATAGGCGCGATCCGCCCTCTTGAGACGGTCGATCAATAGCGCTCGCGCTTCGCCTGGAACTCCATCCTGTTCAAGGGCTTGGGCCCTGTAGAAAATTGCCCCCGGATCATTTGAGTCCATCTCAAAAGCCTGTTCGATCACTCGCTCCGCGTGCGGCGTCACGACCCCATTCTCGGCTGCGATCAAGGCCTCGGCAAATTGTAATAGAGTAGCGATACCTGCATCATCGCGAACAGCGACGTGTTCGAATGCATCGACAGCAGCGTCGTAGCGACCCATGCGCATGTAAGTCCGACCGAGCAGACGCCAACCTTCGCTTGGACCACCCGACTCGTCTGCTTCAAGACGGGCTTTTAATTTCTGGGTCAGCTCCGCGAGGTTTGCGGCTTCCTGGGTTTCCGCTCCGCGAGACGCCAGAGGCTGGCTTTTTATTTCCGGTGAACCGATTTGAGAATACAGAACGAAGGTCACCAAAGGCACGGCAATGGCCGATGCGAGGATGGCGCTTCGCCCGCTTGCGCCCGACGACCTGCGTGCCTCAAGCCGACCGGCGGTCAGTATGCGCCGTTTGATTTCTACCTTGGCCGCGGCGGCCTCGGTACCGGATATCAGATTCCGCTCTTGATCAGCATCAATTTCGGAAAGCTGATCCTTGAGGATGGCCAACGCCCCATCCTTTCTGTTCAGGACTTCACCTTTTCGATAAAGACCGGACAAGAACAGGAGCGCAGTAATCGATGCCATCGCGCCAAACACGAACCAAATCATGGATTTCTCTGTCCTTTGTCTTCACGCAAAATGGCCTCGAACTCACGTTCTTCATCAGCGCTCAGGGGATCAGCTGTGCCATCAAGAACCGCGATGCTTCCACGCCGGATTGTGAGTAGAACAACCCCAATCCCAACGGCAAAAAGAACAGCAGGTCCGAACCACAACAGATACGTAGCGGGTTTGAGCCTTGGTCGGAACAGGACGAAATCACCATAGCGACCAACGAAAAATGCGATGATCTCGCCATCGGTATCACCTGCAATCAGGCGTTCGCGCAGCAAGGTCCGCATCGTTCTGGCAACACCTGCATTCGAGCTGTCGATATCCTGATTTTGGCAGACAACGCAACGCAGCTGCTTTGAAAGCTCCCGGGCGCGCATCTCCAGCACCGGATCATCTAACAGCTCATCGGGTTCAACCGCCCACACAGATGATGTCGCGGAAAGCGCTAGCACCAGCACCAGTGAACCGAGCCAACCTTTCATGATTGACCACCTGCTGCGGCCAACGCCGCGCGAATTTCAGCCTGTGCCTCTGGCGTCACGATGGGACCAACATAGCGATAGACAACGATCCCCATTCCATCGATCACAAAAGTCTCCGGCACGCCGGAGATACCCCACTCAATCCCGACGCGGCCTTCGCTGTCTGATCCGATCCTTTCATAGGGGTTGCCAAGCTCATCCAGCCAATTGGCTGCATCTGCTGGTTTGTCCATGTAGTTGATCCCCATCAGCCGGATACCGTCCTGTTCGACAAATCGGGTGAGCACCGCATGCTCAGCACGGCATGGCACGCACCATGAAGCGAATACATTGACCAAAAACGGCTCGCCAATGCTGCGAAGGGCTGCGGCTGACAGGCCGGGTGTCTTCGTGCCATCTACTGGTGGCAGTTCAAAATTCGGTACTGGATCGGAGATTAAAGCAGAAGGAATTGCATTAGGATCTCGGTCAGGGTTGAGTCCCCAGAACAAAAAACCACCCAAGACTACTGCGACCAGCGCAGGGATCGCGAGAAGGATTTTCTTCATCATATCATTCCGCCGGCTGAAGCGCAGACGACTGGCTCTTTGGCGACGGCGCTCCCACCCGCAACCTGCGATCCGATAGCGAAAGGGACCCGCCAAGCACCAGCATCGTGGCTCCGATCCATATCCAGTTAACCAGTGGCTCGTAGAGAATGCGCAAATTCCATTCGCCCGACGCCGTATCGGCCGCGGGCTCACTGATGGTGACGTAGAGATCTCCGACGAGGGTTGATCGGATTGCAGATTCGGTCGTGGAAGTGCCCGCGACCGGATAACTTCTGCGCTCCGGATGCAGCGTCGCAATCTCACTCCCATCTTTCAAGACGCGAAGCTGGCCTTGTTGTGCGATGTAGTTTGGACCACGCAACTGTTCGACGCCGTCGAATATCACCTCAAAACCGGCAATTTCCACGGTCGTCCCCGGTCTTGCGAATAGCACACGTTCTTCCTTCCAGGCAGTTGAACCTACGAACCCAAGCACAAGCATTGCAACGCCAAGATGCGCGAGGGTCATACCGTGCGCAGCGCGCGGCAGGTTGCGCGCGCGACGCAGAGACTGAGAAAGCGGTAGATCAAAGAGCTTGATGCGCATTGCCCATTCGCGCAACGTCGCAACAAAAACCCAGGCGGCAATCCCTATTGAGACCACAGCAAGCAGTGGCCCGTCTGTTTGAAAGTACCAAACGATCCCTGCAACACCAATCGCGACACCAAAAACCCAACGCAGCCGCTGCCAGATTCCGGGCAGATCAGCGCGTTTCCAGGAAAGGAACGGGCCAACTCCCATGATGATGACGAGGGGCAGCATGAAGGGAATAAACGTCGCGTTGAAATATGGTGGACCAACTGATATTTTTTCTTCAGTCACCGCTTCCACAAACAATGGATAGAGTGTTCCAAAAAGAACCGTCGCTGTTGCGGTCGCAAGCAGAAGGTTGTTGAGCAAAAGCCCAGCCTCGCGGCTGATTGGCCGAAAGACGCCACCCGATCCAAGCTGAGGCGCGCGCCATGCGTAGAGCGTCAGAGATCCCACAATTGTCACACCAAGAAGGCCGAGAATGTACACGCCGCGCGCAGGGTCAACCGCAAACGCGTGAACAGATGTCAAAATGCCAGACCGGACGATAAATGTCCCCAGAAGTGACAGTGAAAAGGTCAGGATCGCCAGAAGAATAGTCCAACTTTTGAACGTATCCCGCTTTTCCGTAACAATAGCCGAGTGCAGAAGTGCAGTGCCCAGAAGCCATGGCATGAAGGATGCGTTTTCAACTGGATCCCAAAACCACCAGCCGCCCCAGCCAAGTTCGTAATAAGCCCACCAAGAGCCGAGGGCGATCCCTGCAGTGAGGCTGATCCAGGCCGTCAATGTCCAGGGCCGCACCCAACGTGCCCACGCAGGATCCACTCGCCCCTCTATCAGAGCCGCGACTGCGAAGGAGAATACGATAGAGAAGCCGACGTACCCAAAATATAAGAGTGGGGGATGCATCGCCAACCCGATGTCCTGCAGAAGCGGGTTGAGATCCGTGCCATCTAGGGGCGGCGGGAAAACCCGATCGAACGGATTGGACGTGAAGAGCATGAAGCTCAGGAAGCCGACGCTGATCCAGGCTTGAACGGACAACGTTCGTGCCTTGAGACCCGCCGGAATGTTTCTGCCCAGCAGCGCGACCCCAGCCCCGAAAATAACGAGAATAAGGGTCCAGAGAAGTAGAGACCCTTCGTGGCTGCCCCAGGTGCCCGCAACCTTGAAGATCATCGGCTTCAGCGAGTGGGAATTCTCCACTACGTTGCGGATTGTGAAGTCACTGACAACAAAAGATCGCATGAGTGCGCCGAACGCTATGGCAACCAGCGTCACCTGAAGCGCGGCAGTCGTTTTGGCGCTTTCCATCCAAAGAACGCGCCCAGTGCTAGCCCCGGCAATCGGCAGGATGCTTTGGACCATCGCGACAGCAAGCGCCAAGATCAGTGCGAATTGTCCGATTTCAGGCGTCATTTTTCTATCTCCCTGAGTAGCGCTTCTGCATCCTAGCCGGACAAAGTTCCCGCATCGGCTGAATTCAGCATGATCTTCGAGTATCCCATTGCGCTTCGGTGGATTGCAAATGGGGTGAAAGCGGGCGGAAAACCAAGCGGGTTGAAGTATTTCGTGCTTGCATGCCGTGAGCAGGACCCCATCAATGATTCGCAACATTTCTAGCTCCTACAGTAGCTGTAGGTTCAAGCATTATTTTGAACTGATAACTTTGAAAATGACCCATGCTTGCAGTGCATCTGATTGGCAGCTTAATGTCTGCGGGACCGTTTTCCTCAAGCATCTGACTTAGTGGAATCTGCTCGGATCTTCCCTTGATGGCCACCCTTAGAGTCGGACGAAATAGGGAAAAACTGAGTGTTGGCAGGTTTTGAAGCGCTGAATAGTGAACATTGACTTCACAGGTGCGTGACGCGCTGTCGCAGATGCAGAATCATGCTTGAACCTACAGTAGCTAGAGGATGTAAACACACACAAAACATAGAATCAATTTCGGGCGGAGCGGCGTGAGGCTTTCAGGTCTTCAAAAGGTATTGTGGGTGTTTGCGGGCGTGGCAGCGTTCGCTTTCATCTGGCTGTTGCTATGGTCCGACTACCGTGCCGACCTTGCCCGAGCCGAAGATGAACCACCGCTCTTCGCTGATTTCGAACTGACCGATCATCGCGGCATGATCCAAACGGAGGAAGATTTCAAAGGTCGCTGGATGTTGGTCTTCTTCGGCTTCACCAATTGCCCCGACGTATGTCCGACAACACTGTCCGAAGTCGCGGCCGTGATGGAGGGCTTGGGCGACGAGGCGGCAAAGGTCCAGCCGATTTTCATAACGATTGATCCGGAGCGGGATACGCCGATGGCACTTGCCGAGTATGTGCCCCTGTTCGACGCAGGGATCATCGGGCTGACCGGCACGCCGGAGCAGATCGCCGCAACATCCGAGACCTTCCCAATTTTCTTTGAGCGGATCGAGGAGGCCACTGCGCCGGATGGATACACGATGGGTCACACGTCGCATCTTTTCCTTTTCGATACGCAGGCAGGCTTCGCGGACTCTTGGCCCTATGGCACGCCCGCCGAAGAGATCCTCGCCGATCTGAGAGAGAGGATCTGATCGTTATGACCCGACTTTCTGGAGAAACTGCACTTGGCCTGGCGTGGGGCGTTGCGCTTATCGCATCGCTTGCCGTGCTCTTCATTGGCGAGGTTCTTGGTCAAACGCCTTGCGTTCTTTGCTGGTTCCAGCGCGCCTTCATGTTCCCCCTGGCTATCGTTCTTGGGCTCGGGCTGTGGTGGCAGGATCCCCGCGTGGGGCGCTATGGCGTTGCGCTGGCGCTTGGGGGGGCGGCAGTGGCGTTGTATCACATCGGCCTCTATGTCGGGGTGATCCCCGAGGCGATCCAGCCCTGCACGGCGACCGGCCCCTCTTGTACCGACGACAACCAGGTGATCTTCGGCATTCCGATTCCGCTGATGGCGCTTGTCGCCTTCACGATGATCGGGATGCTGTCAGCCCTTTCACTGAAGGAAAAACAAACATGAATCGACGCGGCCTTATTCTATCCGTTCTGGCTGTTGGTGCCGCAGGTTTTGGCGGCGCTGCCTGGTATGCCACCCGCCCCCAACCCATGGCAGAGGCAGTCCCTGTCGCGCCGGAAGTGAACGATGTGCTGATCCGGCCTTATTCCCCGATCCTCGGCCCCGAAACGGCACCTGTCACGATTGTCGAGTTTTTCGATCCAGCTTGCGAGGCCTGCCGCGCCTTCTATCCCGTGGTCAAAGAGGTCATGGCTGAGCACGGTGATGCGGTCCGTGTCGTCATTCGATATACCGCGTTTCACGGGGACGCGTCGGTAGAAGCGATCCGTGTTCTCGAAGCTGCGCGGATGCAGGATGTGTTCGAACCCGTGCTAGAAGCGGTCCTGCGCGAGCAGCCCCGATGGGCGTCCCATGGCACTCCGGCACCGGGTTTGATCCTTGAGATTGCCGCAAGCGGTGGTCTGGATGTCGAAGCTGCCCGGACACAGATGCTGTCCCCCGGTGTCGTGGCGGTACTCAATCAGGACCGCGCTGATGTCGAAGCGGTTGGCGTACGACAAACGCCCACGTTCTTCGTCAACGCCAAGCCATTAGACCCGTTCGGTGAGGCCGAACTGCGGCGACTAGTGGCGGCGGAAGTTGCGGCCAGCCAAAGTTGACGCTCGGCCAGATACAGGAGAATTCATCATGAAAAAGCTACCTTACATCAATGGTTTGACCCTTGTCTTACTGCTCTCGGGCATGTCGATTCCAGCATTTGCCGGTTCGGAGGATGTGGTCGTCGAAAACGCGTGGTCCCGTGCTTCAATCGGCGTCAACCGACCGGGCGCTGCCTATTTGACCGTGCGAAACACGGGTAACGAAGCGGTCACGCTGACCGGGCTTACAACACCACTGGCCGTGATGCCCCAGATCCATGAGACGAAAACCAACGCCGACGGCGTCAGTTCTATGGCGCCTGTTGGCGAGATGACGATAGACGCAGGGGAAAGCGTGGCATTGGAACCGGGCGGACTGCACGCCATGCTCATGAAGCTGCAAAACCCGATGATCGAAGGCGAGACCTTCCCGCTGACGCTGACCTTCTCGGACGGTGGCGAAGTGACTGTCGAGGTCCCGATCCTGGGCATTGCCGCGCGCGGGCCGGAGGGCTGATGCAGCGTCGGCATGTGGTCCAATACGGTGCAGCCGGTGCAGGCGCACTCGCTCTGATGCTCGGCGTCGGCTGGTGGCGCGTGGACGGTCCCGGTGCACCAAAACCGGCCGGCCAAAGGCCTCTCCCCCTGTCGGCGATGGATTTCCGACTGACCGATCACGAAGGCAATGAAGTGGGCCCGGAAACCCTGATCGGACGCCCGACCATGGTGTTTTTCGGGTTCACCTACTGCCCGGATGTCTGCCCCACGACGTTATCGGATATCTCAGGTTGGCTTGAAGATCTCGGGGACGAAGCCGCGCGGATGAACGTGGTCTTCATCACAGTCGATCCGGAGCGGGACACGGTCGAGGCCATGGCCGAATATGTCGGCTATTTTCATCCGGCTATTCGCGGCTGGACTGGGCCGGCAAACCAGGTTGCCCGCGCTGCAGAAGGATTTCGTGCCTCGTATGAGCGCGTCCCGACCGAAGGCGGCGACTATACAATGAACCATACGGCAAGTGTATTCCTGTTCGATGCCAAGGGTGAACTCGTCACCATGATTGACTATCACGAGCCAAGAGAATTCGCAGTGCCGAAGATCCGGCGTGCACTGACAGAAGTCGTAGAGGGGGCAACATGAAGATTAGAATTGTTTTGGCGAGCGCTGTGGTCGCAGGCGCTTTTTCGCTGACCGCCATCGCCATTTCTGGCGTTCTTTCTAAAGAGCCAGTGCCTCCTGCGATTGCTGAAGCGACCCTCTGGACTCCCGATCCGCTCTCGATGCCTCAGATCGCCGACTACGATGTGACACCGCCCGCTGCATTTCACGCCGACAATGCTAGCCCAATGCGACCTCTGCCGCTCTTGCAATCTGTCTTCGCAGAAACCGCATTGCCCGAGATTGAACCGCCTTTGATCACCTGGTCGCGTGAGATCGCGTCGGGCGAGACGCTGGATGCGGTCCTGGCGAACGCGGGTATCGCTGCGCCTGCGCGTGCCGAAATCGCGCTCGCGCTTGGTGCAGAATATGACCTGCGCCGATTGCGCCCGGGCCATGAGATCACTGTGATCTCAAAGGTGGACGGAAATCCGAGCCGCGTGGAACTGGCAGTTGACGATGGGGTGCGGATCGAAACGGTCTTTGGTCAAGAACTTGTCACACGCGTGTTGGAGCCAGACCCTGAAATGGTGACGTTCGCGGGCGAGGCAGTGATCGAAAGCTCTGTCTTCGCGGCTTTGGACAAGGCGGGCATCCCTGCTCGTTTTGCGGTCGACATGGCGCAGATGCTGGGCGGCACAGTAGATTTTCGACGCGAACTTTCCGGTGGCGAGACGATGCGTATTCTTTGGCGCGAAGCCCGCGACGGAAACGAGAGGATCGGTCAGCCCGAACTTGCCTTTGCCACACTGGACCTTGGTGAAACGGTCTACGAGATGGTCTGGCCGGATGACGGCAGCGGTAAAGCGACGATTTATGTCGATGGAGAGGTCCTGCGTGTCTTTGCCCAACCGGTGGAAGGAGCGCGACTGAGTTCCGTCTTTGGCCGGCGCACACACCCGGTCTATGGGAATGTGCGCATGCACACCGGCGTCGACTTTGCTGCGGCCCGCGGTACGCCTGTAAAAGCGACAGCGCCCGGACGCGTGAGCTTCATCGGACGTCGTGGTGGATATGGCCGGGTGGTGGAGATAGCGCATGGCTCCGACACCCTGACACGATACGCACATCTCAGCGAGGTGCCGGACACACTCGAACAAGGGCAGCGCGTGATGGCCGGAGACATGATCGGTCGCGTCGGTGCAACCGGCACCGCGACCGGCCCAAATCTGCATTATGAGGTTCTGGTCGATGGTCGCCCGACGGATCCTCTCTCAGACGACCGACTGGCAGAGGCGGCCGAGCGGGATGCGGATGACACGGCTGCACTTGAGCGATTGGCTGAGGCACGCACGCTACTGGCCGAGAGACTCACCAGCGAATTTGTGCAAACAACAACCGAAAGGCTTTAATACATGAAACGACTGGCTCCCGCCCTTGCAGTCACGCTGGCTTTGTTCCCCGCGGCGCAAGCTGTCGCCGATGCGATCCAGATTGATGTCCGGAAGACAAACGGCTGCGGCTGTTGTCTGTCCTGGATGAAGCACCTCGAGGAAAGCGGATTCGCGCCGACAGGCGAGGACATGTTCGGGGGTTCTCTTGTGCGCTTCAAACTCGACAATGGCGTGCCTCAGCGCATGGTCTCCTGCCATACGGCTTTGGTCGACGGCTACGTGATCGAAGGACATGTACCGGCATCAGACATTCAGCGTTTGTTGGATGAGCGTCTAGATGCAGTGGGGTTGGCGGTGCCCGGAATGCCCTATGGATCGCCGGGCATGGGACCGGAAGACGATCGTGAGGCTTATGAGGTCTTCCTGATCCGCGGCGATGGATCGACCGAGATCTTTAGCAGTTATTCGGCCGCTGACTGACGTATCGGCGAGACCTCAGCGCTTGGAACCCTTCTCCCCAATTACCCTTGGCTTTCTTGGAAGCCTGGCCGCCGGATCGCTGACAGCGGTCGGGGCGATCCCCGTTCTTTTCGGGCGCATCCCGTCCCGGTCCACACGCGATCTCTTGCTCGGCTTCGCGGCTGGTGTGATGCTCGCGGCCTCGTTCTTCTCGCTGATAATCCCGGCCCTCGACGCGGCCGAAGGGCAGTTCGAGAATGCTGCCGCCCCCGCAGCCATTGTTTGCCTTGCGATCCTGCTCGGTATGGGCGCGGTTGCTTTGATGAACGAAAAGCTACCGCACGAGCATTTCAAGTCCGGACGCGAGGGCCCTGATGCAGACTCTCTGCGTCGCGTCTGGCTCTTCATCATCGCGATCACGATCCACAATTTCCCCGAAGGGCTTGCCGTTGGTGTCGGGTTCGGGGCTGATGGATTCTCGGGCGGGTTGCCACTTGCGATCGGTATCGGACTGCAAAACGCTCCCGAGGGTCTCGCCGTAGCGGTTTCATTGCTTGGTGAGGGATATTCCAAGAGCCGTGCGTGGGGGATTGCCGCACTGACAGGTCTTGTCGAGCCGGTAGGCGGGCTTCTTGGGGCTGGGATCATCAGCATCTCGGAGCCGCTGTTGCCATGGGGCCTCGCCTTCGCCGCCGGGGCGATGCTCTACGTCATCAGCCACGAAATCATTCCCGAAACCCACCGTTCCGGCCATCAAAACAGGGCGACACTCGGTCTCGCGGTCGGCCTCGTGATCATGTTGTTCCTCGATGTATGGCTGGGAGGATGAGATGAAACAGTCCCATTTCCAAGGTTTCATTGCGGCTGGAACTGCTTTTCTTGTCGACCAGGTGACAAAAGCAATTGTCGTCGCCAATGCGGCAGATTTGAGCGCCGGAATTCCGGTCTTTCCCGGTTTCAATCTCATCTACCTGCGCAACGATGGCGTGACATTCGGACTACTTAGTGGAGCGCCATGGTGGAGCCTTACAGTGTTGGCCCTCGCTGTCTGTGGCTGGTTGACGGTCATGTTGGTGCGCACTGCCAGCCCGGTTGAGGCTATCGCCTATGGTGCGATTATCGGTGGCGCGCTCGGCAACGTCCTCGACCGCATCCGGTTTCGGGGTGTGACGGACTTCCTCGATTTCTACGCCGGATCCACGCATTGGCCCGCCTTCAACATGGCGGATGTTTTCGTGGTCGGCGGGGTGGGCCTACTGCTCATAGCTCCTTGGTTGAGCGCCAAGTTTCAGAATGGCACATGATGACGGGTTTGGCGCATATGTCTGTCTGGGGCCATTACATTCCTCTGCGTTCCGGAATTAGTTTTGTGGCGGGCGGTTTGACGGTTTTAGCCCTTCCGCCGTTCTCATGGCTCATCGCCGTTCCGGTTGCCTTCTCGGCGCTCTTTCTCATACTCCGACAGGTTTCCACAGCGCACGCTTTCTTCATCGGCTGGGTCTTCGGAATTGGCCAGTTCGGGTTCGGAATCTCTTGGATCGCCGAGAGTTTTTACGTCGATGCCGAACGTTTCGCCGCGCTGGCGATCCCGGCCGTCGCGGGGTTGTCAGCGGGCCTAGCCATTTTCCCGGCCATGGCTGCGGCGCTCTATGCCGTCATCGCGCAGCGCAGACCCCTCGGGGGCATTGCCGCAAGTCTGCTTCTCGCAACCTGCTGGGTGGCGACGGAATGGTTGCGAGGTCATGTCCTGACAGGTTTTCCGTGGAACCTGGCCGCTTATGCTCTGGTCGATCACGCCGCGCTGCGACAGCCGGCAGCCTGGGTCGGAAGCTACGGGTTGAGCTTTCTCACCGTCCTTGTCGGCGTCATGCCGGGAGCTGCGTATTCCGCCGTGCCACGTCAACGGTCAGCCGTTCTCGTGTTGTGCGCGATGGCCATCATAGGACTCTGGGGTGCCGGTACGTTCCGCCTTGGATCAGAGGCGCCCTTGCCTCGCGTCGACCTGCGCATCGTGCAAGGCAACGTGCCGCAACGGGAGAAATGGGCGCCCGGAAACCGGGACGCGACCCTTGAGCTCTACCTCGACCTCTCATCTCGTCCCGGCAACGTCGATCTTCTGCTTTGGCCGGAGACGGCCTTTCCCGGTTTTCTCGACGAGGACGCGGCAGCCCATGCCCGGATCACCGGTTCTCTGCCCGAAGGTACGCTGCTTCTGACGGGAGTGCCCGATCGAGTGGAGAGCGATGCGGGTACTCGCTATTTCAATACGGTCCAGGCCTATGACAGCAGCGGGGAAATACTGACCGGGTATGCAAAGCATCATCTCGTGCCGTTCGGGGAATACGTTCCCTTCCGGGGCTGGCTGCCTTTCGCACGGTTGACCGAGGGATTGGGCGATTTCACGCCCGGACCGGGACCACGCACGCTCGCGCTCCCGGGTGCGCCGCTGGTCGCGGTCGCGATCTGCTACGAGATAATCTTTCCGGGCCACGTAGTCGATGATCTTTTCCGCCCCGACTGGATATTCAACGCCACCAACGATGCCTGGTTCGGAACCAGCATCGGGCCCGAGCAGCACCTCGCGGCCGCGCGCATGCGCGCGGTCGAAGAAGGTCTTCCCGTGGTCCGCGCGGCCAACACCGGGATATCCGCGATCATCGACGCCAATGGAGATGTCGTCGCGCGTCTCGATACCGGGGAAACAGGCGTCATTGACGCCAGCCTGCCCGGCGCGCGTGCTCCCACGCCCTACGCACGTTTCGGCGATTGGACATTGCTGGTGCTCATCGGTGCGGCCTGGACCCTGGTCTATGCCGTCGGCTTGGCCGGACGACGGCCCAATGCGGAGAACTCAAGAATGGAGGAATGGTGATGCTGGTACTCGCGGGTTTTGTCGGAGGTGCGATCTGGGGTGGCTATCTGGCGCGGCGGCGGAAAGGAAACCGCCTGGATATGCTTCAATATGCGACAAGCTTCGGCATTGCCTTCGGCCTCCTCGCCTTTTTCGCCTCGGTGATCCTCTTGCGCATCACGTCCTGAAAATGCTTCAGCATCGGCACCGAATTGAAACGACTGTTCAACATATTGCTTTACACTTTCCTGGCGGCCTGCGCAGCGGGATTGGCCGTTTCCGGTACCGCCTACTTTCTGCTGCGTGCCTCCGTTCCCGACTATGACGAGGACTTCAGCGTTGCAGGCATAGATAGCCCGATCGATATCCTGCGGGATTCTTCAGCCTTACCGCACATCACGGCGGGGTCCGCCGAGGATGTCTATTTCGCCATCGGCTTCGTTCACGCGCAAGACAGGCTCGGTCAGTTGTTGAGGGCAAGGCGTGCAACGAAAGACTTGTTGCCACTGGAGCCGACGAGCGAAATTGACTCTTCGACATCCGATGCGCTCGAAGCATACGCCGCCGGTGTCAACGCGTGGCTTGGGCTGGTTTCCGAAGGCAGGCGTGGCAGGGGCTCACCCGAACTGTTGATCGCTGACGAGAGAATGATAGCGGCCTGGAGACCTGTCGATAGCCTCAGAATAGCCCATGCATTTTTGAGCGATCTTCGACCCAAGAGCCGGCAAGAATTGTCAGTCTCGTCAGATTTGCAGGTCCCGTCAGATCGCCCCGTCACACCCGAGTTGTTTGCGACCCCGCCCGAAGTCAGCCTCAATGCTTGGGCGCTGTCCGGCGACCGAACGGCCACAGGGGCACCAATTCTCGCCGCGGACATCGTTGGCCCTTTGTCGCTCCCCTCTGAATGGTACCTGGCGGATCTTCAACTTCCGACAGGGGCCGCGATTGGCGCCACATTGCCGGGCGTGCCGTTCGTTGTCATCGGCCGCAACGAGCGCGTCGCATGGGCGTTTCGATCAACTCCCCAAAAAGCAGTCAGAGAGCCAGAAGCTCCTACAGGCAGGGGTGCTGGCGAATATCTGATGATGCTTGACCGTCTCGCGAGGTCCACCGATGCGAACAACGCCCTTAGCGGAACCTCCGAAATGTTATCGGCCGGAATGGAGGTTCTAGCGATCGACCGTGAAACCTTGGCCCGCTGGCCCGAAAGGGAGATCGAGCGCCCTGCATCGTTTCGAGACGCCCGTTTGGCTGTGCTTGATGATCGACAGCTGATATTCTCGGTCGAGGGCGCGATTGCGGTTCAACGCGACACTGTCAGCGCAGCCGCACGCGCCCTTCTTCCTCTGATGGCAAAAGAGCTTTGGTTCGTGAGGTCCGCAAGCGGCATCGAAGAGACCCGCACTGAAAGGCTTCGCAACGAAATACTGGACAAGCTTGCGCAATGGAATGGCGACATGGATCGCTATTCACAGGAGCCGCTCGTATTCTGGGCATGGGTCAGTGCTTTGCAACGACGCATTCTTCAGGACGAATTTCCGGCGGCGAACGCGTTTTGGACCAGACCGAATCCAGATTTCCTTTACGCGGTCCTTTCCGGTCGCAGCGGGAGCGCTGTCTGGTGCGACATCCGCCCTTCCGCACGCATGGAAACCTGCGAAGATCAGGTTCGAGCGGCTCTGGATGATGCCCTCGACTGGCTGGTCGACCGCTACGGATCCGATCCCTCCGACTGGTCCTGGGGTGAGGCGCATACTTTGAACATGCAGTGGTCGCCGATCAGACCGGGCGGGATGGTGAGCGACTTGTTGTCTCTCGAAGCACCAACGCCGGGCGATCCCTTTACTCTGATGTCGACAGTATTTGCATCGGACGATGCTCGGCCATTTGTCTCCAACGCGGGCACCAACTTTCAGGCGGTCATGTCGCTTTCGGACGAAAGCGGTTCCTATTTCATCACGCCCGCCGGTCAGTCCGGGCACCCTCTCTCAAAGTTCTACGAAAACCTCTTTCCGAAGTGGATGCAGGGTGAATACATAATGATGAGCACGGATCTGTCCTTGGCCCGCGGTGGCGCCGCAGGAACATCTCGACTGTCACCCAAATCAGAGGACAGCTCGAGTACGATAGAGGATAGGAGCCAATGATCACGTATCTCATCCACTACGATCCGTTTGGCTATGCGATTTCACCGGTGTCGTTTGTTTCCGTCGGATTGGCCGCATGGGTCTACATGCGCGGCCTCGCGCGATCCTCTCGCATTCTCGGAAGGATTACTGTCTGGCGACAGGTTCAGTTCTTCACCGGCATTGCCTGCCTCCTCGTCGCCACGAACGCGCCCCTGGCCCCGTTGGGACACAGTCTCTTCTCCCTGCACCAAGTGGAGCATCTTCTTCTCCGCCTTGCCGGACCGCTGCTTTTCGCGGTGTCCCAACCATGGCGCATACTGCAAGCTGGTCTGGCAAGAGAATGGCGACGGCACCTCAATGCGCTTGGCAATCGTGGCATCGTGCGGTTCATGGCGCATCCCGCGATGGCCACTGCCTTGCTTGTTGCCGCGCTATACGTTTGGCAGGTTCCTGTCCTTTACGGACTGGCGCAGCGCGTTCCGGCGATCGAGATGCTCGCGCACCTGTCGATGGTGCTGGCAGGGATCTGGTATTTCGGCATGCTGCTCAACCCCAAGGATCCGCCTGATGGTGCACGGCGAGGGGCGCGGCTGATATCCGGTTTTGTAGTAATCGTTTCGAATATTTTTCTGGGCGCCCTCGTGACGCTAAAAGAGGTGGGTCTCTATGCGTCCTACCAAACGGCAAGGAACAGTAGCGGACTTAGCGCCTTGGCTGACGAGACAATCGGTGGCTACACAATCTGGGTCCCGTCCTCGATGGTTTTGATTGCGGCAATTATCCTTGTGCTGAATGGCTGGAACGCGGCGGAAGTGCGCCGATGGAACACCCGATACGAGTTGATGCGGGGTTCGAATGTGGCGGCGCTCGAGTTTCCGGAAACCGCCGCGGAGTTGCGTCTGAAAGTGGAAAAGCCAAATCGCGACATGGGCCGAACACTCGCTCTGGGCGCATTCGCCATGTTCTCGATTGTCATGATCACGCTCGTGACGATCGTCTACGCGCTCTGAACGATCGACAAAAATTCAGGGTAGCGCCCACGGCATGTCCCAACGACCGGAAACTTCGGCCAACAGTCAGTCTTAAGGAGAGGATTAGGTACGCACCACCTCCGGCTTACCTGGGTACGAAAGACCCAATCGGCTTTTAGCGCCAGAGTTCGGAGTCAGCATACAAGCCTCGTCCCGGACTTTGACCGCTGGCCTCGCTTCCCTGGTCGTCGTGACCTCATCACTATCGCGAGAGCCCGCTGAGTCGCTATTCATGCTTCCAGGATTGCTTCAGCGCTTGTCCGAAAGCCACCAGCGTTGTTTCGCTGACGTGGTGCTCGATCCCTTCCGCATCGCGTTCCGCGGTTTCTTCGTCGATCCCGAGGCTGCAAAGAAACGCAACGACGATCCGGTGGCGCTGTCGACAGGCCTCCGCCAGCTCCTGGCCAGAATCGGTGAGGAATATCGCGCGGTATGGCTCCCTCCGAACAAGGCCAGCGGCCTTGAGCCGCGAAATGTTCTTCGTCACGGTTGGCGGTTTCACGCCAAGTCGTTCTGCAATCTCGACCGGTCTGGCCTCTCCGCGCGTCTCGATGAGTTCCGCGATCAACTCGACGTAGTCCTCCGCCATTTCGCTCTCATGCGCCTGACGCACGGTCGCAAACCCCTCGGCCTGTGCTTCGGGAGCCCTGTCGACAGTTTCAAACGGTTCACGCCCATGTGATTGCAGCTTTGTCATACTTGGGACTTTGCAGCGAAACAGCGGGATTGACAACTTGTTTGCTGAGGGTAGATAAGTTAGCCATGTCTAACTTTTGTCTCTGGAGGTTATGGTGATACGAAATTTCCTGGGAGTGTTGCTCGCCACGTTAGCCAGTGTGCTCGTCCTGTCCGGACCTGCGGCCGCAACACCTGCTAAGGAGACCCCCTGGCTTCCCGAGGCGGCGGCCTACAGGCTGACGCTCTTTCTTGGAAATCTCGAGCCTCTGCCCTGGGATGATATTGAGACCGCCTGGACGGACCCCTACCGGGGTTCGGAATTCTCCATCGGTGCCCTGACGTGGCTGGATCGCGAAAGCGACATCGACGCTGCCCAGCTTCTGAACGCGATCACGCATGAAGACCGGCAGGCGGCCTTTGTCGAGGCGACGCGGCTGATCGCGCTCAGGATCGAAGAGGAACTGGACCGTGTTATCGCTGCCGAAGACCCGGCGCGTGCGCAGCAGGCCGTGCGGACAGCTAGGGAACTTTATCGCGCGTTTGCGGACGGTATCGCCACCGCCGAGTCTGATGTCGCGCGGCAGATCGGCCTTGCCTGGCTGGAGTTGAACAGCAGTACGGGTTCCGTCGGGGTCCTGGGCGCAGGTGCCACAAGCGCGGATCGCGACACGATGGTGGCCGCGCGCAGGGTCATCTCCGACTACCTCGCGCAGAACTATCTCATTGACGATTTTGCTCCGCGTCAGACGCTGAGCGCCTTGCCGGAAACTGCGATACTCAGCGGTCGCGCCATTGAGGTACCGCCAAGCCTGCCACCGGGCTCCGACATCTTCGATCAGGATCCGCTGCCGCGTCTCGTTCTCAATTTCGAGGAACAGGGCATCGACGAGACCGACCTGCCGCTCGTGGCCTACGGCGACATGCTGTTCGACAGCGCGCAAATCTTCGGCAGCCCGGCGCGCGATCTCGGTCTCGCCTGCTCGACCTGTCACAATCGCTCGGACGTCAACCAACGGCTGTTCATTCCGGGTGCCAGCCACCAGCCGGGCGCGATCGACGTCGACGGCGCCTTTTTCAACCCGATATTCAACGACCGGCGTGACGACCCGCTCGACATTCCAAGCCTTCGCGGCTTGCGTTTCACCGGCCCCTACGGTCGCGACGGTCGTTTTGCCTCCCTGCGCGACTTCACCCGCAACGTTGTCGTCAACGAGTTCGGCGGCGCGGAGCCGACGCCTTTCATGATGGACGCGCTGGTCGCCTACATGCTCGAGTTCGACTTCCTACCCAACTCCATGCTGACACCGGACGGCCAACTGACCGAGTCGGCCCCAGAGGCCGCGCAACGCGGCGAAGCGATCTTCAACACGCCCTTCGCGGGACTCGGCGACCGCTCCTGTGCCAGTTGCCATATGCCGGACGCCAACTTCCTGGACCGACAGGCGCACGACATCGGCTCCGTCGCGCCGGCCTATGAAGGCGCCCGTGCCGGTGCGCTGGACACCCCCACCCTGCTCGGCACCGCCTATACCGCGCCCTATTTCCATGACGGATCGCTGCCGACCCTGGCGGCTGTCGTAGACTGGTTCGACGAGACGAAGACGCTCGGGCTGACCGAAGCGGAACGAACTGATCTGACCGCCTATCTGCAGACCGTGGGCGCGGCGGACGAGCCCTATGAAGCTTTCGATGCCGAGAACACCGCCTTCCGACTGGCATTCGCCGAACTGACGACCTTCGCCTCGACAATCGACACGCTGCTGCCGCGGCGGGACGCGGAGCATATCCTGCTGCTGACCGACACCGTGGCCGCCGACCTTGCAGCTGACGCCAGTACCATGTCGAACCTTGCTGCGCGTCCCGAGGTCTACGCGTTGGCCGGGCGGTTGGCCGATGTCGGCGCCGCCGTGCGTGACGGCGACTGGGCAGCCGCCGAAGCAAGCTGGAGCGCGTTCCAGACCGAGGCCGATACAGTCGAAGCGAGGGCCTTTTGATGGCGATGCACGTGAACCGCAGAACGGCCCTGCTTCTGGCCAGCGCGAGCGCTATGTCTCTGGCGACCCCGCTCGCCGCGCAGGACGTTAGGTTGCGGCTAGCCTTCATCCCGCAAGAGAACCCGGAAAAGCTGCTGGGCGATATCGAGGCCATCACCGGCTGGCTGGCCAGTGAGGTCGGCGTCCCCGTCGAAGGGTTCGTCACCATCGACCACGCCGCCGCGGTCGAGGCACTGAGAAACGGCGATGCAGATATTTCCTTCATGGGCGCCCTGCCCTTCGTTCTGGCCGAGGCCGAGATCGGTGCCGTGCCGCTTCTGTCCGAGGTCTACCGCGACGCGCCGAGTTACACGGGCCGCATCTTCGTGCGCCGCGACAGCGGCATCGGCTCGCTCGCCGACCTGCGCGGGCGTAACATTGCCTTCGCTGATCCAATCTCGGAATCGGGCTATCTCTATCCGCTCGCCGAATTCGTTAAGGCCGGGCTGATCGAAGGCCCCACCGCGGCGGATGCGTTCTTCGGCCGCGTCTTCTTCGCGGGCGGCTACCAGCAGGCGATGCAAGCGATGGCCGAGGGTCTGGTCGATGCCGCAGGCGCTAGCCAATACGCCGATCTGCTTCTGACGCCGCGGCAGCAGGCAGAAGTAACCTGGATCGTGGAAAGCGAGCCAATCCCGAGTCACCTCGTGATCGCACGCCCGGGGCTCGACGCCGGCCTTCAGAACCGGTTCATCGACGCGATGCTGCGGCTCAACGCACCAGAGAACCGCAAAAAGCTGCGCTATCTCTACGGCCCGGACGGCTATGTCAGGTCCGACTCCGCCGCCTACGACGGCGTGCGCGACATGGCGCGCCGATACGGGCTGTTGGAATGAGCATTGCCGCCCAAATCGACGACCTGAGCTTTACCCATCCGGGAACGGACCTCCCGGCGCTGGAACGGGTTTCGCTTACGATTCCGGCGGGTGAAAGCGTCGCTTTGCTGGGCCCATCCGGGGCAGGGAAAACGACCCTGCTGGCACTGCTCGACGGCCGGCTCCGGGGCTGGAGCGGGCGGGTATCGGTTCTGGGGGCACCGCTCGATCCCGACCAGCCGCCGCCGCGTGTGCGCCGTCCGGATACCGGTTTCGTGTTTCAGGAGTTTGCGTTGGTCGAACGCTCCACGGTTCTGCGCAACGTCCTCAATGGTCGCCTGGGACGCATGCCCCCCCTACGGGCCCTGCTGGGATCACCAACCGCGCATGATCTGGAGATTGTGCGCGCAGCCCTTGCCGATTGCGGCATTGGTGATCTCGCAGGGCGCCGGGTCGACAGTCTCAGCGGCGGTCAGCGGCAGCGTGTGGCCATCGCGCGCTGTCTGGCCCAGGAACCGCGTCTGATCCTCGCCGATGAGCCGGTGAGCAGTCTCGACCCCGCCCGCGCCGGCGAGATCCTGTCGCTGCTGACCGGCGCGGCGCGGGCGCGCGGAGCGACGGCGCTGTTTTCCTCGCACCAGCCAGACCTGGCGCGGCGTTTCGCGCAGCGTATCATCGGCATTCGCGGCGGGCGGATCGTCTTTGACGTGCCGACCCCCGAGTTGAACGAGGCTGCAACAGCGGATCTCTACAGGGAGATAGAACCAATGCCCGGTACCGGCCTCCGGGCGGTATCCTGATGCGGTTTCGCGAATTCGGCGGGTTCGCGACCAGCGCCCTGATCGCCGGCGCGATCCTGTGGTCCTTCGCCACGGCCGACGTCGAGTTGACGCGTCTCATGTCCGCCGGTCCGCGGATCGCAGATTTTCTCGGTCGGATGTTTCCGCCTGACCCGACGGTGATGGCTGAGATCAAGAAGGGCAGCGCGGAAACGCTGAGGATCGCGATCCTCGGCACTCTCGGCGCGGTGATCCTGTCAATCCCACTCGGCATTCTGGCGTCCGAGACGATGGTAGCGCGTGCAGTTTTTCGGCCGGTTCGAACGCTGCTTGCTTTCATCAGGGCGATTCCGCTGATCCTGGTGGCCATGCTTATGGTCGGCGCTGTCGGGCTCGGGCCGCTGCCCGGCATCATCGCGGTCGCGTTTCATGCGACGGGGATGCTCGCCAAATTCTATGCCGAGGCGATCGACGGCGTTTCCCGCGCGCCCATCGCTGCGCTGGAAAGCGCGGGCGCCGGGCCGCTCGTGCGGCTCAGACATGCGATCTGGCCGCAGATGGCGCCGGTCGTCGCCCGCGACACAATCTTCCGGTTCGAACTGAACCTGCGAGAGTCGCTGATCCTCGGGATTGTCGGCGCGGGCGGGATCGGCTTTTACATCCAGACCTACGTGCGCTCTTTCCAGTATGACAAGGCGGCCAGCGTCACGGTTGCCGTCGTCGTCATGGTCATCGCCATTGAGGCGATCAACGTCGCGATGCGGCGCCGCTTCACCTGATCCTTAGGCGTAAATGTCGATCGGCGTCCCGTCCCTGACCATGGCATAGATTTCCTCGATCTGGCGGTCAGTGACGGCGATGCAGCCTGCCGTCCAGTCGCGGACATTTATTGGGTCGATCCCCTTGCGCGGTCCGCCGTGGATGAAAATGTCGCCACCGGGCGACTTTCCTTCAGCCTGCGCCAAAGCTATGTCTGCGGCGTTGGGATATGAGATGCCGATGGAGAGGTGAAAAAGGCTGTCCGGGTTGCGCCGGTCAATCACGTAGGAGCCCTCCGGCGTACGGCCATCCCCCTCGAACTGCTTGTGACCTTCGGGCGCGAAGCCTAATCCGATGGGATAGGTCCGCAAGACGTCATCCGTTCCGTCCAGAACCAGAGACCGCTGTGCCTTATACATGCGCAGCCGGGTCACCTCGGGTCCGTTGTACGACCGGAACTTGCTGGCACAGCCTGATAGAAAGGCGACCAATCCGCCCATCAGAAAGGCACGCCGTGGAAATTTGATGTTTGTCACTGCTCGACGCCCCTTTTTGCGAGGTCTGCTTGATAACAGACGTTACTCTACCGAAGACGTCGGATCAATGACCGTGCGCCAGTGCTCCCTTCGCTATCTGCTCGCCCACCAGCTCACCGCCCGAAGGCCCGTCCTTGATCCGATGGCCGTTCAAAAGCCGCAGCGCATTGGCGACCACCAACAGGGATACGCCCACATCCGCTGCGATGGCGCCCCACATCGAGGCCATGCCAAATGCGGTCAGCCCGACGAACAGCGCCTTGGTCGCCAGCGATATGCCGATATTCTGGTGGATGATTGTCATTGTCCGGCGAGAGTGTGCAATCAGCCACGGCACCCGAGCCAGATCGTCGGTCATGAGCGCGATATCTGCCGTCTCGATCGCCGCGTCTGATCCGACAGCCCCCATGGCAATGGCATAATGCGCGCGCGCCATGGCTGGTGCATCGTTGACGCCGTCACCGATCATTGCCACCATGTCGTGGTTCGCGACCAGTTCCTCGATGGCCGTGACCTTGTCTTCTGGCAAGAGTTCGGCGCGCACCTCGTCAATGCCGACCTCGGCCGCCACGGCACGCGCGGTGCGTTCGTTGTCGCCTGTCAGCATCACAATCGTTTTCACTCCCTGCGCGTGCAGCCGCGCAACGATTCCCTTGGCATCGGGGCGGATGCGGTCGCGAAGTTCTAGTACGCCGGTCACGCCGGTCTCGTCACCCACGGCAACGAGGGTGTTCCCTGCCCCTTCGATCCGCTCCCGCAGATCCGACGGAATGGAATTGCCGAAACCTTTCTCCTCGGCGAACCGATCCGAACCGAGCCAGATCGCGCGCACGTCGGCGCGTCCTTCCAGCCCGCGCCCCGGCACGGTGCGCGTGTCCTCCGCGGCAGATACGTCGATGCCATCCGTTTCGGCACGCGCGAGGATGGCACGCGCCAGCGGGTGCGAGGATCTTGCCTCCAGGCCTGCCGCCAGCGTCATGAGGTCACGCGCGGAGGCGTCGCCCAGCGGATGCACCGCCGCCACTTCGGGTTCGCCCATGGTGATCGTCCCGGTCTTGTCCATCGCCAGCGCCGTGGTGCGCCCGGGTGCTTCGACATAGGCGCCGCCCTTGATCAGCACCCCCGCCCGCGCTGAGGCGGTGAGCGCCGCGACGATGGAAACCGGTGTCGAGATGACAAGGGCACAGGGGCAGGCGATGACCAGAAGCACCAGCGCATTGTAGAACCAGTAGTCCCAAGCGCCGCCAAGCAGGAGTGGCGGCACCAGTGCGATGGTGATCGCCAGAGCCATCACGATGGGTGTGTAGATGCGCGCGAACTTGGCCACCCACTGCTCGACTGGCGCTCGGCGGGCATGGGCATCGCCCACCATTCGAATGATCTTTGCGAGCACCGTGTCCGACGCGGGTTTGGTCGCCCGCACCGTCAGCGTGCCCTCGCCGTTGATCGTGCCAGCATAGACCTCATCGCCGCGTTCCTTTGGCACCAGCGCGCTTTCGCCGGTAATAGGGGCCTGATCGACGGCCCCTGCCCCGTCCACGACTTCACCGTCGAGGGGGATGCGGTCGCCGCCGCGCACGATAAACCTTGCATTGACTGCCACGGCAGCGGCCGGTACGTCGGCTTCCGACCCGTCGTCATAAAGCACTCGCGCCGTGGGCGGTGCGAGATCCAGCAGCGCGGAAACCGCATTGCGCGCCCGCCCCACGCTCCAGCTCTCCAGAAAAAGCGAAAGCGAGAAGAAGAAGGCGACCGTCGCCGCTTCGAAAAACTCACCGAGGCCGATGGCGCCCGCGACGGCCACCACCATGAGCAAGTTCATGTCGGGGCTAAGCCTTCGCGCCGAAGACCAAGCCTTGGGCGCGACAAGCCAGACGCCAAAAAGAATTGCGACGGCGAAGAGCCCTGCTTCCGCCATAGGCATCGGCACCTCGCCATGCCCCGCAAAGAGCCCGAGCGCGCCGCCCATGCCGGTCTCGACAATGTGGAAAAGGAATCCCGCTGCCCAGAAGCCGCCGCTCAACAAGGTAAAGCGCTTCTGACGTGCCAGATGCGCCGCCTGGTCCTCTGCTGCGTTGTCGGCATCCCATGGCTTCGCGCTCATGCCGGTCGTCGCGACCACCTGCGTGACTTCGTCGTCTGATATCCTCTCGGCGCTGTCGAGGATGGTCATTCGCCCGTTGATCACGTCGAATGCCAGGTGTTCGGTTCCGCCCACTTTCGGCCCGACAACCCGGTTCAGGATCGCCACCTCTTCGGCGCAATCCAGGCCGGAGACTTGGAAGTGTCGTGCGTTCGACGGGATGGGTTGTGCCGGTCTCGTGTTGGCTCCAGCACCGCAGCACGCAGCACCTTCTCCATTAGAGTGGGAAACTCCGCTCGCATGTTTGTGATCATCACCATGATCGTGACTGCAGTCAGAGCTGTGCTTGTGGTCGTGGCGTTGGCCATTGGAAGACATGGGATTGACCTCGGGATTCGTTCATTCCACATTGACATAGCCCCTACAGTAACTAGAGCTTCAAGAGCTAAAACCAAAACTTGGTCAAATAAGGACACCGACCTGCGGAACCTTGAAACGCGCCGCTAAGTCTGAAGACGCGGCTGACCTGCCAAAGAGTGAGATAGATATGCTTCAAAAATATGCGGTGATCATGGTTGCAACATTGGCCCTGGCTGGCTGTGCGGTGCCTCCGAAGGAAGACAACGATCCATTCAGGATCGGGAATATTCCAGAGTCTGTCGCAGCCCTCGCGGCACCCGACCAAGATCTCAACGCGGCACGGCTACGTCCCGAAGATAACTGCTATTGGTATGAGCATAACGGGCCGGTGGAAACGACCTTGGTGCCGTTGCGATCGCCAGGCGGCAATCCCATCTGTGCCGTGCGCCAATCCTGAATGGCGCGTTCGACCGTCACACCGCCGACGATCCATGGGTCAGCTTCGCGGGGTCACGCTGTCCTCGGCCGAATACAGGAATGCTGTCGAACCAATCTCCACATTCGGGTAAAGATCGTTGATGTGCGCCATGACCATCCGGACACAACCGGAACTCGCCCGACCGCCTATGCTACTCGGATGCGGTGTGCCATGAATCCGTAGATAGGTATCCCGGTCTCCGACAAAGAGGTAAAGTGCCCGCGACCCGAGCGCGTTGTCAGGTCCGGGTTCCATACCGTCAGCGATGTCGGCATAGAGCTCCGGGTCGCGGTCAATCATGTTCTGTGTTGGCTGCCAATGCGGCCACCTGACCTTGCGCTTGATCGTATAGACGCCCGGCTCATAAAGTTTGCCACGAGCGATCGCTACGCCGTAGCGCATCGCAGTGCCGCCTTCCTCGATATGGTAAAGATAGCGCGCCACGGCGTCGACATGAATGTCACCGGCCACAAGACCATCTTTAGCTACAACCCGCTGCGGCAGAAAGCGCGGGTGTAAGCCCCACGGGTTTGATGTGGCTGGGTTATAGCCCGGCGGTGTTACCTGTGCATCCCAAGCACCCTTTTCCGCTTCAGTGGGCCAGGTGTCAGCGAGGAGCGGACTTGAGATGGACGCGGAGAAAAGTGCAGCGGTCGTCTGGATGAAATGTCGTCTTGTCAGCATCTTTCTTTTTCCTTTCAAGCTATTGGCGGCGATCCAACCCACATCCCGACTTTTTCTGCCTAGGAAGGAGTCAAGTTATTACAGACAACTATGCTCCATGGGGCCGACCGCTATCGTTGCCTTAACTCTTAAAGTTACTAGAGGTTCAAGAAAAATATTGATCCCGCACGGGCATGTGTTTTCGCAACTTACGTATGGACAACCCTTGGTGCCTAGGTCAGTTCAAAAACCTCTGGCCTCAACCGCCCTTCATTGCCACCGTCTCGAGTTCAGGCTGCCTCGTAGTTTGTGAACGGCTCCGTGGTCCCCTCTCGATTGACCAAATGTACAACATAGGCCTCACGTTCCGATTCTGGCCCATGCCCAGGCGATCCGTAAGGCACACCGGGGACTTCAAGGCCAACAGCGTTTGGGCGCTCATCCAACAGACGGCGAATGCCGGCGACCGGGACGTGGCCTACGATCATATAGCCGCCGAAGGTTAATGACTTTTCGTTTTCCATAGTGAGATCTCTTGCTCCAGATAACTTCTGAGATAGGAGTTCCAGCGGGTGGAAGATCAAGGGCTATAAGGGCCGATCTCATAATCGTCGCCCCTTTCACTCGGGGACGAGTTCTGCTATCTTTTCAAGAAGTGAGCCGCGCTCGATCACACCGGGGATTATTTCGTCACCCAATACGAACGTCGGCGTTCCAGTTATACCCAAAGCTTCTGCGAAACGCAGAGAGGCCGCAATGTGATCACTCACTGAATCAGATTGCATATCTGTTTTCAAAACTTCGAGATCGAGCCCCACATCGCCTGCAATTTTCATAACGCTTGCTTCAACGGCTTGCCCGTTCAATGCCATCATTGCCTCGTGAAACTGCTGATATTTACCTTGATTTCTCGAGGCAAGTGACGCGCGCGCCGCAACTTCGGAACCGGGCCCTAGGATTGGGAATTCACGATAAATAATGCGGACATCCTTGCTTGCCTCCAGTACCGCTTTGACCTCTGGTGCAGCGCGGCGACAATACCCGCAGTTATAGTCAAAGAACTCGACAAGTGTGACGCTGCCATCCAAGTTCCCGAAGATCGGAGCATTCTGTTCGAAATCATCGCGCAACTCAGACAGGGCGTCAGTCTGCGCTTCGGCGAGCGCTACATTTTCACGTTCCTGAAGGATTGAAAGCGCTTCGATCAGAATTTCGGGTTTTTCCAAGATCGCTTCAAGTGCGAGACGCTTGATATCTGCTTCATTGAGTTCTTGTGCGGCCACAGTAGTAACAGGAAATGCTGCTAATACTGTTGCAAGAACAATTTTCGACAGGCCGCGTCGCGCTAATAACATCTTGAATCCTTCCTAGGATTGAGAGAGATCCGGGGGGGATGAGTTATCTTCCCTAGGAAATCTTCTGCTGAAAAGCTACCAAAACACGCTGATCTCGCCAAGGCAGTGTTCTAAGTTGCGGGGTATAGGATCACACGGGTGTCCAGCGGGACTTTATCATAAAATTGGACAATCTGATCGTTCACCAATCTGGCGCACCCGTTCGAGACTGCACGGCCGATAGTGCTTGGGTCATTTGTGCCATGCACACGCAAAAAGGTATCGCCACGACCCGGTTGAAAGAGGTAGAGGGCCCGCGCACCTAGAGGGTTGCTCAAACCGCCAGGCATTCCATTCCGTAACGGCTCATATTTCTGAGGCTCACGACGTAACATGCCCGGGGTCGGTGTCCAGCTGGGCCATTCCTTCTTTGCCCCAACATAGAATTCGCCTGCCTCATAAAGACCCGGGCGACCGATCCCAACGGTATAGCGAATTGCAGTGTTGTCAGGTTGGGTCCAGAAGAGGGCAAACTGGCTTGGGAAAACATGAATTTCGTAGGGAGCAGCGCCCGCTGGAATGCTTACTAATTGAGGCAAGTACTCCGGCGGCAAATCATACTTTGGCAGCACTACATGAGCTGAAACGGGCTGACTGCACAAAGCACCGACAGCCCCGGTGGCAAGGAGAAATTTTCTTCGTTTCATGAAACTATGGCTTTCGAGTAGTGAACGTAGAATGAGTGCTGGTACACGAGATCAGACTTTAACAAGTCATGCGAAGTGCGGGATCAAAACAGTTTCACTTGTGTTCCTACTTCGGCCAAAGCAAACAATTCTTTGATATGTTCGTTATAAAGACCAATGCACCCATTTGATGATCGGCGGCCAATCTTCCGCGTGTCTCCTGTCCCGTGGACGCGATAATACTGCCATGACAGGTAGAGAGCGTGCGTGCCCAAAGGATTATCAGGACCAGGTGGAAAGTAGTCGGGCCATTCAGGATTGCGGATTTTCATTGAAGGAGTTGGGCGCCAGCTTGGACCTTCCACTTTCTTGATTACGCTAGTGTACCCGCGTTTGGTAAGATCTTCGGACTCAGGTACACTGGAAGGATAAAGCTTATAAACGCTTTGGTCTTCGGACCAATACTGCACCGCTCGGGAATCTATATCGCAGAGTATTACCCCATGTTTCAGGTTGTCGAAGTGATCCTCCCAATTCGCGACAGCAAAACCGGACGAGTTCCTACGTACAACCGGTGATGCTAGCGGAGGCGTGTTTTGGGCAAATGCGGTGCCCGCTTTCAGAGTGAGGCCGCTCGCCGCTGCTCCAAGCAGGATACCGCGCCGCGAGATAGCCGCATCTTTTACAAACTTCATTCCACTACCCTCAAACTAAACTTTTCCGGTTTCTACAACCTTCACCCACTGGAGGTTCAACCAATTTAAAATCACAAAAATGTGAGGTCAGTAATTTTGAGATTTTCGACAGGCGAGTGATAGCGTCTGAGATGCTCCCCGAAATTCGGATACTGGCGTAAGCGTGCGCTGATCCATGATCACATGGACCATTGTATCGACGTTGAAAGTTCTGAAACTGATCGCGCCGAGTTGCGGGCGATCGCCCGATATCTCTGAGGCTGACCATGCTCGATATTCTCTCCGACCGCACTTATCGGCACCTGTTTCTGGCACAGGTCGTAGCCCTTCTGGGTACCGGACTCGCCACAGTCGCACTCGGCCTGCTCGCCTTTGATCTTTCGGGCGACGGGGCGGCGCTGGTCCTCGGCACAGTCTTCACCATCAAGATGGTTGCTTATGTGGGCATCGCGCCCATTGCAGGGGCTTTCGCAGACCGCGTGCCGCGCCGCGCGCTTCTGGTGACGCTCGACCTCGCGCGCGCCGGTGTGGCGCTGGCCCTGCCGTTCGTGACCGAAGTCTGGCAGGTTTACGTCCTGATCTTCCTTCTTCAATCGGCTTCCGCCGCCTTCACGCCGACCTTTCAGGCAACGATCCCGGACGTTCTGCCCGAAGAGGCGCGCTATACCCGCGCTCTGTCACTGTCGCGGCTGGCCTACGATCTGGAAAACATCGTCAGTCCGATCCTGGCCGCGCTTCTGTTGGCGGTGATGTCGTACAATTCGCTTTTCCTCGGCACGGTCCTCGGTTTCGCCGCATCGGCCCTTCTGGTTGTTTCGGTCGTGCTGCCCAGTCCCCGCCCATCCGAGCCGCGCGGTGTCTATAACCGCACTACGCGCGGCATCCGCATCTATCTGGCCACGCCCCGCTTGCGCGGGCTCTTGGCATTGAACCTCGCGGCGGCGGCGGCAGGTGCGATGGTGCTGGTCAACACCGTCGTTCTTGTGCGCGGCTCGCTCGGCCTTTCGGAAAGTGCTCTGGCCTGGACGATGTTTGCCTTCGGCGCAGGATCGATGATCGCCGCGCTGGTCCTGCCGCGTGTTCTCGATGCGTTGCCGGACCGGCCCGTGATGTTCGGCGGAGCCGCGCTGATGGTGGCTACTCTGGTCGGTCTGGCGTTGACGGTCCTTGGAGCAGGCCTTGGCTGGTCCATCCTTCTGACAGCCTGGTTGCTGGTGGGGCTCGGATATTCCGCTGTCCTCACCCCTTCCGGCCGACTACTGCGCCGTTCCGCCCACGCCGGGGACCGCCCGGCACTCTTCGCGGCGCAATTCGCGCTGTCCCACGCCTGCTGGCTTGTGACCTATCCGCTGTCGGGATGGCTGCTGACGGTCTATGGTGTCGTTCCCACACTGATCGGACTGGCCCTCATCGCCGCCTTCGGAATGCTCGCAGCGCTGAAACTCTGGCCGTCCGGCGATCCCGTTGAGCTTGAGCACACCCACGATAATTTGCCACTCGACCATCCCCACCTAAGGGGACATCGCAGGCACAGCCATGCCTTGATCATTGACGAGAGCCATCCTCGCTGGGCCACGCATTTATAAACCGCAGCAAGTGACGAAGACTGGACACGGGCGGTTCGTTTTCATCCATGCGGACATTCGTGCTTCGAGCAAAATTCATCAAAGTGGGCTAGATGCGCGAATTCTCTGCAAGTTTGGCGGACAGAAGCGTTGATTCTAACATAAACTGTCGGCCCCCCGACAAAGAGCACGGCTTAAGTTGCGACCCTCCACATCCGATACCGCCCCTGCCCGGTCATCTCGTGGATTAGACCACGCGCTTCCATCCAAGCAAGGTTGCGCTGGACGGCAGCCCGGCTGGCGCCGATCAGGGCCTCGGCCATCGGAGCGGACACGAGCGGCCATTCGGTAAGTACCGCGCACAAGGCCGGGGGCGTGCGGCCGGAAAGCGGGCTCATCTCGGCTTCCGCCCTCGCCGACCATGCCTCGATATCATCGAGGTGACGCATTGCGGTCAGGCATGCGGTCTCCATCCCGTCAAGCCAACGAGACAGACGGTCAGCGGGTGGGCCACCGGAGCGCAATCCCCCTGCCCCGCCCATGGCCAAAGGCACGAAGAGCGCCCCCTTGCCCTCACTGGCCACGATCCGTGCGGCTGTGACCGCCGCTTCCATCCGGTCGCCGTGCTGCCCGAGGCCCGCGAGACTCCAGAGATGGAAGCCCATGCAAGCGCGCGTGATTGGGTGAAGATCGGCGGCTTGCGCCATGAGATCGAGCCAACCGCCCGCGCGATCCGCGAACGGTTCGGCTTCAACGCCGAGGTTCTCGGGGTCGCGGCGGTCGAGGAAGGCGGACAGATCCACTTCCGGTCCAGGGCCGCCTGTAAGACGCCGCACTGCCCATCCGACACGCGCGAGCGCCGCGGTGTCGTCCTGCACGCCGGACAAGCGCATGGATTTCCAGAGCGCCAGCCGATCCGGGCCAATTCGGTCGCCTACAAACCAGCTGAGGTCTGCCGCCTCCATCAGCGCGAGCCTGTGACGCCAGCCTTCCGGGCCACGGCGCAGCCGGTCGTCCAGCGCGCCGATCCGGCCAGCCACGCGGGCAAGACGGGCGGCATTGCCCGCCTCAGCGCATCGCCAATCGTCGAGGACTGCAGTTTCACGAAGCTCTGCCCTAGGTCCGGGCGGCAGATAATCTGGCTCCTCTTCCATCGGACCGGGCAGGAACCACAGGTCGTCCTCAGACGTCTCTTCAAGCCCCTCCGCATCCACAAGAGGATCGTAAAAAATATCATACTGCATAGATACTTGAGTCTTCATGTATGCAAAATACGGCACTTTTGCATTTTACCAAAGTGTTTTGTCAGAGTGCGCCTGCACACCTTATATAGCACGGGCGCGCGATGGTCTGCGAGAGCTCGCTGATCGCGCTCAGCGTATGGAAACCAAGGGTTCTCTGCTGAGCAGCGCCACAGTGCACGCCCTTGCATTCGTTTTCAAACGGTCGTTTATTCGTGACACCTAAAACTGCAAATGGCCCGTTTTCATGCCCCTGATAGGCTACGCCCGCGTATCCACCGAGGATCAGACCCCCCTGCCCCGGTCCGAGGCTCTGAGATTTGCGGGCTGCGTCGAAATCCATGAAGAACACGCCTCAGGCGGCAATCGTGCGCGACCGGTGCTTGCCCGCGTGCTGGAGCGCATTACCGAGGGCGACACGCTGGTTGTCGTTCGGATCGACCGGCTTGCGCGGTCTCTGTCACATCTGCTGGAGGTGATCGAACGGCTTGAGGCCAAGGGGGCGTTCTTTCGTTGCATTCAGGACCCGATCGACACCGGATCCCCGCAAGGCAAGTTTACGCTGCAGGTTCTGGGCGCCGCGGCCGAGTTCGAGCGGGCGCTGATCCGCGAACGTACCAAGGCGGGGCTGGCGAGCGCCCGTGCCAAGGGCTGGGTCGGCGGGAACCCGGGCCTACGCGACCGCGATCCAGCGGCGTTACGCAAGGTGCGACTCGCGCGGCAAGACGGCTACATAGAGCGGCTGCACGAGACGGCTCAGGACTGGGTGCCACATGTCCGACGACTTCGACCTGATATGGCCTGGGAAGATGTGCTTCGGATCATCAATGGCCCCCTGCCCTACGACCGCCACTGGACGCAAAGCCGCCTTCTGCGCGCAGTGAAAGCCTATGTGCGCGACGGGTTTCTGCCCAATGAAGTGCTTGGTCGCGCTGGAAGACGCCAAACCGACGACCGCCTGCCCGCGATTGTCGCTGGCATCAAGGGTGCGGACCCTGACATCACGCTCCAGGCGATCTGCACCCGCCTGAAAGCGATGCGCGAGCACACGCCACGCGGGCGGACAAACTGGCAGCCGTCTTCGGTGAAAATGCTGTTGGAGCGGGCGGAACGACTTGGCCTCATGCCGTACGAATCGAGCCAAGATCAGGTGTAGCTTCTGACCCGAATCCAAAAAATTTCACCGGGAGAAAACTCCGCAGGAGGCAGAAAGTGCCATTAGTTGCTTGGGGTTAGCTGCTATTGTGCCAACTCAACAGAGTAGCGGCTCGATTCGGTTAGATCTGCATTTAATATATCTATATCAATGATTTGCTGTGTTTTTTACGCGGCAATACCTATAGGTGCTGTGGATAACTTTTGCACTACATCTAGATTCTTCTTGCCGGACTCGCTGGATCGTGGCATTCCCATTCTGACGGCAAATTGCGTCAGACGCGTTGTGCGTCGTCAAAATGATCAAGAGCCTTAACAGAGGCCAAGAGCGGGCGGCAGGATATGGATGATCGAAACGTTGGATATGCGCAAGGCATAGGCTCTTCTGACATCGGCACGTTTGCTGACAATCTGGCCGAGTCCTTGGATCGGCAGATGAAGATCGCCTTCGAACCCGAAGAGCGTAAAGCCTTGCGGCGCTTCAGCTCGACCGAAGTTGCCGGTCTCCTGCGCGTAAGCACGTCTAACCTGCGCAACCGGCACAAGGACGGTAGCTTCCCGGAAGTGCATACTGATAACCGCGGGCACCGGTTCTACACAGCCCAAGAAGTGGACGAATTGCGCAACATCTTGGAGCGCACAGGAAAGAACGCCGAATCGTATCGGCCAGGTCGACGCGATGGCGACCGACTTCAGGTGCTATCGGTCGTCAATTTCAAAGGTGGTTCGTCGAAAACAACAGCGACGATACATCTTGCACAGCGTTATGCCTTGCGCGGCTACCGTGTTTTGGTCCTGGATCTCGATCCGCAAGCAAGTTTGACCACATTTTTCGGCTTTCGGCCTGAGCTCGAGTTCGCCGAGGGCGGAACAATCTATGATGCTCTGAGATATGAGGATCAGGTTCCGCTCTCTGACGTGATCCAAAAGACCTACTTTCACAAACTCGACATGGTTCCGGCGGGCTTGATGCTCTCGGAGTACGAAACCGAGACAGCAAACGCGCTCGCCCGTCGGATGCAGCCCATTTTTGCGGAGCGCCTCGCCTTGGCGCTCGAGGAGGTAGAGGCAGATTACGACATCGTATTGATCGACTGCCCTCCTCAACTCGGCTTTCTGACTCTCACGGCATTGGCGGCCTCTACGGGGCTCCTGGTAACCGTCGTGCCAGGCATGCTCGACATCGCTTCCATGAGCCAATTCCTGAAACTTGCGTCAGAAACGGTAAAGGCCGTGGAAGAAGCGATTGGACGGCGTGTGACATGGGATTTCGTCAAATTCCTGATCACAAGGTATGAGCCGTCAGACGGGCCACAGACCCAAATGGCTGGCTACCTGAGATCAATTCTCGCCGGCCAGGTCATGACTGAACCCATGCTGAAGTCTACCGCAATCTCTGACGCCGGAATGACCCAGCAAACCGTCTACGAAGTTGATCCCGGCCAGTTCATCAGGAAAACGATTGATCGTGCTCTGACCAGCGTGAACGGCGTTGCCGATGAACTGGAGCAGACGATCCAAATGGCATGGGGGCGTCGCTGATGGCCAGAAACATTTTCAACCAACCTCCGAAGGACGAAAAAGAGAGCGCGACTCCCTCCCCTACCCTGCAAAAAGCTGCAAAGCTGCCCGGCTCTGTTGGCGGATTGCGGGACTCCTTGCGCGAAATCACGGCCAATTCGATCCGGGACATCGAACCCGATCAGATTGACATGGATGGCCTTCGCGATCGGTTGGTGCTGGAAGATACGAGTATCGACGAGCTTGCCGAGAGCATTCGCAAGCATGGCCAACAAGTGCCGATCATGGTCCGCCCATCGGGCCAACCCGACAGATACCGCATCATCTACGGTCGCCGTAGACTGGCGGCGATCCGCAAGATCGGAGGAACGGTCAAGGCAATCGTTCGCACATTGGACGACGACGCCTCGCTTATCGCACAGGGTCAAGAGAACAACCTTCGACTTGATCCGTCTTTCATAGAAAAATCTCTATTTATCAGAGAGATGCAGGAAGTTGGATATAAACCCGGCGTCATTCAGGATGCTTTGGGATTAACCCGGCAAGGCGTGTCCAACCACCGGGTCGTTATCGATCAACTGCCTGATGGGCTTGTTCAGCTTATCGGGCCGGCACATGGCATCGGAAGACGGCAGTGGGGTGATTTAGCGGCCCTATCGGGAAAGGTAGACTTGGTGAATTCGGCCAAAGAGGTGATCGCCGCCCTGCCCGACGACACTCCAAGCCCCGAGAGATTTCAGGCGGTCTATTCTGCTTGCTCGCACAAGGCGCGTGCAGACAAGAAACCGACCAGTCGCGGCGTGACGTCCGTCGTCAAGAATGAGAGCGGCGACACTGTCGGAACGCTGACAGTCGATCAGAAAGCGATCGCCATCAAGATCGCCAAAAAGGACAACCCGGAATTCGGCCAGTGGCTCGAGGAGCGTGCGGAAGCTACGCTTTTGCAACTCTTCGATGAGTGGCGGAATGAGAGCGGCTCTGGGTCCTAACCCAGGCCACATAGAGGAACCCGAGCAAAGGAGAAAAGCGAAGACCAGAAAGAAAAGAGCCCCCCAAAGTTTCCCCTGGAGAGCCCTCATCATTCGATTTGCACTCATGATGTAGCAACCTCCAGCAAGCCGGTCAAGAGTCACCGATTCGGTGAACCGATTTTTATTGCCTTTTCCCAGATAAAATCTTGGGAGGAGACAGGGAAGCTGTGGGCCAAACGGTCATCGTGATCAAATCATGGCATTTACAAAACTATCAATCGAGGCTGCTGGTGCAGATGCATCATGCGGCTCAATTCCCGCATCTGAAATCGATATCTGGACCATCTTCCGGGCCCTGAGAGACGCGCGCAGCGTGTTCGGGCTTCGCCCTAGCCACATCCAGACCCTTCAAGCAATGCTCAGCTTTTTAAAACCTGGCCACGGCGAAACGGTTTTTGCGTCCAACTACACCATTTGCCAGCGCGTTGGCGGGATCGACGAACGGACACTCCGCAGGCACATCAACCGCTTCGTTGAACTCGGATTCATCAAGCGCAATGACAGCTCGAACCGAAAGCGCTACCGCGTACGCTCATCCGGTGGGGAGTGCATCAGTTATGGATTGTCTCTCACCCCCCTGCTCCAACGTGCGAGCGGGCTTATCGCCATCGCGCAAGAGATAGAGAATAACCGGCGCGATCGGATATTTATTCGCAAACAGATCCTTACAAAGCTCGCCCATTTGGAAGAGCATGATCCCAGCAACACATTCATCAACCACGCACGGAAAGCTCTACGCAGGAAGCTGAGCCTCCCCGAATATCACGCACTGCTCGCCAGTACAGATGCAGAATGCCAGAGTTTATCTACCCCAGATGACCCACCAGAAACTATGGAATTGCCCGCCAATGACGGACAAACTGTCCGGCATCAATCTAAGTCTAAAAAAGAAAAAAAAGATTTAGATAGCAACATAAGCGATGAGGCCCTGAAACCAGACTTGCTGACCTCAGTCTGCGATCAGGCGACATCGTTCTCCACAGAGAGACTTAGAAACTGGTTGGACATTGAAAACCATGCTCGAACACTTGCACCCATGATGGGCATTCACACAGAAACATTCGAGAAAGCCAAGAATGCTGTAGGAACTCAGAAAGCGTCATGCGCGATCTTCATCATGCTACAGCTTGGAAAACGCATCAGGGATTTTGGAGCGTATTTTCACAGTATCACCCTGGGTCAAAGGCAAAACCAATTTGATCCATTAGCTCTGATCAAGCGACTGTCCGAATCCAATGAGCGAACCGTCTAATGTCCACCGCGGTGGACTTCGAACGGGAAGCAGCGCTTATGGCAATCACAACTGTCCAAACGCACGTAGCGGCGCGTGGTGGTTTTTCAGTTTATCTCAGATCAGCAGATGTCCACCGCGGTGGACAAGTGACACACGAGCGAGCCTTGTTGGAAATCTCGCCGCCCATGGAAGAAATCGGTGGCCAGGCACTACACCCAAAATCTATGGAGTTATTGTGGGAGGTCGCCATCTCCCAAGAGGTTTGGAAAGAGCCGCTCTCGATAATCCAACGGAAACGCCAAACGAACGGGTGTCTTCGGCGAGACGGAAGTCAGGTATCCGGCGGCGGTCAGTTTACTCAGCGTGTTGCGAGCAGTACGCTCGGACGTCTTGAGGACAATCTGCGCGTCGCCTCGTTCCAGTGCGCCATGCCGAAGAACCGCCGAGATTAGTTCCGGCGCTCGCTTGTCATCGATGGTATCTGCAACAAGACGTCGGTACCGCTGGTCCAGTCCGCCGAGATCGAACAATTTTGCTGAGAAGGTGATCTGGTCGAGTGTCACCTTTAAGAACCATTCACTGAACGTCTTCAGTGCCGCTTCTGACAGGTTCCCACGCCCGTCGCGGTCTCCACGGCGTGGGCTGTCAGCCAGATCCATCATCCGTTTGTACTCGCCCCGATCGGTTAGCCCGCGAGCCAGCCCACGCGAAACGGACCAGAGCCCCTGGCCACCGATCCCTGCTGTGAGGGCCATGGCATGAGACATCAATCTGCTGACACGGCCGTTGCCATCCGGGAAGGGGTGGATGTAGTTCAGCCGGTGATGTGCAGACGCGATCGCGATGATCCGTCCGCTCGAAGAGCGCGCCGCAATTTGAAACCGTTTGTCAAAGTGATCCATGAACGCCGCGACGGGCGACGATGATGGAGGTAGGTGGCGCCCGACCGCAACTTCTCGATCGTCGTCCTGGCGCATGCGTCCCGGAACGATGGACTCTTGTGTGCCGTCGGGATGTTCGATGACCCGAAACTCGTCAGGCATCTCGTCGTAGAAGCTCTTATGGACCCAAGTCAGGAATTCGACAGATGTGGGGCAGGGCAGGGTGCCTATGCGATGCATCTCATCGATGGCCCGTTGAACGATGACGTGCGCCCGGGCCTCAAGGGCGAGAGGGCGAGTTTCTTCCTCAAGCTCGGCGCCAGCCAGCGCCCTTTCGATGTCGCGGGGGCGTGTGTTGTGTCCTTCGATCAGGTTGGAGTAATAGCAGTTCATCACACGGACGAGATCGGCAAGTTCGGCTGCGCTGTCAGGATGCAACCCTTGTCCCAGCCCGGTGGCTTCCCTCTGGATGTCGACCGAAAGGTCTGCCAGTTCTGTAGGAATATGCTCCTCGAAGAAGCAGGGTTCGATCCTGGCGGGTGCTTCCAGCATTTTGCCGATCTTCCATGTTTGCAAAGTAATTGAAAAATAAACACATTTCGTACTTTCAAGCAAGGTTTTGCCGATATGCGTTGCCGATCTTGGTTGCCGATCTAGAATTGCTGCATGAAATCAATGGCTTCGGCAGATGTGCCGGGCTTTTCGGTTTTGTTGTGTGCCCAAAGGGGCCGGAAAAAGAGAAAGTGTTCTTCGGGTTTTGTGACTGACGGATGAGGGCCTTTGGGGTCCCTCAGATGGGTCCGGGCCGGATTCCGGTCTGTCTTTCCTGAGAAGGGCATTCCCATGCAAACAGGTGTCTTGCGCGTGTTACGCGCGACCGCTGCCTCGTGGCGGCGGCATAGAGAGCTGCGCCGAACTGGCCAGACGTTGCTGGCGCAGCGGCTCGAACGCCAGACCGTTCTGAGTGATCTCGGCTATCTCAGGCAGGCGGCGACACTGCCGAATGCCCATGTGATCTGCGGAGAGGGCGGGACATTCATCCATCTTGGTTGGACCACCGTTTCGACTCTCGCGCCGATCGAGCGCTTTCCCTTAGCCACTCTTGCGGTCGCACGAGGGACCCCGTTCATCGATATCCGACCCGTCACTGATGTCATCGCCTTCGCGAACCTGCCGCGGGTGACGCGGGACGGATCGGCCGACCCTGAACCTTGGGGGCTTGGCAGTTCTGTATCGCTGATCACCTACATCGACATTGTCGAACAGCTTGGCGCGAGCATCACCAATGATCCGCGCTCCTGTCGGTCAACCTAGTCACCACTCACTCTCATCAACACTCGAAAGGAGGCCAGCCATGGCCCGATCCCGCACGCCCAAATTCGATGCCTCTGAGGTCATCACAAACGAAATCATCCGCATCATCGAGCGCGGCGTTCTGCCGTGGCGCAAGCCCTGGACCGCGGGTGGCAGTTCTCATCCCCTGCGCGTGGGCGGTGAACCCTACCAGGGAGTGAACAACTTCCTGCTGACAATGCGGACCGTGATGGCGGGCCACAGCTCTCCTTTCTGGATGACGCTGCCGCAAGCCAATGCGTTGGATGCAAAGGTCCGCAAGGGCGAGAAGTCCTCTATCGTCGTTTATTACGGTCAAAGCCGGAAAGACGCGGGCGGCGAGGACGACCGCAGCGATGGCGATGATCGCTCCGAGGAAGCCCGTATCTTCCGCTTCCAGAAATCCTACCGCGTGTTCAATGCCTGCCAGATCGAGGGCTTGCCGGACAGCTTCTATCCGGACCCCGAGCCGGCGCCTGACCACCCGCCGTCCGAGCCCATCCCGCATATGCAGGCGTTTTTCGATGCCATCGATATCACGACCGTCTTCACGGGGACGGAAGCCTACTACCTGCCGCCCGTGGACAAGGTGTTCATGCCGTCGATTTCCAGGTTTGAAAACCCGCGGAACTTCTACGGGGTCTGGGCGCATGAGCTGGCTCATGCCACAAAAGCTCCCCATCGACTGAACCGTGATTTCGGTCTCTCAAAGTTCGGTAACACCTCCTACGCGCGCGAGGAGATCGTCGCCGAACTGACCTCGGTGTTTCTTGGGCAGACGCTCGGCTTCACGGCGCATACGCTCGAGATGAACGCGGCCTATCTCTACAACTGGCTGCGCGTTCTGCGCTCTGACAAGAACGCGATCTTCAAGCACGCCGCCGATGCGCAGCGCGCATGTAATTATCTGATCGCACGGTCGGAAGCGGGCAGGGCAGGGGAGAGCGCCCAGGCCGCTTGAGGGGGCGTGTGTCGGCAAAGGGAAAGCAGGCTTTGGGAGGGGTGTTTCAACTTTTCAAAGGAGATCCCCATGTCCATGACCGTTCAACCCCAGCCAGATCGTCCAGATCCCAGCGTGATCGCGGCGCAGAACGACGCGTTTCGCAAGCTCGCATGCCTTGGGGTGCCGCCCGCGCAGCCCATCCAGGGCCGGATGCACGTCACCCGCTCGCTCATGGAGGCCGGTGACGGTTTCATGGCCGAGGCGGTGAATGTCACGGGGGCGTTTGCCACATTCGAGCCCGAGAATGATCCGGAAGGTTGGCACGATTTCGGGGCGGTCGAGATCCGCGGCGAAACCGTGTTCTGGAAAATTGATCTCTATGAGGCAGATTCCGATTTTCGCTACGGAGCTGAGACCCCGGACAATCCCGCCACCACCATGCGCGTGCTGACCATCATGCTGGCCCGCGACTGGTAGGGCAGGGGACATCCCCCTCCTGACGCTCCAGGCAATGAAGGCCCACTGCCCTCTTAAAGGGAGAGTGGGCCTTTTGTCGTGGTGATCCCTGAACCCGGGGATTGGTCACGCGCGAGCGCGCGGGCCGCACCCTACCCATCGAAAAGGACATCCCATGACCGCAAGCTTCAAACCCGTCTCCGTCGCTATTGGCGATCTGACTGCCCACCCCGCCAACGTGCGCAGTAACTCCCCGGAAACCTATGACTCCGAGAACATCGCGCATCTGAAGGCCAGCATCGCGGTGTTGGGCCTGCTCCAGCCGCTCTTGGTCCAGAAGCTTGACGGCAAATATGCTGTCCTCGCTGGTGGCCGACGCCATGCCGCGCTGAAGGAGCTGGTCGCAGACAAGGCCAGCAAGAGATTCACGGCGAAAACCAAGGTGGACTGCCGCCTTGTCCCTGAGGAGTGCGACGTCACCACGGCGCTGTCGCTCGCCGAGAACATCACCCAGGCACCGATGAATGCCATCGACGAGTTCGAGGCCTTTGCCCGGATGATGGAGGTCGACGGCCAGACGCCCGAGACGATCGCAAAGACCTTCGGCGCCACGGTGGCGGCCGTGAAAGGCCGGTTGCGCTATGGCCTGATCCACCCCGACATCCGCGCCGCGGCCCGGGGCAAGGTGATCACGCTCGACACGATGAAGGCCTTCGCCGAGCATCCGAGCCAGGAGGCGCAGCGCGAGGTCTTCGAGGCGCTCACGAAAGACGACGGCTATCTGCAGGCCTATACCGTCCGTCAGGCACTCAAATCCCGCGGTGTGCAGGTCAGCGACAATATCGGGGCTTTCGTGCGCGCGGACTACGAGGCGCGCGGCGGCGCCGTCGCAGCCGATCTGCTGGAAGAGCATTCCGTGCTCGAGGATGCGGCGCTGGTCGAGACCATCCTGCTCGAGAAGCTCGGTGCCGCCGCCGAAGAGGCTCGCATAAAGCTGGGCTTTGCCTGGGCCGATGCGATGGTGCGCTATGATTACGCGACCATGGCCGACTACGGCCGCGTTTATCCCGGCCCGATCGAGCCGGATGAGGCTGCCCAGAAGCGCATCGATGAGATCACCGCCGAGCTTGAGAAACTGCAGCTCGAGATGGAGGATGAAGGGCTCGAGGAGGACTCCTACAATGCGCTCTACGAACGTGTGGACGCCTTGGAAGAGGAAGCGCGCGATCTGCAGGAGGCCTACAGCGCCGAGGACCTCGCGCGGTCTGGGGTGATCGCGTCGTGGCAGTGTGGGCAGATCACGCTCCATCTGGGCCTCGTGCGCCCGGAGGACACCGTGAAAGAGCAGGGCGCGCGCGGCGCCTCGGCCAACCCGACCGGGGAAGAAGCCCCGGACCCCGGGGAAATCACCTATCCGGCCTCGCTGGCTGAGGACCTCAAGACCGAGCGGGCCATGGCCCTCGGTGCCGCGATGGCGCTACATCCCGAGGCCACGCTCGATCTGACGCTCTTCAAGCTGGTCAGTGACGTTCTGGCCAGCGGCATGAGTGTCACGCAGGCGATCAAGGTCGAGGCCCGCAAGGAATACCGCAGCCATGCCAAGATGGACGAGATCGACGAGACCTCGCTCGAGCAGGTGGCGGCGGCGCATGATGCGCTTGACCTCTCGTGGCTCGATGACGCCCGCGCGCCCGCCGATCAGTTCGCGGCGTTTCGCGCGCTCGATGCAGGCGAGAAGGCCAAGCTCGTGGCTTATGCTACGGCCAGCACCACGCAGTCCTGCTTCGCGCGGGATCCTCGGCGCGACAGCCTGATGCATGACTTCGAGATCGAGATCATGCCTGACGTTCGCGCCCACTGGACGCCGAACGCGGCGCTGTGGGGCCGCTTCAAGAAGGCCTGGCTCCTCAATATCCTCGGCGAAGATCTGGGTCTGGCCCAGGAGGCGGTAACGCTCGCCTCGTCGAGCAAGAAGGAGATCGTCGCCTTCTGCGACAAGCTCTTCGCCGAACCCTTCGCCACACTCACGGACGCGCAGCGCGCTGCCGTGGCCGCCTGGTGCCCGCCGATGATGCAGACCGCCGGTGTCGCCTGTGATGAGGCGGAGCCCACTGCGGAAACCCCGGATCCTGACAGCGAGGTCGCGCAAGCGGCCTGAGCCATCACGCGACCCGCTCGAGGACCATGCCACCCGCGCGGGTCGACCCTCCCACATCCAACGGAAAGACATCCCCATGGCTATTCTCAAGTTCTCTGCGTCCGCTGTTGCGGCGCAAATCGCGCATGCGCGCGCCTGCAAAACCTTCCTGCCCAACTGGAACGGACCGGTGGACAGGCCCGCCCTGATCCTTATCGTCGGCAATGGTGTGCATCTGCGCTCGAACGGCATCGATGGCACGACCACCCGTATTGTAACCACCGAACAGGCCGATCCCTCCTTCGCCTTCGCCGATGGCATGAATCCATTTCGGGACACCGACTGGATGGCGCAGCGCCGCATGGCGTTTCGCGATCTGACCGGCCAGTTCTACACCGACATCCTGGATGACGTGCAGGTGCTCATCGACCGGGGGCGGGGTGCCATCCGGCTCGCCACCGATGGCCACAGCATCCGCGTCTTCGTGCGCCGGGCCTCGGATTATCTCATCGGCGGGACCTACGAGGTGCCGTCAGGCCTCGGCGGCACCTTCCGGGTAATCCTCAAGGATGCCTGCGACACCTTCGCGATCGTGCAGAACTGCGGCAATTGCGAGGATTTCGACGCCATGCAGCCCTACCGCGTGCCGCTCGATGCGCTGATGGAAATCGATGACCGGAGGGCGGCGTGATGGGTTGGCTCTTCTACACCGATCGCCGCGTCCAGACCTACGCGGATGAGAAAGCGGAGATTGCCCGGCTCTGCACCTTCGAGAGCGACACGCGCAAGACGGAACTGGTCAAAGCCTGCAAGGTGGGTTCGACTTGGTACGCGGCGGCTAAGATCACAAGTATCGATGGCTCGCCGGTCGAAGACGCGACCTATGTGACCGATGCGGATGGCTCCATCACTTTCGGGGCTGTCTTCCTCACCCGATATGATGACGGCTGCTGGGGCTACAAGGACATGGAGGAAAGCGCGGGGCCCGTCGAGTCGCGCGCTCCGCTCAGCCTTCTGGCGCTGCTCTCCGACCTGAAAGACCCTGACAGCTATGCCCATGCCTGGCGCCAGCGCTGCCGGGACTGGGCTGCAATCCCGGACTACGAGGAAGGCGACAAGATCAAGCTCGCAGCCCCTGTGACGCTCACCGATGGCAGCACCTGCCAGATCGTCACCGCGACCCACTTCAGGCGGGGGCGGCAAAAACGCCGCTGCTACCGCATCGAGGAAACCGGTGGGCTCGTACGCCTGTCGAAGGCCTCGCTTGCGGGCTCGGAGCTGCTTAGCTCCGCAAAGGGCGCGGCAAGTCCTGTGCTGGCCGAGTTTATGGCGGGGCAGGGGGAATGAAATGGAACCAGCCGGCGGCGGGTCTGAGCGGACCTTCATCATCAATCAATCGAGAGGCAGCTGTGCGGGACTTTGCCGTCATTGAAACGTCCCAGACAAATGGCCGGTTCCATCAGATCGCGACAGCTTCCCGATATTAAACGCTATTCATCTACCGACGTGTGGGACTCGGGGCTTGGAGCCACATCAACCGCCCAACATTGACAACATTGTGGTCAACTGACAGCGTTCTCGGATCAATAATGGAAAGGTCTGCACGTGAGTTTCGAGATTTGGATGACGTTTGTTTTGGCAAGCTCGGCATTGATGCTCGTGCCGGGGCCTGCGATGTTGTTTATGATCGGGATCGCTTTGACCGATGGTTTGAACAAAGCTTTCACCGCCCTTCCTGGTCTTGCACTTGGGTTGGTGGTCTCGATCACAATTTCACTGTTGGGAGCTGGTGCTGTCTTGCTTGCCTCAGCACAACTATTCACTGTGCTAAAGTTGGCCGGCGCGGGATATTTGATCTTTCTTGGAGTGCGTTTGTGGATGTCCAAGCCCGGTGATCCATCAGCTACAAATGATGATGCAAAACCTCAGAAGAGCCTCTTTTGGCCCGCCTTTTTTGTTGCGGTCCTAAACCCGAAGGCGTTGATTTTCTATATCGCCTTCCTACCACAGTTTGTAGATGGAACGGCGGCTACATTACCTCAGTTTACTATCTTGGGTGCTACATTCTGTGTCGTTGCTTTGATAGCGGCGATTGTGAGTGCCTTTGCCGGTAGTGGCTTACGCCGCGGTGCAAAGAGCAACAAAACGCTTGTTATCATGAACCGATGCGGAGCAGGTGCAATGGTCGCGTCGGGTGTGCTAACGGCTTCCTCTGCACGCAATTAATACGGCATATTGGATGTGTCTTTTTGGTCGGCTCTGCGCGACTAGGGGTCATCTATGCCGAGTGCAGCATCGGTCTTATTGGGCTCTGAGTCAGAGTTCGCCGCGCTTTCAATGAACGGCGGCTTTGAGCTTCACGTAGGATTCTGCCACCTCCGGCATTGGATTCCTAAGTGGCCCGACTTGATGTGACCACAATAGCATTGCCATTTACGGCGCCACTCTGGGTGATGTAGCATCGACCCAGAGTACAGTCGGAGAAAGCGCAATGGATCCAACGGATAAGGAAGGGCCGCACCTCGGCACCGATGAGCAAGGCGCGTCTCAGATGAAACGGAAGCGTTGCCAATTTGCGGTGCGCGTTGCAGACATGCCCGATGACCTTGGAAAGTTTCTGGATATGGGCCTCGAGGAGCATTTCCGTGGCTGCTGAAGCGAATGCTTATGACGCGTGGTTTCGCGTGAAGGTACAGGCCGCGCTTGAGGATGCACGCGGCGGAACTTCACAGGTTCAGGTAATGCAGGCCGCGCAGGCCCTGATTGATGCGAAGCGCCAGGGCCAATCCAAGCCCTGAGCACGCTTTGGAAGGTCAGTGTGGTCTGACCCAGTCATCCTGAAAAGTCAAAGCGGGCTTTTTGTCCTTTGGAACTCAGACCCTGATCCAAAGGAAATCCCCATGACCAAGCCCAAACCGGCAAACCCGGCTTTCCCAATCTCCGACAGTGATCTCGCCAATGCCATCGCGCAAATCGGCGCGGAGGTCGACCACCAACCCCTGCGCAGTTCAGCGCTCGCGCGCATCATGCGCGATACGTTTCATGGCAGCGATGCCGGCGGTACCTGGGACTGGCGCATGGCCTATGACCTGATGCAGGCCGCGGCCATCCAGGTGCTGCTGCGTGGGGACGGTGCAGCAGGTGACATCGCCGCTGCAAGGCTGCTTGCCTCGCGGCTCCTGACGGAAACCCGCCGGTCAGAGCAGCAAATCCGGCTGCAGCAATTTTCCACGCCGCTGCCATTCGCGGCGCTGGTCTTACGGGCCGCGGCGATCCGCAAGGGTGAGACCGTGCTGGAGCCCTCGGCTGGCACCGGTGCCCTGGCTGCTTTCGCCGCCCGGGCCGGTGCCACGCTTTTGCTCAACGAGATCGACCCTTTTCGCCAGCGCCTCCTGCGCGCCCTCTTCGGTGCCGAGGTGACGGGCCATGACGGCGAGCATATCGACGATCTGCTGCAGACGCCGGTTCTACCCGACGTCGTGGTGATGAATCCTCCCTTCGCCTCCTCGGTCGATCGCTCCCGAGACAAGCACATCGCCGCCAAACATCTTATCGCGGCTGCAAAGCGTCTCGCGCCCGGTGGGCGGCTGGTGGCGATCATGCCGCCGGGGTTCAGTCCGGAGCGTGATGGTGCGCATTGGTCCCGCGCCTGCGGCCTCCTGACGCCGCGATTGGCGCTGACGATGCCGAGGCAGGTCTACCGCAAGCTCGGCACCTCTGTCGAAACCCAGCTCATGATCTTCGACAAGGTACAGGAGGACGGCGAGATGATCCGCACCAGTGTCCGGGACTTGGATGAAGCCCTTCCTTTTGTCGACGCCGTGGCCGCGACCCGGACCGAGATGCGCCCCGCCCAACGGCCGACAGCGGTTACTCCTGCGCGACCGACCGTTCCATCCTCTGCCCCGCGCAAGACCGCCGCTGCGCCTGTCGCCGCCTCCAAAGCCCGGGCCAATGCCGTCTGCCCGCTAACTTTCACGAGCCTAAATATCCCGCGCGACAATACGCCGGTCTCGAACATCTATGCGCGCTACCGTCCGCAGAGGATCGAGATCGCGGGTGCGCAGGAACATCCCACCCCGCTCGTCGAGAGCATCGCCATGGCCTCGGTCGCGCCGCCGGTGCCCTCAAACACGGGCAGTGATGACTTGCGCCTGCCCGCACGGTTGATCGAGGAGGGAGATCTTTCCGAGGCGCAGCTCGAGACCATCGTCATGGCACATGATGCCCATGGGCGCGACCTGGCTGGTCGGTTCACCATCGATGACGACCAGACCAAGCTGACGCGCGCCGATGATGACCCTAATGCACGGGCCTATCGCCTCGGCTATTTCCTCGGCGACGGCACCGGCTGCGGCAAGGGGCGCGAATGCGCGGGGCTCATTCTCGTGAACTGGCTGGCCGGGCGCAGAAAGGCGATCTGGGTCTCCAGATCCGCCACGCTTATCGAGGACGCGATCCGCGACTGGACCGATCTCGGCGGCTCGCCTGCCGACATTCAGCCGCTTTCCAAATGGAAACCGGACCAGCCCGTCCCGATGGGCGACGGTATCCTTTTTGTCACCTACGCCACGCTGCGATCCGCAGGCAAATGCGGCACCACGCGACTGAGCCAGATCCTCGACTGGATGGGCGCAGACTTTGAAGGCGTCCTCGCTTTTGATGAGGCCCATGCCATGCAGAACGCGGCAGGGTCCGAGCAGGGCAGGGGGGTCAAACCCTCCCAGCAGGGCCTTGCTGGCCTCCGGCTGCAACTGGCAGCACCCCGCGCTCGCGTCTTCTATATCTCGGCCACGGGCGCCACGAGCGTGCACAACCTGGCCTATGCCGCGCGTCTCGGTCTCTGGGGGCAAGGCCTCGAATACCCTTTCCCGAGCCGCGAGAGCTTTGTGTCGGCGATGGAGGCAGGCGGTGTCGCTGCCATGGAGGTGGTCGCGCGCGATCTCAAGACGCTCGGGCTCTACACGGCCCGCGCCCTCAGTTTCGACGGTGTTGAATACGATGTGCTGGAACACGCGCTGACCCCGGCCCAGATCGAGGTCTATGACGCCTACGCTGGAGCGTTTCGCACCATCCACCATAATCTCGAGGCGGCGCTGACAGCGACCGGCGTCAACGATGCCTCGGGGGAAACTAATGCGTCGGCCGCACGCGCCTCGGCCAAGTCCCGCTTCGAGAGCACGAAGCAGCGCTTCTTCAACCATCTCCTGATGGGCATGAAAGCCCCGACCATCATCCGTGCGATCAAGGACGACCTAGCGGCGGGCAAGGCTTGCGTCATCCAGGTAGTCTCGACGGGCGAGAGTCTGCTGAAACGCCGGCTTGAGACGATGGACCTCGAGGACGAGCTCGTCGAGGGTGCCTTGACGCCGCGTGATTACGTTCTGGGCTACCTCGAACAGGCCTTCCCGATTCATGCGCAAAAGCTGGTCGAGATCGACGGCAACATGGTGGCGGAACCTTTGCGGGATGAGACCGGGGCGCTGGTCGTCTCGCGCGAGGCGCTCGCTTTGCGTGACGCGGCCATGATCGAGTTGATGACGCTGGCCCCGATCGCGTCGGCGCTGGATCAGATCCTCTGGGCCTTTGGTGACGAGGCCGTCGCTGAAGTCACGGGTCGGTCCATCCGGCCCCTCAAGGCCGCGGATGGCCATCTCTTCATCGAAAAGCGCGCCGCCAGCAGCAATTCCTCCGAGACCCAGGCCTTCATGGATGGCGAAAAGGATATCCTGATCTTCTCCGATGCGGGCGGGACGGGCCGGTCCTATCACGCGGCCCAAACGGCGAAGAACCAGAAGCGGCGGCGGCACTACCTGCTGGAGCCTGGCTGGCGCGCGGATGCGGCCATCCAGGGGCTCGGCCGCACGCATCGTTCTGCCCAAGTCAGCGCGCCCTTCTTTCGGGTCTGCACCTCCGATGTGCATGGCGAGAAACGCTTCACGTCGACAATCGCCAAACGCCTCGACCAGCTGGGGGCCTTGACCAAGGGGCAGCGCGAGACCGGCTCGCAGGGCATGTTCCGCGAGGAGGACAATCTCGAAAGCCCGATCGCGCGCGCGGCTCTGCGCGGGTATTTCGCCGATCTTGCCGCCGGACGCGCCGAGGCGATGAGCTATGAGAGCTTCACCGACTGGACAGCCCTTCGGCTGATCGACAAGGACGGGGTTCTCCTTGAGGAGCTTCCCCCGATCCAGCGGTTCCTGAACCGGGTGCTTGCCCTTCCCATCCACATGCAGAACGCGCTCTTTGCCGAGTTCATGCGCCGGATCGTCGATCAGTCTGAGCGGGCGCGTGCGGCGGGCACGCTCGATCTCGGCGTGGAAACCCTGCGCGGCGAAAAGATCGAGCAGGTCTCCGCGGAGGATCTCTGGACCTGCCCGAAATCCGGCGCCGTGACGCGGATCATCGGGCTTGAGGTGACTGACCCAGTGTATGTGCTGGACGCCGAAGAGGCCATTTCGCGCAATCCCGACAAGCTGCCCATGGTAAATCGCGCCTCAGGCCGCGCGGCGCTGATCTCGGCGCGCCCCATGCAGATGTATGACGAGGATATCGTCACGCTCATGCGCAAGGCGGTGAGGCCAAACGGGTCCAGCTATCTGGAGGAGACGCGGTTCAAGGCTTCGGCCTGGGAAGACATTGGAAGGCCCGAGTTCGCACGGCTTTGGGATGCCGAGGCTGCGTCCCTGCCAAAAACCACCACGACCAGGCTTTACCTGCTGACCGGGCTCTTGTTGCCGATCTGGAAGGACATTCCGACCACCAATGAGCGCATCTACCGGGTTACGCCCGAAGGGGCGACCGCCATGATTGGGCGCACGCTGAGCGAAGAAGGAGCGGCCGCGCTGCGCGCCCGCTTCCTCGTCTCCAATCCGCAAACGCCGCAGGAGATGCTGACCGCCGCCCTCGGCACCACCGCACCTGTCGATCTGGGCCGGGGTCTCACCCTGACCCGTCGCCGCGTCGCAGGCGAGTTGCGCCTCGAGCTTGGCGGCGCGGACAAGGGCATGATCGAAGGCCTCAAGGCCATGGGGTGTTTCACCGAGATCATCGCCTTCCAGCTGCGGGTGTTCCTGCCGCACGGGGACGGGATCGACACAGCGGGCATTCTGGCCCGGATCGTGGGGCAGCGAGCCGCTAGAGCGGCAGAACAAGCCGCCTGAAAAGTCAAAGCGGGCTTCCGGTCGGGCGTCGCGGATCTGGATTTCACCGGTCTGCGCTTTCCGGGCGCGCGCTGACCAATGCCACGCCCGGCCCCCCCAATTTCAGACAAGAGGACAGACCCATGACCAATCCCCAGATCGACTATGCCGCAATGGCGGCTCAGTGGCGTGCAGAGCGCGAAACCACCCTGAAGGCATCCCGAACGGAGGTGCTCGCGCAACTACGTGCGCTTGGCATCAGCGAGGTCACCGCCGAATACGAAGGCTATGGCGACTCCGGCAATGTCGAGGATGTGACGGTGCAGCCTGAAGAGGTCCAACTGCCGGAAGCGCTTGTCACCGAGGTCGGTGATTTCGCCTGGTCACTCGCCTATCACCATCGCCCGGGGTTCGAGAACAACGAGGGTGGCTACGGCACGCTGACCTGGGACATCGGAGCCGACAGCATCACCCTTGATCACGCGGACCGCTATGTCGAATGTTCTCACAGCTATGATGAGGGGCTTTGAGATGGCCCATCCGCTTCATCATGCCGAAAGCTCGGCCCGAAAATTCGGTGGGGTGCCGTCTGATTATCAGGCCATCCACGATTGGTTCGATGCCTCGAAAGAGCATCTCGCGCTCTTCACGCACAGAGCCTTGCGTCACCATGCGCAAGGCCTGTTCGAGGTTGAACGTGTTTTTGGCCTGACCCTGACCAATAGCGCTGGTCGGGACATTCCAGTGCGCTGGATCGGCGAACAGCATATCCGCGAAGACTGCCAGGGCCGCATTCCGAGCATGGCGGACTGGCTGCGACGGATTCAACCCGAGCCATGGATGGCCAATGGCCACATCGACCGGCATGCCGGCGATGAGCCCTGCGGCGACCCAAGGGTTGCCTGGGCCTCCGAAGTCGCCGTCGGCAGAACGGTTCTTGGCCTGAAGGATTGGATGGCGGCGCGCGCGATCCAAGCCACGCAAAGTGCCTGACAGGACCCGGCTTTTTGCCAATTGAATGCCGCACGGAAGCCCGGTTGGAAGATCGGGCTTCTTGCGCCGTTTCCCCACCATTCTTCGTAAGGAGGTTCGCATGACACTCGATGAAATCAAGGCGGCCGTCGATGCCGGCCAGACCGTGCACTGGGCCAATACCGGCTACGTTGTCCACAAGGACCGGCTCGGTCAGTACCTCATCACCTTTCTGCCGAATGGCAGCTGCATCGGCCTGACCGACCGGGGCGGGCACCGGTCGAACGGAAAAGCGGCGGAGTTCTTCATCGCGCAATCGGAGGATGGCGCGGAAAACTCGGGCAGCCAATCAAGACCAGACGGGCAGGGGAGGGGCGTAGCACCCGGAGGCGCGGTGGCGCTCCCACTCGGACGGCAGCTCTGACCCGTGGGCGGGGCTGAAAGGAAAGCAGGCTTTCTGATTTGTGATCCCTGAAGGGGTCGAGAAAGCAATCCCGGATGCGCTGGCAAGAACGTCAGACACCGACCAATCTGAAAGGAACCATCCCATGTTCGCAGGAACCCTCACCCGCAATGTCGAGACCGCAGCCGCTCAGTACACCGGCATGATCCACTCGACGCGCTTTGACATCGCCATCCAGCTTGAAACTCGCCCGAAGATGTCCGCGCGCAGCCCGGATTTTGACGTGACGGCAGTTAACAAATCCGGTCGCAAGGTGCGCATCGGCACGGCCTGGAACGAGACCGGCAATACCAGCGGCAACCCCTACATCTCGATGCAGATCGATGTCGGCTTGGGCCCGTTCCGGGTCAACGCGGTGCAGACGAAAGAGGCGCGTGCGGCCCAGAGCGGCGAGTTTGAGATCATCCCGCTGGTCTCGAACGGCCTGATGAAATCCGGCTCGATCTCGGGCGAGCTGACCGCCATGGACGCCGACAACGCCTTCACCGGCTACATCGCCAACATGATGTTCGATCTGGAGTTCATGCTGATCGAGAACAGCTACAAATCCGAGGAGACCCACCCCGATTACCGGATCGAGGTCAGCTCGCCCCGGGGCACACCGATCCGCGTCGGCTCGGCGTGGATGGCCAAAAGCAGCCGCACGGGCAATGACTACCTGTCGCTGCTGATCAACACGCCTGATGGCGACCTGCGCGTCAACGCCGTGCAGAACGAAGAACAGCGCGGCGGGCAGACCTTCTCGATCATCCCGTTCATCGACAGCGGTGAGCAGCCGCAGGACGCGGGCGCGGGGCTGTCGCTGGTCGCCTAATTGGCGCGCGAGGGGGAGACGATCTGAACCCAAAGGGGAACCGTGGGATCACGGTTCCCCTTTTTCAATGTCCGTTTGCATGAAAGTAAGATCCGTTAGTGATTTGCCTGCCGCGGCCAGGTTGCGAACGGCCCGAAAACATAAGATGGCGGCAGCCCTTAGAACAGACTGCACCGCGCCCGAGCACACACCCGAAAACAGCCCCACTAAATGTAGTATTTGAATGGCTGTGGTCCGCCCTCCCGCGCGGAACCCATCACAAGGATGTCGCCGACCATCTTCGCGAATCGCACCGTTACTGGGAGCCCGTCGTTGAAGTTGCACGAGTTGTAGTTGATTTTTGTCAGTCCCATGATGTCAGAAAGAACCGTCCGCATCTCTGGCTGACGATGCTTTGAGCGCAAGATCGTCACCATAAGCGGGTTGGGTGTTTCAGGCCCGATATACGTATCCAGCTGCGGTACGTAACCGCTCGTCCAAAGGTAGGCGTTCTTCTCGTCTAAATTCAGAGCCGTTCCCCTGATCACCGGGTAGTCGCCTTCACGGAAGAGCTTCGCATCACCACCCGTTGGCCTGATCCGTACGCCAATGACATTTGTTTCCTTAGGTGCCGCGCGACAGAAGGCATGCCATTCCTCGTCGTTGAATGATGCCTGCCCATGGATAAAGAGCTCCTTCGGCGGTTCGGAGTGAAGGTCCCGATACGCTTCGATCACAGTTCCTAGAAGTTCTTCCGCAGCACTAGCATTGAGATGGTACTCGTACTTGCCAGTCTTCCAAGGGCCATTTGCGCCTCTAAACACCACGCCATCGCCTTCACTCAAAAACATCTGCGCCGCGCAACAAACGTGATTGTCGCGGTTGTTCGGAAGGTTTTTGTAGACCATCCCGATGTAGCACACCCCTTCGCGCACGTTTGAAAGCCGCCAGGGCGGGCGATCTTGGGTCTTGTAGTAAAGCCCGGTCGCGATGTTCCACGCCACTGTCGCAGCGTCTTGGGTGCCTCGCTTCGGATAGCCAGCACTGTTTAGGAACGCCGTTGGCTCGAGGGTCGACTCGCGCAGGATCTGAGAGGGTGCAATCGAGAGCAAGGTCGCTTTAATGTGCCTACGGAAATCTGGAATATCGTCAAATACATTCTCAATGCGCGGATCGAACCGTTCGTCCATGAAAAGGAACGATTGGGGTGACCTAGCACGTTGTTTCTTGGGCGTTTGTCCAGCGACCAGGGTTAGACCGGTCCGCCTCGATTCCGGACGGCAGCGTTCGTAGACTATCTCGGGCACGACGAATATCCAAACGTCGATCGATCCCTCCTCGTTGCGCCTGAACTTGTTGACGCGCTCAGTGTAGATACGAGCAACTGCATCGACGGCTTCGTGTATGTTCTGCACCCTAGTTGCGCGTTCGATGGCGTCGAAATCGACCGTCAGGGCCCTGAGCCGATTTGGATCGAACGTAACGCCGAATGTCTCTTCGAGCCCGGCGAAATCCGCGAGATGAAGACGGTCCTTCTTCTCCGTTGGCCCCGGAGGCGGCACTGGTATCCCTGAAAGTAGTCGTCGACTCCACGAGCGGAAGTGGCCGATCCCGGCCGACGTTCCGACAACCCCAATCCGAACCTCTCGAAGCTTCTTTGGCCCGTCATGAGGTCCGTATAGAAAAAGGCCATCCTTTGGGTGGTGGCTTCTTTGGTCATGGCAGAAGTCGAGTTCTGGCTCATCAAAATGATCCACGATCAAATTTGCCTCGGGAAACCTCATGTACCGTCTCCTTCGGTATCCGCATCTTCATCATCAGCTACGGGCCGCCCGAGCGTACTTTCGTCCTGCTCTTCGGCATCAGGGTCGCCCACGTCAGGAAGAGCAGTGCTGACCGGTGACGTGAACAGAATGGGCTCAGATGAAAGAAGCATGTCCTGGCCCGGAGCCAGCGAAACCCGAATATAGGCCGACTCGCTGGACATGAGCTGAAGGAATGCCAGAAGGCGTCCATGCCATTGCTTGTTGCGCCAACCCTTGCAGCCCGATCTGCGGAGACGATGCATCTTCTTCGGGTCTTCTATGCGTTCGCCCTCTTCCGTACCGTTGTCTTTTGCGAACAGAACACGCGCCTTAAGGCGGAAGTGCCAGAACGGCCAGTTCCGAGGGGTCGCCGTCACACCATAGGACCAGATATGCTTTCGGGCGATGTTGCGCAGCATTGACCGCCGCGGCTTGCCCTGCCTGCCCCAAGATACCTGTTCACCGATTTTGACCTGGGTAGGGGCAACATGGAAACCATCGCCGTTGGAATAAGCATAGTCGACCATGCCAATCCTCCTGCAGTGCCGTTCCCAGGCATCGCGCAGCAGACCCGTGAGCATGTTCGAGAGATCGCGCCCCGCGACACCGATCTCGGGCATACCCTTATCCACCGCATCCTCAACCGGCACGGATGTCCGCAGGCGCAACTTCGCCACACCTCCGAGGCTTTCCTCAACATCAGGCGGCGCTGCAAAAGTGATCACCCCTCGCTCATGTGCGACGGCGGGAAACGACAGCCCTCGCACCCGCCTTTTGAGGACGTCGCTTTGAACCGCTCCTGTCGCCTCGTAGAAGTGGAGTTCATTGGGCATTTCCAAGATCTGGATCCAATTCGAGACCAAGGACTCTGGCTCGCGCACCAGCGGAACAGCACCACGCTTTCGGAAGCTGTCCCATTGAGCTGCGACCGCGATGTTCTCACGTCGGCACGTCACACCTTGGCGGCGCAGCGTCTCGAGAAGCTTCGAAAGTCCTTCTGCCCAACCGCGCGAGAAATCGGCAGGCGTCGCATCACGGAGTCCATCAATCTTGGCCCCCTCCTCGATCCGCAGCGGGATTATCAAGCGAGCGTCGCCGAGACTTGCCACAAGCGTTTTCGCCCTGTCGATTAGATCCATAGCGTCTTCGTTGGCGCGAGTGGCAGCGCCCGCCACCGCTAGCACCTTCGCAGCGCGGTGCTCCAGTGCCACTCCAATCTCCTTGTGCCATCTGTCTCCAGGCTCGAGTGTCAGGATCTCGGAAAAAACGCGATACCCGTGCGCTTCGAGCTTTGGACCGAGCCATAGAATGAACTGATCGTGGTCGGGGCGTGCTCCGACCAGGAACAAAGTATCCCGTTGCGCTTCCGCCTCCGCCTCCACATTACTGCCGATCCCTGGCTTTGGAAGCAACGCTTGAAGTACCGAAGGAGGCTTCAAGCGGTCGTCGCGCTCATCCAGCGTCTCATTTAGCATTCGCTTCAGCGTACGCCCGCTCGCGGGGGTCCATAGCTTGGGATGAGCCTCTTCGATGTCAGGATGAGCGCGCAGCAGCGCCTCAAGATCCTCGCGCCCGAAGATGTTTCCTGGAGATCGAATGGCGGGGCCGCAAATCTCCGCGAGGTCCTGCTTCCGTTGTGGGGTCATCGCTACGGACGTCGACAGTATGTAGCGATCCGGCGCCAACTGATCGATCTTCGCTCGCTCCTTCTTCATCTCACGCTTCAAAGCTGTGATGGCAGATCTCTCGTATCTCTTGGCTTGCAGAATCGTCAGGCTTTCCGCCTCCGGCGCGTGGCGTCCATCTATTCCACCATCGGCTCCTTCGCCGAATTGCTCGAAGCGGATGCCAAGAGCACGACCGATAAGGTCGGCTGAAAGCGCCTCAAACTCAGAGGGCGATAAGGCAGAGAAGTCGATAAGCATAACGTCTATATATCGCCATTCACTCCGGCTTACACCCAAGATTTACCTCACCAACATGCCGATTTAATATCTCAACATAAAATTTAGAGCACAGGTACAAATTGGCTGTGTTTGTTTCTAAAGACCTGCAGGCGTCATTTCCGGAACGGGCTGTCGCGATCACGTCGTTGAAGCGACAACTAATGTGTCGCCTCGAAAGTCGGCTTTCCGCCCGCGTCGCATGCTGTGATAGGATTTCGTATAGCTGGCAGCGGAGTCGCCTACAGGTCGAGCTTGTTTAGGCCTTGCGGCCTCCCCTGCTCGGCTTCGCGTGTCACAGGGGAGAACGGCCCTACGGTCCGTCGCGCATTCGGCCATGCGGCCTCACCGCGGCGCAGCACCCGGCATCCCGGTTTGCCCGCCTCGCGAGCACGTCCCTCCCCGGCCGCGCCGCCGGATTGCGCTCTGGTCTGTTTTGGCCCGAGGCCAAAACGATCCCGCCGCTTCATCCGTCTCCCGCGTCCGGTCGGGCCGTTTGCCTGCTCGTGTCGGGCAAACCTACCGTCAAAACACACACACATGAGTGCGGAAGCATATCCTCCGGATGGCCCCCAAATCAGCCCGCGTCAAGGATCGCAAAACTTTTCGGCGAGGGAGGCGCCATTGGAGCTGGGCGTTCCCGTGCGTGAGCGCGCGCATGTGTCGGGTGCCGCGCTCGGAAAACTTTTGCACCCGGCAAGCCGGCGGCTGCGCCGTCCCTGACCCGGGCAGATTCGGAAACCAGGCATTCGGCCATGCCCCCACACTCACGTGGTGGCCTTGCAACTGAATACTGGAGACCAGTCATGGCTTACGACAATGCGAACACCTACGAGACCATCGAGCTTTTCGGACTGACCGAGAAGGACGCGCAGCTGCCGATCCCCGAGGATCACATCCTGACCGACCACATCATCCGCGAAAGCTTCGAGGCTTTGCTCGGGCAGCTGCGCGGGACCGGGCTTGAAGCAGAGATCGAACCGCTGGCCCATGGGCTCGCCACGATCCTGCAGCGGCGCAAGGTGGCGCTTGGCAAGGAGGTCGACCGCACCGCCGACAAGATCGGCGCGCTGGCAAAAGCTCACGACGGATCGGAGATCGCCGAGACCGCCATTGAGGAGGCGCAGGCGCGCTTTCTGCAGCTGCGCGAGATCGTCGGCGCCATCGAGGTGATGAGCGAGGCGGCAGCGGAATGCTACGAGGTCGAGACGGGCCACGCCTTCATCCCGGCAGCCGGGTCGCGCGCAAGCGTCCGGGCGCAAGAAACCGGGGCGGTCTTCGAGGCGCGGCAGCTCCTCGAGCAGCACGACCGCGAAACCGCCGCGAAGTCGAAAGTCGAGGGGGTTCCCCTGATCGTCTCAGGCGCCACCGACTGGACCGATGTCGATGTGATCTTCAACACGCTCGACAAGGTTCGCGAACGGATCAAGCAGAACCGCAACCAGGAGATCTTCCTCTGCCACAAGGGTGGCAAGCACGGGGCGGAGATGATTGCGGCCCGGTGGGCCCGGGCACGCGGGATCGCGCAGGCGCGCTTCGATCCGCGCTGGTCCGCGCACGGGCGGGCGGCACCGTTCAAGTGCAACGACGAAATGCTGGAGGACAAGTTCGCGGCGACGGGGGTTGTCCTCTTCGGCGGCAACGGGGTCGCGCTGAACCTCGGGCAGAAGGCGGAAGCGAAAGGCCTGACGGTCATGCGGGTTGCGGACCCGGCGAAGAAGACTGCGCAGGAGTGAAGAGAGGGGGTCGCGCTTGGCGCGGCCCTTTCGTCATGTCTCATGTCTCATGGCGCGTGCGGTCGGTCACGCGTGATCGGCAGCTCGCGGCGACCAGTACCGTTATCCCTCTACCCGGTCCGTCAGAGTGCGGCCCATCCGCATCGGTACGGGCTGGGGATGGTGCGCACCTCACGCACATCGTCAGCAGGGCAAGACGCGAGGGATCGAGACGTCGCACTTGAGGCTGAAGACCTGCGCGTTCCTCGGGTAGTGTTTCGGAACATCGCATCCACGCGGGCGGGCTCCGTCAGCACCCCGGCCAGGCTCGGCGGGACGCGAACGCGGACGCGGATAGTGGCGGCTGCGTGATGGCAGGGGTCATCCGGATAACTCCTTTTTGCTCATAGATGTGGATCGCACGGGGTCGGCCCGTCCGTGCCCTCAGCTCACGCTTCGGCAAGCACAAATACGGCTTCCACGGCTGGCCGCGGACCCTCCGCATTTGCGCTTGCGACCGGGCCTCTTGCCCCCGTGCCGGGTGATCCCCATCGCAACAAGGAGATACCCAAATGACCAACCACTACGTCGCCACCGTCCCCGTCAAGTTCACCGACACCGATGGCCAGGAGCGCACCCGTTTTCAGCGCGTGGGCGCGATGTTCCGCAACACCCGCAACGGGGACGGCTCGGAGTTCTTCAGCCTCAAGCTCGACTTCCCGGTCGCGGTCTCGGAGCTGGTGATGTTCCCGCCGAGCGCGAAGGATCCCCAGGACTGAATCCTCTGACGAGGATGGGCCGCCCCGGGACGATCTTGGGGCGGCCCGATCTCTGTTCCAGGGATGCCGGTCCCTGCGCGTTCAACGGACGCACTCCGCCCGGAATGATCAGGCCGCGACAGACCGGCCAGTCAGCCTCAAGGGGGCCATCCACAAAAACCTATCGGCCAGGGCCTCCCGGTTTTTGCGGCAGAGATTTGGGGGCCCAAATCTGGCCCTCCTTGACCCTGCCTGTCCGCCCTGTCGGTGGGGTTTGCGCCCGCCCGCGGTTCCGTCCGAACACATGCGTGTTCGGCCAGACCCTCGGGCGGGGCTGGCGGACGGGACCCCAAGGACAGGTGGGTCGCCCGGTGGTGAGGGCGGCAGAGCCGCGTCCCTGCGGGCCGCGGCGTGAAGCGGACACCAAGGCTGCCTGAGACTGAATGCGACGTAAGTATATCATTGACAGCTCGATATATTATCGTAATGTAGGGGCAGCCTTGGTGGAAGGTGGCAGGAAATAGGGGGTCTTTCTTCGCATGTCGCGCTCAAAACGTCTCACAGATGCGGACCGCATGGAGATCGTTCGCGAAGCTGCGGAAGGCGTTTCCACTTCAGTGCTGGCGGAACGGTTTGGCGTGTCGGTGCGGGCGATCCAGTACACGCTCAAAGCCGATGCCGAGCGCCAGACGGATGCCGCGATCCCGGTCTCAGCGGTCAGTGTGAAGGTCACGGCTGCGGAGTTGGCGGCGCTCGACGAGGTGCTGGCGAAGGCGGGGATCGAGAGCCGGGCCGAGGGGCTGCGGCGGCTCATTCAGGCTGCAGGCGGGGTGTTCGTTCCCGACGCGCAGATGGCAGCAGAGATGGCGCGCTACCGCGCCTCTCTGCACGAGGTCGGTAATGGGGTCGCGCAGATCGCCAAGCAGATGACGCAGGCCAATCGGCAAGGGCAGGGGGCCGGCTCGGAGTTCACCGAATTGCGCCTTGCCCAGATGCGCGGGCTGGCGCGGTTCATCCTGGATTCTGCTGACGAGATCGATCTGCTCCTGCGCCGCCGTCGGGACGCGATGCAGCTGCAGGCCACGGCCGCGCTGAGGGAGTTTGCCCATGCGGCTGAATGATGCCGTCCATGCCGTCACGGGCGAGGTTTTTCGGGATGGCTGGAGCCGCGTTCGGGGCTCAATGCAGGGGCTGCATGTCGCCAAGCAGAAACAGCTCATACGCGCGGCTGCAGGGCACAGGCCAGCCGTCTTCAAGGCGATCCGGGGCGGGGGCACGCATACCAAATCGCAGCTCGCAAACCAGCTCGACTACCTCACAACCAAGTCCACCCATATCGTGGACAGTAGCGGGTTCCTGGATGGCAAGTCCAAGCTCGAGGCGGGTGACATCAAGGATCTGACCGAGCGATTTGCCAAACGGTGGGATGCGGGCTTCAAACCCAAGCTCGGGCAGACCACCCACATGCTCATGTCCTTCCCCATCGGCACGCGCGGCGAGGATGTGCGCGACATCGCGACCGATGTGGCCGAGCGGTTCTTCCAGACCGACGAGGGGCATTTCGATTATATCATCGCGGTGCATGAGGACCGCGATCACCCCCATGCGCATCTGGTGCTGAACCGCCGCTCGCAGGAAGGCGAGTTCTTCTTCCTCGGCCGCAATCACCGCTTCAACTATGACGACTTCCGCCTCGCGATGGTCGAGGAGGCCGAGAAGTATGGCGTGCGCCTGGAAGCCACGCGCCGGGTGGATCGCGGCGTGGTACATTACCCAGCCCGCACCAGCGAGGTTTATGCGGCGAAAGAAGAGGGTCGCGCGCCCCGCGAGCGGGAACGTGTGGGGGCCGACTTGACCCGGACGCTGGCGGAGATCGCCAACACCAGAACCGTCTACCATTCGCTTGCCGCAGAGGCCTCCCGGGAGGCCCGAGAGGATATTGCGGCGGCCCTCTTCCGCGCGGGCGAGGTGCTGGCGCATGGCGGACAGGTGGACCGAACAGGAGATGTGTATATGGCCGAGGATCAGAGTTTCGAGGATCTGAGAAGCCTCTATGCGGAGAAGCTCGCGCGGGTGCAGGGCATGATCGCAGAGAAGTCTGACGCGGAACGTCCCGTGCTGGAAAAACGCCTCATCGAGATCCAGACGCAGGTCCAGCACATGCAGCCTCTCGGTTTGCGATCAGGCTCGCTGTCAGAGGCCCCCTCGGAGGGCGGGATCTATTCCGAAGCCAATATCGACGCCAGCCAGCGCGAGCGACTGGCCGAGCCCGACCTGAGATCGCGGATTGACGCGGCACTACGGGGCACCGGGATCAGCACATCGGAAGTGGTGGCCCGGATCGAGACCGGGGCCTCGAGCGCCGCGCTGGAGCATCAATGGATCGCAGATGATCTCTCCAAGGTGGCCGAGGCGCGCGATCTGAACCTTGAACGCCGCGCCGATCTGGAACAGGCGCGCGACATTCTCAACGATGTGCATGTCGAACTTGGCACGCTCTTGGAACGGGAAAACGTGCTGCGCCGGGATGGTGTCATGGAAGCGGAACCGGTCAGCGAGCGGTTCCATTATCACCGGGACGCGGTCCGGGCGATGGAAGGGACAATCCGTCAGGAGATGCGCGCAGACGGCCTGACAGCGCAGCAGATCGAGGATCGGGACTGGGAGGTTGTCTCGCGGGCGGAGCGCCGGATCGAGACGGAGCAGCGCGCGTATCTCGAGGCACACCCGGACCTGCTCGCACGTCCCGGCGATGTGATCGACCGGTCTGAACCCTACAGGGAGACCATCACCGATGCGGCCCGCGCCAGCGAGATCACCCGCGAGGTCGACCGCATCATGGAGGGACGCGACGTCCGCACGCCCGTTGCAGATGCTGTCACGGATGACTTGCGCGCGCGCTATCCGGACATGCCGTCCCACCTCGCCCGCGGGCTTGGCGCGACCTACGCGGCCGTCGCCCGGATACGCGACACGGAGGTCATCAATCAGGTCCGCCGCGAAACCGAGATGCGCGACGGGCTTGGGTCTGGCACGCGCGACGACATCCTCGCAGCCCGCGATGTAACTGCGCCGCAGTCTGACCGTACCGACCGCCTCGCAGATGAGATTGCGCGTGTCCTGGACCATGAGCGGGCAGGGGAGTTGTCCGCGCCCTTCGAGACCGAGGCGGAGCGGGACGCATTTCGCGACGAGATCGCGCGGGTGCTGGATGACCGCCAATTGGGCCGGCTCACATCCGGCGATGCGGATGCGCTGGAAAAGGTTCTCGAGGACCGCCTCGACCGGCTCTATGTCGCCAAGGTCTACCTGCAATCCGATGCCGGGACGGCCAACACGGAGGCCTTGCGCCAGGTGGTCGATGATCTCGCCGATGCCGAATACGAAAAACACCGCGCGACAGACGTGGATGGCGAGACCGAGCGGGGTCAGGTCCATTGAGCGCCTCCATGGGAAAAGCACGGATCGCAACAGGGGTCTTGCTGGTAACGCTGGTGACCGGGGCCATGGGCTATACCATCGCCTCGGCGGTGCTGACCTACCAGGATCTCGGCTTCGGGGCCGATATCGATTTTGCCTACATCGCGCAGAACTACATGGCGATCCTCGACCGCCGCCCGGAGGACGCCCAACTTATTCACCTGATCATCGGCAGCTTCGCCGCTGCCGGCCTGATGCTGGGCCTCGCCCTCTCGGGGTCCGCCCTGACACGCTTTGGCCAGACCCATTGGCAGAGTGCGCGCGAGATGAAGGCCAATGGGTTCTTTGGGGCGCCCGGGACCGGGTTCATCCTCGGCAAACTGGGGCCGCCGAGCTCCCGCGCCAACTACATCTGCTCGAAGGTCTTCCCCCACGCGCTGATCGTGGCCCCCACGGGCCGCGGCAAGACCACGGGCTTTGTCATCCCGAACCTGCTGACCTGGCAAGGCTCCGCCGTGACGCTCGATGTGAAGGGCGAATGCTTCGAGGCAACGGCCCGGCACCGCGCAGCCCAAGGCGACAAGGTCTATCGCTTTGCCCCCACCGATTGGGAGGGCAAGCGCACACATCGTTACAACCCGCTCCTGCGCATCTATCAACTGAAAGATCCCGCGCGCCAGCAGATGGAATTGCAGCTCCTGGCGACGCTCTTCCTGCAAAGCGACAACGACCGGGTGCAGGGCCTTCTGAAGGGCGGGATCGATCTCTTTGTGGCGGCAGGCCTGTTGGCGTTCCAGCGCAAGCGCCCGACTCTGGGCGAGATTTATCGCATCGCGGCCTCGGGAGGGAACAAGCAGAAGGAATACTTCGCGCGCGGCCACGAGGTGGATAACAGGGCCGCCAAGTTGATCTTCACGCGGTTGGCCTCGACCAACAACGATACGCTGACCTCTTATGTCTCGCTCCTGATGACCTCGGGGCTGGACCAATGGCAGAACCCGGCCATCGATGAGGCGACGGCGGTGTCGGACTTTGATTTCCGCACGATCCGGAAAAAGCCCTTCTCGGTCTATCTCGTCGTCCAGCCCCTCATGGTGAAACCCTTGGCACCGCTGATCCGGCTCTTCTTCTCCGATCTCCTCTCCGCCATGCAGGAAAAGGACCCTGGGCCGGATGAGCCTTGGCCGGTGATGATCATGCTCGACGAGTTCAACCGCCTCGGCAAGATGCCTATCGTGGTCGAGAGCATCGAGACCCTGCGCACCTATCGTGGTCACCTTGCCGTGGTCACACAAACCATTCCCGCCCTCGATGAAATCTACGGAGAGAACACCCGCCGCGCGCTGCAGGGCAATGCCGGCGTAAAGCTCTACCTGACGCCTTCGGATGAAAAAACCGTCGAAGAGCTGAGCAAGGCGGTTGGCAAGACCACGAAGACCGTCATCACGCGATCCCAGTCCATCGGCAAGAACCCCTTCGAGGGCCGCAGCCAATCCACCCGGACCGAAGAAAGCTCTCTCCTGCCCGAGGATGAGGCGCGCCGCCTACCGCTCGACGAGATCGTCATGGTCATCGATGCCCAGATGCCGGTCCGCGCGAAGCGGATCCAATATTTTGACGATCGGCTGTTCAAGGCGATCCACGCGGCGCAATCAGGCGAGTTGCCGTTTCCGAAGCCGGGGGGAGGTGGGTCGCAAGGCACGCTGCCGCTGAGTGTGCGCGCCATGCCGATGGCGCCGCCGCCGGACGGGCCAAGTGGACCCGAGGCCGATGTAGACGTAGCAGGCCAACCTACTGATGCTGAACATTCAGGGCAATCTGATGTTGTTCCAAAGAAGACGGCGCCCGTCGTTCAAGCCGTCATCGCCGAGGAACAGCGTCAGATGGAGATGGATTTTGGCAGCCAGGTCGTGGATGCCGAAGCTGCGAGCGTCGTTGATGAGGCGCAAATGCGCTCTGCTGTCGATGGCTTGGATGAAATGGAAGCGATGCTGCGAGAGAACGGTGGTCAAAAGCTGGTTGCTCGATAGGGTGGCGGACATCGCCTGCTTGTCGGGGAGGACGGATTCCGGACATTTGCAAAGGGTGCGAAAAGGTTCAACGCCATAAGCAGGTGCGGACATTCGGGGCTGGCCGTCGCCAATGGTTGGCGTTCGTGCGAAGACCGAATGGCAAGTGTTTTGCGAACCAGTCAATCGGCTATGTGCTCGACGGCGCTGGCCACCATATAACATCTTGAGGGAAGTTGGCCCAAACTGTATCCATATCGAGACATGGCAAACAACTTGACCGCCGAAAAAGCTCTGATCTTCAGGATTACGCACATCAACAATGTGCCGTGGATCCTCAGGCATGGGCTTCATTGCAAGAATTCCGGAGTGCAAGACCCCAATTTCGTGCGAATTGGGAACCTCGAATTAATTCAGCGTCGGACTGCACGGAATGTACCTGTTGCACCGGGCGGATCGCTATCAGATTACATTCCGTTCTATTTCACGCCATTTTCGATGATGATGTACAACATCAAGACTGGCTACGGAGGAATTCGCCAGTTCCCGAACACGGAGATTGTGATCATGGCGTCCTCACTTCGAGGGCTCGAGGATCGAGGCGTAGCAACGGTGTTTTCAGATCGCCACGCATACCTCCAGACTGCGCAATTCTTCACCTCGCTCGACGACCTCGACAAGGTCGACTGGGGCATCCTGCAGCGTAGAGACTTCAAACGCGACGTCGATGATCCCGAAAAGACGGATCGCTACCAGGCCGAGGCGCTCGTGCACAGGCACTTGCCAGTGGAGCACCTTGCAGGCATAGTCTGCCTGAGCGAGAACGAAAAAGGAACACTTGAACAGCAACGGGAGGAGGTTGGGCTCGATCTCAAGATCGTGGCGCGACCAGGCTGGTATTTCTGATGGTAACTTACACGCAAGGCAATCTTCTGGAAGCTGACGTTGACGCGGTGGTGAACACCGTGAACACGGTCGGAATCATGGGCAAAGGAATTGCCCTCATGTTCAAGGAGCAATTCCCACGAAACTTCGAAGCTTATGCGCGCGCCTGCGATGCAGGCGAAGTGCGTACTGGCAAAATGTTTGTTACCGAGAACAAGGAGCTCTTTGGGCCGCGCTGGATCATCAATTTCCCGACAAAGACCCATTGGCGAGTGAAAACTAAGATTGAATGGGTCGAGGATGGATTGAAGGACCTTGTCCGAGTAATTCGTGAGAAGGGAATTAATTCAATTGCGATCCCTCCACTTGGCTGTGGTAATGGTGGCCTTGACTGGCGCGATGTGCGTCCTCTTATCGAGTCGGCATTGGCGGAACTTGAAGGGGTCAATGCCATCGTCTACGAGCCGACTTCCAAGTATCAGAATGTCGCCAAGCGCACTGGTGTTGAGAAGCTCACCCCGGCACGCGCACTGGTGGCTGAGATGGTACGTCGGTACTCACTCCTTGGGATTGAATGCTCGATTCTTGAGGTGCAGAAATTGGGATGGTTTCTCGAGCGCGGCGTGAAACGGTTCGGGGGTTCGGACGCACTCAAGTTCAGGTTCCAAGCAAACAAGTACGGACCTTATTCGCATAACCTGACGAAGCTTCTCGACAGTCTCGATGGAAGTTATCTCCGGTGCGACAAGCGCCTTGCAGATGCCGATCCCTTGGATCTCATTTGGTTCAACGACGCAAAGTATGATCGAGTGCAAACCTATCTGAACTCGGGTGAAGGGAAGCAGTTCTCAAGCGTACTGGAATGGGCTTCGGCCACCATCGATGGCTTTGAGTCGCCTCTCGGCATGGAACTTCTGGCGACTGTCGACTGGATGATGCAGCACGACGATATCGAACCGACTGTTGAGGGAGTGATGGAAGGTCTTAAGGACTGGGCTGGCGGGGAAGTCGCTGGACAGCGCAAATTGAAGATCTTCGATCGCCGGTTGGTCGCCATCGCTTTGGGCCAACTTCAGACATCGAACAGGCTGCCTGCCTGTTAATCTTTGAGTTCGTGGGCGGGAAGCACACATGCGGCGATGCCGCGTTGCTTCCGCAGCATCGTTACAACGCGGACATTCGTGGGAGCATCAAATCAACAAACCAATAAAGGAGAGCATTCATGGCACTTAAACCAGGACCGAAGCCGATAGCAAAATCAACCGGGAAACCGGATCAGCGACGCCGTGACAACAAAACCACACCAGGGAACACACCGTCCCTCAAACCTAGCAAATCTAGGTGTTCAGTCCCGGCATCTGGTGGATCGGATTTAAGATGAATCTGTCTGGCTCAGATGTCCAGATCTTGCAGATGTATTCGTAGGGCGTGAGCCCGCTGAGGGTCTTGAGTCTGCGTGCGAAGTTGTAGGCTGCCATGAAGTCCGCCAGGTGGGTGCGGAGCTGATTATGGTCGTCGTAGTGGAAACGTTTCACGGTCGCGTCCTTGATCGTTCGGTTCATCCGCTCGACCTGGCCATTCGTCCAAGGATGCTTCACCTTTGTCAGCCTGTGCCCGATTGCATGCTCGCGGCACACGCGGTCAAAGATATGTTCGAAGGCACTTGTATCGCAGCTTCGGTTTGTAAACTGGATGCCGTTATCGGTCAGCACCGTGTGCAGCCTGTAAGGAACAGTAGCAATCAGGTCACGCAAGAACTGGGCGGCGGCCATCTTCCCTGCCTTTTGAACGAGTTGGGTCACGGCGAACTTGCTCGTCCGGTCAATGCCAACGAACATGTAGAGCTTGCCTTCAGCGGTCTGCACCTCTGCGATGTCGATATGGAAATAGCCAATGGGATAGCGTTTGAAGCGCTGCCGTTTTGGCTTGTCGCCTTCAACATCCGGCAAGCGTGAGATCCCATGCCTTTGCAGGCAACGGTGCAAGGCCGACCGCGTCAGACTCGGGATCGTCGGTTGCAGCGCATAGAGGCAGTCGTCCAGCGGCAGTAATGTGTGCCGCCTGAAGGCGACGATCATCGCCTCCTCACACTCAGACAACACCGTGGACCGTGGCTCACGAGGGCCAGTCTTGAGGTCTTCGACCGTCGTCCGTTTCCGCCACTTGGCAACCGTTTTCGGGTTGATACCCAATTCCTGGCTCAACGCTGCGAGCGAAGCTTGCGATCGCTGTATCGCTGCTCTGACAGCGTGCGTGGTCGTGGCGCTCCCGTGACGAACTTGGCCCATAATGCTTCCTTCCATTCCTGAGAAAGGATCGCACCATCAAACCATGGGATCAAACACCTAGCAAGCCCCCGCAAAAAATGAAAGAGGGTTCTCGTTAATTCGCCCTTCTAACCTCGCAGGCCGATCACTTCCACGTAGGATGGCGGGTCTCGGGACGGAAAGGCCGGTTAATTCTGACTAAGTCTGAACCTTAACGGTCGCAGCCGTTTGGGCATAAGACCGCAAAGCGCTGAGAGCAGTCCCGCGCGTCTGGCGCAGCATCGCGCCAAACTCTGAAACGCAGGGCGGAAAGCGGCCTCATGGCGCCGCGGCATTGCAGCCGCAGCCTAACCGTGAGACCAGCCATTCAGATTGATGGCCGCTGGCAACGGATTCATGACCACCTAACGGGTATAACGTCGACTTCCCCTAAGGGCCTGCAACACAATTGCAGCGACCGCTCGGACGTAGTCGCGCTTGCACCCTACGGCAAGTCACACTGCCGCCGCCCGCGCGCCGTTCTGGCCAACCGCGGGCCAGTCAGCGCCTAACTTTACAGAGACCCGCATTGCGTGGTCTCATTGGGAAGAAAAACTAATTGATCACAGGGATGTAGCGAATGAGTGAGGCACTTCAGAAACTCTTCGAGCATGGCACGAAGTGGGTAAGGGCAGATTTCCACCTGCACACTCGAGCGGATAAGGAATTTCGTTATGACGGCGACGCTGACCGTTTCGTCGCCAGCTATGTCGAGGCGCTTGAAGCTAACGGAACACGCCTTGCCGTCATCACCAACCACAACAAATTTGACTTGGAAGAATTCAAGGCTCTGCGCAAGAGGGCGCGCAAATTCGGTATCGGTGTGCTCCCCGGCGTGGAACTATCCGTCAAGGACGGTGCAAACGGCGTTCACACACTCGTGGTATTTTCCGAAGCTTGGTTGGCCGATGGTCAGGATTACATCAACCAATTTCTTGGCGTAGCGTTTGCTGGGAAGGTTCCCGCGCAATACGAGCAGGAAAACGGACGTAGCAATGATGACCTGATCGAGACGCTCAGAAAACTGGAATCCTACAACCGCGACTTCTTCATTATCTTCGCGCATGTCGAGGCCAATAGTGGCCTGTGGAAGGAGTTAAGCGGCGGGCGAATGGGCGAACTTGCCGCTGAGCCGCTCATTCAAAAATATGCCCTTGGCTTCCAGAAGGTCCGCACCCATGACAAGCAGGATGGCGTTTGCCGCACGAAGGTCAAGGGCTGGTGGGGCGATCACTATCCAGCCGAAGTGGAAGGCTCTGATGCAAAAGAAATTTCTGAAATCGGCAAAGGTAAGAAGGTTTATCTGAAGCTTGGCGATGTTGGTTTCGATGCGGTGAAATTTGCCCTGACGGATCATGCTTTCCGCGTTGCGCCGGATATACCGTCCATAGGCCATTCCCACATCAACGCCGTTCGCTTTGAAGGCGGGTTGCTGGATGGTAGGCGTGTTACCTTCTCTCCGCATCTGAATTGTCTGATTGGCATTCAGGGCAGCGGAAAATCTTCTATCCTGGAAAGCGTGCGCTACGCACTTGATATCCCCTTTGGCGAAAAGGCACAGGACAAGGAATATAAGGATAAGCTCCTGCCCCATGTTCTGAAAAGCGGCGGCAAGGTAATTGTCGAAGCGACCGATCGGCATGGCGGTCGCTATGAGGTAAGGCGCATCTGGGGGCATTTGCCAGATGTTTATGTCGATGGCGTGCTGCGCCCCGGTGTCTCCATTAAGGAGACGATCATCGCCAAGCCGCTTTACTTCGGGCAGAAGGACCTCTCCGCTGCTGGAAAGGGCTTCGGGCACGATCTTGTCGAAAAGCTCATGGGCGATAGCCTAAAGGGTGTGCGGCAAAAGATCGAGGAACGCGCGGGCGAACTAAAGTCGGCTATAGAGAGCTTCAATTCTGTCCGCGGCGATGCGGAGGACAAGCAAGCGCTGGAAGATGAACTCAAGGATGTTGAATTCAACCTGGAGCAATTCGACAAGCATGGCATCAAGGACAAGCTTGAAAAGCAATTGGCCTATAGCGAGGACCTGACCTACTGTCAGGGTATTGACGAGACGGCTGCGGCCTGGCGCAAGACGATTGATGATGCTGCAACCCAGGCCGAAGAAGATTTCAAGCTGATAGAAGTTCATGCCTCCGATCAAAATGCTGATTTCTTCACGCGCTACGCAGCCAAGGTGGAAGAGCTAAAAGGCACGGTTGCGACAGCCAAGGCTCTTGCTGCCACCATCAAGACCAAGTCCGGCGATCTGGATGAACTGCGCCAAGAGCTTGAAGGCGTGCGCGACGGCCTAAAGGAAGAATTTGCCGAGACCGAGCGGGAACTGGTCAAAGCGTTGGACGAACAGGGCGTTACCTCGATCCAGCCGGATGCCTATATCAAGCTTACGCAGCGCAAGCAGGAGCTTGAAGCTGAAATCGCCGAGCTGGCCAAGCGGACGGGAAAGGAAAAAACAAGGCTCGAAGCCGTCCTGATCGCCATGACATCGCTGAATGATGCCTGGCACGATGAATTCAAGTTAATCGCGGCGGCGCTGAAAATCATCAACGAATCGCAAGGATCATTGAGAGTAAATGCAGCGTTCAAGGGAGACCGCAACGCCTTCACGACCCATATCGACGGGTTACTTCGAGGCAATAATCTTCGCAGGGAATATTATAATGCACTTGCAGAGGCTTACTCCGATTTTGGCGAGATTTTCAAAGACCTCGAAAAGGCTTGTGCTCACGCGAAGGGAAAAAGCGAGGACTTCAAAAAGCTCTTCATAGCAAATCTCTACGCACTCATCTCTTATCAGGTGCCCAACAGCTATGCGGTGACGTATCACGGCAAAGCACTTCTGTCGCATTCTCTTGGTCAGCGCGCCTCCGCGATGATGCTCTTCCTGCTTAGCCAGAAGGGGAATGATCTTCTGCTCATCGACCAGCCGGAAGATGATCTTGATAGCCAGACCGTCTACGAGGAGGTGGTCAAGCTGCTTCGGCGGATCAAGCCAAACCAGCAATTCATCTTCGCGACACATAACGCGAATTTTCCGGTGCTTGGCGATGCCGAGACCATCACCACATGCAGCGCCAGCGATGATGACATCGCCATATCGGTTGGCAATATCGACGATAAGTCCTGTCAGTCCAACGTCATTTCCATCATGGAGGGCGGCCCGGAGGCATTTGAGCGCCGCAAGACAATCTATCAAATCTGGAAAGCCCGTGCCGTCTGACCATATCTAAAAGAACACGAAACGCTTCACCACTCTACTCTCGGCTACATTCGCCTCCGGTTTTTGCTGCACTCGGCTGTGAGCGGCCACTTCGGAGGCCCGAATGCAGCGCTGGCACACTTGGCTTTCCCGACTACGCTGCACACCGCCATAGATGATCGGTTCGGTGTAGCCGCAGCACAGCGAAAGTGAACTCGGTGAACGGCCGGCCGTCACCGTCACCGCCGCCCAAGCCGTCCGAGTCTCGCCAGCTGCGCCAGCATTTTTGACCCCGAGTCTGCGGACCCTGATCCACTTACCTGACCTGTCTGCCCCATGCCTTGCCTCACGGGAATCTGCTGCACGCCAAAGAACTGCCGCGCCCTGAGGGCTGCGTATTCGGCGCCGCTTGCCCCACCGATCAGGTAGCGATTGTAAGCCTGCTGGCTGCCCATGGCGGCGCGGGCGAAGCTGTAGCCGCCGCCGAGTCCGCCGGAGAGGGCTGGCATCATGATGTTGCCGGATATCGCGCGGACGATGAAGGGCGTGGCGATAATGAAGCCCTTGGCCATGAGCACCATCATGAAGAAGGGAATGAGCGCGCCGATGTTTGAAGCGCCTTCCGGGTCGCCAAGTTCACCGATGAGCGCAGAGGAGACGCCTGTGATGGTCGCGAACACGCCGGCCACGACGATGGGGTATAGTGCGAAGGAGATCAGCGCCGACAGCCAGCGCGCGAAATAGTCCTTGGTCACTTCGAAGAGGGTCAGGAAAATCATCACTGGGGCGATCCCGATCAGGAGCGCGATCATCAGCCGAGAGGCCACCAAGATGAAGGCGGCAAGCCCGCCGAGGATTGAAAGCAGGAGTACGCCGACGATGTCCAGCATGGCACCGGCCATCCAGTTCAGCTCGGATCCGGCGGCGTTCAGGTAATCGCCGAGCGCCGAGATCAGCCGATCGAACTCTTCCGCGAACGTGCCGGAGGGTCCGGGGCTGCCGCCCCCGACCGAAGCGACAAGCGCGCCGGCGATGCTGTCGATCCCGGCGAGGATGGCGGAGGAGAGAGCGTTGAATTGCACCCAGTTTGTCGCAAATATCCCGATGAGCCCGATCTTGACCGCGAGCCAAAAGGCCGTGCGCCCGTCCATCGCCTTGTACTGGTAGATCATGTTCAGGAAGACGAGGATCACCACTAGCGTTGTGCCCAACACCAGCAGCGTGCCAACCGTCGCCGCGACAGATCCGAACTGGGTTTCAGCGGCGGTGTCGAGATAGCCCTGTGAGGTTTCAACGAAATAGGTGACGACGCTCATTGGGGTTGTGCCTCACCAGTTGCCCGCGGCTTCGCAGATCGCTTTGGCCTCGAGACGGGCGGCGTTGGCGCGGCGGTTGTAGCCGTCCGAGGCTTGCAGCATTTCCCATCGTTCGTCGCTCGCGTAGCTCTCCCGAAACACGGCCTCGGCCGCGTCCCAAGAGGGGAACCGGGTCGCGCAGTCGCAGCTGCCGGTCTGGACGATACGCTCGAGGTTCTGGGCGCGGTAGATGTCTTGAACCAACACGCGCTGATATGCCTGACGCACGGGGATCTCCTGAATCCAGACGGGTTCGGCAGGCCGGTCCGGACAGACGTCGAAGCTGCGATCGAGGGTCGGCACCAGGTTGCGCTCGGCAACGGCGAGGGTCGGCGTCAGGCTTAGGGCCAGCGCGGCCAAGGCGAGGCACCGCGCCCGCCTCATGTCGTGGCTCCAGCGGGTGTGGTTTCACGCTTCAGGAAGACCGTGTGCCCCACATTGGCGAATTCCGAGGAGCTGATCGACACGACCTCCCAGCCTTCCGCACCTTTGGCATTCAGGCTGGCCTGCATGTCGGCAAGGCTGGTTTTGCGGGTCATGGCAAAGGACAAGATGTCGTATTCAAAGGTCTTCATGGGGAAGTTCCAATCTCAGTTGCGCCGGGGAGGTAGAATTCCGTGATGCCGCGCCTGCCGTCATGGCGACCGGCCTGGATGATCACGTCGATGGAGTTCTCGATGTACTGGATCATGTCGGCATAGGTCATCGGGATTTCGGTCTTGAGTGCTGCGATCGCGAGCCGTTGCACGGCGAGTTGCGGGGTTTCGGCATGCAGTGTCGTCATGGACCCGCCATGGCCGGTGTTGATGGCTTCCAGAAAGGTCATGGCCTCCTTGCCGCGCACCTCGCCCAGGATGATCCGGTCGGGGCGCATGCGCAGCGTGGCGGTGAGAAGCACATCGGCGGTCTGGAATTCCGCGTCGCGATTGGCGATGAGGGTCACGGCATTTGGCTGGGTCGGCAGCAGCTCGGCCGCTTCTTCGATGGTCACGATGCGTTCCTCGGCTGGTACGTGAGAGAGGATCTTGCGCGCGGCCACGGTTTTGCCGGTGGAGGTGCCACCTGAGACGATCATGTTGAGTTTGTTCTCGACGCAGAAGGCAAGCGCATCATCGATCAAACCCGCGGCCACCACGGCGCGCAAGGCGCGCTTCTTTTCCACGCGCAGGTCTTCGAGCTTGCGTTCCTTGCCGTAGAGAAAATCGAGCGCGATGCCCTCGAGTGGCAGGCTTGAGAAGAACCGCAGGCTGATCGACATGGCCGAGAGCACGGCGGGCGGGGTGATGACCTGTGCGCGGATCGGGCGCCCCTTGTAGGTGATCGAGACTGAAACGATGGGGCGGTCCTTGCTCATCGTCGTATTGGCCGAGGACGCGATCTGGTTGCCGAGGTCCCTGACCTGAACGTCCGTCAGCCTCTGGTCCAGCGCGCGCATGAAGTGATCGCCCTGGAATTCACCCCAACAGGTCCCGTCCGGGTTGATGCAGATCTCGATGATATCGTCGCGGGCGGCGGCGTCGATCCGGTCGAGCGAGGTTTCGAGATAGCTCAGCGACATGGGCTCAGAATATCTCCAGATCGCGGTCGACCATGACGGTGACGCGTGCGCCCTGGTCAACATAGATGACGGGGCCGATGGAGAGGTAATCGCCTATGACGCTGTCCGTCGCATTTGCCAGATCATCGCCAACGTCTTCTAGAACCTCTGCAGACCCTTCATCGTCTACATTGGACGCAGCAGCATTCGGGGCTGCGGAAATCAGTGAAATCAGGGCGGCCGACCCGAAACGCTCGGCGAAGCGCGTGTCCACGAAACCGGTGACACCGGAGCGGCCAAGTTCATCGCCCCCGAAGGAACTAATCCGGATGGTTTGATTGTCGGGCAGGATGATCCGGTCCCACGCGATCGTGACCCGGCGCTGCGCGATATCGACGCCAGAGCGGTAGCGCCCAATGAGACGGGAGCCGCGAGGGATCAAAAGGCGCGCGCCATCGACGCTGTAGACATCCTCGGACACCACGGCACGGGTCTGGCCGGGCAGGGAGCTGTCGAGGGCAGTTTCCATGACGGCTTGGATCATGGTGCCCTGAATGATGGTGTTGGAGGGATTGGCGATCACCTCGGCCTGCGTCACGGTGGCGGGCAACGCACCGTTCAGCACGAAATCCGTCACCTCGCCAAAAGTGCGTTCGGTCAGAGCCGTTTCATTCGCTCCGGAGGCACCGCCAAAAGCGATGGTGGCCGAGGCGATGCGCCGCTCCTGGAAGGCGCGTTCCTCCGCGGCGCGGCGCTCCAGCTCGGCCATGCGCCGGGCTTCTTCCTCGCGGCGCAATCGCTCTTGCTCGCGTGCGCGCAGCTCATCTTCTGTGGGGCCCGCTGGGGCGGGTTGGGGTCGGCTGGCCTCGAGTTGGGCTAGTTCCAGATCCATGCGCAATTGCTCAAGGCTGCGATCCCGCGCCGTCAGTTCGTCCTGAAATCGTTGCTGTGCGGCTTCCGAGGCGGCTTGCAGCGCCGCGATCTGAGCGGTCAGCGCGTCGATGGCCTCTGCGGCGGCGGTGTTGTCCTCGACGACCGGTTCGGGGGCGTTGCGCAATTCCTCGATCTGAGCCTGCAGGGCGGTGATCTGAGCCAGAAGCTCCGCGTTGGGCTCGACGGGGTCTGGTCCGACGAACACAACCTCGGGCTCGGGCGGGGGCAAGGTCTCGATAGCGCCAAAGCCATCCCCTTCGTTTTGGAAGACGTCCGGAGTGGCCGTCGGCAAGGCTTCCTCTTCTTCGGGCTGTGAGAGGAGATAAAGCAGGGCACCACCCGCGCCGATGACGAGGACCACGACCAGCGCGAGAAGGGGCGACCGGCGCTGCGCCGCTATGGGCGCGCGGGCACTGCCTTTCTCCAGGGCGGCGAGGCGCCTTTCCAGTTCGGTGTTCTCGGTATCGCTCATGAGGTGGCCTCCGCGGGCGGGATCGCCTCTATGCAGACCACCTCTTCGCCAAGTCGCAGGACCCATTGGCGGTTCACGCCGCTGACGCGGATCACGCCGTCTTCAGGAGTTTGCGTGTTGACCGTGCGCTCGCGGCCGCCCGCGTAGCGGAAGATCGCGGGCACAGGCGCGTTCGGCGGGAAGGCGAAATACGTGAACGTCCCGTCATCCCAGATGCGCGTTGGCGTGAACTCGGTCCGCGCGCTGGCGCCGTAATTGTAGTTCGGCGCTTGGGCGGCGATGGCCCGTGTTGGGCGCGCAGCGTCGTCCGGATAGCGGAACTGCACCACGTAGAAGGTCGGGCTGCGGACCTCCTCGACGTTGAAATAGTAGCTGCGCCTGTTCGTGTAGACGGTCACATTGGTATGGACACCGCGCGCGACGGGCTTGATTGCAAATGCCTGACCACCGGGCACGCCATCGATCTCAAACCCTTCCGTGTCGCCCGCGATGATCGACCGGATGCTTTCCCCCTCTCCAAACTCGATGGTGGTGACATGGGTGAGCGAGACGCTGAGGCGGTAGACCTGACCATCTTGATATGTTGCCAGCCGCACACGACTGTCATTTGGGCCACCGCGCGGGATCGCTTCGGCAAAGGCAAGGCCGGGCAGCAAAACAAATAGGGCAGCAACAAAGACCTTATTGATCAACCATGCGTTTCCGGAACGAGGTGCGTCGCCAATACCCCCGCGGCTCAAGCGCTCTCGGGACATTTGCGACAAGGTATTTTGATTTGATTTCCAGAAACGCATTAATTCTCCAATCTGTCGGAGCGGATGGAATATTCGAGCACGGTGAAGCCGAAGGGGTTGGTCCAGACCTCGTCGATGGAGCGGCGGGTCTCGGGACGGAACTCGAAGAGAAGCGTGGCGGTGAAGAGCCCGGTCTGGGTGCCGTTGATGGAGGTCAGACGCTTGCGCAGGCGCACCGTGGCGCGGTTGGTACCGATCCGGTTGATGCTGAGGATTTCCACGTCGAGCCGGGCATTGGGGCCATAGACGGTAGGGGGGTAATTTTCATTTGCGCTGTTCCAGATCTGGCGCAGCCCGCTCTCGGCGGCCCCGTCCGAGCGGCGCAGAACGCTGCGGATGCGCAGATCATTATCGAGCTGGTTGTAGACCTCCCGGTGGGTCACATAGCGGAAGACCTCCGCCTCGATGATCGCCTGGTTGGCGGTCACCGAGGTCGCGCCCACCGAGGCTTCGGGGAGCGCAAAGCCGGTAGCGGGATCATAGGGAACAACGACGGGCGGGGGGTCGACATCGAGGATCGCGACCGCCGCCGCGCTCAGACAACCGATGATGCCGAAGACAAGGCCTGTCAGGCCAAGGCGTTGCCAGAGCCGTTCGCGGCGCAGAGCACCATAGACCAGTTCTTCTTCGATGATTTCCTGTTCACTCGCCACGCGTCACACCTCGGCTCAATCCGCACGCAACTCGGGCAGGGTAAAATCCATGAAGCGCTGCTCTTCGGCGATGGTGGCGGCATCGATCACGCCGCCCGTGCCGTCGCCCACGGTCTGCACCGCTTCGAGCTGCCACATGGCGACCAGCGCAATGGCGAGCTCCGCGGTCACGCGCGTGTTGAGATCGACGCTTTGCTTGAGCTCTTCCATGTCGTCGATGAGCCCGACAAGGCGGTCTACGCGCTCGAGCGACTGGCCGGCATCCTCATAGCTGTTCTGGGCCGCCGCCGAGACGAGCGCGCCGGTGGTGGCCTGCGTGGCCACACGGTTGGCCCCGGGATTGCCGCTGGTGGCCATTTCCGAGAGCGTGTCCTCGTCAAAGCCGAGGTCAGCCAGCACCCGGTCCATTTGGGTTTCGATCTCGCTCGCGCCAGAGCCAGACAGGCCGGAGAAATCCCCCGTCTTGATCGCCTCAATCGTGGCGAGAATGTCCCCGAACTCCTGATCGAGCAGTCCGTTCAGCTCGTCCTCCATCTCGGTGCGGATGATTTCTGGAAGCTCGGCGAGGCGGGTGAGGGCCTCGTAGGTTCTTTGCAGCTCCGCGAGTTGGTCCGTGAGCGTGGCAAGCTGTTCGCGGAGCTGCGTCAGCTGCTCGTTCTGCAGAATCTCGTCTTCGATCATCTGTCGCAGCTGCTGGATGTTTTGCGCGATGTTCTGGGTATCGACGACGGGCACGCCTTGTCCTGCGGCAGGAGTGAAGGTGCCAAGATGCAGGCCAATCGCGAATGTCGTGGCCAAAGCTGTCTTCATGAGCAAATGTCCCATCATTCAATCTCCCTGATTGTGAATTCCATGAAGGCGCCCTCGGCCATGCGGGCGCTGGCCTGCGCCAATTCTTCTGCGCTCAGGACACGGGTCCGCGCCGCCTGAAGCCGGATGCGGGCGGCGACGAGGCGTACGAGTTCGGCGCGGGCATAGGTGTTCAGCGCGACGCTCTCCTGCACGTCCTCGGTTTCGGAAATCCGTTCGACGATATCGCGGATGCGCAGGGCGGCTTGGCGGATCGCGGCTGGTGAGTTGCTGCCATAAAGGGCCGCCCCATGACCCGTGAGCGAGAGGTTGGCATTGGCGAGAAGTGCCGGATCGATCGTGCCAAGCGCCTCGATCCCGCCGATACGGCTCAGATAGAGATTGTAGCGTTCAGGGATGACCGACACGTAGTGCTGGGTCTCGCGGAAGGGTGGGACGCCGCCATACTCGAAGACCCGGCCGGGTCCGGCGTTATAGGCCGCGAGGGCGTTGATGATGTTGCCATCGAATGTGTTGAGTTGGGTCGCGAGATAGCGCGCGCCGCCATGCACCTGCAGATAGGGGCTGTCGTAGTATTCCGGGTTGATGCCCAGATCGCTGGCCGTGCCGGGCATGATCTGGGTGAGACCATAGGCGCCGACGGGAGACCGTGCCCCGATCGTAAACCGGCTTTCCTGCCAGATCAGCGCTTGCAGCAGCGCGCGCCATTGGACGGGGGAGAGGCCTGCGCGGCCAACACCCGCAAAGCCGCTGGTCTCCTGAGCCACGCGGATGATGAGCTGCTCGATGGTCTCAGACGCGTCGCCGAACATCTGCGCGCCGCCCGGATTAGGGTCGATCTCGCCCGAGCCATAGACCGCCTCGACGGAGCGATCTGGATCGCCGCTGCCGCTTTCCAGCCCCGAGACCATAGCCGGCAAGCCCTGACCGCCGAAGCTTGTCTGCGCGTCGAGGATGCGTCGTAGAGTTTCCAACTGCGCGCGTTCGATCTCGGCGATGAGTTCGCGCACGGCAAGCTTGTCGGCCTGAACAGCCAAGTCTGCTTCGCGGTCGCCTGTCTCGACGATATCGCGTGCGGTCAGCCCACTGTCATTGGTCGGCACGCCTTGGGCGACGCCAAGACCGGGCATCAGGCAAAGCGCCAGGATATGAGGCAGGCTAGACTTCAATGTCGCCCTCCGGCGCACCTAGAGGCGTGAAGGTGCAATCAGGCGCGACGGGGGCTGTCGAGGCTAGGAAGGTGAAGCAATTGGCCTGCGGTTCTTGGTACTGGGCGCAGGAGGCTAAAGCGCCGAGCGCGGTGAGAAGAAACAGGATACGGATCATGAAAGTCTCCAGAATTCGGGGCAGTCGCGGTAATCGGCGCCGACGAGCGCCTCGCCTTTCTCCATGCCGCCGAGGATGGTGAGATTGGGCCCGAGAGCACTGAGATCGGCATCGACCACGATCGAGCCCTGATCGTCGCGGATCAGCGCCAAACGGCTGTTGCTGCCCGTGTTGAGAAGGACGTCGAGTTCCTTCTCCGTGAGGTTCAGCATGGCGTAATCCGCAGGCTGCGCGCGGATATTGGGCAGCAGGATCTGCGTCGGCACGGCCTCGACGATGGTCTTGCCGGTCCGGGTACGCTCGAGTTGGCTTGCGTATTGCGTCATCATGACGGCGACGGTGTTTTGCTTGCGCGCGGTCACCAGCCAGTTCGACAGCCGCTCGGCGAAATACGCGTTGTCGAGCGCTTTCCAGGCCTCGTCGATCACGATGATGGTGGGGCGGCGGTCCTCAATCTTGCGCTCGACCCGGCGGAAGAGATAGGAGAGGACCGCCATCCGTTCCTTGTCGGCCTCGCTGTCGAGAATGCCGGTCAGATCGAAACCCACCACATCGCCTTTGAGCGAGAACGTGTCCTCAAGGCTCTGCCCGAAGATCCAGCCATAGCGGCCGTCTTCCGTCCATTCGAGCAGGCGCTGGTGCAGATCGCCGCCGTCATCGGTTGAGACGAAGAGCGATGCGAAGTCGCGCCAGTTCCGCAGGGCCGGGTTTGTGGCCTGCGCGTTCTGGCGCACGACCTCCTGGATGCGGTTTGTTTGCGCCGGCGTCAGCGGTTTGTCGGCGCGGTAAAGCAGGGTGGCAAGCCAGTCCGAGAGCCAGGCGGTGCCGCGGGCATCGGTCTCTGTCCAGAGCGGGTTGAGGCCCGTGGGCTGGCCTGCGTTCAGGGAGGCGTAGCGCCCGCCATTGGCGCGGACCGCCATCTCCATACCGAGACGGTAGTCGAAGACGAAGATCCGCGCCCCTGCGCGACGGGCTTGCGTCATGAGAAACGCCGAAAGCACCGATTTGCCTGACCCGGGCCGCCCCATGATCAGGGTATGGCCGCTTGTCGGTTCTTTGTCGGGCGAGCCTTGTTCGTGATAGGAAAACCGGTAGGCGCTCTGCTCGGGCGTGGGCAGATAGGTGATGACCCGGCCCCAGGGGGTTTTCGCACCGGGTTTGCCAAGCTGCGTCCGGTGGAAGGCCGCGAAATCTGCGAAGTTGCGATTGGTCACAGCGCTGGCACGGACGCGCTTTGGCTGGTTGCCGGGATGCTGGCTGAGGTAATGCGCCTTGGCCGCGACCCGCTCGCCGATCATCTTCACGCCCTCGGTCGCGGCGGCGTTCACGATCTCGGCGCTGAGGGTTTGCAGTTCTTCGAGCGTGTCGCAGAAGAGCGTCACGACCATATGGTGTTCGCCGAAGCTTTGGCGCTTGGCCTCGAGATCATCGGCGGCGATATCGAGGGCTTCCATGAGCGAGAGGGCCGCGTCCTGGCTCGCCTGCATCTGCCGCTTTTGCCGTTTGATGCGGCCCGCCATCACGTTTGAGTTGATCGGCGTGAAGGAGTGGGTGACGATCATGTCGACCGGCAGGTTTAGCATGTCGAACATGGTACAGGAGGTGCCTTCGGAGTATTCCCCGATGGTGAAACTCTTGCCGTAGCGATGCCCCACGACGCCTTCCGAGAGCTCGAAATGATCGCCCTGAAACGTCACGCGGGTATTGGCGACGTTGAAGGACAAAAAGCCGTAGGTGTTTGCCGGGTAGAGTGGCAGCTCGGTTCCTGTATTGAGCGCGCCCAGAAACCCCACCAGCTCGCCTGATGCGGCTGACAACAGGCGCGGCTTGAGCTCGGTGAGGCCCGAGAGGAAGACGTTCACGGCGTCACCGAGGCGCTGCTGGCGTTTGCGGGTCTCTTCCTTCAGCCGGTCCGGCGCGTTGCGGCCGAGATGCGGCAGGAGGCTTCTCGGGGGCGGGCGGTGAATGACGGTGAGCGTCAATGTTTTGTCGCACAGCCCGCTGGTCTCGAGTTTCGCGCGCCAGCGCCGGTCAACCTCGCCTGCGAAGCTGTCCTCACGAATGGGGTCGAGATCAGGTTTGATGGCCTTGGAGACCTTGTGGACGTAATAGCTGAATTCCGGCCCGAGCTGCGCGACGATGCGGGCAAAGAGCGCCGTCACCTTGTCGAGATAGGCATCGTCGGTCGTGTAGCTGTTGATCCCCTCGAGCCGGATGCAGCGGAAGAGTTCGTTCACCCGTGTCCGCACGGTCTGGTCGTCAACGAGGCTCACATAGGGCAGCATATGCGCGAGGCGGGCCTCGCGCGCATACCAGTCTGGCGTCATTGTGCGGGCATCGAGCGTAGCATCACGGGCGTCATCACGGGGCATAGCTGTCCCCGCCATGGATGTTGCGGTTTCGCGTGGGTGGCGTCTCCTGCAGCGCCGTCATCATCACGTCGATGAAACGCGGGTCCCAATCCGCGGCCTTCCACAGCACCGGATAGAGTAGGGCGGCGACACCCAGCACCGCGATATGCTGGACCCAGACGAACAGGAGCACCGAGCCGAAGAGCCAGACCATCGCATACATGATGGGCAGGCCCAGGAGCTTCGGCGGGCGCACGAGACCCAGGAAGAGTGGAGATCGATCGGCCAAGGAACCTGTCTCTCAAGGGGCGCTGAAAACGGCGGCAACGATGGTGGGGGCGGCGGCAACACCGGCGATGCCCACAAGGACCCAGAGTGCCTGGCGCAGGTCGATGATGTTGAAGAACCAGCTGAGGAAGACGCCGAGCACGGCGAGCGTGGCGATAACCACGCCGAGCGGGCCGGTCAGCGCATCGACGATGCCCTGCAGCAGGCTCTGGATCGGGGAGAGATCGATGCTTTGCGCAAGGGCCGGTTCGGCAATGACTAAAAAGAGGGCCAGGCTTGCGATGAAAAGGTGTGATATGTGTTTCATGAATTTGATCCTTCCAATCGGGCCACGACAGCCATGACGCGGGCCACGTGGTTCTGGGTTTCTCGGTAAGGGGGAATGCCACCGTGTTGGCGCACGGCGTCCGGCCCCGCGTTGTAGGCAGCCAGAGCCAGGCGCGGATCGCCGAAGCGCTCCAGCATCATCGCGAGGTAACGGGCAGAGCCGTCGAGGTTCTGTTGGGGGTCACGCGGATCGACGCCGAGATCACGGGCAGTGGCGGGCATCAGCTGGCCAAGGCCAATAGCGCCCGCGCGGGAGACCGCATCCTGCCGGTAGGCGCTTTCCACCTCGATATTGGCCCGGTAGAGAGCCAGCCAATCCGTGACAGACAGTCCCGCGCGGCGCAAACCGGAATGGCCGGCATAACGCAGGGCCGTTGCCTCGATGCCCGAGAGAACGTCTGCGCGGGGCAGGGGTGCTGGCTGGGCGAGTGCTGCAAACCTCAGCGCGTCAGGTTTGGGCGTTGCTTCAGGCTCACCAAGAATGGCCAAACCATCGGACGCCGATCCCTGACCAACGCCGTCATTGTAGTTCCGGGCAAAACCGCTCTGAGACCGCGACGGGATCAGGGAGCCGTCGCTCTCCATGACCAGGACCATTTGCGCGGAGGCTGGCGCGGCGAACAGCCAGAGGCAGACGAGGCTAGTTGTCAGTACCCTTGTCTGTTGGGCCCTTGTCTGATGGGGCTTTGTCTGGCGGGGCGAGTGTGTGCGTGCGGCTTGTACCCGCCTCAAGCGGCAGGTCGACATGTGCAAAGCCAAGGCCAATGAAGAAAGACACCACACCGGAGATCGTCTTGAACTCGCGGATCTTGATATCGTTGTAAGTCGTCCGCGTACGGGCGGTGACGAGGAGCTTTTCCACCCCGTCATCAGAGACAACGCGCATGATCCAGACCCCGTAATAGCTCGGGCCTTTCTTGTGTGCCGACTCCTGGCACAGGATTTCTGCGCTATAGCCGCTTTCCACGAGCTCGCGGAACCTGGCTTCCGTAACCACATTTGGTGCTTCGATGTCCCAGTTCATGGCCCGGCTCACGCTTTCTCCAATGGCGCAACCCCGGGTATTCCTACTTGAAGCCCAGAGTTACGATAGTATAATATCAACCGCAAGATGTAATATCGCGGTATAGCTGTAGTTTGGTTACGCAAACATTAGTCACGGCTAGTGTCCGCGATCAAGGAGATAACAGGTTTGAGAAACCCAAGGTTGACATGCCTGCTCCCATTGCAAGCTTTGGCCCTTCTGATCTGCGTTCCCGGGCCGGTTTTGGCGGAATCCTGCTTCGCGCCATCCAGCCCCTTCCTGCCAAGTGATTCGCAGGCCGCGCGGGACTATGCGGATATCATCCGCGGCGACTTCGAAAATTACATCCAGGATATCCAGAGCTACTTCCATTGCCTCGACAGCGAACGGGCCCGCGCTTTCGAGGAAGCGCGGGAAGTCAGCGAGGACTATGGCCGATTTTTGCAATTGGTAGGGGATTGATGGGCAACCTCGGGAGCATCAGACTTGCAGCCCATGGAAACCAGACGCCGATAACACCCTCAAATATCTACTTTTTAGATAACAGATTTCATTCGCTAGCGACGTCACAAAAGGTATGTGACGCGTGGCAAAAACAATCAGAAGCAAGGGACAGGTGGCACTCTGCCGGGCGTTGGTCGACGCCCGCATCAAGGCAGGCCTCGGTCAGAAAGACTTGGCGGACAGGCTCAAGTGCCATCAATCCCTCATTGCGCGCCTCGAAAGTGGCCAGCGCCGAGTCGACGTTGTCGAACTTGTCGTTCTGGCACGCGCCATCGGTTTTGACCCCTTCGAGGTCCTGGCGATCGTGGAAGCCGCCACGGAGCCCGACCACCGGATTTGAGAAATTTCATCAATCGAGAACACGGGAGCTGACTTCTCCCAGTGTGAATTCGTTACCGCGAGGAAGAACAGTAACCGATATTAACGAGGCTCGGCATGCGGATGCAGCAAGTGATTTCAGATCCAGGCTGCTATCCACAACGTCGAATTGTAGGAAGTCAGTAAACAGTGAACGAAGATGAGATCGAAGGCGTCGCGATCGCCAATCTGATCGGGACAGATGAGTGTAGTGTTGTCGGGTGGGTGTATTGCTGGAATACAGGTGCTCTGGCGGTGCGGTGGGACGTCGACGGCCCGCAGCGGGTGTCGAAATGTCAGCCCGACCTGAGTGATGCGCAGAAGCGAGAAATCGACTTCGATGGTTTGGCCCGAATTTAGGCTAAGAGCTTGGGCTAAAAGCAGCGGGCGCCAGTCGCTTTGCCACTTTCCCGTGCGAGCGATAGGGGAGTACCTGCGGGCAGGTTGGCCGCAGGCATCCAATCGGTATTGTGGCGCAAATCTGGAGCTCACTGTCTGACGCAGTTGGTGTTGATTCGCCCCGCATGTGGGCACAGCCGCATTGCGGCTGACGGCAGTAGGTCAGTAATTCACCTGTTCGAACCCATAATTGCCTTGGTAGTCTCGCCAGTCCACGAATACCGACCGATTATTGATGCTTGGGCAATTCGACCCCCACCCTTCGAGCCCGACATGAGCATCAGGCAGAGCCGTTGGTGTAGAGACCGCCCATGAAAACTCGCCCTGCGTGCCATATGTGCCGAGGTAGACCAGTGCATAGCGTCTGCACTGATCGTTTTCTCCGGCTTCTCTTTGTGACGCGAAACGAACGTCAAATACCCGAATAGACCGCACAAAAGTGAACTCCGGGCCACTGATGTCGATGTCCGCGCGATCTTGGACGAGGCGCAGTGCAAAATCCACGGGGACAGGATCAGCGAGGGCTTCGCCGAAGCGCCAAACGACGGCCTCTGTCATTGCGTCCGGTGGGCGTTGGTTCACGGGAGCGGGCTGGCGTGGTCGAAAATCTTCGGTTTGGAATAACGCTTTGAAGATCTCGTCTGTTCCGCTCGACTGACGTTCGTTCTCGTAGGACGCGCCCATAGGACAGCGCCATATCTGAAGCGGCGGTTCCACCGGCCAGGGCGTGATCCGCCGGATGAACTCAGCGCGCGCACGAGAACAAGGGACAGACGCTGGCCAACCACCGGACAGACAGAGGAGGATTGCGCAGTCGATTGGATAGGTCTGTGCCTGTAATTTTGAAGGCAGCGAATTGCTCGTCAGAGACAGAGCCACCAACAACGTGCCCACAAGGTTCTTGAACGGTCGAAGCATACTCTTGGTCCTTGGAAGGGGACTCCCAGTATGCATTCAATATTATACTAACGCAACGCAAAGTATATAGCACGCATAATGAAGGTTATGTTAATAAGATGGATTATGCGTTTACGAATAAATTCCTTAATCACAATATCTTAACGAAATGCCCCTACAGATTTCTATCGATCCACTTGGACATCATTCCACGGTCCCGAAAGCACTCCTGCGGGATATCGCGCCGTTTGATGCGCGCAATCCTTTCGGCAAAGCCTACTTGCTTGGACGAGGGGTAATTCGAGAACCGCATTGTTGGAGCCGTAGGCTTATGCGCGTCGATCCAGCGTGAGATGCGATGGCGATCCACTAATGCGTCAGTTGGAAGGTCGATTTTCAAGCGCTTTGCTATCTGCTGAGCGAATAGTATCTGTTTCTTGGTAGCTGGCAGAACATGATAGTCATTGCTACTCGGCGCGACATTTGATCCATCAAGGTGAGATTGCTGCATTGTTCTACTCCTCAGCCATGTCAGTCAATGACTAGAACATAAAGAGAACAAATGCAAGTATTGTATGATCTGCGGCGATCACTACCACATGCGCTTTATCCTGTCGCCGAGCTAAGCAATGCCTAACACCGAGAAAGGTGATCTTGCTCGACGAGAGACGTCTGATGCTTGTCGTTATCGGGTCAAAAGCCTTGCATAAGCATGTCGACGGCAATTGTGATTATTTCAAAATCCTCATCAAGCTTTCCGACCGAGGACTTGAGAATCCCTGCAGGGACTGCAGCCATGAACTGCGTTACCATGACGACAGGCTCCCCGTTTATCACGAAGGTCGGATTTAGCCGCGTCGCGGGCTTTGGCGAACGGGAAGTTGGCAGCAGCGGTACAACAACACGTGTATTCAAATCGCTTAGTAGATCGGTTTGCACGTCCAACAGAAAGCCGTCTCCTGATGGATTGGGAAACACGTCATACTTGGCCATCAGAACTGGCGGAACTCATCAAGCGGCAGGCCATGCTTCTCAACGTAGGAGTTGGAGCTCCGAAGGGCGGCGGCATTCTCAGCTTTCCATTGCTCTGCTTTGGCGGCTGCAACTGCATGTCGAACCCCCTCTTCTGCTGCGCGAGACAAGTTCACCTTCAGCGCCTTGGCTTCTGTGAGCAAAGAGACATCCATAGACAAGTTTGTAGGTTTTCGTGGTTGAGAATTCATAGGCCAAGCCTCCTGAAGCGAGGATATCACTCGAGAAAATGCGCGTCAATCATACGCACATATCTTGCGCATGATATCATTCTTATGTTAAGTAACCGTCGTCATACAAAGTGGGACATCAGAGCGGTTTAAGTTTTGGAACACCGGGCTACGATCTGCTGGCGTCATCACAAGGTTTGTTCGCTGAGTAACGCCAAGGTGGAACATTTGACCAACTTGCACGTCCCTGAAACACTTCTGCCCCGCACTCCTTCTAAGAAGTGTCTCGACGCTAAAGCGTCCCGCCTTTAACTTGCGACATATCCGGCAGCCGTGACGTCGTTCCAGCATTCCTCCGGTGAGTATAGGTCGCAGATATCAGCGATTGCGTTGAACATGTCTGTGAATGTGCGCGCTCCGATCCGGCGCAGGTGTGCTTTGAGCTTTGAGAATGCCATTTCGATGGGGTTGAGATCTGGACTGTAGGGCGGCAGGAACAAGAACCAGCATCCTGCCCTGCGTATTGCCATTTCCGCTTCAGCGTTTTTGTGGGTGGCGAGATTGTCCAGAATGACCACGGTTCCGGGTGAGAGTTCTGGCACCAGCACTTTTTCAACGTAAGCGGCGAAGGCCGCGCCATCCATTGCCCCTTTGATCACCCAGGGGGCGATCATCGCATCGGTATGCTGGTTTACGGCTGTTAACGTCGGGAGTGGGCAAAACTTGGTGATCAAGCGGCCATCTTTGAGACGGTCAGCCTGCCGTCAAGGACTGCAGCCCGTGCGACGGCGACGCGATGCGCTCCGTGCGGAGACCATCTCATGCGCCGCTCCGCTCTCACAATCCGATACCACCGACTGGAAGCATTCGATGCATGGCTAGCTGCCGCCAACCTCGCTTGATGCACAACTGGGGCGCCAATTTGCGGACGGAACAAGTTAAAGTGACAACTCCTGTGGAACAACTATGCGACTGAAATGGTTGCCTGAATGGGACGCGGATCTTGGTCATGTTGCCACATAAAAGCCTGACAAAGCCAGAAAAAGAGTGCGTGCGCCGTGGGCGGCAATCAGCCTTGACCTCGCGGCCTGATCAGGCTCAAATCCCCATGCCCGGAGAACGCCGCCGGGGAATTTCCACGAGATTCTAGACACGACCGAGGTTCGTCCTGGTCAAACTTATCCGTCTACTACTCGTAGCAGATATGAAGAAGGAGAAAGAAATGCAGGCTCAAGACGTCATGACGAAAAATGTCATCACCGCCGCTGCTGATACGACTGTGGAAGAGGTCACCGTGCTGATGATGGACAACCACATAAGCGCGATACCAATCGTGGATGGTGCCGGAAGCATAGTCGGTATTGTGAGCGAGGGTGACCTGATGCGTCGGGTCGAAGGGCCAGGCAAAGTGCAAAAATCATGGTGGCTCTCACTGTTTTCAGGGTCAGACAACACAGCAGAAGATTTTATCGTTATGCGTGGCCGCCATGCCGGAGATATCATGAGCCGTAAAGTCGAAGTCGTTGCTGCCAACACGCCTGTTTCGGACATCGCTCGACTGCTTGAAAAAAAACGGATCAAGCGTGTTCCTGTCGTCACAGATGGCCAACTGATCGGGATTGTCAGTCGAGCCAACCTGTTGCAGGCGCTTGCGACAGTAACAATCGTGACGCTCGACACGTCTGCCAGCGACCGCCAAAAGCGCGAGATTGCTCTCGCGGCGTTGGCGGAGGTGCCAGGGCTGAACCCCGCCCATCTCAATGTCGTCGTCGAAGGCAACCGCGTGGATGTCTGGGGGATTGCCGGAACGAACGCCCACGAAAACGCTGCACGAGTGGCGCTTGATAACATAGATGGGTTCGGCGAGGTTTCGGTCAATCTCGGTCTCATCCCTGACTACATGTGGGAATAAAAGCGCTAACGTATTGCCAACACGCGCTCGGAGGAGACTGCTTGCGCGCTTCGAAGTAGTCACGCATCGAAAGGGCAGTTCATAGCATGTGTTTCTCAGCAAGTCAGCTTGATATTGCAATTTGTGGACAGCCCGATTTTGCATGAGTTTTCCTAGTTCGTGAGATCATTTAGTATCCACGCCCTGGAGCAAACCCTCCGACTTCCAGTCGGACCCGCTTCAGCGTGAAAGAATCGTGTTATGATCGTACCCTCGGAAAATGAGCCGCAGCCGGGTCGGAGGCTCATTTTCCGAGGGTACGATCATGCAATATGACACTGGCAAACACTGCGTTTACTATCACCGCTACCACATCGTCTGGTCGACCAAGTACCGTTACAAGGTGCTGACCGGGGCGCTGCGCCTGCGGGTGCGCGACATCTGCCGTCAGGTCTGCCGCGAGAACGAGGTCGACATATTGCGCGGGGTGCTGTCGAGCGATCACGTCCACATGTTCGTGTCGGTGCCGCCGAAGCT
>NZ_FOVP01000014.1 GCF_900115165.1 Roseovarius lutimaris | reverse complement strand
TTGGCTTCTTCGGCGCGCAGAACCACGCGCCCATCCGACACCGGGGCGCCGTAAGAGCGAAGCAATGCTTTCGCCTGATACTCATGGATGTTCATGAAATTGTCCCGTTTTGCTACGATTGGGACAGGTATAGGCATATATTTAAGGCCGCATTAAACGGTTTCTTCCGAATTGCGGATTTTTCGGCAATTTTTCCGTTTTTGTGATCACACGTTTTAACCCTGTGATCACAAAATTGAATTGCTTTGGATGCAGAGGCTTGAAAAGAATCGGGGCCGAATGTGATCCGGCCCCGTTCGATACTGTGTTTTATGGCGATCAGGCCAGCGAGGGGTCGATTTCCTTGCAGGCCTTGACCAAGCCTTTGACCGCATCGACCGATTTGTCGAACATCGACTGTTCGTCCTTGTTCATCTTGATGTCGATGACTTTTTCAATACCGCCCGCGCCGATCACGGTGGGAACGCCGACATAGAACCCGTTCAGACCAAGGGCGCCGTCCACATAGGCCGCGCAGGGCAGAACACGTTTCTGGTCTTTCAGATAAGCCTCGGCCATTTCGATGGCGCTGGTGGCCGGGGCGTAGAACGCCGATCCGGTTTTCAGCAGGCCAACGATCTCGGCGCCGCCATCACGGGTGCGCTGAATGATGGCATCGAGTTTGTCCTGTGTGGTCCAGCCCATATCAACCAGATCCGGCAGCGGGATGCCGCCAACGGTCGAATAGCGGGCCAGCGGCACCATGGTGTCGCCGTGGCCGCCAAGAACAAAGGCGGAAACGTCGCGCATCGACACGCCGAATTCCAGCGACAGGAAATGGCGGAAGCGCGCGCTATCAAGAACGCCCGCCATGCCGCAGACCTTTTCATGCGGCAGACCCGAGAATTCGCGCAGCGCCCAGACCATCGCATCAAGCGGGTTGGTGATGCAGATCACAAAGGCGTCGGGCGCGTGGGCGGCAATACCTTCGCCGACCGATTTCATCACCTTGAGGTTGATTCCCAGAAGGTCATCGCGGCTCATGCCGGGCTTGCGGGCGACACCGGCGGTGACGATGCACACATCCGCGCCAGCGATATCGGCGTAGGATTGGGTGCCGCTCAGGGTTGCGTCGAACCCTTCCGCAGGGCCGGATTCGGCGATGTCGAGCGCTTTGCCTTCGGGGGTGCCTTCGGCGATGTCGAAGAGGACGATATCGCCCAGTTCCTTGAGCGCGGCGAGATGGGCGAGGGTGCCGCCAATCTGTCCGGCGCCAATCAGCGCAATCTTGGGTCTGGCCATCGGATGTATCTCCAGTCGGTTGAAAAGTTGCGCTTCGGCCTAGTCTTATTTTTTGCCGCTGGCAAGGGTGCTGCGACGCGGCAAAATCCGGGGGTTGGGGTGTCGCGCCGGTCGTGGGGCGGCTAAAGTGCTTGCGCAGGCGGGATTTACGGGGTGCAGACCATGGGGTTTGATGTCTTTGCAATTGCTGTGTTCGCGGCGCTGTTCGCGGGCATTTCAAAGGGTGGGTTTGGCTCTGGCGCCGCTTTCGCGGGGGCGGCGATTCTGGCGATCATGATCTCGCCGGGCGTGGCCTTGGGGATCATGCTGCCGCTTTTGATGCTGATTGATCTGGCCAGTTTGCGCGCCTATTGGCGGCAATGGAGCGGTCGCGATGCGGCGCTTCTACTCGTTGGCGGTCTGCCGGGGGTGGCGCTTGGGGTGCTGCTGTTTCAGCGCACCGATGCGGATGTCCTGCGGCTGTTGATCGGGGGAATCGCGATTGGCTTTGTGCTCTGGCAGCTTGCGATGCGGGCCGGTCTTTTGCGCCGGGCGGCAGGGGCAATGCCGGTCTGGGGTGGGGCGCTGGCCGGGGTGGTCGCAGGCTTCACAAGCTTTGTCAGCCATGCCGGCGGGCCACCGGCCGCCGTGTACCTGCTGTCGCGCGGCCTTGATAAAACCCGTTATCAGGCGACAACGGTGCTTGTCTTCTGGGTGTTCAACATCACCAAGGCGGTGCCCTATGGAATGCTCGGCCTGTTCACCCGCGAAACGCTGTTGTTCGATCTGGCGCTGGCGCCCTTTGCGCTTTTGGGGGCGTGGATCGGCGTGCGCGCTCACCGGATCATTCCGGAGCGCGTCTTTTTCGCAATCACCTATATCTTGCTGGCCATGACCGGGGCCAAGCTAATCTGGGACGGCCTGACTTAGGCGTCATTGCCAAGAGCGGGCAGGCTCTCGGCCATCGCCTCGAAGGCCTGACCGCTGGCGACAAGACAGGTGATACCATTGGTGCCGGTCACGGTGATGGTCCAACTGCCGGATTTGTCCGAGGCAAACACCTCGATCACGGCATTGTTCGCCCCAAGCCCCATGGATTGCCGGGTTTCGCCATAAGAGCTTGCCAAACGCTCGAGGACGGCATCGCGCGGCGCACAATTGGCCAGTTGTGCAAGCGCCGGCTCGCCCCAGAATACCGCAATCGCAGCGGCGCTTGTCAGAAATCGTTTGATCATCGTCATACCCTTTTTCGGTGGTGGGGTCCCTGCCGTCACATGAGAAGGATGCGGGTTCAGAGGTGAAAAGATGGTTAATGGCCCGCCCCGGCGCGCCAAAGGGGATGAAAAGGTGATCGGGTGCTGCGATGCGGCGAGAAAGGGCTTGAACATTTTCGCCAAAAAATGCCATTCCTGCGCAAGATTATTACAAAATAGAATCTACGCGAGGGCAGATCCATGGACAGCAGCATGCACCCCTACCGTTCGGTGCTTTATATTCCCGGCTCGAAAGAGCGTGCGCTTGACAAGGCGCGCAGCCTGCCCACCGACGCGATCATCTTTGACCTTGAGGATGCCGTGGCCCCCGATGTCAAGGCCGAGGCCCGCCAGACCCTTGTCGAGGCGCTGCGTCAGGGGGGCTATGGCAAACGCTCCAAGATCGTGCGGATCAATGCACTGACCACCGAGTGGGGGCTGGAGGATGCCCGCGCGCTGCGCGATGCGGGAGCGGATGCGATCCTGTTGCCCAAGGTCAATACCTCGTCGGATATCGACAATCTGTCGGATGTGATCGGCAGCGATCTGCCGATCTGGACGATGATGGAAACGCCGGTGAGCGTGTTCAACGCCCGCGAGATTGCATCGCATGCGCAGGTGGCCGGCCTTGTGGCGGGAACCAATGACCTTGCCAAGGATCTTGGATGTCGCACCCGCGCTGATCGCCTTCCGCTTATGACCGCGTTGCAGATGATCGTGATGGCGGCACGCGCGGCGCGGGTTATTACGGTGGACGGGGTCTATAACCGGTTCCGTGACGGTGACGGGCTCAAGGCGGAATGCGAGCAGGGGCGAGACCTTGGCTTTGACGGCAAGACCTTGATTCACCCGGCGCAGGTCGAGATTGCCAATACCGCCTTTGCGCCGACAAATTCCGAGATTGAACTGGCCGCGCGCCAGATCGCCGCCTATGAAGAAAGCCGCGCCTCGGGTCAGGGGATCGCGGTGGTCGATGGGCAGATTGTTGAAAATCTGCATGTTGTGGCGGCGCAGCGTATCCAGGCCAAGGCGCAGGCGATTGCGGAAATGGCAGCGGAGTAACCTGCGATGATATATCTGATCCTTGGTCTTGCTCTCTGGGTGGCGGCACATCTTTTCAAACGGGTGGCCCCCGATCTGCGCGCGCGGATGGGCAATGCCGGCAAGGCGCTGGTTGCTGTCGGTGTTCTGGCCGGTCTTGGCCTGATGATCGTGGGGTACAAACAGGCCGAGGTCGTCAATCTGTGGTTCCCGCCGACATGGACAGTGCATCTTAACAACCTTTTGATGTTGGTTGCGGTGTTCGTCTACGGGATGAGCGCGACAACCGGTCGGCTGCGCGGGCGCATGCGCCACCCACAGCTGACGGCGGTCAAGATCTGGGCCGTGGCGCATTTGCTGGTCAATGGCGATCTGGCTTCGGTCGTCCTGTTTGGTGGGTTGCTGGGCTGGGCGGTGCTTGAGGTGATCGTGATCAACCGCTCGCAAGACTGGGTGCGCCCAGAGCCGGGCCCGGCGAAAAAGGATATCATCCTGGTGATTATCACGCTGGTGATGTTTGCCGTGATCGCGGGCATTCACATGTGGCTTGGCGTATCGCCGTTTTCGGGGTGAACAACATGAAACTTTATCGGTTCCTATCGGGTGATGACACGTCGGCGTTTTGCCACAAGGTCACGGCGGCGCTCAACAAGGGCTGGGTTCTGCATGGCAGCCCGACCTATTCCTATGATCACGCCAATGGCGTCATGCGCTGTGGTCAGGCAGTGGTGAAAGACACCGAGGGCACCTATACGCCCGACATGAAACTAGGAGAGCAGTAAGCATGGCAAAGACCAATCCGGGCCGGTTTTTCGAGGATTACACCCTTGGCGAAACCATCCAGCATGCCGTACCGCGCACGGTGTCGGGGGGCGAGCGCGCGCTTTATCACGCGCTTTATCCGGCGCGCCATGCGCTTTATTCCTCGGATGAATTTGCCCGTGCCTCTGGTCTGCCCGCAAGCCCGGTTGACGATCTGGCGGCGTTTCATCTGGTGTTTGGCAAAACCGTGCCCGACATCTCGCTCAATGCGCTGGCCAATCTTGGCTACGCCGAAGGGCGCTGGCGGGTGCCGGTCTATCCCGGTGACACGCTAAGCGCCTCCTCAGAGGTGATCGGCCTCAAGCAGAATTCGAACGGTAAATCAGGCGTGGTCTATGTGCGCACCACGGGCATCAATCAGCGCGGCGAGGTGGTTATCGACTATATACGCTGGGTGATGGTGCGCAAAGGCGACCTTGATGCGCCCGCCCCCGAAACGGTGATCCCCGATCTTGCGCCGGCTTTGGCCGCCAGTGACCTTACGATTCCACAGGGCCTTGATTTCAGCACCTATGATTTTGCCCTTGCGGGCGAGCGGCATCGCTGGGGCGATTACGCGGTCGATGAACAGATCGACCATGTCGATGGCGTGACCGTCGAAGAGGCCGAGCATATGATTGCCACGCGCCTCTGGCAGAACACCGCCAAGGTGCATTTCGACGCTGGCGCGCGCGACGACGGCCGCCGTCTGATCTATGGCGGGCATGTGATCTCGATGGCACGGGCGCTAAGCTTTAACGGTCTGGCCAACGCCCAGATGGTGGTCGGGCTGAACGGCGGCGCGCATGCCAATCCCTGTTATTCCGGCGATACGATCAAGGCCTGGTCCGAGGTGATCGACAAGGCCGAGACATCCGCGCCGGGTGTTGGTGCACTGCGGCTGCGGCTTGTGGCAACCAAAGGCGGTGCGCCGTTCACGCTTAAGGGGGCGGATGGCAAATATCTGCCGCATGTGATGCTTGATCTGGATTACTGGGCGCTTATCCCGCTCTGATCCGCAAAACCCGGCCCCAATTGCTCCTCTCCTGTTTTGTGTGTGTTAAATACAGGAGAAGGAACACGGTGGTACGTGCCGTCAGGCGCTCAGGCTGTTGAGGATATAAAAGATCACCGCAGACATCGCGGCGGCGGCGGGCACCGTGATGACCCAGGCCGCGATGATGGTCATGAAATGGCTGCGGCGCACTAGCTTGCGGCGGCGGCGTTCCTCGGCGGCGATTTTCAACTTGGGCGCAACGGGCATGTTCTTGTGCCGCCGACGTTCCATGTGCCATTCACGGAAAAATCCGACGCCAAAGACGCCCCCAACGGCGATGTGGGTTGAACTGACCGGCAGGCCAAGCCAGCTTGCCACGATCACCGTGATCGCCGCCGAAAGCGCCACGCAATAGGCGCGCATCGGGTTGAGCTTGGTGATCTGGCTGCCGACCATGCGGATCAGTTTCGGCCCAAACAGGAACAGGCCAAACGAAATCCCAAAAGCGCCGATCACCATGACCCACATCGGAATGGCCACATTGCGGGCGAAATCACCAGCCTCGGCGGCATGGACGATAGCGGCCAGCGGACCCACCGCATTGGCCACATCGTTGGCGCCGTGGGCAAACGACAGCATCGCGGCGGAAAACACCAGCGGCAGGCCGAACAGAACCTTGACCGACTTGTTGCGGTTTTCCAGCCCCTCGGATTGGCGACGGATCATCGGGCGGGTGATGACATAGGTCACCAGCCCCAGCACAAGCCCGATGATAAGGGCGGTCTGCATGTCGATCTTGATGAGTTTCTTGAATCCCTTGAGGGCCAGATAGCTGGTAAAGGCCGCGGCCATGATGGCCACCAGAATGGGCACCCATTTGCGCGCGGCGGCGATCTTATCTTCTTGATAGATGATGCGGCTTTTGATCAGCGCCAGAAACGCTGCGGCAATGACCCCGCCCAGCACCGGCGAAATCACCCAACTGGCGGCGATTGCCCCCATCGTCGGCCAATTGACGGCGGCAAAGCCGGCGGCGGCGATGCCGGCCCCCATGACCCCGCCCACCACCGAATGCGTGGTCGAGACCGGCGCGCCGACCTTGGTGGCCAGATTGACCCAAAGTGCGGCACTTAAAAGCGCGGCCATCATCGCCCAGATAAAGGTTTGGATTTCGGCCATGCCCGAGGGGTCAATAATGCCCTTGGAAATGGTCGAGACCACGTCACCCCCGGCCAAAAGCGCGCCCGCGCTTTCGAAAATGGCGGCAATGATGATCGCACCACCCATGGTCAGCGCATTTGCACCAACGGCCGGCCCCATATTGTTGGCGACGTCATTAGCGCCAATGTTGATCGCCATATAGGCGCCGATCACCGCGGCCGCGACGACAATAACGTTAACTGGAGAGGCATGAAAAAACAGGGCGGCGGCAAGGCCGGCCAATATCATGAAGGCAAGCGCGATGCCCGGTCCCACCAACGGGCGCGAGACATAGGCCGCAGCATATTCGACCTGAGAAATCCGTCCCAGGTCGCGGTCAAGGGTGGTCCAGTGTTTGCTGTCTAGTTTGTCGGCCATGGATCGCCCCCGGATTCTACGCGCGTATCAAGCGGGTACTGGGGACGGCCCGTTGTTTCAACGGTTTTTGCCTCAAGTTCGCAGATTTAGGTCAGATTTGCCTTAGAATGTCACGCAAACCTGGTTCATTCACCAGATTGGCGGCCTCGGCGGGGCTGAACCACTGGCGCTTGCGTTCGCTTACCTCGGGGTAGGTATCCTTGAGCTCATCGACCTTGACCTTGAATACCTTGGCCTCGACAGGGGTTTCATAGCCTGCGTCGATCCATTTTTCGTACTCAAAGCTGCCGACGGATTCCGCAGTATGGGCAAAGGCCTTGACGCCGGCTTCTTCCCAGGCCTCCTGCAAGGCGGCTTCGATCGCGTTAAGGCCGTCGATCGGCCAGCCCTTGGGCACAATCCAGCGACCGGTGCCACGGCTGGTGATCAAAAGCACCTCTTTGCCGGGGTTGTTTTCACGGTAACACAGCGCCGCGACCTGAAGTCGGCGCGGGCGACGCAAAATTGGCTGGACCAATTCGGTCCATGTTTTCTTAAATCCGTCTGTCATGTCCAAGTTCAACCTGCTCGTCTTTTTGTTTTTCTTAGCGACTGAATATAATGTATATTCAAAATATTACAATTCACACCTGTGTTTAAAGGCGTTTCACCGGGGTTTTCGCGGCTTGGCGCGTAGGGTAGGGTCGGCCTTGGTCGGGTCCTCGGGCCAGGGGTGCTTGGGATAGCGTCCGCGCATGTCCTTGCGCACGTCGGCGTAGGAATTGGCCCAGAAGCCGGGGATATCCAGCGTCGTCTGGACCGGCTTGTGCCCTGGCGACAAAAGCGTCACCCGCAGCGGTGTGCGCCCGACCATCGGATGGCTGATCTGGCCGAACAACTCTTGCAGGCGTAGGGCGATTTCCGGGTGTTCGCCACTGTAATCAATCGGAATTTTGCGCCCCAGGGGGGTGGTGAACGCGCCGGGAACCTTGCGGTCAAGCGCCTGCATCTGGTCCCAGCTCAGCCGCGCGCGTAGGGCCTCCAGCATTTCGAACCGCTTCCAGTCCTGTGCGGTTTTGACCCCCTTGAGATAGGGCAAAAGCCACTCCTCAAGGCTGTCGAGCAGGGCGGCGTCGGACATGTCGGGCAAATCCTCGCCCGCGTCGCGCATCAGCGACACCCGCGCCACAAACCGGCGCGCCGGGTCCGACCAGTTCAGCCCGAGATCGCGCACCCCGCCGAGCATGGCGCGGGCAATTGCCTCGGGCGGTGCGTCTTTCCAGTGGCGGTCATCAAGCAGCAAAGCGCCAAAGCATTCCTGTTGCCGGGCAATCACGCGACGCTCGCGCCGCGACCAGTCGCAGACATCACGCCAGGCGATCTGATCGGCGTAAAGCCCGCGAATTTCACCCTCGGAAATCTGGATCGCCTGACGAATACGGGCCTCGCGCGGGTCGCCGTCAAGATCGGTGGCCACGATCAGCCGGGCCGCGGCCAGCGTGTCATCCTCGGGCAGGATCGCGCCCTTGCCGCCCGAAAGCACATAGCGTGGCTGATCGCCCTTGCGGCGCAACCCGATGCGATCGGGATAGGCAAGGGCGGCCATTTCGGCGTCGCTCATCGCGCTCTTGCCTGCGCGTCTCGCTTGGCGGGCAAGGCGCTTGGCCTCGGTCTTGATCCGCTCGACGGCGCCGCGATTGGCGACATGCGGCGAGCGCTCAGAGTAGCCGCGAAAATCGCGAATGGCCGCCAGCCGGAGCGTCAGATCCACCGGCGCGCCACGTGCCAGCGGATCGCGGTCGGCCAGCAGGGCGGCCATCGGCGCGGCCTCGGGCCCTGCGACCGCAAGCATATGCGCCAGACGCGGATGCAACGGCAGCGCCGCCAGAGTGCGGCCATGATCGTTAATACGCCCCTCGGCATCAAGCGCGCCCAGCATCGCCAGCAACGCCTGTGCCTCGCCAAAGCTGGCGGGGTTGGGCGGCGTCAGAAACGGCAAATCCTCTGGTCCGGCCCCCCAAAGCGCAAGCTCAAGCGCGAGGGCGCTCAGGTCGGCGGCCTCGATCTCGGCCGGGGGAAAGGGGCGAAGCGCGCCGTCTTCGCCCTTGGTCCAGAGCCGGTACGCGGTGCCCTCGGCCACCCGTCCGGCGCGCCCGGTGCGTTGGCTCGCCTCGGCGCGCGTGACCGCTTCGGTCACCAGCCGCGACATGCCCGATCCGGGATCGAACCGCGCGCGCCGTGCGCGTCCGCCATCAACCACCACGCGGATATCCTGAATCGTCAGCGAGGTTTCGGCAATCGCCGTGGCCAGCACCACCTTTCGACCCTGCGACGCGGGGGCAATCGCGGCCCGTTGCGCGGCAAAATCCATCGCCCCAAACAGTGGGCGAATCTGACAATCGGACGGCAGACGGCCCTTTAACTGCGCCTCAAGGCGGCGAATTTCACCCTCGCCGGGGGCAAACACCAGAATGCCGCCGGTGGTCTCACCCGCAGCGCGCGCCACCAGATCGGCAAGCGCCACTTCGAACCGTCTGCCTTTCGGCAAGGGGCGCTCAAGCCAGCGGATTTCCACCGGATAGCTGCGCCCTTCAGAGGTGATCACCGGCACGTCGCCCATAAGCGCTGCCACCGGCTCGGCATCAAGCGTCGCCGACATCGCCACAAGCATCAGATCGTCACGCAGCGCGCCCGCCACCTCAAGGCAAAGCGCCAGCCCGAGATCGGCGTTGAGCGAGCGTTCGTGAAATTCGTCAAAGATCACCGCGCCGACGCCCGAAAGCTCGGGGTCGGATTGTATCATTCGGGTCAGGATGCCTTCGGTGACCACCTCGATCCGGGTTCGGGATGATATTTTCGCCTCGCCCCGAATGCGATAGCCGACGGTTTCGCCGGGCTGTTCGCCCAGGGTCTGTGCCATCCGCTCGGCAGCGGCGCGCGCGGCAAGGCGGCGCGGTTCAAGCATCAAAATTCGGCCCTTGGTAAGACCGGCGCGCAAGATTTCAAGCGGCACGACCGTGGTCTTGCCCGCGCCCGGTGGCGCCTGTAAAACCGCACGCCCACAGGCCCGCAACGCATCAAGCAGCGGGGCAATCGCATCGTGGATGGGCAGTCTGGGCGTCATTCCTGCCTTATCGGCCATCGCGGCGCGGAATTCCATAGCCCCCGCATCTGGACAAGCCCGCCCCGCCCAAGGCATGTAAGGCGCAGGACATTGATCACTGAACAGCGGGCCACATGCATGGATATTTCAGACCTCAAAAACCAGATCGTTGCCGGTGATCGCCGCGCCCTGTCCCGCGCGATTACCCTGATTGAAAGCACGCGCGTCGACCACCGTGAACAGGCGGCGGCCCTGATAGAGGCGCTTAAATCGGCGGGGCGCGAGGCCATTCGCATCGGTCTTTCGGGCACGCCGGGGGTTGGTAAATCCACCTTCATCGAAAGCTTTGGCATGATGTTGACCGCGCAGGGGTTGCGGGTCGCGGTGCTGGCGGTTGACCCAAGCTCGACCCGGTCGGGCGGCTCTATTCTGGGTGACAAGACGCGGATGGATCGCCTGAGCCGCGACCCGAACGCCTTTATCCGCCCGTCGCCAAGCCAGTCGCATTTGGGCGGCGTTGCCCGGCGGACCCGCGAGGCGGTGCGTCTTTGCGAAGCGGCAGGGTTTGACGTTGTCCTGATCGAAACCGTCGGGGTGGGGCAATCCGAAACCGTGGTGGCGGAAATGTCCGACCTGTTTATCCTGTTGCTGGCACCTGCGGGGGGGGATGAATTGCAGGGGGTCAAGCGCGGGATCATGGAAATGGCCGATATCATTCTCGTCAACAAGGCCGATGGAGACCTGAAACCGGCGGCCATGCGGACCTGTTCGGATTATGCCGGCGCGCTCCGGCTGTTGCGCAAACGCCCGCAGGATCCCGAGGGATTTCCCAAGGCGACAACGGTTTCGGCGCTTCAGGAAGAGGGGCTGCGCCAGGCCTGGGACGAGATGATGACATTGGTCAATTGGCGGCGCGAAAGAGGGCATTTTTCCGGGCGGCGGGCTGAACAGGCGCGCTATTGGTTCCGCGAAGAGGTGCGTCAGGGTCTTTTGGCCCAGTTGGACACGCCCGACGCCCGCGCCGTGATGCAGGAGTATTCAGAGCGTGTGGCAAAAGGAACGATGACACCGACAGTGGCCGCCGTAGAGGTTCTGAAAAAGGTCTGACCCTGACCTGCGATTGTCTATTTCTTTACAGGGGTTTGCATATATACGCCCTCGGGCAGATCAAGTGCAGAGCCAAGATCACGCAGTTGCGCCATCGACAGGGTGATCACATGGGTTTGATCGGTGCGCGGATCGTATTGCTGGACCGTGACGCATTCCTCAAAGGCATTCACGATCACATCTTCGCCTAAGGGCGCAGGCCCCTCATCGACCAATGTGATCACGGTTGCGTCGAATTCATGCTCAATCGAAAACATGACCCGATCCTAGCGGCTTGGCGGGTCTTTGCAAGCCCACAGGTCAAGATCGCGCAAGGGGCTGTCAGTAAGATGAAACCCTGCTAAACACCGGTGCAAGAGCGTTGGATAATGAGGTGCGTGATGCGTTTGATCCCCATTCTTGGCCTGCTTGCAATGGCGGGCTGTGTGTCGACCGTCGAGCCCGGGCAGGTAAGCCGTCCGGCGCCAACGCAGGCCGTTCAAAAAGCGCCCTCGACGCCGACGCGTGATAAGCTTCAACAGTTTCAAAGCGTTGTTAACACGGTAGAGCCGGTTGCAGAACGCGAATGCCGTGCGCGCACCTCGGGGGCGAATTGCGATTTCCGGATTGTCGTGGACGACCGCAAAGGCCAGCCGTCCAATGCCTATCAGACCGTTGATAAATCCGGGCGCCCGATTCTGGCGTTCACGCTTGCGCTGATTGCCGATGTGGGCAACCGTGACGAGCTTGCCTTTGTGATGGGGCATGAGGCCGCGCATCACATCGAGGGGCATATCCCGCGCCAACAGCAAAATGCCGCGACCGGGGCAATCCTGCTTGGCGGGCTTGCGGCGCTCACCGGGGCTAGTTCGACGGTTGTGGATCAGGCGGTCGATATTGGCGCGGGCGTCGGCGCGCGCAGCTATTCCAAGAATTTCGAGCTTGAGGCAGATGCACTTGGCACTGTGATCACCAAGCGGGCGGGCTATGACCCGGTGAGGGGCGCGCAGTTCTTTACACGCATACCCGATCCCGGTGATCGATTCCTTGGGACGCACCCGCCCAATGCACAGCGCATCGAAACCGTGCGGCGCGTCAACGCCGGGCTGTAACATGCGGCAATTGCGCGGTGTGATCAACGACCGGGGCTCAAGCTATGCGGTCTCGGGCGGCGCCGTGCGCAGCCGCAAAGAGGTCGAGGCCTTTCTGAAAGATCTCAAGCGCGACAAGAAATTCGCCAGGGCGACGCATAACACCTGGGCGGTTTTGTTGGCGGATGGCACCGCCCTCAAGGGCGATGACGGTGAATCCGGCGCAGGTATGGTGATTTTGCGGATGCTGGAGCGCGACGATCTGCGCGATCATGTGATCGTGGTAACCCGTTGGTATGGCGGCAAAAAGCTTGGCGGTGACCGGTTTCGCCATGTGCAGGACTGCGTGCGCGCGTATTTTGATGAACGCGCCGCTTGATCTAGGTCAAGGTCAAAAATCGCAAAGCTCCGCATCTTGCGTCCAGCAACAGGAGAATGTCCATGCAAAGCACCAGCACGTTGAAACGTCACGCCGACCTGGTTGACCGGATGGCCAACACTCTGGGTGTGGACCTGGAGGAAAAGATGATGGCCGGGCAAATGCGCCCCGGTGTCCTGAGTGATGCGGTACTCGCCTGCACTGGCTGCGCCAATCCCGAGGCCTGCGGTCATTGGTTGGCGGCACAAGGCGCGGTCGTCGAGCAAGGCCCGGACTACTGCCGCAACGGAGATCTGTTCGCGCTTCTGAAAGCGGGCAAGCAGGCCTAGACGCAGCTTACGCTGCGCGGTGCCAGGGTGATCGAGGCACGCTGTTCAGGGCGGCGTTCAAAGTGTTATCGCCAAAGCGCCGGAAATTCCGAGGAAAAAGCAGGCCGAGGCCACCGCGACAAACACATGCCAGATCGCATTGGCAAAGCGCAGGTTTTCCCACGCATAAAATACCACACCCGCAGTATAGAGGATACCGCCCGCCAGCATGAGCCAGAGGCTCGTGCTGGGCAGGATATCCATCAACGGTACAAAAAGGGCCACCCCGAACCAGCCAAGCGCCACATAGGGCAGCCACCCGGTGGTCATCTGGCCCCGTTTCGCCAAGAGTTTGGCCGCGGCCCCAATCAGCGCCAGCACCCAGACCAACGCCAGGATGACATAGCCAAAGCCAGTGCCCAAAAGCACGCTAAGTGGCGTGAAGGTGCCCGCAATCTTAAGGTAAATCGCCGCATGATCCAGACGCCGCAATATCGGGCGCGCGGTGGTATGGGCGGCAAGATGATAGGTGGCCGAGGCGGCCAGCATCAGGATCAAAGCGCCGGAATAGACGATGGTCGAGGCCAGCGTGACCCCATCCATCCGCAGCGCCCACATGGCAAACAGAAAGCTGACCCCGGTAATCGCGGCGGCAAGGCCCAGGATATGAACCGCGCCGTCGGCCACACGTTCGGCCCGGGAATAATCTGGATAAGACATATCAATCATCACTCCTGTTTGGCAGGAAAACCTTAACAAAATCATGATGCCAGAGATTTTTGGCTTTTATAGGGTGACGTTGCGGCAATTGCGGCGCTCGCGCGCAAGGTGCCGGGCGTAAAGCCGGGGCGCAAGAAGGCGGTTATAGATCACCCCGGCGACCTGTCGCAGACCCGGCAGCGCCACCACACGCGCCAACAGCCGATAGCGTGGCATCGCCGCCCAGAGCATCACGAACGCCTCAACCCCCGACGCGATGCGCCCGTCGCGGCGCACATGCAACCGGCGGGCGGCGGCATCGGCACTTATCCCCCAATGCTCAAGCGCATGGCTGTTGAGGTCATGAAACGTGATCGGCAGGGTGTGGCGCGCAGCATAGCCCGCATAATGGTCGATCTCGGCCCGACAGACCGGGCAACGGGCGTTATAGAGAACTTCGGTTTCGCTGGTCATGATGGGCCTCCTTTAGGATGGGAGGTAGGGCGATGTGGGATCAAGGATAGGGTGCATATACCCCCCCAGAAGCCCGCCCAAGGCTCAGCCCGTAGGGTGGGTGAAACCCACGCGTGTCAATCGTGCCAAACCTTGAATTTGTGACGGTGACATTGGTGAAATCCCAAGTCCGGGGCGCTTGCGACCCGGACAGCGCCCGACCCTCCCCACGGGAGGGCGCTTCGCACCCACCCAGGGCCGGGCGCTGTCCTTTGTTGGGGAGGCACATGTGATTGCAAACGTTACGCCAACTTAAGAAGGCTTGTGTTTCACGTTGATCTTTCTAGTTTAGCGGGAGCGCAAGTCTCGTGTAATTGACAGTGTTCCAAGGATATATTTATGACCGATTTTTTTAAGGATGCGTTGAAGGCTTGGGAGGACCGAATCCGAAGCCCCTTCCTTGGATCAATTGGCATTGTTTTTATTGTTTGCAATTGGAAGCCGATCTTTTATTTGCTGTTCGCAGATAAGCCAGTTAGGGCAAAGTTTCTGTTTGTTGATGCGAACACCACTTCTGCAACGCTGCTTTGGAAGCCGATAATTATTGGTGTTCTGCTCGCACTTGCAACGCCGTGGCTCAAACTGTTTGGAGCACGGTTGGCGAAGGTGCCAACTTCACTGCTGAATGACCTTCAGGGCGATATGGCGAGCAAACGGCGAATAAACGATTTCAGAAAGTCGGCTGGCGAAGAGAATGCAAAGGCTGAACTGGAAGCTGCACAAGAGAAAAGAAAGATAGCTGCCGCGCAACGTTTAGAAGATGCAAAATCTATTGGAGATGATGACGTCGTAGAGGAACTCGTGAGCGAGCGAATAGCTCAGTCCAATCGGATAAGTGAAGCGAATGAAATAGATGAAATTCGAGACACACTGAGCCCCGTAGCCGCGACAATCATACTTGAACTTGGCAGGGTCCAAAGTGGAAGAGTTACACAACGTGATCTCCTCCAAGATGCGCATTTTCTGCAAGAATTATCTAAAGTACTTCCCAGCTATAATCATACGCGCGCGGAAGTGGAGACACGGGAGGGCCTCCAGCAGTTAAAGGCAAGCAAAATAGCGTCCAGTGATATTGAGGACAAGTGGAGATTAACAAAGATCGGTTACGAACTCTTTGATCACCTTGTTAAAGCGAATTAGTCCTTATTGCCCCCCACAAATCATACTCCCCCGCCTCATCCACCACAACCTGAACGATATCCCCGACCGACAGCCCGTCTGTCCCCTCATCAATAAACAGGTTCCCGTCGATCTCGGGCGCGTCCGCCTTGGTGCGGCAGGTGGCGATGCCGTCGTTGTCGATGTCGTCGATGATCACCTCGATCCGCCGGCCGACCTTGGCGGCAAGCTTGGCCTCGGAGATCGCCTGCGCCTTTTCCATGAAGCGATCCCAGCGGTCCTGTTTGATCTCGCTGGCCACGTGATCCGGCAAATCGTTGCTGCGCGCGCCGGCGACGTTTTCGTATTGAAAGCACCCGACGCGATCAAGCTGCGCCTCGTCGAGCCACTCTAGCAGGGTCTGAAACTCAGCTTCAGTCTCGCCCGGATAGCCGACGATAAAGGTCGAGCGTAGCGTCAGGTCAGGGCACACAGAGCGCCAGGCGGCGATCTCATCAAGGGTGCGCGCGGCGGCCGCAGGGCGGGCCATACGGCGCAGCGTTTCAGGATGGGCATGCTGGAACGGGATATCGAGGTAAGGCAGCACGAGCCCCTCGGCCATCAGCGGAATGAGGTTGCGCACATGCGGATAGGGATAGACGTAATGCAGCCGCACCCAGGCCCCGAGCGCGCCGAGATCGCGCGCCAGATCGGTGATATGGGCGCGATGACCGTTCGCCTCGGCATGTTTGATATCGACGCCATAGGCACTTGTGTCCTGGCTGATTACTAAAAGCTCTTTCACCCCGTTCTCGACAAGCTTTTCGGCCTCGCGCAGCACCGCATGGGCCGGGCGTGACGCAAGGCGGCCACGCATGTCGGGGATGATGCAGAACTTGCACTTGTGGTTACAGCCCTCGGAGATCTTGAGATAGCTATAATGGCGCGGTGTCAGGCTTACGCCGGATCCGGGCAGCAGGTCGATGAATGGGTCGGGCGAGGGCGGCACGGCGGCATGCACGGCATCAAGCACCTGTTCGTATTGGTGCGGCCCGGTGACGGCAAGGATACGCGGGTGATGCTCGCGGATATACTCCGGCTCGGCCCCGAGACATCCGGTGACAATGACCCGCCCGTTTTCCGCCAGCGCCTCGCCGATGGCCTCAAGGCTCTCGGCCTTGGCGCTATCGAGAAAGCCGCAGGTGTTGACGATCACCGCATCCGCCCCGGTGTAATCGGGCGAGATGCCATACCCTTCGGCGCGCAGCCGGGTGAGAATGCGTTCACTATCCACAAGCGCCTTGGGACAGCCCAAAGAGACCATGCCGATGGTCGGCTGACCGGCGCGGGGATGCTCTGTGATGCGGGCGCGCGCCAGATCGGGGCGCAGATCGGGTGGGTTCTGTGACATGGGGGCGTCATAGCGGGTGCGCGCGCCAGAGTGAAGAGGATGTGGGAAGAGGATTGCGAGAGGGCGCCCGGTTGCGTGAGTGCAAGTTGCGCGTGGCCGAACGGATGCGCGCCTTTGGCCCGGTGGATGGGACACATCGGGCTGTCTTTGGTTCAATTCCCGCGATGTTACGTCAGGTTTGGGATTTCTTCTTTCGCTGGATGTTTGGCTATTGGCATCAACCAGCGTGGGCGTTGGTTTGGGCCGCAGGTATCTAGGCTCTTGCCTTTCTGCTTTTCGGCAGCGTCGATACCGCCGGATAAATGGTGCCGAATTCGGATGTGATTTTGATCTCGGCTGATTGGCTGGCACCGCCGTTCTGACAGGGCTGGTGGGGCGCAAGGAATAGCGCATTCCCCAAAAGCGGTTGCCCCCGTAGGTGTCGGGGGCCTACACTTGTTGCATCAGAATAATAGGGGTGTGCCATGCGTTGGGTGTTTCGGCTGATCGGGCTGTTGATTGTGATCATCGTGGTCGCTGTGGGGTCGCTTTTCCTGTTGCCGGGCGACCGGATCGCGCGGATCGCGGCGGATCAGATCAGCAGTGCCACCGGTCGCAAGGTCACCATGCAGGGCGACACCAAGATCAGCTTTTACCCGGTTCTGGGCGTCAGCACCGGCGTGGTCGAGGTGGCCAATGCCGACTGGTCCGAAGCGGGCCCGATGCTGCGCGCCGACAGCCTTAAGATCGGGGTCGAGCCGAACGCGCTATTTGGCGGCGATATCCGGATCACCGGGCTTGAGATGGTGAACCCCGCAATCCGGCTTGAACGCGCCGCCAATGGCCGCGTCAACTGGGAGCTCGGGGTTGACGGCGTGGCGCAATCGGGGCAATCGGACGGCGGCGCGCCTGCGCAATCCAAGCGGCTTGCGCTGACGCTTGACCGGGCTCTGATCACCGGCGCATCGCTGATCTATACCGATCATGGCAGTGGCGAGGTTCAGGACTTTCGCAACATGGATTTCGAGCTTCGCTGGCCAAGCTATGACGGCACCGCCACGTTTGAGGCCACCCTGCGCCCGGCGGGCGAGGCGGTGCGCATCAATGGCCAGCTTGATCAGGTGGGACAGTTCCTTGACGGCGCGGTGACCGGTGTTGCGGCCAATCTGACATCGCCGGGCGGCAGCCTTGGTTTTGCCGGGCGTGCCGGTTTGCAGCCACAGCTTGAGGGCCGCCTTGACGTCGATATCGCCAGCACCTCTGGCTTCATGGCGGGGCTTGGCCTTGGGGCGATTGACGTGCCTAAAGGGTTTGGCCGCAGCATCAAAGGCAGCAGCCAGATCACCCTGACTGAAGACATGCGCCTGTCGTTGCGCGACCTTGCGCTTGCGCTTGGCGGCAACCAGATCGCGGGTGGGGCGGATATCGCGCTTGGCGAAACCGTGCCACGGATCAATGCACAGCTGAACGCCGGGGCGCTTGACCTGTCCACGCTTGCCGGGGCCGATAGCAACGGCGGCAGCGGCGGCGATGCGGGCTGGTCGAAAGCGGCGATTGATGCCAGTGCGCTTGCGCTTGCCAATGGCGAGGTGGCGCTTGTCGCCGATAGTGTCAATCTGGGCGATCTCAAGCTTGGCAAGACCCGCACCCTGATGACGCTTGACCGGTCGCGCGCGGTCTTTGGCCTGCGCGAATTGCGCGCCTATGAGGGCTTGATCACCGGTGAATTCGTGGTCAACAACCGCTCTGGCCTGTCGGTGGGCGGCACTATGAACGTCAGCGCCATCAACCTTGAAACATTCCTGACCGATGCGATTGATGTGAGCCGGTTTTCCGCACGTGGCGACGCCAGCCTGAGTTTTCTGGGATCCGGGCCTTCGGTTGATGCGATCATGAATAGCCTGAGCGGCAATGGTTCGCTCAAGACCGGGCGCGGGGTGATCAGCGGCATTGACCTTGATCGGTTGATGCGCTCGGGCGACATGACGGGCGGCACCACGGTGTTTGACGAGATGAGCGCCAGCTATACGATGGACAAGGGCAACCTGTTCAACACTGACCTGTTGATGAACCTGCCGCTGGCCAAAGCCACCGGCACCGGCCGTGTCGGGCTTGGGGCGCGCGATATTGATTACCTGTTCACGCCGGTTCTGCTTGAGGGCGAAAACAGTCGCGGGCTTGCGATTCCGGTGCGGATCAGGGGGCCCTGGGCCAATCCACGGATCACGCCCGACCTTGAAAAAGCGATCGACATGAACCTCAAGGAAGAGCGCAAGAAGCTTGAAACCAAGGCCAAGAAAGAGATCAACCGCGCGGTCGAGAAAAAGCTTGGCGTGACCGTGGAGGAAGGCCAGTCGATCGAGGACGCGGTGAAGGAAAAACTTGAGGACAAAGCCAAGAGCAAGTTACTCAAACTGTTCAAGTAAGGCCGGTAAGGGCATCCGGTCGCGCGGGCGGGTTTGAGTATTTTCGGAACGGTGAAACAATCGGGGCCCTGAGCCCCGACACGCGACATGAGGCAGGCATGAGTGAGGTCAAGGCGCAATACGAGGCCTATCCCTATCCCGAGCGCGACCCCCGCGACGAGAAAAAGCGGCTGATCAGCGGCTCGCCGTCGCATGTGCTTGAGATTGATCATTTCCTCTTTGGCGGTCAGCGGGATTGGTCAAAACCGCTTCGGGCGTTGGTGGCGGGCGGCGGCACCGGCGATGGGCTCATTCAACTGGCGCAGATGATGAAAACCGCCGGACGGCCGCTTGAGCTTACCTATGTTGACCTGTCCACCGCGTCGCGAAAGGTGGCCGAGGCGCGCGCCAGGGTGCGCGGGCTTGAGGGCATACGTTTTGTCACCGGCAGTTTGCTGGACGCGGCCGATCTGGGGCAGTTCGATTATATTGATTGCTGTGGCGTGTTGCATCATCTGCCCGAGCCGCAGGCGGGGTTCGAGGCGCTTTTGGCGGCGCTGGCGCCCGGCGGTGGCATGGGGTTCATGGTTTACGCGCCCTATGGGCGGTCCGGGGTTTACCCGCTGCAAGAGGCGTTTGGCGCGCTTTACGACGGGATGCCCCCCGAGGCACGTCTAAAGGCGGCCAGAAAGCTGGTGGCGGACCTGCCCGAGGGCCACCCGTTTCGCGCCAATATCAACCTTGGTGATCACAAGGACAGCGATGCGGGGTTTTATGATCTTCTGTTGCACAGTCAGGACCGCGCGTTTGATGTGACCGCTCTGGCCGGGGTGATGGGCGCGGCGGGCTGGCAGTTGAGCGGGTTTACCATACCGGCGCTATATGATCTTGGCCGGATCACGCCGGTGCCGGATCACCTTGGCGCGCTGGAGCAGATGGCGCTGGCCGAAAAGCTGCGCGGGACGATCAAGACCCATGTTGGTTATGCGATCCGCGCAAGCGAGGCACGCGCCCCCGCAAGCGGCAAGAATCGCGCGTTGGTGCCGCATCTCAAGGGGGTTGGCGCGGGTGATCTTGCGCGGGCCATTGCGCAGGGGCAAAAGCCCAGGCTTGGCTTTTCGGGGCTGGAAATACGTTTGAGCCTGCCCAAGGGCGCGGCGCCGCTGATAGGCTTGATCGACGGGCGCCGCAGCCTGGCCGAGATCGCGGCCCAGACCGGCACCGATCCGATTGGCATGGGCGCGCTTTGGGGGCGGATCGAGCGGGATCTGGGGGCCTGCGGGATGCTACTCTATTCCAACATTCTGCGCAAAGCCTAGGCGATGTGCGGGGGGTTCGTGATCACCTTGCCGAGGCGGCGCCATGGCACGGATCTTTGGCGCGCGCCAAAGGGTGTTGGGGTTCTTTCGCCTGCCCCCCTTTTCTAACGGGGTTTAAAAGTTATATAGGTTGGTCGAACCAAGCCGCGTCTTGAACACCCACCTGGTATAGCGACTGACATGATTGAAAATCTCATCAAAATGGCCGGACCGAACGAGGAGGATGGCGACCCGTCGGTCGTGGTGGAAACACGCCCCAAGACCAAGCGCCCGCCGCTATACAAGGTCATGCTGCTCAATGACGATTACACCCCGATGGAATTTGTTGTTGCCGTGCTTGAGCGGTTCTTTGGCATGACCCACGCCGAGGCGTTCGAGATCATGTTGACGGTTCACAAAAAGGGCCTCGCGGTGGTTGGCGTGTTCAGCCATGAAATCGCGGAAACCAAAGTGGCGCAGGTGATGGATTTCGCCCGCCGCCACCAGCATCCGCTGCAATGCACAATGGAAAAAGAATAATTGGCTGATCCTGTTCGCCTGACGCTGGCCCTGTCCGAGGGCAGTGTCGCCCTGCCCGAGGCCGGGCGTATCGCGGTATTCGCACCGCGCGTCGGGGCCGATCTGCGGGCCTTACCGCAAGACCGGGTCGAGGTGATCACCGGGTTTAAACCGGATGCCGATTATTTCGGCGGGCTTGGCTATACCTGCGTTGTGGCGCCCGAGGGGCGCTATGGCGCGGCGATCATCTATTTGCCGCGTGCCAAGATGCTGGCGCGGGCGCTGGTGGCCGAGGCCGCAGCGGTCACGGATGGGCCGGTCATCCTGGACGGGGCCAAGACCGATGGCATCGAATCGATGCTCAGGGAATGCCGCCGCCGGGTTGACGTCAGCGCGCCGATGTCCAAGGCGCATGGCAAGATTTTCAGCTTTCCGGCCGGGCCGGAATTCGCCGATTGGGCGGCAGGCACGCCAGAGCCCGTCGAGGGCGGTTTCGTCACCGCGCCGGGGGTGTTTTCGGCGGATGGCATTGATCCCGCCTCGCGCTTTCTGGGCGATCACCTGCCGGTCAAGATGGGCGCGCATGTGGTCGATCTTGGCGGTGGCTGGGGATACCTCACGGCGCGCGCGCTTGAGCGCGAGAGCATTGTGCAGCTTGATCTTGTCGAGGCCGATCATGCGGCTTTGACCTGTGCGCGCCAGAACATCGGCGATTCTCGGGTTCGGTTTCACTGGGATGACGCCACCCGCTGGCAACCCGAGAGCGCCGTTGACACGGTGATCATGAACCCGCCGTTTCACAAGGGGCGTGCCGCAGAGCCCGACCTTGGGCGCGCCTTCATCCGCGCGGCGGCGGGGATGCTGAAACCGGGCGGGCAGCTTTGGCTGGTGGCGAACCGGCATCTGCCCTATGAGGCGGCTCTGGCGCAAAGTTTTGCTCAGGTCGAAGAGGTGGCGGGCGATACCCGCTTCAAGGTGTTGCGCGCGGCGCGCCCGTCTCGCAAGGCGCGGTGACTTCGCTTAGGCTGCGCAGGACAGAATCAGCTTGAAAGGCGCATTCCATGTCATTTTCCATCTCGGGTAAAACCGCCATCGTGACCGGTGGGGCCAATGGTATCGGCCTGGCCATCGGGCGGCATTTTGCCGACAAGGGCGCGAATGTGATGTTCGCCGACATGGACGAAGAGCGTCTGATCAAAGAACTTGGCGAGAATGATGAGGGCCGCAATATCCGCTATTTCGCTGGTGATTTGCGTGAAAAGCTGGCGCAGGCCAATCTTTTGTCGGCCACGATAGATGCCTTCGAGGGGGTCGATATCCTTGTGAATGCCTGTCGTCAGGTGGTGCCCTCGGATGCCCTTAACCCTGACGATGATGCGGTCGAGATGTTGTTGCAGCAAAACCTGCTGACCGCGTTGCGGATGAGCCAGCAGGTTGCCAACCGGATGATCAAACAGGCCGAGGGGTCGCGTGAAGGCGTGGCGGGGACAATCGTGAACCTGTCGTCGATCGCCGCGCGGCGGACCCATCCAGACCTTATGGCCTATTCGATTTCCTCGGCGGCGCTCGATCAGATGACCCGAAGCCTTGCCGTGGCGCTTGCGCCGCATCGCATTCGGGTGAACGCGGTGGCATTTGGTTCGGTGATGAGTGCATCGCTCAAGGATACCCTGCGCGAACACAGCGATTACAGATCCGATATCGAATGCCATACGCCGCTTGGGCGGATCGCCTCGCCTGCCGAACTGGCCGAAGCGGTGCAATATCTCGCCTGTGAAGGATCGGCCTTCATGACCGGTCAGATCATGACGGTGGATGGCGGGCGCACGCTGCTTGATCCGGTGACCGCACCTGCGCATTGACAGGATATGACCGGCGTGGCTTGCCCGCCCTAACAGGCGGGCGCGACAGAACAGTGAAGAGGTCAGGATGAGCGAAGAGTTTATCACGGAGAAAAAGAGCGCCGCCGCATGGTTTCGCGACTTGCGCGATCAGATCGTTGCGGCCTTTGAAGGGCTGGAGGACAGCCACGCCACAGGGCCGATGGCCGATGCCGCCCCGGCGCGGTTCGATGTGAGCGAAACCCGCCGCGCGAGCGATGACGGATCCGATGCAGGCGGCGGATTGATGAGCGTGATGCGCGGTGGCCGCGTGTTCGAAAAGGTCGGTGTCAACGTTTCCGAGGTCTATGGCACCCTTGGCGAGGCCGCACAAAAGGCGATGGCCGCGCGCGGTGTGCCGGGCATGGACAGCGATCCGCGGTTCTGGGCGTCGGGCATCAGCCTTGTGGCGCATATGCAAAACCCGCATTGCCCCGCCGTTCACATGAACACGCGGATGTTCTGGACCCCCTCGGCCTGGTGGTTCGGCGGCGGGTCGGACCTTAACCCCTGCATCGAATACGACGAGGATACCGCCCATTTTCACGCAACCCAGAAGGCGTACCTTGATCCGCATGGGGCCGATTTATATCCGCGTCTCAAGGACTGGGCGGATGAGTATTTCTATATCCCGCATCGCCACCGGGCGCGCGGTGTCGGCGGCATTTTCATGGATGATCGCAACACCGGCGATTGGAACGCCGATTTTGCCCTGACGCAGGATATTGGCCGGGCGTTTTTGCCTGCCTTCATTCCGCTGATCGAAAAACGCCGCGTGCAACCCTGGGACGAGGCCGACAAGGATGCGCAGCTTATTCATCGTGGGCTATATGCGGAATATAACCTTGTCTATGACCGTGGCACCAAGTTTGGCCTTGCCACCGGACATGATGCCAATGCGGTTCTGATGAGTCTGCCGCCTTTGGCGAAATGGCTTTGAGCGGGTAAAACGGGGGACGCTGTCCCCCCACCCCCCCTGGGATATTTAGAGCCAGAAGAAACTGCGCTCAGTCTTTTTGCCGATCTGGCAGCTTTTTGGCCCCGCGATCGGCCATCGGCCCGGTGCCATCTTTCCAGCGGCGGTGAATCCAGAACCACTGATCCATGCGGTCGCGCACCTGACGCTCTAACCGGCGGTTGACCTCTTGGGTCATGGTGACCGGATTACTCGGTGGTATCGGCTCTTCAACCAGAATTTCAAAATCAAGCCCGTTTTCCGAGCGTATGCCCCATATGGGCACCAGCGGCGCGTTGAATTTCAGGGCCAGTCCGGCCGTGGCGAGGGACGAGAGCGCCGGTTTGCCGAAGAAATCGAGCGGCACGCCGTCATGGGCGTTGAGATCGGTGAGAATGGCCAGAACCCCGCCGCCGCGCAGGTGCTTGACCATTTGCACCTTGCCGCGCCGCCCCTGTTTGAACATCGGTTGGCTCAGCGCCCCCATCGCCGCAGTGTAGCGGGTGTTGAACCATGTGTTTTTCATTGGGCGGTAAAACACGCCCATTTCGAACCCCTGTTCGATCAGGGCGATGCGGGCGGCGTTGAAGCTTCCGAAATGGCCGGTGACAAAGATGATCGGCTGGCCTTTGGCCCGGGCCGTGCGGATCATGGCAAGGCCGGGACCATAGACCCGTGATTTTCGTGCGCGGGCGATAAACTCTGGGGTGGAAAAAAGCTCTGCCATGTTGCGCCCGGCAGTGTCGGGTACCGCACGCATCAGCCGCCGCACGTCTGCTTCGGCAAGCGCGGGCAGGACATGCGCAAGGTTGTCACGCACACGTTTGTCATAGCCTGCGATCGGTGCGACCATGCGCGCGGTCAGCCAGCCCATGACGGGAATGCGCAGGTGGTACGGCAGAAGTTTTGTCAGCGCGATGGGCGCGTACATGGCTAAGCCGCCAGCGGTATCGGTGATGCGGTCGAGGGTGTCGCTCATGCCGGGGCGCCTTGATGTTGCGGGTCCTGCGTATACCCCTGCGCCCCAAGCATAAGCCGGTCAGGGGGTGCGCGCCAGACCTGTACCGATCATCGCATCGCGGGTGACAAGGTCGGCCAATTCAGCCTCGGTCATCTTGTCGGTGCCAGCCGGGCGGGCGGGAAGCACGATATAGCGCATATCGGCGGTACTGTCGTGTACGCGAATGCGAGTGCTTTCGGGCAGATCAACGCCAAACTCACGCAACACGGCGCGCGGTTCGCGGACGGCGCGGCTTCGGTATTCGCGGGTTTTGTACCAATCGGGTGGCAGGCCCAAAAGATTGCGCGGATAGCAAGAGCACAACGTGCAGACGATAAGGTTATGAACGCTGTCGGTGTTTTCCACTGCAATCAGGTTGAGCGGCCCGATATCGAACCCCATCTCGCGACTGGCCGCGCCGGCATCGGCCAAAAGCCGCGTCTTGAACGCCGGATCGCTCCAGGCGCGGGCAACGACGGCGGCACCATTGGCAGGGCTGCGGGCATCCATCACCTCGATCTGGGCAGTGATTTCCGCCGGGCTAACCCTGGCCTTTTCGATCAAAAGCTCGCGCACCGCAATTTCCATGCGCTGCCAATAGGTGAGCGGTTCATCATTGTCGGCGCGGTAGGGGTGACCAGAAGGGCTTAGGCCGTGGTCGTGATCATGCGCATGGTCGGGATGGTCATGGGGCATCGCTCAGAGCCTTTCGAGCCAGTGTTCGTAAATTTCGGCATCAAGCGTATCGTTGGGGTTTTCCGCCGTTTCACCCCAAAGCTCAGCCATGCGAAAGCGCACCCGGTAAAGCGGCTTTTTTTCGGCGGACAGGCCATAGGCCAGTTGCTCGGGGTTGTGAAAGGCACCAAGCGGGCGCTCGATGACACCCTCCTTGCCGCGCAGATAGACGGGCGCACGCACATGGCCCGGCGGCATCATCGCCCTGACACGCACCCGCTCAGCCATTTTGCGCCTCGCCATATGTCGGTCCGCGCGCGGCGATCTCTTCCATCCGGGTGCCAAGCTCTTCCAGGGTGTAAATCCCGGCCTCGATAAGGTTCTGATTTACCGCCGCGATCCAGCGTTCGTAATAGCTGTGCTTTTCAAAGGCGTCCTCACCCATGTCCTCAAGCGCGCGGCGCAACCCGTCCACGGTGAAGAGCCCCTTGGAGCCGCACAAAACCATCAGCGCATCGACGCGCTTTTCCCAGAGGGCAAAATCATGCCCCTCCATCGGAACAGGCCCTGCGTCCTGTCCGCCCATATCATGCCAGCGGCGTCCATCTGTATCACTCATGGGATGGATCGTAGAGGCCATGTGCGCGCCTGTCCAGCGTGTTTGATCTGATCTAATCCTCCTCCTCATCGCTGTCCTCATCCGCCACCACGAGGGAAATTTCGCCCCCGGCTTCCAGGGTGCGAATGGCGTTGACCACCGCTATCATCGCCTCTTCTCCGTCACGCCCTTTTACGCGGCCAAGCTCTTGCATTTCTTCGCGGATCGCTTCGGCCATGCGCTTGCTCATATTCTCCAGAATGAAATCGGCGACAGCCGCCAGATCCCCTGCCGAGGCCGCCGCAAGCGCCGTCACCAGAACCGGCTGATCAACCTCGCGCATCACACGTGGGATATCGACGGCTTTGACCCTCTCGGGGATATGGACAAAGGTAAAGATGGCGCGCCGCACAAGGGTGGCAAAATCCTGATCGGTCTCATCGAGCCCGACCAGCACATCGTCGCGCGTGGCCGCAGGCGACGAATTCAAGATCGCGCCAACCCGCTCGACCGCGCCCTGATCAAAGGCGGTTTCGGGGGCATCATGCAACTGTGCCGCAAGCGCCAGCCCGATTCGATCCACCGCCGCCGGGCTGACCGATCCGGTTTGCGACACCGCATAGGTAATCCGGCGCGCCTTGTCGCCCGGCAGCTTGCCAAGCAATTCGGCGGCGCGGGCCACATCCAGTTTCGACAATATCACCGCCGCCACCTCGGCGCTTTCACTTTCGATCATCGGAATCAATGCTTTCAACTCGGCCTGCCGGATCAATTCCCACGGGTCGCCGTATTGGCGCACGCCGGCCTCCTTGCGCAGCCTCGCGGCGGTCTGCGGACTGATTCTCCCATCAAGGGCCGTCAGAGCCCCGGCCATGCCGCGCGGAAAGGTAAGGCCCATGCCTTCCAGTTCCTGTGCAAACTCGGCCACAACATCGGCCAGGGTCGATCGGTCAACATAGCGCATCGACCCCAATTGCGTCGTAAGCTGCGCCTGCAAAGCTTCCGGCAAATCGGTCAAGGGCACATCCGCGCCTTCGTTCAATAAAAACCGTACGATAATCGCGGCCTTCTGACGGCGCGACAGATGGGCGCTTGCACCTGCCTGCGGTGACACGGATATGCGCGCCAATGGTGTGGAATTGCTCATGCCGCCCCCTTATCCAAAGCCTTTCCGGATCATAGGGCGGCAAGAGTGAAGAAATATCTAAGCGTCCAAGGTTTTTGCAGGCCTGTTTCTTCTGGCCCTAAATATCCCCGCGCGGAGCGCATCCCGGACCACCCAAAGGCGCGCGGGCAAACAGAAAACGCTGCCGTTTCTCCATGCGCCAATCCTGAAAACAGCGCGCGCGTCAGCGCGCACCGCTTTTTCAAACGGATCAGACGCGGGGTTACCGCTTGCGGTCGCGGCGGCTGCTCATCGGTTGAAAGGCAACGCCGACATGGGCTTCGCAATAGGGCTTTCCCGCTTGCACCGGCAGGCCGCAGAACCAGAAATCCGGCGTTGCAGGGTCGCCCACCGGCCACTTGCAGGTCCGCTCGGTCAGCTCCATCAAGCTCAGGCGCTTGGCCTTCTTTTCGACTTCGCTCACCTTGGCAAGGGCCGCAGGGTCGATCTCATTGGCCGAGGGTTGTGGCGGCAGGGGCTGACCTGCGGGAATAATCGCCTTGATCCGGCTCACCGGCGCGGGCGCAGGGGCTGCTTCGGCGACGGTTTCGGGTTTCGGCGCGGGCTTTGGCGCCGGTTTCGGGGCGGCGGGTTTGGCCTTGGCCTCGGGCGCGGCTTTCGCCTTGGCGTCAGAGGCGGCACTTGCGGTGGTGGCGGCTGCCCCACCCGACCCGTTGCGGTTCGACAGGCCCAGACGATGTACCTTGCCGATCACCGCATTTCGGGTCACGCCGCCTAGCTCTTTTGCGATCTGGCTGGCCGACTGACCCTCCCCCCACATCTTTTTCAACACTTCAACGCGTTCGTCGTTCCAGGACATCGGGGCTTCCTCATGTCAAAAGGCGGCCCGGGTCAATGGCCCGCCGCCTTGCAAATTCGATCAAGGGCCTATTCTAATCACTGGCGGCTGAGTTACAAGGCATCGAATCGATCCGCAGGCCGTCAATTTCGGCCTGTGCAGGCCGAAAGCGGGGTCGCCCCGGAAGGATCGGCCGCACGCGCCGCCAGAAATGAGGAGACCGAGATGACGCAGGCACGCGACCAGAACCACCCAGCAGAGCCTTTGACAATGGGCACACGGCGCTTTGGCCGGGTCAACTGGCTTGGGCTGGCAACATTGGCCGAACGCGAGGTGCGCCGCTTTCTGGCGGTCTGGACCCAGACCTTGCTGGCGCCGCTGGTCACCGCCGGTCTGTTCCTGCTGATCTTCAGCATCGCCATCGGCCCGCGCCGGGGCGATGTGATGGGGGTAAGCTTTACCACCTTCATCGCGCCGGGCATCCTGATGATGACCGTCATTCAGAACGCGTTTGCCAATGCCTCATCCTCGATCGTGATTTCCAAGGTGCAGGGCAATATCGTCGACACCCTGATGCCACCGCTGAGCGGCGGCGAACTTGTGCTGGGCTATCTTGCGGGCGGCACCGGGCGGGGCCTGTTGGTGGCCTTTGCCATAGGGCTTGGCCTGCTGGTGTTTCTTGGCATCGGGGTCGAGCATCCACTCTGGGCCCTGGCCTTTGTCTTTCTTGGCGCGGCCTTCATGAGCGGCGTGGGCATTATTGCGGGCATCTACGCGGACAAGTTCGATCAGATGGCGGCGATCACCAATTTCATCGTCACGCCGCTCGCGTTCCTGTCGGGTACATTCTACTCGGTCGATGCCTTGCCGCCGGTGCTTAACACCGTCACCCATTTCAACCCGATCTTCTATCTGATCGACGGCGCGCGTTATGGGGTGATCGGCGTTTCTGACAGCTCACCTGTGCTTGGCCTTGCCGTTGGCGTCGCATCCACGTTGGCGGTCTGCCTTGTGGCCTGGCGGATGCTGGCGACCGGCTATCGCCTCAAGGCCTGAGCCTAGCGACAGATCTGTTCGGCACGCTTTGCATAGGCCGCATAGGAACGCCAGAATCGCTCGTCGCCCGGGCGATCCGATTGGCGGACTTCCTGGGCCGAGTGCGGATCGCGATAAAATTTCACCGCACGGCGCTGCTGCGAGCCGGTCAGCGTGTCATTCGCCACCGCCTGAATACAGCCACAGAGCGCGCGCGAGCGGGCCTTGCGGTCTGATTGCTCACAGGCCGTGCTGATTGGACCAAAGGCCATAGGCGCGACGCGCGGCACGCTGCGGGTGTCGCCCTTGAATCCGTTTGCGCCGCCGCAGCCCGTCAACAAGAGGATCATGCCAAGGGTTGGAAGTCGTGTCATCGCCTGTGCCTCTTGTCTGCCCGTGGCCCTGATGGCCTTTGAGTCTTTGAAAGGGATCAATGCCGCATCGGGCGGGGTTTTTCAATTCACAACATGACCGCAGTCTGCGACAGATGTATCATTCGACCGTTCAACCTAGCCCATGCAACAAAGAAGTGCCTGCCCGATGGATTTCAACCTCTCGACTGTTTTCTTTCTGTTTTTTCTGGTGATGATCCTGCAACCGATCCTGACCGGGCGGGTGTTCGCGCTGCGCCGGGCGCAGGCGATCCGCACAATCGAGCGCAAGCGGGGATCGCGGGTGATCACCATGATTCACCGACAGGAAAGGCGAAGCCTGTTCGGCTTCAGCATGTCCAGCCAGATCGGGCTTGAGGATGCGCAAAGCATCATCTCTGCGATCAAGGCCACCCCGGACGAGACACCGATTGATATTGTGCTGCACACGCCCGGTGGGCTTGTGATCGCCTCGATGCAAATCGCCCGCGCGATTGAGGCGCATCCCGCCAAGGTCACGGTTTTCGTGCCGATCTATGCGATGTCGGGCGGCACGCTGATGGCTCTGGCCGCCGATGAAATCGTGATGGGCGAGTTTTCGATGCTGGGCCCGATTGACCCACAGATCATGGGGATTTCCGCCGCCTCGATCATCGCCGCGCGCGATGCCAAGCCGATTGAACACGTCTCGGATGTCGCCCTTGTGCTGGCCGATGTGAGCGACAAGGCCACCGCCCAGGTGAAACGCGGCGCAGTCGAGATCATGACCCCACGCATGGAGCGCAACAAGGCCGAGGCTCTGGCCGACACGCTGACCTCTGGCCAATGGACCCATGATTATGCGCTGACCCCGACCGAAGCCACTGATCTCGGCCTGCCGATCACTGTTGGCCTGCCGCAAAGCGTGCTTGATCTGATGACGCTTTACCCCTCGCCGGTCAAACAGTCTGCGGTGGAATTCCTGCCGTTTGATCCGCCGGGGCGGCGGATGGGCTAGGGCGGGGGGGCAAAATGCGTAGGGTGGGTGAAACCCACGCTCTTGCCCTTGGCCGCCTTGACGGGCGTGGGTTTCACCCACCCTACGAAACCACATCAGATCGCTATGGTCCGCTTTAAGGTTGAAACCGGATCACTTCGCGGCCTTGCGCCGTGGTGCTGCGATAGACGATCTGGGCGGGCAGGCGTAGGCTCAGGGCCTTGCTTGCATGCTGCGCTGTCCAGGGGGCTCCGGTGTCGAGACAGGTTGCATCCACGCCGGTATAATCCGCGCGCGCCCGCACGCGGCGCAATCCGCTCAGATCCTTCAACACGGTCTTGCCGCCTTGCCGGGCGCTGCTCCGGCGCAGGATTTCGTGGCCCAGCGGCGCAGTCCTGTCCACCTGTCCCGGAAGGTCAGACCATACCCCACAGAGATGCGCGTTCCCGTTCACCGAGACCATTTCGGCGGCCAGGCGAACCCCTCCACCAGAGCTATAGCGCCCCTCGGCCACAGTCGGCCCCGGCGCAAGGCGCAGAAGGTGGCTGTTGCGCGTCAGGAACGGCACCAGTTCGAGCCCCTGGCCCATGGCTCCTGCGCCGGTCTGGCGAAAGGTAATGTTGCGATCGCTGCCGCCGCCAGCGCTATGGCTGATCTGCTGGCGCGGCAAGAAGACCTCGGGGACACGCCCCGCGCGCCATGGCAGGTCGGTCAGCACACAGCGCGCGGGCGCGCCAGCATAATCCAGTCGCGGCGCGGTTTGTGGCATGAAGCCAAGATCCTGGTAGATCCGCTGCCCTTTGACATAGACGCTGGCGAGCTGCACGATGTTGCGGGCGGTGCCCGAGGTATAGCTCGACTGGCGTTCACTTTGCGCCCATGTGCCGCAAAGCGCGGTGCGGCCGTCCTTGGGCCGCAACTCGGCGGCGATGGTGAGGCCGCCGCCCGAAGAATAGCTGCCATGGCTGAGCGTGACCCGGTCGCTCAGGGTGTTCTGGGCCTGCGCCGCACCGGCAAGGCCAAGGATCAGAGATAAAGCAAACGGGCGTAGCATGGCGGGTCTCCGGGGCTGTATGGGCATAGCCTAACAGGCCCCGGAGCAAGGCTCAATTCACGGCTGCGCGCAGTGGCATGGGATTGCCATCAGACGGCCACCTGCAAAAGCTGATCTTCAATCATCCGGTCGGCAATCGGCGCGGGGCTGAGGCCCTCGCCTTTGGCACGGTTCAGGATCTGCGTCATGGTGGCTTGCATCGCGTCAAGGCGTTCGGCGACCCAAGGCCCGCTGTCGGTGATCCGCAGGATCTCGGCTGCGACATTGATGATCCCGCCGCCATTGGCCACGTAATCGGGCAGATAGAGAATGCCGCGCGCATGCAGGGCATCGCCGTCCTCGGGCATCGCAAGCTGATTATTGGCGGCGCCGACCACGAGGCGCGCGCGAATCTCGGGAATGGTGCGGGCGTTCAGAATGCCACCAACCGCGCAGGGGGCGAAAATATCAGCCTCGGTGGCGTGTATCTGTTCAGGAGCCACGGCGCATGCCCCGAACTCGCTGACGGCGTTGGCCACGCGCCCCGCATTCATGTCCGCCACGCTCAGGTGCGCGCCAGCCTCGTGCAAAAGCCGACACAAATGCCAGCCGACATGGCCAAGCCCCTGAACCGCCACATGGCGACTGCGCAAATCATCGCTGCCAAACACCTCTGCGGCACCGGCGCGCATGGCGTTGAACACGCCCTTTGCTGTGATCGGCGAGGGATCGCCGCTGGCGTGCTGACCGTGATCAAGACCGGCGACAAAGCGCGTCTCGCGGGCAATTTCCGCCATATCGTCGGGCGCCATGCCCATATCCTCGGCAGTCCAGTAACGGCCCTGCAAGGCCTCGATCGCCCGGCCCATGGCGCGCAGCAATGCGGGGGTCTTGTCGCGGGCCGGATCGCCCATGATCACCGCCTTGCCACCGCCCAAGGGCAGGCCCGCAGCGGCATTCTTGTAACTCATCCCGCGCGACAGATTGAGAACATCGTCAATCGCCGCAGCGTCCCCGTCATAGACCCGCATCCGCAGGCCCCCCGCCGCCGGCCCAAGCCGGGTGGAATGCAGCGCGATAAACCCGCGCAGGCCGGTTTCAGGATCGTCGACCCGGTACAGTTCTTCGTGGCTTGTTGACGCAAGGCGTGTGAGCATGGTGGTATCCTCCTGCGATATAACGTAAGGGCTGGCCTGCGCGAAAAAACAGCAAAATCAGGTCACATCTGGGTGACCTTTAGGTGAAACCCCTAACGAGAGCCGAGGTTTTAGGGAAATGGACAAGATTGACCGCCAGATCATCGCCGCCCTGCAACGCGATGGACGACTCAAACTGGCCGATCTGTCGGCGCAGGTGGGGCTTTCGACGACACCATTGGCCCGGCGTATTGCCCGGCTTGAATCCTCTGGGATGATCACCGGTTATGCAGCGCGCGTCGATCAGGACAAGCTTGGCCTGCCGCTCAACGTGTTTATCTTTGTCGAGCTGGAGAATCACACCCGCGACGCCATTTCCAAGTTCGAAACCTGGTTGCGCCGCTTTGATGAGGTGATGGAATGCTATCTGATGACCGGCACGCGGGATGTTCTTATCCGGGTGGTGGCCGCCGACCTTGCCGGGTTTGACCGGTTTCTGGAGGATGGCTTGATGCAGACGCCGGGAATCCGATCAATGCGGTCAAGTTTTGCCTTGCGCACGATGATCCGCCGCGATGCCTTGCCCGAGGTCTGAGATCATGGCGCAGACATTTGATATCGTGGTCATCGGCGCGGGCCCGGCCGGCGGGGCGGCAGCCTTTACGGCGGCAAGGGCGGGCTTGCGCGTGGCGCTGATTGATCGCAAGGCCTTTCCGCGCGACAAGCTCTGTGGCGGATTGGTCACCGGGCGCGCGCGCCGCCATTATGCCGAGATTTTCGGCCATGAGATGCCGTTTGGGCCCGAGGACCGCAAGACCACTGTCGATTTCCGGTTTCGCGGCGCGCCGATGGGCGTGATCAGCGATGCGCCCGCGCTTTGCGCGACAATGCGGCGCGATATGGATGCGATGATCTGCGCGCAGGCGCTTGGCACGGGGGCGGTAGATTTCACCGGGGTGAGCGTCGCCGAGATTGACGTGAAGGCCAAGGCCCTGACCCTCAAGGATGGGCGGCGGATCGGGTTTGACGTGCTGATCGGGGCCGATGGCGCCAATAGCCAGGTGGCCAAGGCGCTGTTCGGGCAGGCGTTTGATCGCGCCGAGGTCGGTTTTGGCCTTGAGATCGAGGCCGGGGGCGACCACGTGGACCCAAGCGCGCCCATTCGCATCGACCTTGCCGCGGCGAAATGGGGCTATGGCTGGTCTTTTCCCAAGCGCTGTTCGACCACCATCGGGGTGGGCGGATTGCTGGCGAAAAATCCGGATATGAAGGTTGCCATGGCCGAGTATTGCGCGCTCTTGGGGGTTGAGGCCGAGACCCGCAGCTTTAAGGGGCAGTTCCTGCCATTCGGCGATTTCCGCAAGGTGCCGGGGCAGGGGGCGGTATTGCTGGCAGGCGATGCGGCCGGGCTTGTCGACCCGATCACCGGCGAGGGCATCGGCTATGCGTTGCACAGCGGCCAGCTTGCGGCAGAGGCCGGGATCGAGGCGCTGAAGCGCGCGCGCCCTGAGACAGCACTGGCGCTCTATCGCCGTCACCTGCGCCCCATTCACCGCGCGCTGCGCATGGCGCGGATGATCCGGCCGGTGATCTTTTTACCCGCCATGGAGGCCGGATTTGCCCGCGCCTTTCGGCGATCCTCGACGCTTCGGATGCAATACCTGCGTCTGATGGCGGGCGAGGTAGAATATGGCGATATCCTTGCGCGGGTCATCCTGCGTTTGCCGCGTCTTACGGTGCTGGCGATCCGCGCCAGGTTTTGAGGGCAGCGTTGCGAGGCAAGGACAGGATGGGAGACGCTGTCCCCCAAACCGCGTTATAAATGGGGGAAGCTGTCCCCCAAACCCCCTGGGATTATGTGTTTGTCATTGCCCCTGATTCCTTGTGTGGGATGGTGAGGGCGGTCGGTTTTCCGGGTGGCCATCCGGTGAGCTGGTGGCGGGCGGGCGCCCCCTAGGAAGACCTGAAGCTGGTGGCTTTACGGTCGTAAAATATCTCGCCACTCGCCGCGCCATATGTCCGGCCATCCGAACGGTAGAAGGGCCTTCGCGGCCGCACATAATCAAGGATCAGGATACTAACATGAGCATTTCAACTCAATACGCGCCAAAGCGCATCATTGCATTCGAAGTTTCCAAAGCCAGTCTGACGGTGCATTTGATGCCGGAAGATCAGAAAATAGTGATCGCCAACACCCCAAAAACGATCAACAAGCTGCTTCGAAAATTCGACAATCAGGAAACACCCTTCGCCATTTGCGAAGCCTCGGGTGGCTACGAGCGGCATGTCCTGGCCTGCTGCGCTGCCGCCAACTTGCCGGTGCATCGCGCGCATGGCACCAGGACGCGCAATTTCGCGCGGTTTCCGGGCCTGGTATCGAAGACAGATTCCATCGACGCGCGGATGCTGGCTCTGTTCGCGCAGAAGTCGGATGGGCTGCCTCTCTGGGAGCCAACCGATCCGCAAGCTGAAGAACTCCGAGCTTTGCGCCGCCGTCGCGATGATCTGGCGAAGATCACGCGGATTGAGCAGAACCGGCTTGAACATGCGGCAGTCAAAACGGTGCGTCTTTCGCTGCAACGGCATGTCCGGTCCATGACGTGAGAGATGACAGGGCTGGACAAACAGATCGCGGAGCTGGTTGCCGCCACCCCCGCATTCAAACGCAAGGCCGAGCTGATGCAATCTATCAAGGGGATCGGTCCCAAGACAGCATCGGCCTGTCTGGCCTACCTGCCGGAACTTGGGTCGTTAACCAAAGGCGAGGCCGCAGCGATTGTTGGGCTGTCCCCATATGCAAAGGATTCTGGCACCTATCAGGGTCGTCGCCATGTCGCAGGCGGTCGAAAGGATGTGCGAGCCAGTCTTTACATGGCAGCACTGTCGGCTCTACGCAGCAACCCGGCGATCCGTGACTTAGCCGCCAAACTGAAAGCGCGCGGAAAGCCGTCAAAGGTGATCCTCACCGCCATCATGCGCAAGCTCATCGTGATCATGAACGCGGTTCTCAAGGAAGGGCGGGCGTCAAATCGCTACGGCGCAGCATAAATCAACCGCCGCCATTCGCTGCGGGCTCGATGAACTGGTAAGATGCGGACAATGCTGACCTTGGGTTTTTCTTCTTCGCTGACGCAGCATCGCTTTGCAAACGCGGCGAGATCGTCGCTGCGTCGCAGCTCAAATCGCGGAAGCGGTCATTTAAGTTGGCACAATGAAGTCAAATCCAAACCGTACTTCGCTAGCGCGGTTTTAATGGTATCGATAGACAGGACGAAGCGGACCTATGCAATCGCAGCTATTGCTTACGCAGCATCCGCCCGCGCCGAGCGGTTGAAGCTGCAGTACCGCTTGCGATGCCAGACAGGTCATTCAATGCGATGGAAAGGCTTCACGGCAGAAAGTTAACATCACTGCCGAAAAACGCCACGCTCTGTTTCTCGGGTACTTACGCTCTTCAGGATCGCACACTTTGCAGAATACTGGTCGCCAAAAATACGAGTGCTGCGACGCAGACGATGGATGGTCCCGCTGGCGTGTCGAGCGCATAGGCTGCGTGCAAGCCGATCACAGCAGACGCACTTCCGATACCCGCCGCGGTGAAGGCCATCTGCTCAGGTGTGCGCGATAGAGGGCGGGCGGCGGCTGCGGGAATGATCAGCATGGCGGCGATCAGCAACACGCCCACCACCTTGATTGCTACAGCCACAGTGATGGCGAGCGATAATGTCAGGATCAATTGTTCGCGCTTCGGGTCGATCCCGCTGGCATAGGCAAGTTCCGCGCTGATGGTGGAGGTGAGCAGCGCAGACCAGCGCCAGCCGATCAATCCGACGACGAGCGCCGCACCGCCCCAAATCACGGCCAGATCGCCGCGTGACACGGCCAGGATATCTCCGAAGAGGTAGGCCATGAGGTCAATACGAATGCCGGACAGGAAAGAGACTGCGACCAGCCCGAAGGCCAGCGCGGAATGCGCCAGCACGCCCAGAAGCGTGTCCATTGCATAGCCCCGCCCGGTCAGCAACGTGACGGTCAGCGCCATCGCCAACGCAACGGCCACCGCACCAGCAAAGACGGATATCTGAAGCGCCAGTGACAAGGCCACCCCAAGAATGGCGGCATGGGCTGTGGCGTCGCCGAAATAGGCCATACGCCGCCAGACCACGAAACTGCCCAAGGGGGCCGCCGCAAGGGCCACGCCGACACCTGCCAGCGCAGCGCGTGTCATGAAATCATCCAGCATTATTCGGCCGCCTCAGTCTCTTTGTCCTGCGGCGCATGGTTGTGCGTGCAGGTTTCATCATGTGTATGGTTATGCTCGTGCCGATACAGGGCCAGCGCGCCCCCGGTACCTGTGCCGAAAAGCGCGCGGTATTCCGGCGCGGCAGAGACGATTTCGGGCGCGCCTTCGCAACAGACGTGACCATTGAGGCAGATCACCCGGTCCGAAGCGGCCATAACCACATGCAATTCGTGGCTGATCATCAGGATGGCGCATCCGGTTTTTTGACGAACCTCCTCGATCTGAAGGTAGAAGGCGGCGGAACCGGGCTGGTCCAGCCCTTGTGTCGCCTCGTCCAGCAATAGCAGGTCCGGCTCGTTGATGAGCGCGCGCGCCAGAAGCACCCGTTGGAACTGCCCCCCCGACAATGCGGACATCTGGCGGTGGGACAGGCCAGGCACACCAGCCTTTTCTAACGCAGTCGCGCAGGCCGCGCGCGTGGTGCCGCCAGGAAGGCGGAGAAACCGTTCTACCGTGATTGGCAGGGTCGGATCAATGTGAAGCTTCTGCGGGACATAACCGATACGCAGCCCGGATTTGCGCGTGATCAGCCCTGATTGCGGTCGTTCCGCGCCGATGAGCAATTTCAAAAGTGTGGTCTTGCCGGATCCGTTCGGCCCGACGATGGTCACGATCTCGCCCGGCTCTACCGCCAGGGACACGTCACGCAAAACCATGTTCGCGCCATAGCTGACACTGATATTCTCCGCCGCGATCAGGCTCATGCGTCAGCCTTATCCACACAAACGGGACAGATGCCTTCAGCCTCGACAACGGTCCGCTCTATCTTGAAACCTGTGGCGCGCGCCGCCTCTCCAAGGGCTCCGCGCGCTGGCGAAGATTGTGCCTCGGCCACCGAATCGCAAAGTCGGCAGATCATGAACGCAGGGGAGTGCTTGGCCCCAGGGTGGGCGCAGGCGATAAAGGCATTAAGGCGTTCGATCTTGTGCGCAAAACCGTTGGCGACGAGGAATTCAAGTGCCCGGTAAGCCACGGGCGGTTGCGAGCCGAACCCTGCATCGCGCAACCTGTCGAGCATTTCATAGGCCCCAAGGGCGCGATGCTCTTGCAAGAGGATTTCCAGTGCCTTGCGGCGGACCGGTGTGAAACGCAGACCTTCCGCCAAACAATGCGCTTCGGCGGCTGAAAGACCCGCAGTCATGCAGGACCCATGATCGTGTTTTTCGAACCCGATCGGATCGCTGGGCACAGGTTTTCCTGCTTGGGCAGCACTTGTCATGTTATCTCATTTCCTATACCCAAAATGTAACGTTATATAATCACATGGAGTAAGATATGTCCAGAAACCTCATTCCCTTGTCTGTTGCCGCAACCCTGCTTGGCGGTACAGCTATGGCCGATGTACCAAGCGTGGCTGCAGATATCGCCCCTGTGCATTCGCTCGTGGCGCGCGTGATGCAGGGGGTGGGCGAGCCATCCTTGATCGTGGCGCCTGGGGCAAGCCCGCACGAATATAGCCTTCGCCCATCAGAGGCGGCCGCGTTGCAGGAGGCCGATCTGGTGTTCTGGATCGGCCCCGACCTGACGCCCTGGATGGCAGATGCGATCGACACATTGACCAGCGACGCGAACGTTACGGAACTGCTAGAGGTTGACGGCGCAACGGTGCTTCCGTTCCGGGAAAATGCCTTGTTTGAAGCACATGCTCATGACGATCATGCGGATGGCGATGATCATGACGACCACGACGATCATGACCATGAAGAACACGCTGACGGCGATGACCATGATGAGCATGACCACGAGGAACATGCCGAAGAAGCGGGGCATGATGATCACGACCACGAAGACCATGCCGAAGCTGACGGGCATGAAGGGCACGACCATGGCGAGCACGACTCACACGCCTGGTTGTCGCCTGACAATGGCGCAGTCTGGCTGAATGCCATTGCGGCACAACTTTCCGCTGCTGACCCGGACAATGCGGGCGCTTACTTCGCCAATGCAGCCGCAGGCCGTGAGGAGCTGGCCACGCTGAGTGCCGAAATCAACGCAATCCTCGATCCGGTGAGGGACCGCAACTTTATTGTCTTCCATGACGCCTATCAGTATTTTGAGACAGCGTTCGATTTTCCCGCCTCGGGCGCGATTTCTGTGTCCGACGCCTCCGACCCCAGCCCGGCCCGTATTGCCGAGATTCAGGCACGAGTGGCAGAACAGGGTGTGACTTGTGTTTTGTCGGAGCCACAATTCAGTCCGGGCATCGTGGCCGCGGTGATGGAAGGCTCTGAAGCAAACACCGGGGTTCTCGATCCCTTGGGCTCTGACCTGGAACCGGGGCAGGACCTTTATGGCAACGTCCTGCGTAGCCTTGCCACGGCGCTTGCCGACTGTCTCTAGACGCTTTGACCGCGTGCCGCCGAGTTTCTTTTGTGGCACGCGGACGGCCATTTGTTCTGTGTTGTGAGGCCTGGCCGGGCCAAGCCGCGATTGGCGGCCCTAGGCGCTGATCGCGGCAAGATCGGCCTCGGTGATCGCCGCGACCGGCACATGGATCACAAACCCGCGCCGGACCATATCGAGACCAAGGATCGTGATCTGGGTCGCTGGACCCGGACAAGCGGGGTCATCACAGGGAACCTCGGCAACTGAAACAAGCGCATGGTTTCCAAGGGGCATCCGTTCGCGAACCATGCGTTTGACGCGCTGGACGTGCCACAGCATCGCTGCCCTGTCGCGCATACCCGCAGCGAGGCTCACAGTAGCGTTGGATTGGGCGCATCGCCATAGACGGCGACTGGATCAAACGTTTTCGCGCTTTCCGTGAACATCAACGGGTCTCCCGCGTTTTCTACGGTTGGGATCGCTCTGTAGAAACATGACCGATAGCCGACATGGCAGGACGCACCCGCGCCCCCAATCTCGACCCGAAGCCAGATCGCGTCCTGGTCATCGTCGATCCGCGCCTCTACCACATTTTGGACAAGACCCGAGGTGGCTCCCTTGCGCCACATCACTTGTCGTGAGCGGCTGAAGTAATGCGCTTCGCCGGTTTCCAGCGTTCGGCGCAGCGCTTCGGCGTTCATCCAGCCCAGCATCAGAACCTCGTGGCTGGTTGCATCGGTGGTGACGCAGGGAACGAGCCCGTCCACACCGAATTTCGGTGCAAGCATGCATCCCTCTTCGACCTGTTCGAGCGATTGGCGCGGGTGAAAAGAGATGCTCGACATGATTTGATCCTCTTGCGGAATATTATGATATAACGTAACAAACATAAATTGCTGATCGGATCAAGATCGAACAGAGGGGACGTCTTTATGGAGCGCGAAGATGACAGGGTGCCTGTTACCTTGCTGACCGGTTTTTTAGGTGCTGGCAAGACGACTCTCTTGAACCATTTGATCCGCGATCCGGACGCGGGGCGCATTGCCGTTGTGATGAACGAATTCGGGGATGTCGGTCTTGATCATGACCTGATCGAGGAGGCGACCGAGGAAACCGTGCTCATGCAGTCGGGTTGCCTGTGCTGCTCGATCCGCGGCGATCTGGCGAAAACGATGGCATCGCTCATGGCGCGTCGCAAGCGCGGGGAGTTGGCGTTTGATCGTGTCGTGATCGAGACCACCGGGATCGCGGATCCGGGGCCGATCCATCATACCCTGATCGTCGATGACCTGATCGCGCCCCATTACCGGATGGACGGGATCGTGACGCTGGCCGATGCCGCAAACGGCCCGCGCACGCTTGATGCGCAATTCGAGGCGGTGAACCAAGTGGCCATGGCTGATTTGCTGGTCATCACAAAAACCGATCTTGTCTCAACCTCGCAGCTTGATCGCCTCACGGACCGACTGCACGGTATCAATAGCACGGCGCGGGTCGTGCTTGGTGATCAGGGGCGGATCGCCCCTGGTAGCCTTTTCAACCTTACGGCCATGCGCGAGGGCGTGACATCAGATGAGCTTTCGGATTGGCTTGGTGTGTCCAGTTCCAAGCCTGACCCATTGGCGGGCCTTTCAGGCCTGGCCCCCAAAACGCCTGCGGCTCAACCCATGGCCAGCCTTGGAGCCCATGCGCATCACGACAGCCGCATCGGCTCTGCCTCCATCGAAGTGGCCGAGCCAATCCCGGCTGACGTCTTTGACTTCTGGCTTGATACGCTGATCGCACTCAAGGGTCCGGATATATTGAGAATAAAGGGTATCGTTCACGTAGAGGGCATCGACTGGCCCTTCGTGTTTCACGGTGTACAACATATTTTCGACGCCCCTGTGCCGCTGAAATCCTGGTCTGGCAAAGACACGACAAGCCGCGTCGTGGTCATTGCGCGCGATATCGACAAAAGCCACCTGAGGGGCAGTCTGGAGACGTTGCGGATGCGACCGCAAGAAACGCGCGCCGACGGTAGTCTTGTGCACACCACAGAGATGCCATTCTGACTCATGCAGCGTGCATTCAACTCCATGATCCGCCCAATGCTCTGGCTGCTCCCGCCCAGTACCAGTGCCCATTTGGCCCGAGCCAGGCTGGTCAAGTCGCTGGGGGCGCAGTCATGATTGCGCATAGGGACTTAGAGAAATGCGGGTTCTGCGAACCGAATTCGATGTTCCCACCTACCCAAAACCATTGATGAATGAGGTCCCCATGAAAGATACAGACTCCCGCCTTCCCGTAACTGTCCTGTCCGGCTTCCTTGGGGCTGGCAAGACCACGCTTCTCAATCGCGTTCTCAACAACAGGGACGGACGGCGGGTCGCAGTGATCGTCAACGACATGTCTGAGGTGAACATCGATGCGGATCTGGTCCGCGCTGACACCGAACTAAGTCGCAGGGACGAAACACTGGTGGAGATGTCGAACGGCTGCATCTGCTGCACCCTGCGCGATGACCTGCTTGATGAGGTGCGCAAGCTGGCTGGCGAGGGGCGGTTTGACTATCTGTTGATCGAATCCACCGGGATCTCCGAGCCGCTGCCCGTCGCCGCCACCTTCGATTTCCGCGATGAATTCGGCGACAGCCTGTCGGATGTGGCCCGTCTCGATACGATGGTCACGGTGGTGGATGCCGTGAACCTTCTGAACGATTACGCCAGCCACGATTTCCTGCGCGACCGCGGCGAAACGATGGGCGAGGAAGACGAACGCACCCTTGTGCATCTGCTGACTGACCAGATCGAATTTGCCGATGTCGTGATCCTGAACAAAGTCGATGATGCAGGCCCCGATAAGGTCGACGCAGCGCGCAAGATTATCAGAAGCCTAAATGCGGATGCACAGGTCATCGAGACCAACCAGTCGCGCGTCGCGGCCGAAAAGATCCTCGACACAGGCCTCTTTGATTTCGATCAGGCCCATGAGCACCCGATGTGGGCAAAGGAACTCTACGGCTTTGCCGACCACGTGCCCGAGACCGAGGAATACGGCGTGGCCTCCTATGTGTATCGCGCCAAGGCCCCGTTTATCCCCGAGAAAATCCTCGCCGTACTGAACGGAGACATGCCCAGCGTTATCAGGGCCAAGGGGCATTTCTGGATCGCAACCCGACCCGAATGGGTGGCGGAATTTTCGCTTGCGGGATCGTTGTCGAGCGTCAAACCTATCGGGACCTGGTGGGCGAACGTACCCCGGGAACGGTGGCCCGAACATGTCACGGCATCCGATTACATCAAACAACACTGGGCGGAGCCTTGGGGCGACCGGCGGCAGGAACTGGTCTTTATCGGCGCGGGCATTGACTGGGCGGTTCTCAAGGCAAAACTGGATACCTGCGTGGTGCCCGCTGTCCTGGCGGCCGGACCGGACGCCTTGCCGCTAGACCTGCCCGATCCGTTCCCAGGTTGGCGCCATGTCGAGGACGCTGCATGAATTTGGTCAGAAGAACCGTCAAGGATGCGGCTATCGGGGTTGGCATGGCAGATGATCCAGCTGACCTGGGCACTTTCGTGCAGCCCGGATGTGCCGCTGCAATCTGGCGTCGGAAAATGCCCCCTGACGTGGAAGTCTGGTTGGATGGCATTGACAGCGAAGGTTTACCACGGGCGCGGGTTATCCTCCCGCTGCACGCCGTTGGTGAGGCCGTGCAGCACCTCTTTGATATGGCCAATCTGCCTGACGGGTCAGAACGTGACTGGCTTCAGCAGGACATTGTCGGGTTGGCCGACATGTTTTCGGACCTGATGAAGGCAAGGTTCTTGCGGCTTCGGTTGGACGTGGTAACCACCAATGCCTGCCGCAAGTTCCACGTCGACGCCATTACCGCGCGGCTTGTGTGCACCTATCGGGGCACCGGAACGCAATACGGGATATCGTCCGACGGGGCTGACCCGCAACGCTTCTTCACGGTTCAGACTGGCTCACCCATCCTGTTGCGCGGAACGCTTTGGCCCGCTGAGCCGTCCTCCGGTTTGCTGCATCGCTCACCGCCCATCGAAGGCACGGGCGAAACCCGGCTGGTCCTCGTGCTCGATCCCGTGACTGATCCGGAAGATGAAATATGAGCGGAAATCTTGGACAAAGCAGTCTGCGTCACAAACGTCGGTCTGGTGATCCCATGTCGGCCTATGATGGCTTGCCCGCCCCGCTGAGACAGTGGCTATCAGTCGCCGCCTTACCCTGGTCGCCTGCATCGGCGCGACGCTTGTGGTCGACATTGCGCTCCAAGGGCCTGACGCAAGAGGAAATACTTAAGTCGCTGAACAAGGCCGAGGTTAAAACACTTGCCCGAGATCGGCACTCGACACTCTTTGATTTCAATCTGCAGAACTGAAACGCTTATGAAGAGTTGCCATCGGTGCAGCCGCAACGAAGGTCGAGTTTTTCCGCGACCTGAAAGTTGATCACGTGAATTTCGCCGCGCGGAGCATTAGCGTCCATTTCCCCGCTGCCACGCAGCGTTCAAACTTGCGCAGATGCAAAGAAATTTGTGTCGCGAGCGCGCGCAGCGAGGAATTAAGACTTCTGCTGTGGGCTCTCTCGTTGAATCCGCCGCGCGAAAGACGAACGACTGCTCTGCTGAAATCGCATGGGCAAAAAGCGTTCCGATTTTTGGCGTTTACACGCTTTTTGCCCATGCTTTCGTTGCTACCAGGTGTCGACCGAAGCAACACGGTAGATATTTAGAGCCAGAAGAAACACAAGTGCGCGTCTTCGGGCCCTTTGGGCCGGGTTACAGGGCGGCGTGGAAGAGAGCGGTCAGGTTCTCTTCGGTCAAGGTGACAGGGTTGCCGCCACAGCTTGGGTCGGTAATTGCGCCGGCCACCAGATCGGGGATCGCTTCGGCGGTGACGCCAAGATCAGAGAGGTGGCGCGGGATGCCAAGGCTGTCGTTGAATTCCTGCACGAAGCTGCGAAAGCCATCGAAGCCGCCGGAAATGCCAAGATAACCCGTCGCGCGGTCAAACCGTTCGGCGATTACATCGGCGTTGAGGTCAAGCACCGCAGGCATGCAGACCGCATTGGTGGTGCCGTGGTGGGTGTTGAAGACGGCGCCGATGGGGTGGCTCATGGCGTGGATCGCGCCAAGGCCTTTCTGAAACGCGGTGGCGCCCATGGCGGCGGCGCTCATCATTTGGGCGCGGGCCTCGATATCGGTACCATCACTATAGGCGCGCGGCAGGTAGTTGATGACAAGGCGCATGCCCTCAAGCGCAATGCCTTGGCTCATCGGGTGGTAATGCGGGCTTGAAAATGCCTCGACGCAATGGGCGAAGGCGTCAAGCCCGGTGCCGGCGGTGATGAATTTCGGCATGCCGACGGTTAGTTCGGGATCGCAGATCACCACGGCGGGCAGGACCTTGGGGTGAAAGATGATCTTTTTCACATGGGTCACGGAATTGGTGATCACCGATGCGCGCCCGACCTCTGATCCGGTGCCCGCAGTGGTGGGCACGGCGATGATTGGCGCGATGGCATCGCTGTTGGCGCGGGTCCACCAATCGCCGACATCCTCGTAATCCCAGACCGGCCGGGTTTGTCCGGCCATGAAAGCGACCATCTTGCCCAGATCGAGCCCCGAACCGCCGCCAAAGGCGATTACCCCGTCATGGTCGCCCGCCTTATAGGCGGCGACACCGGCGGCAAGGTTGATCTCGTTCGGGTTTGGATCGACCTCGGAAAATATCGCGCGGCCAAGGTCGGCGGCCTCCATGATGTCAAGCGTGGCCTGGGTGACGGGCAGGTTGGCCAAGCCTTTGTCTGTCACCAGCAGCGGGCGTTTGATCCCAGCCTGCGCACAGGCAGCGGGCAGTTCCTTGATCCGGCCAGCGCCGAATTTCATTGTGGTCGGATAGGACCAGTTTCCTGTCAGGCTCATTGTGTCACCTTCTTGAGATGGTAGGATTTGGGACGTGTCAGATTGTGATAGCCGATCACCGACAGGCCACCGCCGCGACCGGTATTCTTGCAACCCGTCCAGCACAGGCCCGGATCAAGGTAATCGGCGCGATTGAGAAAAATGGTGCCGGTCTCGATCTGATCACCCACCCTCTGTGCGCGCGCAACATCGGCGGTCCAGAGGCTGGCGGTCAGGCCGAATTCGCTATCGTTCATCAGGGCAATGGCCTCGGTGTCGTCTTTGACCGGCATGATCCCCACAACCGGGCCAAAGCTTTCGTCGCGCATGACGCGCATGTCGTGGTTCACATCGGTCAAAATCTGCGGCGTGAGATAGGCGGCGCCATCATCGCCCGGCATCGCCGGGATATGCGCCACAGCCCCCATTTTCAGCGCCTCGGCGATCTGCCCGCGCACCTCGGTTGCAAAGCGCACATTGGCCATCGGGCCGATTGTGGTTTCTGCGTCCAGAGGGTTGCCAAGGGTATAGCCCTTCACAATCGCCACGGCCTTTTCGACAAAGGCGTCATAAAGACTCTCGTGGACATAAATCCGCTCGATCCCGCAACAGCATTGCCCCGAATTGAACATCGCCCCGTCAATCAGCGTGTCGACAGCGGCGTCAAGATCGGCGTCCTGCATGACATAGCCGGGATCCTTGCCACCCAGCTCCAGCCCAAGACCGGTAAAGGTGCCTGCCGCCGCACGCTCCATCGCGCGCCCGCCACCAACCGAGCCGGTGAAATTGACGAAATCAAAGGCGCGGGCGGCGATCAGGGTGGATGTGGTGTCGTGATCCAGAAACACGTTCTGAAAGACATCCTCTGGCACCCCTGCGGCGTGAAAGGCGCGTGCCATCCGCTCGCCCGCCAACAGCGTTTGCGTGGCGTGCTTGAGGATCATCGTATTCCCGGCAATAAGCGCCGGCGCCACGGTATTGATCGCGGTCATATAGGGGTAATTCCACGGCGCTACGACAAACACCACGCCATGCGGGACGCGTTTGATATAACGCAAAAACGTCTCATCCTCGCCCACGGCGATATCGGCCAGCGCGTCCCTGGCAATGGCGGCCATATGGCTGGCGCGCTCGTTGAAGCCGCCAAATTCGCCGCCATAGCGGATCGGCCGCCCCATCATATGCGCCAGTTCCGGCACGATCTCGTCGTTCATCTCGCCAACGGCGGCGACGCCTGCCATCACCAGATCTATCCGCTCCTGCAAGGGGCGCGCGGCCCATGCGACCTGTGCCGCGCGGGCGCGCGTGGCGACTTCCTGCGCCGCCTCAACACTCAAAACCTCGCGGGTGGCAAAGACCGATCCGTCGATGGGTGAGATACATTTCAATGTCTGCATGATTGCATCCTTGGTCACGGGCAAGCGCACTCGCCCTGTTTCTTCTTGGCAAAAATACTCAAGTCCAACGGCGTGGCTGTTACGCCCGTTCAAACCCGCGCGCCACCTCGTAATCGGTCACAACGCGGTCAAAATCCTCGATCTCGACTTCGGCGGCACGGGCGTAGTGGTCGATCACATCGTCGCCAAAGGCCGCGCGCAGCATGTCAGACCCTTTGAGCGTCACATAGGCGTCGCGCAGCGTTTGCGGGATCAGCCCGGTATCGCCCGCATAGGCGTCGCCCACCGTGGGCGGGGCCAGGTCAAGCGCATCCTCGATGCCCTTGATGCCGGCCGCCAATTGCGCCGCCATCGCGAGGTAGGGGTTCAGGTCAGACCCACCAACCCGGCACTCGACGCGCACCGCCTTGCTGCCTTCACCGCAGAGGCGGAAACCGGCGGTGCGATTGTCCACTGACCAGATCGTGCGTGTCGGCGCGAATGTGCCCTTTTGAAAGCGCTTGTAGCTGTTGATATAGGGCGCAAGAAAATAGGTGTAATCGGGCGCGTATTTCAGCAATCCGGCCATGTAATGCTTCATCAGTTGGCTCATGCCAAGGCTGTCGTTCGGGTCATGAAACGCCGGTTTTCCGTCTTTCCACAAAGACTGATGCACGTGGCTGGACGAACCGACGCGGCTGTGATCCCATTTTGGCAGAAAACTTGCCGCGTGCCCTTGCTGCCAGGCGATTTCCTTGATCGCGTGCTTGGCGATGGTGTGATAATCGGCGGTATCGAGGGCGGGCGCGTATTTGATGTTAAGCTCTTCCTGACCGGCCTCGGCCTCGCCCTTGGAATTCTCGATCGGCAGGCCCGCGTTCCAGAGATGATTGCGCACCGGGCGCATCACGTGTTCTTCCTTGGTGGTCTGGAAGATGTTGTAATCCTCGTTATAACCCGAGATCGGCACCAGATCGCGATAGCCCGATTTGCGCAACTCATCAAAGCTTTGCTCGAAGAGGAAAAACTCCAGCTCGGTCGCCATCATCGCGTCAAAGCCAAGCGCCTCAAGCCGCTTGAGCTGTGTCTTGAGCATGGCGCGCGGCGAATGCGGCACGTCCTCTTGGGTGTGGTGATCAAGCACATCGCAAAGCACCAGAACCGTGCCCTCAAGCCAGGGCATCGGGCGCAGGGTGCTCAGATCCGGCTTCATCACGTAATCGCCATAACCCTTTTCCCAGCTGGTCGAGGCAAAGCCCTCGGGGGTGGTCATCTCAAGATCGGTGGCCAACAGGTAGTTGCAGCAATGGGTTTCTTCCCAGGCGCTGGCAATGAAATGGCCCGCGTGAAACCGCTTGCCCATCAGGCGGCCCTGCATATCGACAAGGCAGGCCAGAACGGTATCCACTTCGCCGGCGGCAACTTGGGTTTTTAGGGTCTCGAAACTCAGCGGGCCTGACATGGGGAATTTCCTGTGTGATTGAAGGCATAACAATTGGTGCGCCCCGGCACGGCACCGCGCCGGGGCAAGGGGCTTAGCCGAAGGTATAGGGCGGGCCAGCCTTGCTTGTAACGTCGTTATAGTCGCGGAAGATCTTGACGATTTTCGCGTGGACTTCGCCTTCTTGGGCGATTTCATCCCAGAACGTGACGGCTGCCTCTTCGACGGTCTTCCATTCTTCCTGCGGGATCGAGCGCAGCTTGAGCTGATCCCCAGTCGAGCGCAGGCGCGCCTCACCGCCCCAGTACCACTGGTTGCGATAGGTGTGGCTGGCCTCGATCCCGGCCATGACAACGGCCTTGAGATGCTCTGGCAAGTCGGCCCACATTTTCTGGTTCACATAGAACGACCCGATCCAGGCGCCCGAGATGTTGTTGGTCAGGAAATAGTCGGTCACATTGGCCCAGCCGACGGTATAATCCTCTGTGATGCCCGACCATGCCATGCCGTCAAGCTCGCCGGTTTGCACCGCGACTTCGGCATCCTCATAGGGGATCGACACCGGCACCACGCCGAATTGCGACAGGAACCGCCCCGCAGTGGGGAAGGTGTAAAGCTTGAGCCCATCAAGATCGGCCAGCGATGTGATCTCTTTCTTGGTGTTGAAGTTACAGGGGTCTTGCCCCGCAGCCGAGAGCCATGTCACGCCGACTTTCTCGTATTCCGAGCGCCAGATATCGGCCAGCCCGTATTGGTCAAACAGCACCGGCACATCAAGTGCGTGCTTGGTGGCCAGCGGGAAGTAGCCGCCAAAGACCTGAAGCGGCGTCGGGGACGCCATTGAATCGTCGTCTGAGTGGACCCCGTCGATGGTGCCGCGCTGAAGCGCCTGGAAAAGCTCACCGGTGGGCACGATCTGATCGGCATAATAAAGCTCGATCTCCATCTCGCCATTGGCGGCGTTGTTGATGAAGTCGATGGCCGGTTTGGTCACAAACTCACCCAAGGCCGCACCGGCATAGGTTTGAAAGCGCCATTTGATCGGGGCCTGGGCGTGGACAATGGCCGGGCTGGCCAATGTTGCGGCGCCGCCCAGTGTCGCGGCGCGAAGGAATGAACGTCTGGTGGTGGTCATTGATCTCTCCTTGGTTGGTTATCTTCATGCTCCGTTGGCGGAGTTCTTGGGGTTATTTCCCGTACACGTAATTCGGCAGCCAGAGCGCGATCTGCGGGAAGATGATCACCATCGCCAGCGCAAAGGTCATCACAAGCACAAAGGGTATGATCGAGCGATAGATATCCCGGATCGAAATCTCGGGCGGGGCCATCGCGCGCATCAAAAACAGGTTATAGCCAAACGGCGGCGTCATATAAGCAATCTGACAGGTGATCGTATAGAGTACACCATACCACACCAGATCGAACCCCATCGAACCGACCAGCGGCACGTAAAGCGGCGCCACGATGACAAGCATTGCAGTGTCATCGAGAAAGGTGCCCATCAGGATAAAGCTAAGCTGCATCAGGATCAGGATCGTCCAGGGGCCAAACCCGAGTTGTTCGGTAAAGAGATGATCAATCGCCTTGACCGCGCCAAGCCCGTCAAAAATCGCGCCAAAGCCCAAGGCGGCAAGAATAATCCACATGAACATGCAGGAAATCGCCAGGGTCGAGCGCACCGAGGTCTCGAAAACCTCGCGGGTCATCCGCCCCTTGATCACCGCCGCGACAAAGGCCGCCATCGCGCCAATCGCCGAGCTTTCGACAAGCGAGGTATAGCCTTTGACAAAGGGCACCATCATCACCGCGAAAATCACGAGCGGCAAAAGCCCGGCGCGCAGCAGGCGCAGCTTTTCGGCCAAGGGCACGTCGCGTTCTTCGGGCGGCAGGACCGGGCCAAGCTCTGGCTGTATCCGGCAGCGTACATAGATATAGATGATGAACATCGTCGCCATCATCAGCCCCGGAATGACACCCGCGAGCCAGAGTTGCCCAACCGGTTGGCGTGCGATCATCGCGTAAAGCACCAGCACCACCGAGGGTGGCACAAGGATGCCGAGGCTTGATCCCGCCTGAATTACGCCGGTCACCATGATCTTGTCATAGCCGCGTTTCAAAAGCTCGGGCAGGGCAATGGTCGCGCCAATCGCCATGCCCGCCACCGACAGGCCGTTCATCGCTGAAATAAGCACCATCAACCCGATGGTGCCGATGGCCAGACCGCCGCGCACCGGGCCCATCCAGACGTGAAACATCTTGTAAAGGTCATCAGCGATTTTGCTTTCCGACAGCACATAGCCCATGAAAATGAACATCGGCAGCGTCAGAAGCGGATACCATTTCATCAGCTTCATAGCGGCGGAAAACGGCATATCCGCCCCGCCCGTCCCCCAGAGCATCAGCCCGGCAAAGGCCCCGACAAAGCCGATGGCGCCAAATACCCGCTGGCCGGTCAGAAGCATCAGCATCATCGAGCTGAACATCAAAATGGCGATCATTTCATAGGACATCAGAGCGCCTCTTCACGGATACGGCCGATGTCGCGGAAAAATTCGGCTAGGGATTGCAGCAGCATCAGGAAAACCCCGATGCACAGGATGGTCTTGACCGGCCAGATATATGGGCGCCAGGCGGTCGGGCTGCGCTCCATAAAGCCGATTTTCTCGGTGGCGGCGCTTGGGCCTTGGGTGACAAAGGTCACGAAAAGATCCCAGAAAAAGGCAAAGGGTTCGGTGCCAAAATAGCCAAGGGAATAGGCGGTCGAGCTAATCGCGCCGTATAAAAGCATGCCGAGATAAAACAGCAGAAACAACACGGTAAAGGCGTCAAACCAAGCCCGTTGCCGGACCGACCAGCCGCCATAGAACAAATCCATCCGCACGTTCGATCCTAGCTGAATCGAATAGGGGCCGCCAAGCACGTAATAGGCGACCATCACGAATTGTGCGGTTTCAAGCGTCCAGTGCGACGGCGTGAAAAACGCCTTGGAAAACGACGACCAGAGCAACACCCCGATCAGCGCAAAGATGAGGTACATCGCAAAGCGCCCGATAAAGCGGTTCATCGCGTCAATCGAGCGGATATAGGACAGGATAAATCTAGGCATGCGTCCCTCCGGGGGCTTGCTGATCAAGCGTTGCCATCGCCGGGCGCAAGAGCGTCAAAAGCTCGTCGATCATTGCGTGTTGCGCCTCTGCGCCAACCAAAAGTTCGTTGCGGATTTCGATCATCACATTCGCCAGGCCCTGCGCAATTCCGTGCAGCTTGAGCGAATGGGTCACACCATCCTCTGGCCCATAAGGATCGTTGCGCCGGATCACGCGGGTGGGCAATCTGTGTGCCTCGCTCAGCATCGCATCGGCCAGACGGCTATCGCTGTCGTGCAAGATCCCGATCTCGCAATCACGCGGCTTGCCGTAATAAAGCGGCGTAAAGCTGTGGATGGTGATCAGATGCGTAACAAGACCGGCCGCCTTGCGCGTGGCGGTCAGGGCGCTGACGGCATTACAAAACGGGGTATAGACGGCGTCCACACGCTCACGTCGGGCGGCCTCGCTCAGATCGCGATTGCCGGGCACCTCGATCACTTCGGATCGCTCGGGCATCGCGCTTGGCGCCTCGGGCGGGCGGTTACAGTCGTAGACCAGCCGCGACACGGTCGAGGCGATCAGCGGCGCATCAAGCGCGCGCATCAGGCCAAGCGCCACATCGCGCGCGCCCGGATCCCAGGCCGCATGGCTTGTCCGGTCACTCTCTTTTAGGCCAAGGCCATGATAACGCGCGGGAATATGGTTTGAGGCATGTTCGCACAGGATCAGGGCCGCACCGCGACCTTGTGGGTTCAATACCTCAACAGCGTCAGAATCATCCCTTTCCGGATTGGCTTGCATTTTGTCCCCACTGGCATTTGTAAAGATGTTTTCACGAGGCAATATTTATGTCAATATGTTTTCAGCCTCGCTGCGGTGATTGTCTTGCCGCGCCGCGCTATGATGAACAACCTGCCTCAAAGGACGGCATCCAAAACAGGATTTGTGATGTGACCACGACACCGGCCCAGCCCACAGCAACGGTGCGCGAACTGATCCGTGATCATTACAGCGCGCTCACCCAATCCGAGCGTAAATTTGCGCAGGCCTTGCTTGACAGCTATCCGGCGGCGGGGCTGGCCTCGATCACTATCGTGGCGGCGAATGCAGGTGTTTCGACCCCGACCGTGGCGCGGATGGTGCAAAAGCTGGGCTTCAAGGGCTATCCGCAATTTCATCAGGCCTTGCTGAAAGAGCTTGAGGCCAAGGTTTCGGGGCCCACCCAACGCCGCGCCAATTGGGCAAGCGAGGCGCCGGCCACGCATCACCTCAACCGGTTTGCCCAGGCGGTGACCCAGAACATCGAACAGACCTTTGCCAATATCGACAGCGACCGCTTTGATCGGGCGGCGCGCGATCTCGCCGATACATCGGGGCGGCTTTACGTGGTGGGCGGGCGCATCACGCGGGCGCTTGCCGATTATGCATTTACCCATTTTCAGGCGGTGCGCGAGCGGGTTACGCATATGACGGCCTCATCGGCGACATGGCCGCACTATGTGCTCGATATGGCCGAGGGCGACACGCTTTTGATGTTCGATATCCGGCGCTATGAAACCAACCTCTTGCGGCTGGCCGAGCTTGCGACGGCGCGCGGTGTGCGGGTTATCCTGATCACCGATCAATGGGTCAGCCCGATTGCCGATCTGGCACGCCATACCTTCAATTGCTGGGTCGAAATCCCCTCGGCGTGGGATTCGAATGTTTCGACGATGATGTTGCTTGAGGCGTTGATCGCCGCCGCACAGGAAGAACGCTGGCCCGCCACGCGTGAGCGTTACGAGCGACTTGACGAGCTGTTCAACGCGACCCGTCTGTTTCAGAAATAGCGGCCAGACCGGCCTGCATATCCGCCTGAAGCGCGCTGACATGGCCTGCCAGATGCGCACAAAACGCCGCCGCGATCACCGATTGCGGGCTGTGCGCGGGCGTCAGGATCGACACTTTGCTGGTGATTTTTGGCGCAAAGCGGCGAAACCGGATCGTGCCCGCGCTGTTGCTTTGAAGATGGGTGTGGGCGGTGATCATATCGCAGATCATGGCGCATAACCCGGCCTCGACAAAGCGAAGCCCGGGTAGAAATGTCTGCAACTCAAAGCGCCGTTGAAAGGTGCAATCGGCCGCCTCGAAGGCGCGACAGGTCTGGGCATAGGTGGTGTGCTCGGCAAACAACGTGGCGAGCGCGGCGCCATCAAGATCGCGCGCGGTTACGCAATCGCGCGCCGCCAATGGATCGCCCGCAGGCAGGGCACAGACGCATTCCATATCGAAATCCTGTTGCCTGATCGAGGCGCGCGGCATCGGCGCCTCGGCAAAGCCCACATCGAATTGCTGCGAGGCGATCAGATCTTCGATCACGGTCGACGAGCGCATCATCAGCGATACTTCGATCCCCGGCTTGTAACGCAGGAAATCGGTCAGGACCATCGGCATGAAAAAACCCGACGCCGCCGGATGACAGGCAATCCGCAATCGCCCGGCCGACAGATTGCCGATGCCGCCGAGGGTGCGTTTGGTCTGATCCAGCCGGTCGAGAATATCCTCGCATTCCTCAAGGAAAAACTGCGCCTCGGGCGTCGGGGTAAGCTTGCCATGCTCGCGCAAGAATAGGGCAAAGCCCAACTCATCCTCTAGCCCGGCGATCATGGAACTGACGGCGGGTTGCGTGCGCCCCAGTGTGCGCGCCGCGCCGCTGATTGACCCCGAACGGATCACCTCGCGGAAGGTATGAAGCTGGCGAAAAGTGAGGTTCATGGCAGGGGTATAAGCCTAATCTATGGATTGAACGTTTTTTCCAATTTGATTTTATATGCCGCCGGGCGTCAAGCTATTGCTGAATGACCGGTCGAGTCGTCGGGGGAATTATGGACAGGTTTTCGAAATATCTGCTGACCGCATTGATCTGCGTGGTGGCCCTTGGCCAGTTCGTGCAGGTGATCACGCGCTATGTGCTGCAAATTCCGGTGATGGGGCTTGAGGAAACCATGCTTTATCCGACGCTTTGGCTTTATATTCTGGGCGCGGTCAATGCCTCGCGTGAAAACACCCATATCCGCGCCAATGTTCTGGAAATATTCGTCAAGACGGCTCGCGGCCATACCATTCTGGCGATTGTCGGCGAGATCATAAGCCTTGTTGTCGGGCTTTGGTTGCTAAGCTGGGCCTGGGATTACACGCGCTATGCCTGGCGGGTCTGGCGCGAAAGCCCGACGCTTTATATTCCGACGTTTTATTCCGACGTGGCGCTGTTTGTCGGGTTGGCGCTGATGATGGTCTATACCGCCTGGCACCTTCTGACCCATATCCGCGCATTGACCAAAGGATCGGCCCAATGATCGAAGTTGCTCTTCTGGCCATCGCCGTTCTGGTGCTGTTCCTGACGCTTGGCGTGCCGCTGCCCTATTGTTTTGGCGGCGCGTTGATGGCGATGTATTTCATCGGCGACGTGACCATGAAGGGCAATATGCTCTGGGGGTTTCAGCAGCTTAGCAACCCGGTCCTGCTTGCCATCCCTCTGTTTGTTCTTGCCGGTACGATCATGTCGGAAAGCGGCATCGCCGCCTCTTTGCTGCGCTTCGTGAGCGCCTTTATCGGTCATGTTCGCGGCGGGCTTGGCGTGGTGGCGGCAGTGTCTTGCGCGGTGATCGGTGCGATTTCCGGCTCTGGTCTGACCGGGATCGCGGCGATTGGTCCGCTGCTCATTCCCGAGATGGAAAAGCGCGGCTATCCGCGTGAATATGCCACTGCGCTGATCGCCAATTCGTCGATCCTTGGCCTGTTGATCCCGCCATCGGTGACGATGATCGTCTATGGCTGGGTCACCGATACTTCGATCCTGGCCTGTTTTCTGGCGACGCTTGGGCCGGGCCTTTTGATCATGTTCAATTTCTCGGTCGTGAATCTCTGGATGAGCCGCAAGTTCAACCTTATCCTGGACGACAAGCCGAGCTTTTCCGAGCTGAGCACCCAGGTGGCGCAACGCGGCTTTCACGCCTTTCCGGCGCTTTTGATGCCAGTGATCATTCTTGGCGGCATCTATGGCGGCATCATGACCCCGACCGAGGCTGCCGCCGTGTCGGTGATCTATGCGGTGCCGGTTGGCTTTTTGATCTACAAGGGTCTGAGGTGGGAGAATTTCCTGAGTGCAGGCCAGGAGGCCGCGACCGCCGTGGGCGCAATCATGCTGATGATCCTGTTCTCGATGATCCTGAGCCAGATTTTCGTGATGGAGGCGATCCCGCAGGCGCTTGTAAGTTCGATCTTCTCGCTGACCGACGACAAGGTTTTGCTGCTGATCCTGATCAACATCCTGCTGTTTCTGGTCGGCATGGTGGTCAATGACGTCACCGCCATCATCCTGATCGCGCCGCTTTTGTTGCCGCTGATGAATGCGATTGGCGTCAGCCCGGTACAGTTCGCCGCGATCATGGGCGTCAATACCGCCATGGGTGGGGTCACGCCGCCCTATGCCTCGATCCTTTATCTCGGGGCGCGGATCGGCAAGGTCAAGGTGACCAAGGTGATCCCGCCTGCCATGCTCTTGATCGTGACGGGCTATGTGCCGGTCGTCTTTCTCACGTCGCTTTGGCCGGACCTGTCGCTCTACCTGCCGCGACTGTTTGGCTATGCCCCGTAATCACAAAAAACCCTGAACACCCAACAAGGAGATACTGAAATGAAACACTTTATGCTTGGCACGGCGACCGCCGCCCTTCTGGCCCTTGGCAGCATCGCCTCGGCGGCCGACCTTAAGATGAGCCACGTGCGCCCGCAGGACACCACCATCGACGTCGAGTTGCGCGCATTTGCCGATAAGGTCGCTGCGGCCACCGGCGGTGACGTCAAGATCAGCCTGTTCCCGGCCTCTGCGCTTGGCGATTATACCTCGGTGCAGGAACGCATCAGCGTCGGCGCCATCGACATGGCCACCCAGCCCGCCGCAACGGCGGCTGATCGCAAGATGCAGATCAGTTCTTTTCCGTTTCTGGCCGCCAACTGGGCGCAGGCGCGTGAGATTTACGGCCCCGGCGGCGTTGTGCGCAACGTCATGGGCGAGCTTTATGCCAAGCAGGACATCACCATGCTGGCGGCCTATCCGGTTTATTTCGGCGGTATTGCCCTCAACACCGACGCGGTGCATCCCGGCGATCCCTCGCCCAACGGCATCAAGGTACGCGTGCCCGGCATCAAGTCGTTCCAGCTGACCGGTGAGGCGCTTGGCTATATCCCGTCGCCAATCCCGTTCTCCGAGGCCTTCACCGCCATTCAGACCGGCGTTGTCGATGGCGTTATCGGGTCGGGTGCCGAGGGCTATTACGCCTCGTTCCGTGATGTGACCAAAACCTATATCCCCGCCAATACCCATTTCGAGGTCTGGTATATGATCATCTCGAACGAAAGCCTGGCCGAGCTTGACGCCGAGGATCAGGCCGCGCTCAAGGCCGAGGCCGAAGCGTTCGAGGCGACCCGCTGGACCGTGGCCGAGGCCGATCAGGGCAAGAACGAACAGCGCCTTGCCGATGATCTTGGCACCACTGTGGTCGAACTGTCCGATGAACAGCTTGCCGCCATGGCCGCCAAGGTACGTGCCGATGTCTGGCCGGTTGTGCTTGAGGATGTCGGCGTTGAATGGGGCCAGGGCATTCTTGATCAAATCGGCAAGTAAGGCCGCTGTCACGACAGTAAAACAGAGCTATCCGGGGGATTTCCCCCGGACCACCCCCCGAGCCAAAGGACATCAGTATGGAGGCGGATTATACCATCATCGGCGGCGGCGTTGTCGGCCTGTCGGTGGCCTGGGGCCTTTTGAACAAGGGCCGCCGGGTGATTGTTCTGGATGGCGATGACGGATCGTTTCGTGCCAGCCGGGGTAATTTCGGCCTTGTCTGGGTGCAATCCAAAGGCATGGCACAACCCCGCTACGCCCGCTGGTCACAGACCTCTGCCGCCGCATGGCGCGGGTTTGCCGACACGCTTGGCGATGCAACCGGGCGCGATGTCGGGCTGGAACAGAACGGCGGTTATGACCTGCATTTCTCGGAAGAGACCCTTGCGGCGCGGGTCAGGGATTACGAGGGGTTGAAGTCCAAACTTGGCGGCGATTACCCCTACGAGGTGCTGGGTCATAACGCCCTGCGCAAGCAAGAACCGGCCATTGGCCCCAAGGTGGTCGGCGCGATCCTGCATCATCAAGACGGGCATGCCAATCCGCTGCGCCTTTTGAAGGCGTTGGCCGATGACGTGCGCCGCCGGGGCGGGCAGGTTTTGACCGGCAAGATGGTCACCGATGTGACCAAGGCCGATATCTTTACCGTAACCTGCGCCGATGGCACGGTGGTGAAATCCGCCAAGGTGATCCTCTCCGCCGGGCTTGGCGCGATGACGCTTGGCCCCAAACTTGGGTTTATCGCCCCGATCCGGGCACAGCGCGGGCAGGTTCTGATCACCGAAAAACTTCCAAAAATGATCAACCGCCCCTCGCTTGTCGCGCGGCAGGTCGATGAGGGCGGTATTCAGATCGGCGCCACCAATGAAGAGGTGGGCCTTGATGACCGCGTGACGCAGCCGGGCCTGTCGGGCCTTGCCGCCGAAGCGATTGCCGCCTTTCCCGCCCTTGCGCGCGCCCAGCTTGTGCGCAGCTGGGGGGCGCTTCGGGTGTTGTCGCCGGATGGTTTGCCGATTTATCAGCAAAGTGAAACCATGCCGGGGGCGTACCTTGTCACCTGTCACAGCGGCATCACCCTTGCCGCAGCACATGCGACGCTTTTGCCGGAATGGCTTGAGGGCACTGAAAAGGCCCCTGATCTGGAGGTGTTCAGTGAACAACGCTTTGCCGTTTGAGGATCTTGAGGCGGGCCGCGCGCGTGTCGCGGTGAGCTTTGGAGGACAGGACCTGCACCTGCCCGAGGGGGCCAACCTTGCCGCTGCCCTGCTTGGGGCCGGGATCACGACCTTTCGCCATACGCCTGCGTCTGGTGCGCCGCGCGGCCCGTTTTGCATGATGGGGGCCTGCTTCGACTGTCTTGTCGAGGTCGATGGCGTGACCCGTCAGGCCTGCATGATGGAGGTCAGTGACGGGCTGGTTCTGGACATGCCGCAAGCGGGGGAAAGGTGATGGCGCGGGTCGATCTTGCGATTATCGGGGCTGGTCCTGCGGGCATGGCGGCGGCGCAATTGGCGGCGGGCAAGGGCCTGTCGGTCTGCATTCTGGATGAACAGCCACGCGCCGGCGGACAGATTTACCGCGATGTTGACCGGGTTGCGCCGCTGCGCGGTGACCTTCTGGGCAAGGAGTACATCGAAGGGCGTGCCCTGACCGCCGGGCTTGGCGCGCCGGGGATCACCCATCTGGCGGGGGCCGTGGTCTGGGCCATCGAGGAGGGCCCGCGCCTTGCCTACACGCAGGATGGCAAGGGCGCGCTGATTGACGCACGTCATGTGTTGCTGGCCACTGGCGCGCTTGAGCGACCGATGCCGCTGCCGGGTTGGACCTTGCCGGGGGTGATGACGGCGGGCGCGGGGCAGATCCTGCTCAAGCAATCGGGGGTTATGGCGCGGCGCGCAGTGCTGGTCGGCTCTGGCCCTCTGCTTTATCTGATCGCGGCCCAGATGGTGCGTGCGGGCACGCCGCCGCTGGCCATGGTCGAGACCCAGACACGCGGCGATTTCACGGGGGCGTTGCGCCATATTGGCGGGGCGCTGCGCGGCTGGCGCTATCTGCTCAAGGGGCTTGGGTTGCTCAACGAAATCCGCCGCGCCGGGGTGGTGCGCCATACGGGGGCGCATGGCATTGCGATCACCGGCGAGGGGCGTGCCGAAGCGGTCGAATTTACCGCCTTTGGCAGGGCGCATCGCATCGCTTGCGACACGGTATTTCTGCACCACGGGGTGGTGCCCAATACCCAGGCTGCGCGGTCTGTCGGGGTGGCGCATTGCTGGAACACGCAGCAACGGTGTTTCGTGCCAGAGCTTGATGGCTGGGGCGCCACCTCGGTCGGATGTCTTCATATCGCGGGGGATGGCGCGGGGATCGGCGGCGCAAAGGTGGCGGCGCTTGCCGGGCGTCTGGCGGCGCTCGATATTGCCGCTCGTCTTGAGGCGATCGACGCGACTGCGCGCGATACCGAAGGCGCGTCATTGCGCCGCGCGATGCTATCCGAGCTTGCGGCGCGCCCGTTTCTTGATGCAGCCTATCCGCCGCTGCCAGAAGCGCTTGCGCCGGCCGACAAGACAATCATATGTCGGTGTGAAGAGGTGACGGCAGGGGATATTCGCGGCTATGCAAGGCTTGGCTGTATCGGCCCGAATCAGACCAAGGCCTTTGGCCGTGCGGGGATGGGCCCCTGTCAGGGGCGTTATTGCGGGCTAAGCGTGACGCAGATTTTGGCCAAGGAAAATAGCCAGAGCCACGACGCGACCGGATACTATCGCATTCGCCCGCCGCTCAAGCCGGTGACGCTTGGCGAATTGGCGGCGATGGACGATGCGCCGGAGGCGGCAGAATAACCTAGCCGGTCGTGTCAACCGATTGCCCGGCGATCAGATGGGTGATCTCTGCCGCGGCCTGCGCCACCGCCGCGCCGAACTCGGCGATCTGGGCGTCGGAAAACCGACTGCTGGGGCCCGAGATCGAGACCCCGGCGCAAGGCTCGCCCCGGTCATTGAAAATCGCGCTGCCGATGCAGGACATGCCGTCGTAGCGCTCATTGCGATCAAACGACCAGCCCCGCGCGCGGGTTTTTGCCAGATCGTCAAACAGAGCCTTTGGGGTGACATGGGTCTGCTCGGTAAACCCCTTTAGGCCGGCGCCCTTGAGCAGGGACAAAAGCCGATCCTTGGGCAGGGCGGCCATAATCGCCTTGCCGGTGCCCGAGGCATGCATTGGCGTGCGCGATCCGGGCGGAAAGAACGCGCGGATCGGGTTCTGGGTCTCGACCTGGCCGATAAACACCACCTCGGCGCCATCGCGTACCGCAAGATTGGCGGTTTCGCCGGTCTGTTCCATCAGGCGGCGCATCACCGGGCGCCCGACATCCGACAGGTTGGTGCGCTTGAGAAAGGCAACCCCGGTGCGATAGGCCTCGATGCCGATGCTCCAATCCTGACGCTCGTCGTCAAAGCGCACGAAATCGCGCTTTTGCAGGGTGGTCAGAATGCGGTGCGTGGTGGCGGTCGGAATGCCAAGCGCCAGCGACAGATCGGTCAGCGTCGCGCGGTCCTCGCGCGCAACGGCAACCAGCACGCTGAGCGCGCGATCCAGCGATTGCATGGTTCCGGCCGAGCTTTCGCCAAACTGGGATTTGGGGCGACCACGGGCGCGTTTGGGGGGTGTCATGGCGCGGGTTCCTTCGGTAGACATTTGCATGCAATTAAAAAATATTTTCATTAATAATAATAGGGGAAATGTGGAAAAAGAAAAATGACCGTAAAACAAAGGATTGCGTATTTTATTTTAATAATGAAAAATGCTTTCAAGAAAATTGCAGAAAATCGAATCCTGCGGCACTATAGGTCATCACCGAAAAAGGATGACGGCTATGTCAGATCAAAATCCAGTCTTTATTCCGGGCCCCACCAACATGCCCGACCGGCTGCGCCGTGCGATGCAGGTGCAGACCCAGGATCACCGCTCGCCCGCGTTTGTCGAGACGCTGACGCCTGTGCTTGAGGGCTGTAAAACGGTTTTTCGCACGACAACCGGCACCATCATCACCTTTCCCGCCAGCGGCACCGGCGGCTGGGAGGCGGCGATTTCCAACACGCTCAGCCCCGGCGATACGGTTCTTGTGGCGCGCTATGGCATGTTCAGCCATCGCTGGATTGATATGTGCCAACGGCACGGGTTGAACGTGCAAATCATCGAATGCCCCTGGGGGAGCGGTGCGCCCGCCGACAAGTTTCAGGAGGCGTTGAGCGCCGACGCCGATCACGCCATCAAGGCGGTTCTGGTCACCCATAACGAGACCGCAACCGGCGTGAAATCCGATATTGCCGCCGTGCGCCGCGCGATGAACACCGCCAACCACCCGGCGATGATGTTTGTCGATTGCGTCAGCTCGCTTGGCTCGATGGAATTCCGCATGGATGACTGGGGCGTGGATATCGCGGTATCGGGCTCGCAAAAGGGGTTCATGCTGGCCACCGGCATGGCAATCCTTGCCGTCAGCCCCAAGGCGATTGCTGCGATGGACACCGCCAAACTGCCGCGCACCTTCTTTGATTTCCGCGACATGATGAGCGCCAACGCAGGCGGCGGATACCCCTATACGCCGCCGTTGCAGTTGATCTATGGCATGGCTGAAAGCCTCAAGATGCTGTTCGAGGAAGGGCTTGAAAACGTCTATGCCCGCCATCACCGTCTGGCGACCGGCGTGCGCCGTGCGGTTGATGCCTGGGGGCTCAGGCTGGTGGCGCAAAGCCCTGAGCTTTACTCTGATACGGTCAGCGCGGTGTTCGTGCCCGAGGGCTTTGACAGCAACGCCCTGATCGAGCATGTTTTTGCCACCTATGGTGTCAGCTTTGGCATCGGCATGGGCGAGATGAACGGCCGGGCGTTTCGGATCGGCCATCTTGGAAGCCTGACCGACACGATGGTTCTGTCGGGTCTTGCAACCATTGAAATGGCGATGGCCGATCTAGGCTACCCCGTTAAGCTTGGCAGTGGGGTTGTCGCCGCGCAGGAGTATTTCCGCGCCACCACCAAACCCGCCCTGGCCAAGGCGGCCTGAAGGAGAGACCGGAATGCTTGATATCAAAACGGCCAGCGAATTGACGATCGGCGACATGCTGGCGGCGCGCGAGCGGATCGCGCCCTATGTTCACCGCACGCCGGTTCTGACCTCGTCCTATCTCAATGATCTGACCGGGGCAGAGCTGTTCTTCAAATGCGAGAACTTTCAAAAGGCCGGAGCGTTCAAGGTGCGCGGCGCGTCGAACGCGGTCTTTGGTCTTAGCGACGAGATGGCCAAACGCGGCGTCGCCACCCATAGTTCGGGCAATCACGCGCTTAGCCTGAGCTATGCCGCCGGGCGTCGTGGTATCCCGTGCCATGTGGTGATGCCACGCACCGCGCCCGAGGCGAAAAAGGCCGCCGTGCGCGGCTATGGCGGCATCATCACCGAATGCGAACCCTCGACCACAAGCCGCGAAGAGGTGTTTGCCCGGGTTCAGGCCGAAACCGGCGCCGAATTCGTGCATCCCTATAACGATGTGCGGGTGATCGCGGGGCAGGCGACCTGTTCGGCGGAACTTCTGGAACAGACCGAGGGCCTAGACGCGGTGGTCGCGCCGATTGGCGGCGGTGGCATGGTGTCGGGCACCTGTCTGACGCTGTCGAACCTCGCGCCGGGCGTGAGAATCTATGCCGCAGAGCCCGAACAGGCCGATGACGCCTATCGCAGCTTCAAGGCCGGTCATATCATCGCCGATGATGCGCCGGTGACGGTGGCCGATGGGCTCAAGGTGCCGCTCAAGGAAAACACCTGGCATTTCGTGTCCCATGACGTGACCGATATCCTGACCGCCAGCGAGCAGGAAATCATCGACGCGATGAAGCTGACCTGGCAGCGCATGAAGATCGTGATCGAGGCAAGCTGCGCCGTGCCGCTGGCCACGATCCTGAAGAACCGCGAGACCTTTGCCGGCAAACGTGTCGGCGTGATTATCACCGGTGGCAATGTCGATCTCGACACGCTTCCCTGGATCAAGTGAGGATACTGAAATGAACAAGCCTGTGACATTTGACGATCTCGAAGTCGGCTTTGACGTGCCTGCCCTGCCGGGCATGGACGAGGCCGATATCCAGACCCCCTGCCTTGTGCTGGATCTGGACGCGCTTGAGCGCAACATCAAGAAAATGGGCGATTTCGCCAAATCCCACGGTATGCGCCACCGGGTGCATGGCAAGATGCACAAATCGGTCGATGTGGCCCTGTTGCAGGAACGCCTTGGCGGGTCGTGCGGGGTCTGCTGTCAGAAGGTGTCAGAGGCCGAGGTGTTCGCCCGTGGCGGCATCAAGGATGTGCTGGTCTCCAACCAGGTGACGCAACCAGAAAAGATCGACCGGCTTGCCCGCATGCCCAAACTGGGCGCGCGCACCATTTGCTGTGTCGATGATCTCGACAATGTCGCCGACCTTTCGGCGGCGGCGCAAAAGCATGGCACGCAAATCGAATGCCTTGTCGAGATCGACGTTGGCGCGGGGCGCTGTGGCGTGCAATACGGGCAGCCAGTGGTTGAGCTTGCCAAAGCGATCGAGGCCGCGCCGGGCCTGAAATATGCCGGCATCCAAGCCTATCAGGGCGCGATGCAGCATATGGACAGCTACGAGGATCGCAAAGCCAAGACCGATATCGCCATTCAGCAAGTGTCCGATACGCTTGACCTTCTAAAGGCCGAAGGAATCGAGAGCGATATCGTTGGCGGCGGCGGCACCGGGTCGTATTACTTCGAGAGCGCTTCGAATGTGTTCAACGAATTGCAATGCGGGTCCTATGCCTTCATGGATGCCGATTACGGTCGTATCCTCGACAAGGACGGCAACCGGATTGACCGTGGCGAGTGGGAAAATGCGTTGTTCATCCTGACCTCTGTCATGAGCCATGCCAAACCCGACAAGGCGATTGTCGATGCTGGCCTCAAGGCACAGTCGGTCGATAGCGGCCTGCCGACCGTTTATGGCCGGACGGACGTGGAATATGTCAAATGCTCGGATGAGCATGGCGTTGTCGCCGACCCCAAGGGCGTGCTCAAGGTCAATGACAAGCTCAAACTGGTGCCGGGTCACTGCGATCCGACCTGCAACGTGCATGACTGGTATGTCGGTGTGCGGGGTGGCAAGGTTGAAACCCTCTGGCCGGTCTCGGCGCGCGGCAAGGCGTACTAAGTCCTCGACCGCAGACTACAAGGGCGGCCCGCTTGGTGTGGGCCGCCCCTTTCAAACCATAAGACTGTTGGAGATGAACGAGATGAGCGCCAATACCGATGACGGGCTGCTGATTGTCAGCGAAGAGATTTGCGAACAGGTCATTCGCCGGCCCGATGCCTTTTCGGCCGTCGAGGCCGTGTTCGGCGCCATGGCGCGCGGTGATGCCTATAACTTTCCGGTGGTCCGCGAGGCGATTGGCCATGCCGATGCGTTGTACGGCTTCAAGTCGGGCTTTGATCGCGCGGGCATGGTTCTTGGCGTCAAGGCGGGCGGCTATTGGCCGGGCAATATGGCCAAGGGGCTGACCAATCATCAATCGACGGTCTGTCTGTTTGATCCTGACACCGGGCGGCTTGTGGCGCTTGTCGGCGGCAACTACCTGACGGCGCTGCGCACGGCGGCCTCCTCTGCGGTGTCGATCGCCCATCTGGCGCGCAAGGATGCGAAGGTTTTGGGCATGGTCGGCGCCGGCCATCAATCGACGTTTCAGTTGCGTGCCGCCGTTGAGCAGCGCGATTTCGAGCGTGTCGTCGCCTGGAATCCGCATCCCGACATGCTGCCGCGTCTGGCGGCGGTGGCCGAAGAACTTGGCCTTGCCTTCGAGGCGGTCACGCCCGAGGGCCTTGGCGCGCAGGCCGATGTGATCATCACAATCACAAGCGCGTTTGAGCCGCTGATCATGGCCGATTGGATCAAGCCGGGCACACATATCGCCTGTATGGGCACCGATACCAAAGGCAAGCAGGAGGTCGATCCGGCGCTGTTCAAATCGGCCACGGTCTTTGCCGATGAGATCGCGCAATCCATCACCATCGGCGAGGCCCAGCATGCGGTGGCCAGCGGGCTTATCGGCGAGGGTGACCTGACGGCGATTGGCGAGGTGATCAACGCCACCCATCCGGGCCGCAGCAGCGATGACGAGATCACGCTTTTTGACGGCACCGGCGTCGGCCTACAGGATCTGGCGGTGGCCTCGGTCGCGGCGCGGCTTGCGCGCGAACAGGGGCTGGTCACTCCGGTCGCGCTTTGACGGTCAGGGGGGCGCTGTGCCGCCCCCCTGTGCCGGTCCCGTGGCCAGCTCAAACGCGCGCAGGCTGTCGCGGAAGATTTCCATGAATTCCAGCGTGATCATCGAGGGATGCTTGTGCAACGGGCGCACCAATGCCAGACGGTGCGGCACTGCGGGCGCAAAGGCACGAAACGCCAGTCCGCGCCCGGCGTAACCGGCGGCATCCAGCTCGCTGATGATCGACAGGCCGACACGGCGCAAAACCAGCTCGCAGGCGGCGGTGAACTGTCGCGTCTCGACAATCGAATTGATCTCGACTCCCTCAGACAGGAACACCTCGTTCAACTCGCGGAAAAAGGCGGAATCGCGTCGGGTGTGGATAAGCCGCTGATCGGCAAGATCGGCGGGGGTGATCACCTCGCGCGCCAAAAGCGGATGATCCTCGGGCATCACGCAGACCGAGCGGACCGATATCGTTTCGCTGGTGACCGCCGGATGAGCATCAAAACTGTCGGTGATGGCGAAATCATATTGCTCGCCGACGATCCATTCCAGAATGCGTTCGGGGCGGTCGGGCTCTATTGTAGCGGTAACGCCGGGGCGCTCTGCCAGAAACCGCGCCAGAACCCCGGGCAGATGGCTTGTGGCAAAGCCCGGCAAGCAGGCAATGCGCAGATGCCCGGCCTTGCGGTCGTTCAAATGGCGGCTCACCTCGCCGATATGATCAAGCATTTCCAGAAGCCGGTGAATATCGGGCAGCAAAAACCGCGCCTCTTGCGTCGGGATAAGGCGCCCGTTGCGACGGTCAAAAAGCTGAAAGCCGACCTCGGAGGCAAGATCGGACAGCAGACGGCTGACGGCAGGTTGCGAGATGCCCAGCCCTTCGGCGGCGCGGGTCATTGACCCGGTCTCGGCAACGCATTCAAGCGCTTCCAGCTGTCTGAGGCGCAGGCGAGCGGGCATAGGCGACCTTTCCCTGTCTCGGGAAAGTATATGACAATAATATGATATTATAAATAGGCAAGAAAAAGCTGTATTGTATTATGCTTGTTTCCGTGTAGCGTATTCCCTATTCGAACACCGCGGCGGACGGCACAGCGCGGTCCGCCATGTCACCTGGGAGGAAAACATGCAAAAGACTGCCTTTGGCGCATTGCTCGCCGGAACCACGATGTTGTCGCCAATGGCGGCGATGGCCGAGACCGAGATTGAATTGTGGCATGCCTTCACCGGGCGCCTGGGCGAATTGGTCGCCGCGCAGGTCGAGAGCTTTAACAACGGCCAAAGCGATTATACCGTAGTGGCCACCCATAAGGGCAACTATTCGGAAACCCTGAACGCCGGCATCGCCGCCTTTCGCGCCGGTGAACAGCCGCAGATCCTGATGGTGTTCGAGGTCGGCACCGCCACGATGATGGCGGCCGAGGGTGCGATCAAGCCGATCTATCAGGTCATGTCCGAGGCCGATGCCGAGTTTGACCAGGATGCCTTTATCGGCGCGGTCAAAGGCTATTATACCACCGCGAACGGGGAAATGCTGTCGCTGCCGTTCAACTCGTCCACGCCGGTTCTCTGGGTCAATCGCGACGCGCTGGATGGTGCAGGCATCGACCCCGATACCGACCTCTCCACCTGGCAGAATGTCGATGCGGTGCTGGACAAGCTGAAAGACGCGGGCCACGACTGCCCGCTGACCACCGCCTGGCAGAGCTGGATTCACCTTGAAAACCTCTCGGCCTATCATGACGTGCCTTTCGCCACCAAGGATAACGGCTTTGCCGGGCTCGATACCGAGCTAGCCCTGAACGGGCCGGTTCAGGTTCAGCATATCTCGCAGATGGGCGAATGGGCCGATGAGGGCAAATTCATCTATGCCGGTCGCCGCAACGAGGGCGGCGCCAATTTCCGCGCTGGCGAATGCGCGCTCTTTACCGAAAGCTCTGCCGGATATGCCGGGATCAAAGCCGAGGCGCAGTTTGACTTCGACGTGCGTCCCTTGCCCTATTGGGAGGGCGTCAAAGGCGCGCCGCAGAACACTATCATCGGCGGGGCGTCGCTCTGGGTGATGGCGGGCCATGACGCCGAGGAGTATGAGGGCGTCGCGGCGTTCCTGAACTTCCTGTCGTCGGTCGATGTTCAGGCGAAATGGCATCAGGATACCGGATACCTGCCGATCACGATTGCGGCCGGCGAAAAGACCCGCGCCGACGGGTTTTATGACGCCAATCCCGGCACCGATGTGGCGGTGATCCAGATGACCGCGAAACAACCGACGGCGAATTCAAAGGGGCTTCGGCTTGGCTCATTCGATCAGATTCGCGGCATCATCGACGAAGAGCTAGAGGCGGTCTGGTCCGGTGACAAGGACGCCCAGGCGGCGCTTGACAGTGCGGTCACGCGCGGCAATCAGTTGCTGCGCCGGTTCGAGCAGGCCAACCGCTAGGCCGGTTGCGATCGGGCCGGACGCGTTGCCCCGGCCCGTTTGACCCAAGGGGCAGATCATGGAAAAACGCGTCACCTTCAAAGGCTGGCTTTTGCCGCTCTGCCTGATTGCGCCGCAGGTGGTCATCTCGGCGGTGTTTTTCTTTTACCCGGCGGGGCAGGCGGTGTGGCAATCGCTTTTCATCCCCGACCCGTTCGGCCTGTCGTCGCGGTTCGTGGGGCTTGGCAATTTCGAATACCTTCTGGGCGATCCCTATTACCGAAGTGCATTTGTGACCACGGCGATCTTTTCGACGCTGGTCACGCTGACCGCGATGGTGCCGGCGCTGTTCCTCGCGGTGCTGGCGGATCGACTGGTGAATTCGGCGGGGGTTTATCGCACGCTGTTGATCTGGCCCTATGCGGTGGCCCCGGCGGTGGCGGGGGTGCTCTGGCTGTTCATGTTCAACACCCGCGTCGGCGTGGTGGCTTGGTATCTGGGGCAATTGGGTTATGACTGGAATCACGTGTTGAACCAGGGCGAGGCGATGGGCCTTGTGGTCGTCGCCTCAAGCTGGGGGCGGATCAGCTATAACTTTTTGTTCTTCTTTGCAGCGCTTCAGGCGGTGCCGCGTTCGATCATCGAGGCGGCGGCAATTGACGGCGCGCGGTTCTGGCGCCGGTTCTTTACCATCGTCCTGCCGCTGCTGTCGCCAACCACGTTTTTCCTCTTGGTGGTCAACGTGGTCTATGCGTTTTTCGAGACCTTCGGCGTCATTCACACCATCACCGGCGGCGGGCCGCAACAAGCGACCACGATCCTTGTCTACAAGGTGTTCTCCGACGGTTTCGTCGGTCAGGATCTGGGGTCGTCTGCCGCGCAATCGGTGATCTTGCTGGTGGTTGTCGGATTGCTGACCGTGGTACAGTTCAAATACATCGAAAAGCGGGTGCATTACTGATGGCGCGCGAGATTACAGGCATGGTCGAGCGGCGCGGTATGGGCCTTTGGCTGACGCATCTGTTGATGATCATTGGGGTGCTGGTGATCTTCTTTCCGATCTGGCTTGCCTTTGTCGCCTCGACCGTGACCCAGCCCGAGATCGTGCAGCCGCCAATGCCGCTCTGGCCTGGCGATCGGTTCGTTGAAAACTACACTGCCGCGCTTTTCTCGGGGGTGAATGTGCCGGTGCTGACGATGTTGGCCAACTCGATGGTGATGGCCATCGGAATCGCGGTGGGCAAGATCATCATCTCGCTTCTGTCGGCTTTTGCGATTGTCTATTTCCGCTTTCCGGGGCGCAACATCTTCTTCTGGCTGATCTTCCTCACCCTCATGCTGCCGGTCGAGGTGCGCATCGTGCCGACCTATGAGGTGATCGCAGGCTTTGGCATGCTCAATAGCTATTCCGGCCTGATCTTTCCGCTGATCGCCTCGGCGACGGCGACCTTTCTGTTCCGGCAATTCTTTCTGACCGTGCCCGATGAATTGGCCGAGGCGGCGCGGGTCGATGGCGCAGGCGCGATGCGGTTTTTCTGGGATATCCTTTTGCCGATGAGCCGCACCAACGTGGCGGCGCTGTTTGTGATCCTGTTTATCTATGGCTGGAACCAGTACCTCTGGCCGCTTCTGATCACCACCGATCCGTCGATGAACACCATCGTGATGGGCATCAAGCAGATGTTCCCGTCGGGCGACGATGTGGCCGATTGGCCGGTGATCATGGCCACCTCGATTTTGGCGATGGTGCCGCCGGTGGTGGTGGTCATTTCAATGCAGAAACTGTTTATCCGCGGGCTTGTGGACAGCGAGAAGTAACACAATGGCAACTGTAGACCTCGACAATATCAAGAAACGCTTTGGCGCAACCGAGGTGATCAAGGGCGTCAGCCTGAGCGTGCAGGACGGCGAATTTGTCGTGATCGTCGGGCCCTCGGGCTGTGGCAAGTCCACGCTTTTACGGATGGTCGCCGGGCTTGAGACGATCAGCGAGGGTGAATTGCGGATCAATGGCACACGCGCCAATGACCTTGAACCGATGGATCGCGATATTGCCATGGTGTTTCAAAATTACGCGCTTTACCCGCATATGAGCGTGGCGCAGAACATGGGCTATGGCCTCAAGATCGCGGGGCTGCCCAAGCCCGAGATTGCCGCCAAGGTCGCCGAGGCGGCCAGGCTTTTGCAGCTGACCGAATTGCTGGATCGCAAGCCCAAACAGCTTTCGGGCGGGCAACGGCAAAGGGTGGCGATGGGGCGCGCCATCGTACGTGCGCCGTCGGTCTTTCTGTTTGACGAGCCGCTCTCGAATCTTGACGCCAAGCTTCGGGTGCAGATGCGCCTTGAAATCAAGGAGCTGCAATCGAAACTCGGTATCACCTCGCTTTACGTGACCCATGATCAGGTCGAGGCGATGACCATGGCCGACCGGATGATCGTGATGAATGGCGGGGTGGCCGAACAGATCGGCACGCCGCTGGACGTCTATGAGCGCCCCGAGACGCTTTTTGCGGCGCAGTTCATCGGCAGCCCCTCGATGAATGTGATTGCGGCTGAGGCGCATGAGGGCGCCCTGCATTTTGGTGGCGTCACCTTGCCCGCCCCGACAGGGATCACGGGGCCGGTCATGCTCGGGCTACGCCCCGAGCATCTGTCGCCAAATCCTGACGGACCTGTTGAAATGCAGGTGATGCTGGCCGAACCGCTTGGCGCGAACACGCTTTTGCATGGCAAGCTGGCCTCGGGGGCGGGCTTTACCGCAAGCCTGCCGGGCGTTCACCGGGTCATGCCGGGCGAGGCATCGCTGCGCCTGTCGATTGAGCCGCAGAATCTGCATCTTTTCGATGCAGAGACCGGGCGGCGGATTGGCTAATCTGCCTTGGCGTCTTCCGCGGCTTCGATTTTTTCGCGCATTGCATCGCTTTCAAACGTCGCCCAGGGCCGGTCTGTGCCGGTGGGCGGCAGATCGCTTGCCTTATGGTTGAGATGCAGATGCGTCTTGGCGATAAAGTTGCCGGTGACCGGCGCGGTCAGGAACAGGAACAGCGTGATCATCAGCTCGTGAAACGAAAAATTCCCGTTGATGAAATGCATGTAGAGCATCGAGGCGACAAGCGCCCCGCCAACCCCAAGGGTCGTGGCCTTGGTCGGCGCATGCAGGCGCATCATCGGGTCTGGCAGCTTGATAAGCCCGAAAGAGCCGACCAGCCCGAAAATGCCGCTGATCACCAGACAGACCGAAACCAGAATTTCTATGATCATTGTCCTGCCCCCTTATTCGATAATGTCGCCACGCAGCATGAAGCGCGTGAAGGACACGGTTGAGATAAAGCCGGTCATGGCAATGATCATCGAGGCTTCGAAATAGACGGTCGTGCCTTCGAGGATGCCAAACAGGGCCAAAAGCGCGATGGCATTCACCACCAACGTATCAAGCGCCAGGATGCGGTCGCCGGGGCCGGGGGCCTGAATGATGCGATAGATGTTCATCAACAGGGCCAGCCCGTAACAGGAAAAGGCAAACAGGAGGGCATATTCGATCATTCGAAAATCTCCTTCAGGCGCCGTTCATAGCGGCTCTTGATGTCGTCGCGCACCGCGTCGGGATCGGGGGCATCGAGGCAATGGACCAAAAGGCTCCGGCCATCCGCCGACAGATCGCTGGACACGGTGCCGGGGGTCATGGTGATCGTGCCCGCCAGCACGGTAATCGCCTCGGGGGTGCGCAGATCAAGCGGGATGCTGATCCAGGCGGGTTTGATATTGGCGTTGGCCTTGAACAGGACGATATAGGCGACCTGCACATTGGCGACGATGATATCCCAGATCACCAGAAGCACATAGCCGATGATGCGCGGCACACTCGTAAGGCGCGGGCTGTTGGGCCAATAGGGCGAGGTGATGACCGGAATGATCAGCCCGAGGATCGTTCCCAACAGAAGATTCCCAAGCGTCAGCTTGTTCACCAGCATCTGCCAGACAACGATCAGCGTCAGGGTTAGCAAGGGATGGGGCAGTATCTTGCGCAGCATCGTTCGCCCTCCGTCAGCGTTGGCCAAGAACGGCGTTGATATAACCGCTCGGGGTGTGAATCTGATCCGCCGTGGCCTCGGTATAATGCGTCACCGGGCCTGCAAAGACCGACAGGGCAATAATCCCCGCCAGCATGGTAAAGCTCGCCACCAGCGGCAGGGCCGGTGTCGGCGTGGCGGCGACTGGTGCGGCATCGGCGTCTTCGGGTACTGGCTCGGGCGTGGTGGTTTTCCAGAAGATAGCGCTGCCGGCCTGGGCAAAGCCCAAAATGCCCACAAGCGAGGTGACCAGGATTACCGACCAGATAAGCCAGACCTCAGGCATGTCGCGTACCGCATCCATGATCAAGAGCTTGCCGATAAAGCCCGACAGCGGCGGCATCCCGGCGCTTGCAATCGCTGAGGCGAAGAACAGTGCCGCAATGATCCCGTGTTGCGCCATGCGCGGGGCGGGCGTCATCGCGCCACGGGCCTCGCCCCGTTGGGAACGCACCAGATCGACCACCAGAAACAACAGCGCGCCGGCGAATGTCGAGTGGATCATGTAATAGATTGCCGCCGCCGTGGTCTCGGGGCGAAAGCCCGAGATCGCAATCAACAGTGTGCCCATGGATGCAATCGCCGCAAAGGCCGCAAGCCGCCCAAGCCGCCGTGCGCCCAGAATGCCGATCATCCCCACCGCCAGCGTCACCAGCGCCGCGAAAAGGATCAGCGGCGGGATGATATCCGCCGTTGCGTCATGCTCGGGCCCGAAAACAAGCGTGTACATACGCAGGATCGCATAGGCGCCGACCTTGGTCATAATCGCAAACAGCGCCGCCACCGGGGCCGGGGCTTCGGCATAGGTTTCCGGTAACCAGAAATGCAGCGGCAAAAGCGCGGCCTTGATGGCAAAGACCAGCAAGAGCAGCACCGCGCCAACCCGCAACAGGCCACTCTCGCCCACCGGAATTTCCGCCGCCCGCTCGGCCAGATCGGCCATGTTAAGCGTGCCGGTCACCGCATAAAGCGTGCCAAGAGCGAACAGGAACAGGGTTGAGCCAAGGAGGTTGTAGATCACATATTGAACGCCCGCACGAAGCCGCCGCTGCCCGCCGCCATGGATCATCAACCCATATGAGGCAATCAGCAGCACCTCGAAAAATACGAAGAGGTTAAAGGCATCGCCGGTCAGGAAAGCGCCGAAAATGCCCATAAGCTGAAACTGGAACAGGGCGTGGAAATTGTTGCCACGCTGATCCCAGCCGCTGCCGATGGCGTAAAGTAACACCACCAATGCAAGCGCCGCCGTGATAAGCACCATCAGCGCCGACAGGCGGTCAAGCACAAGAACGATGCCAAAGGGCGCGGGCCAGTTGCCAAGCTCGTAGACCTCGATGCTGCCGGTTGCGGCAACTGCCGTCAGGCCAAGCGCAATCGCCAAAAGCGCGCCACAGCTTGCCAGCGAAAAGATCCGTTGCAATTGCGGGTGAAAGCGCACTGTCAGTGTGATGATAGAGGCCATGACGGCCGGCAGAACAACAGGCGCGATAATCCAGTGGTTCATGCGTCGCCCTCCTGCTCTGCGGGGGTGTCACGCGTGATATTGACCGTATCACTGCGCGACGACAGGTATGAGCCAAGCGCCATGATCACGATGACCGCTGTCATCCCGAAGGAAATCACAATCGCCGTTAGCACAAGCGCCTGCGGCAGAGGGTCGGTATAGGTTTCGACCCCGTCGCGCAGCACCGGCGGTGCATTAACCGCCAGACGCCCGGTCGCGAACAGAAACAGGTTCACCGCATAGCTAAGCAGTGAAATACCTATGATCACCGGAAAACTGCGCAGCCGCAGCATGAGGTAGATGCCCGCCGCGCTGAGCGCGCCAATTGCGCTTGCCAGTAGCATTTCCATGTTACGCGTTCCCCTCGTCCGTGCCGTCTGCATCCGCGCGGGCCGGGTTGATATCCATCGGGAAGATGTTGACCGTCTCACCGGTGCGACGTGCCATGCTCGACAGGCTGTTGAGCGCAAGCATCACGGCGCCGACCACGGTCAGGAACACGCCGGTGTCAAACGCCATCGCAGTGGCCCATTCGAATTTCTCGATCGGCGGAAGGGTGATATACCCATAGGCGCTTGTCAGGAACGGTTTGCCCGCAAGCCATGCGCCAAGGCCGGTCACGCTGGCGACCAGAACCCCGACACCAATGGTGGCGTGATAGGTCACACGCTGGCGCGCCTCGGCCCAGGCAAAGCCCGAGGCCATGTATTGCATCAGGAACGCAATCGCGACGATCAGCCCGGCAATAAATCCGCCACCCGGTTCGTTATGGCCGCGCAGAAAGATAAAGGCGCCGACCATAAGGGCGATGGGCATCATCACCCGCGTCGCCACCACCATCATTAGGGGATGACGATCGCCTGCCTCGCGGTATTTTCTCTTGTCCCAATTCGCGAGCCAGCGCCCGCCACGCCCCTTGAGAACGGTATCGGTGAGCGCAAAAATCACCAGTGCGGCAATCCCCAGCACGATGATCTCGCCGTAGGTATCAAAGCCCCGGAAATCCACCAGGATCACGTTGACCACATTGGTGCCGCCGCCGCCCTTGTAGGAATTGGCGAGGTGAAAGGCCGAGATGCTTTCAAAAGCGAAATCGCTGATCAGGATGGCATAGGTCAGACCGGTGACCGCAACCCCGCCCGCGACAGCGATGAGAGCATCGCGCATCCGGCGCGCCGGGTGGCTTTCAACCGGTGTGGTGCGGGGGATGAAATTCAACGCCAGCAACAACAGGATGATCGTCACCACCTCAACCGAAATCTGCGTCAGGGCAAGATCGGGCGCCGAGAAATAGACAAAGCCAAGTGACACGATCAGCCCGACAATCCCCATCAGAACCAGCGCCAGAAAGCGGCTGCGATGGAAGGCCACAAGGCCAATCGTCGCCACGATCAGCAACATCCAGCCAATCGCTGGCACCGCCGCAATCGGCAGCATCTCGCGGCTTGCCGACAGGGTTTCACCGCTCGACCAGGCCAGCCAGCCTGCCGCCAGAACAGTGACCGTAAAGGTGGCGCCATTGCGCGTCAGGGCGCCATTGTGGACGCCACTGGTAAAGGCGCGGCTTGCACGGGTGGCGGCGCGGGTGATGGCGTCAAACATGGTTTTCGCTTCGGGGCGCGGCGTTGCCAGCCAAAGCCGCATCAGCGGCGCATGCAGGGCCAAAAGGATCGCACCGCCAAGAACCGCAGCCCCGGACATGAACAGCGCGGGCGTGATGCCATGCCAGATCTTCAGGTGAAACTCGGGCAAAGTGCCGCCAATCACGGCCCCCGCACTGGCGCGCACAAGCGGCTCTGCCAGGAAAGGCGCAAGGCCGATGGCCACGACCAGCACCACAAGAAAGGCCGGGGCCGCCCACATGCCAAAGCCGGGATCATGCGGCTTGGACGGGTAATCGTCGCGCTGCGGACCCCAGAATACATGCACGATATAGCGAAATGAATAGGCCACCGAAAACAGCGCGCCCAGGGTCGCCAGCACCGGCACGATCCAGTGATTGCCCTGCCAGATCGTGTGCGAGGCCTCTTCAAGCATCATTTCCTTGGACAGGAAGCCATTCAAAAGCGGGATGCCCGCCATCGACAGCGCCGCGAAGGTGACGATCACAAAGGTGATGGGCATCAGATGGCGCAGACCGCCAAGGCGTTTGATATCGCGGGTGTGGGTCTCGTGATCGACAATGCCGGCTGTCATGAACAGCGCGGCCTTGAAGGTGGCGTGATTGATGATGTGAAACACCGCCGCGACGGCGGCCATCTTGGTGCCAAAGCCAAGCAGCATGGTGATCAGGCCAAGGTGGCTTACGGTGGAGAAGGCCAAAAGCGCCTTGAGGTCATCCTTGAACAGGGCGATCTTGGCGCCGATCAGCATGGTGATCAGGCCTGTCGTGGCGACAATATAAAACCACTCGGGCGTGCCCGCCAGAACCGGCCACATCCGCGCCATCAGAAACAGCCCGGCCTTTACCATCGTCGCCGAATGCAGATAGGCCGAAACCGGCGTCGGCGCGGCCATGGCATGCGGCAGCCAGAAGTGAAACGGGAATTGCGCCGATTTGGTGAAACAGCCCACAAGGATCAGCAGAAGCGCCGGCAGGTACATCGGATCGGCCTGAATGATGTCCTTTTGTGTCAGAATCACGCTCAGGTCATAGCTTCCGACGATATTGCCGAGGATCAGCATGCCCGCGATCATCGCCAGCCCACCGGTGCCGGTCACGACAAGCGCCATGCGCGCGCCCTGACGGCCCTCTGGTAGGTGCTTCCAATAGCCGATCAACAGGAAGGACGACAGCGAGGTAAGTTCCCAGAAAACAAGCAAAAGCAGGATGTTGTCGGACAGAACAATGCCAACCATCGCGCCCTGGAACAGCAGAAGGTAGGTGTAAAACTGCCCCATCGGATCTTCGCGCGAGAGGTAGAACCGCGCATAGAGGATGATCAAAAGGCCGATGCCAAGGATCAGACCGGCAAACAAAAGACCCAAGCCATCGAGCATGAAATTGACGTTCAGGCCCAGCTTGGGCAGCCAGGGCAGTTGAAACTGAAGCACCTCGCCATGCAGGACGGCGGGCGCGCAGAGCAACAACAACACAAGGGCAAGAATGGTCGGGGCCGCGGTGAAGGCAGCGCAGGTGTTACGCCCGGCCTGAATCATCAGCCCCGGAAACAAAGCGCCCAAAAACGGCAGGGCCGCAATAATCGGCAGAAAGCTCCCGGCGGTGTCCATTTGTGTCGTGCCCCTGTTCCGTCCATCCCTGTCAACCGGGCCAGTCAGAGCGCCACTTGGGTGGGCACATTGCCAGACTGTTTCAGTCGATAATTGGTAATATACGGCGGGCTTTGGGCGCTACAACCCGATTCCGGTCGATTTTGCGGAAGCGGCGCCAAAAGCGGCCCTTGGGGGCGGTCTTTCAGGGGGCGGGCCGCGCGCCAATCCCGTTTAAAAAACCTCGATAGCCAGAGCGCGCCGCGCCGCCATATCGGCCGAGGTGGGCACACGCGCCGGATCAAGCAGGGATTCAAGCGGCCAGGGCCGGACCATATCAAGCAAGAGCGCCGCCGCCTGTCCCGTGTCGCCGATCAAGACCTCGCCGCGCGCGACGCCGAGGTCAAGCTCGTCCTTGATGATCTGGTGATCGAGCGCAAAAATACGGTCGACAAGATCGCGGCCGACATCGGGTGTCACCGGCGTTTCCGCGATAATCAGCCGCAGCACCGCAAGCGGAAGGCCAAAGTCTTGTTGGCGCGGGCGTTGCGACAGCAATCTTTCAAGGCGCGCGGCAACCGGCAGATCGCGGTCATGGGCGGGAAGGGGGCGGATGAAATCACCGCCCACCCTGTGCAGGTAGGCCCGCAAAAGCGCGGCGCGGCTTGGGAACACCGAATAAAGTGTGCGCTTGGACATGCCCGCGCGCGCCGCAAGGCAGGCCATGGTCGCCCCGTCGAGCCCGGCGTCGTTGTAGATTGATTCGAGAGCGGCAAAGACCTCGGCGCGGCGGGCCTCGGCGGTTTGGGTGACGGGTCTTCCGCGCCCGCATTTGTCCGCCCGTTCCGCATTTTCGCGGGTTTGACTCATTTTTTACTCCGTTTCACGCGCTTTTGTCAGGGACAGGCTTGCCTTTCGAAAACGCGTCATATTTACGGTACTGAGCGGTTTTGTAAATGCCTGACCGCCTTCGCTGCACTGCTTAATCATGAAAGGGGTCACCATGCCTTCTGTCTCGCGTTTCTTCGTGTCGTTGGTGGCCTCGCTGGCGCTTGCCCCGATGGTGGGGCTTGCCCAGCAGTCGCAGGGCCCGACATCGGTCACAGTGGTAACCGTGCAGCCGCAAAGCGTGACTCTGACCTCGACGTTGCCGGGCCGGGTTGCGGCCTCGGCCGAGGCGGAAGTGCGTCCACAGGTCAATGGCATCATCACCGAACGGATGTTTGAAGAGGGCGCCGATGTCGATGTGAACGCACCGCTCTACCAGATTGACACCGTCACCTATGAGGCCAGCGTGCGACAGGCCCGCGCCACCGTGGCGCAGGCCGAGGCCCAGTTGCGCGCCGCCGAACGCGAGGCGGTACGCCTTCAAGAGCTTCAGGCGCGCAACGTTGCCAGCGAACAGGCGCTGGACGAGGCGACAGCGACCCGCGATTCGGCCGCTGCCGGGCTTGAGCTTGCGCAGGCGCAGTTGAATTCCGCCGAAATCGAGCTGTCGCGCACCACCATCCGGGCGCGGCTTTCGGGGCGGATTGGCCTGTCACAGACAAGTCAGGGCGCCCTTGTAACCGCCAGTCAGGCCGAGCCGCTGGCGGTGATCCGCAGGATCGACCCGGTTTATGTGGATGTGACGCAATCGGCCGCCGATCTGTTGCGCTGGCGGCGCGGAGAAACCGAGCGCGCCCTTGCCGGGGCCGATGGCACGGTGCGCCTCAAACTGGCGGATGGCTCGATCTATGGCGAAACCGGCCAGTTGAAGGCCGCAGAGCCGAATGTTGATCCGCTCACCGGGGTTGTCACCCTGCGGATGCAGTTTTCCAATCCCGATATGCTTTTGTTGCCGGGCATGTATGTGCAGGTCGATCTGCCGGTCGAGGTGGCCGAAAACGTGTTTCTAGTGCCGCAAGAGGGCGTGATCCGCGACCGGCGCGGGCGCCCGCTTGCCTGGGTGGTCAACGGTGATGGCGTGGTCGAGCAACGCGAGATTACCATCCTTCAGGACCGCGGCAGCGACTGGGTTGTCGACAGCGGCCTTGAGGCGGGCGAGCAGGTCATCGTGGCGGGGTTTCAGAAAACCGCGCCGGGGGCAACCGTTGCCCCGCAAGAGCGCGCCGCCACAAGCGCGCCCTCTGAATAATCCAAAGGCTGAGGGACGCGTAACATGGCACGTTTTTTCATTGATCGCCCTGTCTTTGCATGGGTCATTTCAATCCTGTTGATGGGGATCGGCGCCTTGTCCATCGGCGTGTTGCCGGTCGCGCAATACCCCCAGATCGCGCCGCCCTCGGTGACGATTGCGGCGAATTACCCCGGCGCCTCGGCCAATACGGTGGCCAATACGGTCACCCAGGTGATCGAGCAGCAGATGACCGGCCTTGATGGCTTGCGCTATTTCTCATCAAGTTCCACCTCTTCGGGCAGCGCAGAGATCGTGCTGACCTTCGAGACCGGCACAGACGCCGATATCGCGCAGGTTCAGGTGCAAAACAAGCTTGGTCAGGCGACGCCGCTTTTGCCCGAGATTGTTCAGCGTCAGGGCATCACGGTCGAGAAATCCTCGGCCGGCTTTCTTATGGTGATTGGCCTTATTTCAACCGATAATTCCCGCGAACAGGTGGATTTGTCCGACTACCTTGTGTCCAACATTGTTGACGATCTTAGCCGTATTCAGGGCGTCGGCTCGGTCAATGTGTTCGGCGGGCAATATGCCATGCGGATCTGGCTTGACCCGTCCAAGCTTGCGGCGTTTGAGTTGACGCCGTCGGATGTGGTCACCGCCGTTTCGGCACAGAACGCCCAGATTTCAGCCGGCTCGTTCGGCACACGCCCAACGATTGAGGGGCAACAGCTTAACGCGACAATCACCGCGCAATCCCTTCTCAGCACGCCGCAGGATTTCCGCCAAATCGTCCTGCGCGCGGAAACCGATGGCGGGTTGGTGTTGCTTGACGATGTGGCGCGGGTTGAAATTGGCGCGGAAAACTATGCCACCGCGGCGCGGTTCAACAAGGACCCGGCCGCCGGGATGGCGATCACGCTGGCGCCGGGGTCAAACGCGCTTGATACCGCGCAAGAGATCAAATCGCGCATGGCCGAATTTTCCCGCTTCTTTCCCGAGGGCATCAAATACGTCATTCCCTATGACACCACGCCCTTTGTGACGATTTCAATCGAAGAGGTGGTGAAAACCCTGTTCGAGGCGATCGGCCTTGTGTTTCTGGTGATGTTCCTTTTCCTGCAAAACCTGCGCGCGACGCTTATCCCGACACTGGCGGTGCCGGTGGTCTTGCTCGGTACTTTCGGCGTGCTGGCGGCGGCGGGTTTTACCATCAACACGCTGACCATGCTGGCGATGGTGCTGGCGATTGGTCTGTTGGTGGATGACGCCATCGTCGTGGTCGAAAACGTCGAACGCATCATGGAGGAAGAAGGCCTTTCCCCGCGCGAGGCCACCCATAAATCCATGGGCCAGATCAGCGGTGCGTTGATCGGGATCGCGCTTGTCCTGTCGGCGGTGTTCGTACCGATGGCGTTCTTTCCCGGCTCGACTGGGGTAATTTATCAACAGTTTTCGATCACCATCGTTTCGGCCATGGCTCTGTCGGTACTGGTTGCTCTGACGCTGACGCCAGCGCTTTGCGCGTCCTTGCTCAAGCCCAAGGATCATGCGCCCAAACGCGGGCCGTTTGCCTGGTTCAACACCGGGTTTTCGACGCTGACCAATGGCTATACCGGCACGGTGCGCTGGTCTGTGCGCCGCCCGGTGCGGGTGTTCGTTATCTACCTCGCGATGACGATTGGCATGGTGTTTCTGTTCTTGCGCACGCCGACCGGGTTCTTGCCCGAAGAGGATCAGGGCATTCTCTTTACCCTGATCCAGACCCCTACAGGCGCCACCGCAGAGCGCACCCTTGAGGTCGTCAAACAGGTCGAAGACTATTACCTGACCGAAGAAACCGAGGTGGTGAATTCGCTCTTTGGGGTGGTCGGCTTCAGTTTTGCCGGCCGGGGCCAGAACATGGGCCTTGGCTTTGTGCAGCTCAAGGATTGGGATGAACGCACCGAACCCGGCCAGAGCGTGCAGGCGCTTGCCGGGCGGGCCTTTGGCGCCTTTAGCCAGATCAGCGATGCGATGGTTTTTCCGGTGGTGCCGCCCTCGGTGATCGAGCTTGGCAATGTCTCGGGCTTTGACTTTTACCTTCAGGCGCGTGGCGGTCAGAGCCACGACGACCTTTTGAACGCGCGCAATCAGCTTCTTGGGATGGCGGCGCAAAGCCCGATGATTGCCTCGGCGCGGCCCAACGGGCTTGAGGATGCGGCGCAGTTCAACCTTGATATCGACTGGCGTGAAGCCGGGGCAATGGGCCTTACCCCGACCGATGTGGGCGAGTTGCTGCGCATTGCCTGGGCCGGAAGCTATGTGAACGATTTCATTGATCAGGGCCGGATCAAGCGGGTTTACGTGCAAGGCGACGCCGAGGCGCGCGCGGTGCCCACCGATATCGACAAATGGCGGGTGCGCAATGCCAGCGGCGGCCTTGTGCCTTTCTCGAACTTTTCCGCGGGCCGCTGGGATTACGGCGCGCAGGGGCTTTACCGCTATAACGGTATCCCGTCGATGCAAATTCAGGGCTCGCCCGCGCCCGGCACCTCGACCGGCGATGCGATGGCCGAGATGGAGCGGTTGGTCGCCGAGCTTGGACCGGGCTATGACATTGCCTGGACCGGGTTGTCGCTCGAAGAGCGCGAATCGGGAAGCCAGGCACCGCTGCTTTATGCGCTCTCGCTGGCGGCGGTGTTCCTGTCGCTGGCCGCCCTTTACGAAAGCTGGTCGGTGCCCTTCGCGGTGATGCTGGCAATGCCGATCGGGGTGCTTGGCGCGCTTGCCGCCGCCTGGCTTGGCGGGTTTGACAACGGTGTTTTCTTTCAGGTCGGCCTGTTGACGGTGATCGGCCTTACCGGCAAGAACGCGATCCTGATCGTCGAATTTGCCCGTGATCGTTATGAACAGGGCGAGCGGGTGATCGACGCGGTGGTCGAGGCCGCCCGCCAGCGGTTCCGCCCGATCATCATGACCTCGATGGCCTTCTCGCTTGGGGTTCTGCCGCTGGTGCTTAGCTCTGGTGCGGGGTCGGGCGGGCGCAACGCCATTGGCTCGGGCGTGCTTGGCGGCACGATTTCGGCGACGGTGCTTGGGGTTGTGTTTGTGCCACTGTTCTTCATGATCGTGACCCGCCTTGTGCGGCGCGGCACGCGGCCAGACTAAAGCCCGCGTGCGAAGGGGGGCGGTATGATAATTTGAAATGTATCCTTTCAGATTTTATGAGTAAGCTGGCCCAACCCAAACAAACCGCGTTGTGCGCCTCATGTCCCGTCAATCCGCGTCCAAAGACCTAAGCCTAAAATCGCTCGAGCTGTTTCAGATCTGCGCCAGGAACGGATCGCTTCAGGCCGCGTCGCGGGAAAGCGGCCTCTCGGTCAGCACGGTTTCGCATCATCTGCGCAATCTGGAGGACAATCTGGGGGTCGAGCTGTTCAACCATGCCCGCAGGCCAATGGTGCTGACCCCCAAGGGCAGGGCCTTTCTGCGAAATATCGACGATGCGCTTTTTTCAATCCGCAAGGCCAGGGCCGAAGCCTCGGCCGGGAACCTGGCCGAGGCCAGCTATCTCAGGCTGGGCACGATCGAGGATTTCGACAGCGATATCATCCCCGAGCTGGCGGTCTATCTGTCCAGAACCATGCCGACCTGCGATTTCATGTATCAAACCGATTCCAGCCACGAGATTATCGAAATGCTGCGCAACCGGCAGCTTGATCTGGGGATCACGACAGAGCCGACCGAACGGCTCCGTGATCTTCAGGACCGGCCCTTGCTGCGCGATCCGTTCGTCGTGGTGCTTCCTGTGGCCAGCGAACACTCTCTGTCGGATGTGGTCGAGGGCCGCGCGAAACTGCCGTTCCTGCGGTTTTCGGGAAACCTGATGATCGCGCGCCAGATTGAATCGCAACTGCGCCGCATCGGCGTGTCTTCACCGCATAGATTTGAATGCAGCAACAATCAGACCCTGATGGCGATGGTGGCCGCCGGGGCCGGTTGGACCATCACCACCCCCTTGCTGTTTGCGCGCGCCAAACGGTTTCAGCCAAAGCTGCGGATGCACCGGTTTCCCGGCAAGACCTTTTCGCGCACTCTGGCGATTGTCTCGACGCCGGATTGTTCCAGATCGGTGATCGAGCTGGTCGACAGCAAGGTGCGCCGCCTGATCAGCGACCACGCCATCGCGCCGTTCCATCAAAGTACCCCCTGGCTCGTGGATAGCTTCAAGCTGCTGACATGACCGGGGGTCGCCGCTCGGCACGGCGCATCTGTGCCATAGGACTTCCTTCCATGCTTGGAAAAGATCGCACCAGCGGAAGGCGGGACCGAGCGCACAGGCTTTGCGCGGGACAGACAATTGTCGATGTCTAGCCCCCTATGTAAATCGTCAACATCCAGATCCCCATTCCCAGCATCACAAGGTTTTCTGTCAGCGAGATGAACCCAAGCGGAACGTTCGATCCACCACCGACACAGGCGCAGGTCAATTCGCGTTTGTCGATATAAACAGCCTTGATGACACTGACCGCGCCGATGGCGCCGATGAAGATGCCGACAGGGGCCACAAGCCAGATCAGCGCCGAGCCAGTGCCAATCAGGGCCATCATGCCGACGCCCGCGTACAGCTCGGCAAAGGGATAGGCGTAGCCATAGGGCACGTAGCGCTGCGCAAGCAGGTCATAACCGAGAAAGCCGTTCACGAAGCCCTCCACATCCTGTAATTTCTGTATTGCAAGCGCCACCATCGACGTGGCGAAAAACCATTTCAGCCAGGTCAGGACCGGAAACCCCTCATAGAGGTTCAGGACAATCGCGAGCGCCATCAGTGCAGTGCTGGTGAAAATCGCGATGACGGGCGTGTAGGTTGTATCGTCCTCGCCGAGCACCCGATAACCGAAATGCTTCTTTAGATCAGTGTGGCCACCAATCCGTTCACCGTCGATAAAGGCTTGAGGGGTTGTTTCAACGCCGTGTGACTTTTTAAAGGCTTCCACCTCATCGTCGGTTGTCAGCAGGTTATCATCAACCTCATAGCCCTTGCGCTGCAATATGGACAGCGACTTCAGGCCGAAAGGGCAAAGGTGTCCGGGCATCGCCATGCGATATAGGGCCGCTGTTTTTTCGGAACCCTTGCTCTTTTCGCGGGCGGTATCCGGGTCGTCGATCGGGCCAATTGCCGTCATTTTCCAAGTCTCCAGTAGCCTCGTTTGTGTTATTCGAACGAAGGCGTCCGTTCGGTTCCTGCGGGCGCGTCGCCGTTCGCTTCGATATCCGCGATGTACCGCTTCATTTCCGCGATCTCACCGCGCTGTGCCTCAATGATTGCATCCGCGAGTTCACGAACGCGCGGGTCGGAAATGTTTGCCCGTTCGCTTGTCAGGACGGCAATGGAATGGTGCGGGATCATCGCCTTCATCCACGCTACGTCTCCGACCGTGTCCTGTGATCGGACGAGGTAAATCCCGGCGGCAAAGGCGATAGCGGCACCGGTGAAAACAGCGATGTTGGTCTTTCGCTTTGAATACATGCCCAGCATGAAGGCGAGCATGATGATCGCCATCATCCCGCCCATGTAGAGCGCCATCCACATCCGCGTTTGCGAGAAGAAGACGTGATCCAGCGCGTAAGTGTTCAGATACATCAGGCCGTACATTGCGACCGTCGAGGTGCCGATCATGGCCAAGAAGCGGCCGTAGCCATTTCCTTTGCTGTCGTGATGCGCACCTTGGGGCGTCGTTGATGTGTCGCCTTGGTGTGCCATTGTCGATCTCCTTGTTGAAATCGTCCTGTTAACACAACCAGAAAGTCGGCCTTTGGTTCCTGAAAACGCGGTGCCGCCCCATGAGGGCCAACACGGAAAAACCGCTGGATCGTCTGCTCTGGCCCGGGCGGCAGGGGCCAGGTTCGGCGCGCTGACCGGTTGCTTGCGGGTGGCCTGAAGTCAGGATATTTGAGTGCGATATCGGATAGTGCAATGCCCTGGGCTGACCTGTTTCAGCTGTGTCATGTTGAAGTTGACCCTGTCCTGTGCATTTATGACGGCCTGAAGAGCCGACCTTTGTGAATTGCGCTGCATCCGGTAAAACAGGCATGCCCCGGCCGTTAACCGCGCCACGGCGAAAGGGGCTTTTCGGGTGCATACCCGATCCCGGTCAGTTAGGTCGCGGAAAAGGTCGGTTTGGCCGGGTGTCTGCCCTCATAGAATATTGAACTGCGCGCGTATTTGCCTGTCTTGCTCTGGTGTCAGGTAAGCGGGCCGGTGATCGCGCAGGATGGTCCTGGCCCGGTCACGGGCTCTGCTCCAGGCATCCTGCGCGCCGTTCTCGGCCCAGGTGCGCGGCGCGTCGCGATCCGCGAGCGAGGGATAGAAATAATCCCGCTCCATCGCGGCGTGCGTCTGCTGATTGCCCAGAAAATGCCCCGCTCCAAGCACCGCCTCGCAGACCGCGTCAAAGCCAAGGTTCTCTTCGGTCACTTCGATGCCGCGCAACGCACGATAGGTGTTCGAGTGCATTTCATCGTCCAGCACGAACCCCTCGAAGCTGGCGCCGAGCAGCGAGGCGGTCATGCCAGAGCTTTCATAGATCAGGTTGCCCCCGGCGAGGGCTGCGGCCAGCGAGGTGATGCCCTTTTCCATGCCGTATTGCGCGTCGACCGCCTTGGCATCGCTCATCGAGCAGGCCACGCCCGACGGCAGCCCCAGCCAGTTCGACAGTTGCGCCGAGGCCGCATTCAGCAAGGCGGTTTCGCCGCTTCCCCCCGAAAAAGAGCCGGTGCGCAGATCGACCACCAACGGCCAGTTGGAAAACACCATCGGAAAGCCGGGCTGGATCGCATGTACCATAACGAGGCTGGCGAGCGTTTCGGCCAGCGATTGGGCCAGAAACCCGGCCAGCGTCGCCGGAGCGGTGGCCCCGGCCTGTGCGGCGGTGATGCAGGACATCGGAATGTTGTGGTCGATGCAGGCGTAAACCACGTCAACCGCATCCTCGCCATAGCGCATCGGCGATATGACCGGGCTGATATGGGCCTTGAGGAAGGGGCGCCTTGAAAATTCACCCGGTCCCCCGGCGGCAATGTCCAGCATCCTGACGATGGGCGCCACATGCCCGGCCAGGGTAAAGGAGGTGGCGATCGGCTTGGTCGTGTTCTTCAGCAGGGCATAGACCGTGTTCACATCGAGATCGAAATTGTCCGGAACATCTGTGGCAACGCAGCAACGGGTGAACCAGCTGACATTGGCGAGCGTGTCCTGAAGCCGGGTGAAATCGTGCAGATCCGCCAGCGTCGAGGGCCGATAAAGGCCGCTTTCCATGTCCAGCGTTTGCACCGCCGCGCCGCCGGTGCCGAAATAAACCCGGTTGCCGCCGACCTCGATAGAGCGGTCCGGGTCGCGGCCATGCAGAACGAAGGTCTTGGCCGCCTGATCGACGGCGGCCTGCACCAGAGCGGGCGGAAACAACATCCGCCCGGCCCCGTTGTCCAGCGCACCGGCGGCAAGCAGGTCGGCGTGCAGACGGGGCGGCACCTCTGCCATGCCCAGCCTTTCCAGAAGATCGAGCGCCGTGCCGTGGATCCTTTGGATCTCGGCCTCGGTCAGCGGTTTATAGCTGCCGCCGATCTGTCCGGGCGGGCAGGGATCAAGCATCGGCCCGGCCGCGCGCAGCGCCATGCGCCCTTTTCGTCCGGTTCGTCTTATGCGCGTCGCCGTCATGTGGACCCCCGCCATTTTCCATTGGATTGAACCCGGATTGCGCGGCCAAAGGCAAAGCTTTCCGAGTTGATTTCAAAATATCGAAAATAGACTGCGATATTTTGCTGGATAGTGGAATCAGTTTTGCGTCGGCACCACCTTGCGCGTCTACTTTCGAAAACTTGTAACGGAGGCGCTCGCCATGAAATCGCGAACCAGGGTTGTTGTCATCGGCGGCGGTATTGCCGGTTGCTCGACTCTTTATCATCTCACGCAGGAAGGCTGGAGCGATGTCGTTCTGATCGAGCGGGACGAGCTGACCTCGGGCACCACCTGGCATTCTGCCGCTCAGGTGACGAATTTCGGCGCCAACCAGACGATGGTGGGCCTCAAAAGCCACTCGATCGCCCTCTACAAAAAGCTGCGCGATGACCCGGACTATCCGGTGGGATATCATCACGGCGATGGCGGCATCCGGCTTGCCAATACCGAGGCGCAGATGCAGGGCTATCGGCATTTTGCCTCGATGGCGCGCGGCATGGGCGTGACCTATGAGGTGATCGACGCCGAAGAATGCGCGCGCCGCCATCCGCTGATCTCGACCGAAAACCTCCTCGGTGGTCTCTGGGATGGCGAGGACGGCGATATCGACCCCGCGCAACTGTGTCAGGCGCTTGCCTTTCATGCGCGCAAGGCAGGGGCCGAAGTCTATCGCCAGACCACCGTCACCGGCTTGACGCAAAAGGCCGACGACACCTGGACCGTCGAGACGGACAAGGGCAGTATCGACGCCGATATCGTCGTCAATGCCTGCGGCTACCGTGTGAATGAGGTGGGCGCGATGATGGGGGTCCATCATCCCGTCGCATCCATGGAGCACCAGTATTTCGTAACCGAAGACATTCCGGCCATCACAGAGGCCGGTCACCGGATGCCGCTGCTGCGCTGTCCGATCTCCGACTACTATTCGCGCCAGGAAAAAAACGGCCTGCTGGTGGGCTTTTACGAACAGGATTGCAGGACCTGGGGGATGGACGGGATCAGCCCGAGTTTCTCCAACGATCTGTGCCCCGACGATCTGGACCGCGTGATGGATGTGCTGGAAGGCGCGTTCGAGCGGATGCCGGTGCTGGCCGAGGTCGGCATCAAGCGGGTTGTCAACGGTCCGATCACCTATACCATCGACGGCGCGCCTTTGGTTGGCCCGATCCCCGGCAAGCGCAACGCCTATTGCATCATCGGGCTGCGCGCGGGCCTTGGCGAGGGCGGCGGGCATGGCTGGCTCTTGGCGCAACAGATCGTGCAGGGCGAGGCCTGCTATGACACCTGGGTGATTGATCCGCGTCGCTTTACCGGCCACACCAATGTCGAGTTGACAGCACTCAAGGCGATTGAAGATTACCAGAACGAATTCCGTTTCCATTTCCCGCACGAGCATCGCCCGGCGGGCCGACCGGCCAAGACCACGCCGCTGACGCCGATCCTTGCCGCCGAAGGGGCGGAGTTTACCGTGGTGAACGGATGGGAGCGTGTGGATTACATCAAGCCTGATCCCGATTTTCACCCGACGCTGAGCTTTGATTTCGACGAGGCCTTTGATGTCGTCGCCGCCGAGGTGAAAAACGTGCAAGAGAATGTCGGCCTCTGCGAGGTCAACGGCTTTAACCGGTTCGAGATCACCGGCGCTGATCGGCATGCATTCCTCGATCGGATGTTCTGCGGTGCCGTGACAAAACGCGCGGGCCGCGTCGGGCTGGGCTATCTGCTAAACCATCACGGTATGGTCAAGGGCGAGGCGACGGTGGCCAACCTGCCCGCCAGCGACCGGGGGCCGGCGCGCGTCTGGTATGGCTCGGCGGCGGCGAGCGAATTTCATGATATGGATTGGTTGTCGGCGCATCTGCACGACGGCGAAGACGTCACGATCCGCAGCCTGACCAATGACCAGACGATCCTTGTGCTGGCTGGGCCCAAGGCGCGCGACGTGCTCTCGGCCTGTTCGCGCGGCGATTGGTCGCGTGAGGCCTTTCCCTGGCTCAGTGCGCGCGAATGTTTCATCGGCTTTGCCCCGGCAACCGTGCTTGGGGTCAGCTTCTCGGGCGAGCTGGCCTATGAGATTCACGTTCCCAATGCCTCGCTCTATGCCGCCTATCTGGCGTTGCGCAAGGCCGGTGAGGCGCATGGGCTAAAGCTGTTCGGGGCGCGCGCGGTTGACTCGATGCGGCTGGAAAAAGGCTTTTTGCACTGGAAGGCCGACCTTCTGACCGAATTCGACCCGTTCGAGACCGCGCTTGACCGCTTTGTGAAACCCGAGAAGGCGGATTTCATCGGCAAAGACGCGCTGCTGAAGCGTCAGGCCGAGGGCCCGCGCAAAAAGCTGGTGACGCTGAAGGTCGACGCGAGCCATGCTCCGGCCCATGGCGGTGCCTCACTGATGCAGGGCGACAGGGTGGTTGGCACCATAACCTCGGGCGATTGGGGGCATCGGGTCGGGCTTAACCTTGCTTATGCTTTTGTCGATCCAAAGTTCGCCGCGCCGGGCAGCACCATGCAGCTTGACCTCTACGGCGATCTTGTTGGTGCCGAGGTCATCGCGCCCTCGCCCTATGATCCCGATCATGGCCTGATGCGCGGGTGAACAACCTGCCAAAGCGTCACGGCAAAGCCATGATCTAGCGAAGGGCAAAGGCCAGAAGGACGAGGCAAAGGAGGATAGTCAAAACCCGGATCGCGAGAGAAACCCGCTGCCGCAAACCCATATGTCTGAACGGGTTAGTCATAATCGAAGCGCTCGGAGAGGATGCGATGTGACGGCGTGCCCTGCTTTATCAGGTGGTCTTCGGCGATATCCATCATGATCGCGGGGCCGCACATCACAAAGACCCAGTCCTTAAATTCATCCGCCGAGAAAAGGCGATCAATGAGAGCGGCATCTATGAAACCTGTTTCGCCTTGCCAGGTTTGCGTAGGTTCAGACAGCACATGGGTGACGTCCTCTGCGGCCAATTCCTCGCGATAGGCAATCTGCTCAGCGGTTCGATTGCCATAGATCACCCTGACTTTGCGCGGATCGCCCGTCAGGCGCATTTGCCGCAGAATGCCAAGCAGCGGCGCAAGGCCCACGCCACCCGCGATCAGAGCAACGCCCGGTTCGTTGCGATTATCGACAGACAGGCTGCCATAGGGGCCATCGAGATATGCCAGCGTTCCGGGCTTTATCTGGCCAATGGTGCGTGTGAAGTCGCCAAGTTCCTTGATCATGAAAGATACTGCCGGTCCGGCCGCCGGGGCCGAGCAAATAGAGAATGGGTTTTCCTTGATCGAAAACGCACTGTGGCCGACATTCAGCCAGACAAATTGCCCGGCCTTGTAATCAAGGCCCGGATGGCCCTCGGGCGTCACGGTCACTTGCCATTGCCGGGGTGTCAGCTGGGTCACAGAGGTAACTCGCCAGGCGCGCGTTCTGCCAAAAAGCGGCACAAGCAGGTAAACATAAAGCAGCGATCCAACCGCAAGACCGGTCATCGCCCCCCAAAGCCAGGTCATCGCGGGCTGTGATCCATAGCGCCCCGCATAGACGGTGTGATGCAACAAAAGCAGCGCGATCAAGAGCGCGCCGACACCATGTATCAGGCGCCAGGTCTCGTATTTATAATCCAGTTGCCTGCGCCCGATTGCCAGCAGAACAAGACTTGCAAGAAGCAATAGAGCGGCAATCCCGGTCGCAAGATCGGAAAAGTCAGTGGTGAGCGTCAGTTGGCGCGAGGGGTCCCAGGGGCGCTGACCACCGGACGGGGTGCCCTGGTAGAGAAACGGGTGCAGCAGAGCAAAACCCAATGCCACGCTTGCCATGACTTGATGAAACCGCATGGTCACATCCATGCCGACGCCCCGTGAAATACTCTTGAAGCGACCCGACAGGACAAATTCCATCAGGATCATCGAAAAGGCGAGAATGCCAAGACCCGAGGCAAGCTCCTGCCGGAATGGGCGTGGCGGCCCACCGATACCCCACGACAGGGCCAACGGCAGGGTGGCCGCCGTGAGATAACCCAAGATCAGAATGAGAGGTTTCATAGGCTATTTCTGATCCATCTTTTCTACCGATGCACTGCCGTGTTCCCTTGGGCGCTGTGACAAACTATAGTGGAATACGAGGCAGTAAACAGGAGAAAGCGATGCGCAGAGCCGTCATTGTCATGCTGGTGTCAGTTGTCATGGGGGCGGGGTTTGGCCCCCAACCTGCTACGGCTGCCTCGCTCGGACGCTACGAGGTTTTCGGCGTCGAAGGCGACGACATGTTGAAAATGCGAGGCGGGCCCGGGACCGGTTTCAGTGTGATTGTTGGCCTTCCGAATGGAACCGTCTTGCGGGTTCACAGCTGCGAGCAGACCGGTGGCACCCGCTGGTGTCGCGTCTCTCTGGATCGGGCGCGCGGGCTTAAAGGATATGTTTCCTGGGCATACCTGCGCAAGCTGTGACCTTGGGGTGACCCCGGCCCGAGATCATCTGAATGGGCCGCTGTTGACATGTATCAACACCGCCAACGTTGAAATCGCGCATCCTGTTCCAGAATGGGAAAAAGGATTGTAAAAAATGCTCAATGTCTCGAAACCATCACCCGACCGTATAGATATCGAGTTTTCAGGAGCGCTTGATGCAGACGCCATGCGCGCGGCGCTGGATCACCTGATCAAGAAATCAGAAGGCATCACCCACGGCAAGATGCTCTACAGGATTTTGGATTTCGAGATGCCGACGATGGGGGCGATCGCCGTTGAACTCCAGCATATGCCGAAACTGTTCAGCTTGATCGGCAGGTTCGACAAATGCGCGGTGCTGTCGGATACCGCATGGATCCGAACCGCCGCAGAGATCGAAGGGGCGATTATCCCCTCATTCGAGATCAAGAGCTTTGCGCTTGCAGATGCCAGGGATGCAGAAGCCTGGCTTGCCGACGATACCGAGGAAGACGACGGAAATTTCCCTGTCTGAAACGCTCGCTGCAAAGTCACAGGCCTACGCCCCCTGACTGAAGCCTGGCATTGGACAGGATCGCGCCCGGCCACAAGAAAAGACATCACCCAATTGCCACCCAAAAGCTTCAATTTATGAAGTAAGTATCGCATAAATAAGCTTATCCCGCTCTCTTTTTGTTGGGTCTTTCATGTGCTTCGATATATTTTATGAGCATAATCAATCAATTGATATGTCGCTGGTTGACCTTCCCGAAATAACAAACAACTTTTTCAATTGAAGGGAGTAGGTTGTGATGGGAGCATTGGCAGAAGTGAAATGAATCAAGACCGATCCATCCGGCGCAGACATTCTGAAAATCGGCGGCACATATCAAAGGCTTTTTGGCAAGTCCAAGTGGGAGCTGTCCGTTTAAGAGGCTATCGCCCTCGTAGAACGGGATGAATGGCGCTTTTTCATCGACGTCGATGATCAGGAAATCTTGCTCGAAGTTCTTGAAGAGCCCGATGGGACCAAGAAATTCAACTCTGACGGACCCCTTCAGACCCTCATGTGAGCAATGCAAGCCCCCTGCCGCTCCGGAAGGGAGCGCCTCTTGCAAAGGGCCATCCGCGCAACGCTCAGAACCTAAAGCCGATGCAGACAATGAAAACGCAAAACCGATGCAGACGATGATCGTCAGGATGCGTGCCTGACACCGGATCTGTCAAAACGACCGCGACGGGATGCGGCCAATGTTTGGGTTGCGCCCTCGTCTGCCAATGAAAGGACAGAAGAATGACCAACAAAAACCCTGACAAGGGTTACGTCGCAATCCTTGGCTGGAGCCTGAATGCCATTGACGCAGTCGATCGGTTCGACCGTCGCTATGTGGTCGTGTCTCCGCCTTGGGCGGAAGACTACTGCAAGCAGAACAACATTCCGTTCGTGCCCTGGGATTTTGACCGGTTGAACGAACGATCTCACGAGTTGGCGCACCGGCTGGAAGAAATGGGTGTCGATGTCGCCATCCCGATCTTTGAAGAAACCGTGGAATGGGCCGGTGCGATCAATGCGGTGCTTCTCAAGAACCCGCGCCTGCTTGGACAGGCGATGCTGTTCCGTGATAAATCGCTGATGAAGCGGCGCGCGCGCTTGGCGATCGTCAGGTGACGAAGCGACTTTTGCTGCAATATATTTCGGATCATATCGGGCTGACCGACGTTCTGGGGGTGCTGGTCACCGAGATCTGGCGCCTTCTGGAGCAGCGCTCGGTGCAGGTGATTGTGGCCAAGGACATGATCGCCCAGATCGCCATCGCCCTCAACGAAAAGGGCACCGAGCCGGGCAGCGAACGTCTCGGCGCGGAACGTCTGGTCAGTGCGCTGTTCGGCCCGACCGCCGCTTCGCTCGATGATCCGGGCATCGAGGTATATCTCGACCGGATCGTCCATTTCGACGAGGCTGCTCTGTCACGCGAGGCGATGGGTTTTGCCCGCGCCATGCACGATACAGGGCTGGTCTCGGATTATCATGTCGCCTTCCTGATCCGGGCGGTGGACTATAAGGATCGCCCACTGGTGCCCGAGGCGCTTGGGCTTGGATCGACGGGCCTTGATTGCTGGCGGCATTATCGCCGACTGATCGAAAACCTGATCCGCGCCGCGGTGACGCCCGCGACGCCGCAGGCCGTCTATGGGCTGGCGATGCTGCTTGAACGTGGCGTGCTGCACCATGCTCCGATGGTGCCGGTACTTGACCGCCAGATACACCAAAAGGTGCAGGGCCGCGCGCGCGAGCGTCTTGCGCTTGGATTTGGCGATGCGGTGCCGCCCGAGACCCATCTGCTTGCAGGGGTGTTGCAGGTCATCGGCCAGCCGCTTGGCGTTGGCCAGGGCGCCAATCCGACCTGTCAATCGGCGCGTGCCATCGCGATGTGGGCCTTGATCGAGCCCGACTATCTGTTGCACCTTGTCTCGCAGGCGTCCGAGTTCGATACTGTCCTGATGCAGTTCGACGGCAACCCGATCAACGCCGCCGAACAGCCTGCGGGCCTTGCCGGTTTTGGCCCGATCGACGCTGATCCGGTCTCTGTGTTGCTGGTGTCGCACCTCGACCGGGTCTATGCCGAAATGGGGCGGCTTTGCGCCGGGCGCGAGGGGGATCCGCATCGCTGGATCAACCCCCAGTTTCATGGCTGGTGGGTATTGCGCGACTGCGCGGTTGCCGTTGATGTGGCGACCGGCAATCTCGCAGATTACGACATCTTTCTTCGCCGCTTCTTTGCCACATACCATCCGCACCACAACGGTGATATCCCGGTGAGCCATCCACAGCCCGCCGGGATTGCGGTGACCGATCCGAACCAGCAGTTTGTCGGCTGGCACGCGATCGCGATCCTGCGCGTTGCGGAAGATCAGAACGGCAGGATGCGCGTGTATTTCTACAATCCAAACAATGACAGCGGTCAGGACTGGGGCGGCGGCGTCGTGGTCTCAACCAGCGGAAATGGCGAGCGCTATGGGGAAAGTTCGTTGGAATTCGAGAAATTCCTGTCACGGGTCTATCTCTTTCACGACAATCCCCTGCGCGGCCTTGACGCCCCCGAAGACATTCTCAACGCTGCGATCGCACCGGTTTACGAGCTTGCGACCGAGAGTTGGGCGTCAGACAGACTCCCGGATGGCGTCGCATCCCGGTTTGATCCTGAATAACGACGGCAAGAGATTGAGAGTAGTGTCGCGCGCCCAAGGGGGCAGGGTTGCAATGTCTGCGTGAAGTATGAGTGACGCCTCTGCCGCCAGGACCAGAGTGTGGGTCAGGTAAGTGCGGCGCAGGGCTTCGGCGGGAAAACGTCAAATCAAGCAGGGGTTTACCAAGAGAGGTCGCCAATGCCATTTTCGGATCGCCCTATAGCGGCCAGACCACGAGTATGGTTGGAACAGCAACGCAGACAACGATGGCCTCAAGTGGCAGGCCCATACGCCAGTAGTCGCCAAAACGATACCCGCCGGGGCCCAGTATGAGGGTGTTGTTCTTATGTCCGATAGGGGTAAGGAAGGCGCAGGATGCGGCCACCGCGACCGTCATGAGGTAGGTGTCGGGGTTTGTTCCGGTCGCCGATGCGATCGACATCGAGATCGGGGCCGCGATCAGCGTCGTTGCCACATTGTTCAGAAAATCCGACAGCGTCATCGTCACCACCATCAGCGCGACCAGCGACACCCATGCCGGATAGCCCTCGCTCAGGCTGACAATCTGGTTGGCGATCAGATCTGCGCCGCCGAAATGCTCAAACGCCTCGGCCAGAGGAATCAGGCTGGCAAGAAGAACGATGACTTTCCACTCCACCGAGGTATAAACCTCGCGCGCACCGACAAGGCCCAGCACGACATAGGCGATCACGGCACCGCTAAGCGCCACCGACAGAGGAATGACCTCGAACACCGCCAGGGCGACCGCAACCATGAACACGCCAATCGACAGTCCCGCCTTGCTGCGCTGGATAACTTCGGTTTGGCGACCTTCAAGCGATAGCACACCAAGCCATTCCGTGGCGGCTGCAACGCGGTCTGGCGGCCCAAGCAGCAGCAGGACATCGCCGGCCCGGATCGGAAGAAGGCGCACGCGATCCTGAAAGCTTTTTCCACCGCGCGCTACCCCGAGGAGCGTTACCGAGTGACGCTGCAAGAGGTTCAGGCTGCGCGCCGTTAGCCCGGCTATCCGCGCGCCGTCGGGCACGATGGCCTCCGAGAGGGTCAGGCCCGGCGCCACGACGCCGCCTTCGTGTTTTTCAGACCCGGCAAAATCAAGCCCTGCCTGGCCCATGAAGGCCTCGATCGCTTTGGGATCGCCTTCGACGACCAGAAAATCCCCGGCCCGCAACTCTTCGCGATGCGCCAGACCGCGGATTCGCTTGCCGCGGCGGATAAGACCAAGAATATGGACATCGGCATCGTTTGCCTTTGGGTAAAGATCGCCGACCACCATGCCGTCTTTGACGGCTTGCTCTGCGATGCGGAGTTCGGCCACATAGCGGCCTTTGCTGATCTCTCTTTCGGTGTCCAGCAACGAGGTTCGCGATGGCAATAACCGCCAGCCGACAAGCGAAACAAAGGCAATTCCGGCGATGGCCACGGCAATCCCGACAGGGGCAAAGTCAAACATCCTGAACGGCTCGCCCAAGGCGCCCTGGCGATATTCCGAGATCACGATGTTCGGCGGCGTCCCGATCAGCGTGATCATACCGCCAAGAATTGTCGCAAAAGAGAGCGGCATCAGGGTTTGCCCGGCGGCGCGCTTGGCTTTCTTGGCGGCCTCAAGATCAAGTGGCATCAAAAGCGCCAATGCGGCGACGTTGTTGATAATCGCCGACAAACCGGCCGCCAGAGCCGCGACAGCGGCAATATGCAGCGGAAGCGGGCGCTCGGGGTCGATGAGTCTGTCGGCAATAAGCTCGACGGCGCCGGAGGACGACAGCCCGCGACTGACAATCAGAACCAATGCAATGATGGCCACAGCCGAATGTCCGAACCCCGAAAAGACATCCTCGGTTGGCACAAGCCCAAGCGTGGCGGCGATGATCAAGGCGCCGAAGGCGACAAGGTCGTAGCGAATGCGGCCCCAGACAAGAAGCGCGAACACAGTCCCCAGCAGGACAAAAATTTGCGTCAATTCAGTCTGCATAGCAAAACCTTAGCGGGGTTTCGTGAAAGTGGAAATGCCGAGTTTCGCCATCAGAACACCCCCATGGCGAGACCGGCCGCCAGCGCCTGACCGATCTCGCGGCATTGCGCAAGCTCTTGCTCGGGGATGGTCTTGGGGGAAAGGATCGCTTCGGGGGTCTGGGCGTGGGTGCAGAGGATCAATGGCTCCTGAACCGCGCGCAGCCGCCAGCCCTGTGCGATGCGGGCAGTCTGGCGCGCGGCGCTTTCACCGTCGGACCCGGCGCAGATCATCTGAGCATAGGCGCGCCCCTCGATCCGGCCCAGAACCGGATAATAGCAGCGATCAAAGAAATCTTTCATGATCCCGGAGAGCGCGGCCAGGTTTTCCGGCGCGCAGAAGAGATACCCATCGGCGGCCAGAAGGTCATCCGGTCCGGCTTGATCGGCGGGTTTGAGGGATGTCCCGGCCTCATTGCGGGCGCCCTCAAAGGCGGCTTGCGCCATCTGCTGGCTGCCGCCGGTGCGCGAGTGATAGACAATGAGAAGCTGCGCCATGCGACGACGGTAGCGGCAGAACAGGCGGCTGACCATAGGCATTGACGCACCGGAGCGGCCAATACCTCAAAACGGCGCATTTCGTTTCAGGACCCGTTGGGCCGACGTTTCATCGCATCTGCCAGAGCGGCCCCCAATGTCCCCTGGCTCTTGGCTTCGGGCGGCCGCGCGGTTGCGGGTTTTGCCGCACGGGGCGATTTCGGCTTTTCCGCCTCGCGTCGACGCGGCGGCGGGCTGGCGTCGCTGTCCTTGCGCATGCTCAGGCCGATGCGTTTGCGCGGCACGTCGATTTCGGTGACCCGTACACGCACCACATCGCCGGCTTTCACCACCTCATGGGGGTCTTTGACAAAGCGATCCGCAAGCTGGCTGACATGCACCAACCCGTCCTGATGCACACCGATATCGACAAAGGCCCCGAAGGCCGCAACGTTGGTGACAGTGCCCTCGAGCGACATGCCGGGCCTGAGGTCGGTGATGCTGTCGATGCCCTCTGCAAAGGTGGCGGTCTTGAAGGTCGGGCGCGGGTCGCGGCCCGGCTTTTCAAGCTCGCTCAGGATGTCGCGCACGGTGGGCAAGCCAAAGCTGTCGTCGACAAATTGCTCTGCGCGCAGGCCTGCAAGCGCGCTGCTATCGCCCATGATCGCGCGGATATCGCGCCCACAGGCCTGCACGATCTTGCGCGCCACGCCATAGGCCTCGGGGTGAACCGAGGAGGCATCGAGCGGCTCTGTTCCTTCGGTGATCCGCAAGAACCCCGCGCATTGCTCAAACGCCTTTGGCCCAAGACCCGGCACCTTGAGCAGGGCCTTGCGACTGGCAAACGGACCATTGGCATCGCGGTGCGCCACAACGGCCTGCGCCAGCGACGGCCCAAGACCCGCGATATGCGCCAGGAGCGGTGCCGAGGCCATGTTGAGGTTAACCCCAACCGCGTTCACCGCATCCTCGACCACGGCGGCAAGCGATTGCGCCAGACGCCGCTGATCCACGTCATGCTGATACTGGCCGACACCGATGGCTTGCGGTTCGATTTTCACCAATTCGGCCAGCGGATCCTGCAAGCGCCGGGCAATCGACACCGCCCCGCGAAGCGACACGTCGACATCGGGAAACTCCTGCGAGGCCAGTTCGGACGCGGAATAGACCGAGGCCCCGGCCTCTGACACGATCACCGGGGTGGGGCGCGGGCTGCCTGCGGGCAGGCGCTTGATCACATCGGCCACCAATCGTTCGGATTCGCGGCTCGCCGTGCCATTGCCGATGGCGATCAGGGCGATGCCGTGTTTGGCGATCATCCCGGTCAGGGTGTGTTCTGCGCCGCGCACATCCATGCGGGGCTGGAACGGATAGATGGTTGCCGTATCCAAAAGCTTGCCGGTCTCATCCACGACGGCAATCTTACAGCCTGTCCTGATACCCGGATCAAGGCCCAATGTCGCGCGCGCACCGGCGGGCGCGGCCAGCAACAGATCGCGCAGGTTGCGGGCAAAAACGTCAATCGCGGCATCATGGGCGCGACGGCGCAAATCGGTCATCAGATCCATGAACATCGCCAGGCTAAGCTTGACGCTCCACGCCCAACGCGCGACCTCGCGCAGCCAGATGTCGCCCGGAGCTTCGCCGCGAATGCCAATCTCCGCGGTGACAATGCCAATCACGCGAGGCAGGCCGGTTTCCGGCTCTGGCGCGATATTGAGGGTCACGATCTCTTCTTTCGAAGCGCGCAGGATGGCCAGCGCCCGGTGTGACGGGATCGTTGCCCATTTTTCGCTATGGTCGAAATAGTCGGAAAACTTTGCGCCGATCTCTTCCTTGCCGGTGTTTACCTTGGCGGTGATCAGCGCCTCTTTCTGCATGACCTCGCGCAGACGGCCCAGCAAGCTGGCGTTTTCGCCCAAGGTTTCGACAAGAATATCGCGCGCGCCGTTCAGCGCATCCTTTGGGGTCGCCACCGCCTCGGTGACATAGGCCTGCGCCAGAACAACAGGATCGGCGTCGCGATCCGCAAGGATGGCACGCAACAGCGGCTCCAGCCCGTTTTCGCGGGCAATCATCGCCTTGGTGCGCCGCTTGGGTTTGAACGGAAGGTAAAGGTCTTCGAGCACCGATTTGGTATCGGCCCCGGCAATCGCACGGGCGAGCGCGTCGGTCAGCTTGCCCTGCGATGTGATCTCGGCGACGATGCTGGCGCGACGCTTCTCCAGATCGCGCAGATACTCCAGCCGCTCGGCCAGCTTGCGCAACTGCGTGTCGTCAAGCCCGCCGGTGACCTCTTTGCGATAGCGCGCGACAAAGGGCACCGTATCGCCGCCATCCAGCAAGGCGACCGTCGCCGTGACCTGCTCTGGGCGGGCGCCGATATCGGTGGCAATCGTGCGGGCAATGCGATCGGCGGCGGCAATCATGGCGGGCTCCTTCATGTGGTCGAAGGACCGTGATAGCGCCACATGGCAAGGCCGCCAAGCCCAGGGCGGTGAGAAAAGGCCGCCATTGCGAATTGCATGGGTCGCCATGGCCAATCGGATGCAATTTTGCCGCTGGGTTGAGGGCAGATCCGCCTTATGCTCTCAAAGCAGCGGCGCAACAGCGCGACAGGGTTAATCGGTGAATTTGGACACCTGCTAAGACGTGGTAGCATTGGGGCCGGAATGGCGGCTATCGTTTCCAAGAGCAGCGCGTGGAGGGGAACTGGATGGATAAACTCTCGGTCATGAACGCCTATTGCCGTATCGTCGAACGCGGCAGCTTTGCGCGGGCGGCGCAAGATCTGGGTGTCTCACCGGCACTGCTCAGCCGGGAAGTGAAGCTGCTTGAGGAAAGCCTCGGCTGCATGCTTTTGACCCGCAGCACGCGGTCGATGTCGCTGACCGATCAAGGTCGGCTTTATTACGAACAGGCGCAGGGCATCTTGCATGCGGTCAATCAGGTCGAGGATCGCATCCGCGACGGTGTCGGGGCGGTGCGCGGGCACCTCAGGGTGAACGCCTCAAGCTCTTTCGGGCAATTGGTGATCGCGCCGTTCCTGCCGGGGTTTCTCGAAGCCTACCCGGACCTGAGGTTGACGCTGTCCCTCGACGACCGGATCGTTGACATGGTCGAAGGCGGGTTCGATCTGTCCATTCGCATCTGCCCGGCAATGCCCGATTCCGCCCTCGTTGCGCGGCGGCTCGGAACAACGCGGCAACGGATATTTGCCGCTCCGGCCTATCTTGACCGCGCCGGGACGCCAAAACACCCGGATGACATCGCCTCTCACAAGATCGTCGGCTTTCTGCTGGCCGATCACCTGACGACCTGGAATGTTATCGGCCCCGATGGCCCCCGGAGCATTGATCTCAATCCTGCCGTCAAGGTCGGCAACAGCCTCGTGCTGCGCGATCTGCTAATCGCCGGGCATGGCATCGGAACCTTGCCGGATTTCGTCTCCAATGGACCGGAGCAGCGCGGCGAGCTTGTGCGCGTGCTTCCCGATCATGAGCTGCCCGCACCTGAAATCTTTGCGGTGACGGCCTCGCGCCTTGGCATGGATGCGCGTGTATCGGCCTTCCTTGAGCATCTGCGTGCGGCGCTGCGCCCCTGACATTCTTCACCCTACGTAAAGACTGTGTTGCAAGCGCGCCGGTTTTTCCGCACCGCTGCATCCCCCATCCTTTCGGTGACGCAACCAGCCCCCAGGAGGAACCCATGACCCGCATTCTCGTTCTCTATTATTCCAGCTATGGCCATGTCCGCGCGCTTGCCAGGGCCGAGGCCGACGGCGCAGCCAGCATTCCCGGCACCTCGGTCGACATTCGCCGCGTGCCCGAAACCGTGCCCGAGGCGGTGCGCAAAAGCGCCAATTTTGCCGAAGATCATACTCCTGTGGCAACGCCTGAGGATCTTGCGGCCTATGATGCCATCATCTTCGGCACGCCGACCCGCTTTGGCATGATGGCCGGACAGATGAAGCAGTTTCTCGATCAGGCCGGCGGTCTCTGGGCGCGAAATGCCCTGGTCGGGAAAGTCGCGGCGGTGTTCGCCTCGACCGGCTCGCAACACGGCGGCCATGAGGCGACCCTTCTGTCGAGCCATATTCCGCTGATGCATTTCGGAATGTTGATCGCGGGCCTGCCTTATACCTTTGCAGGTCAGACCAGCGCAGATGGCATCATCGGCGGCGCGCCCTATGGGGCCGGAACCATCGCCGGAGCCGACGGCGCGCTCCAGCCCACCGAGACAGATCTTGCCGGGGCCCGTTTTCAGGGCGCGCATGTGGCCGAAATCGCCGCGCGGCTCGCGGTGGCCCCCGCAGCACGCGAGGTTGCATAAAGCCGTCTGCCTCGGCCGTGGGACGCTCGGCTGGCATCGTGGTCATCCTGCTGACCTTGGCGCCAGATTCGTCGCAATCGGGATTTGCCGACGCGATGATGCGATCCCTGGCGGCACTGAAAGGCCTGTTGGCGCAGCCAACAGGCGAGGCTCAGGTTTCGGTTGGCACGGGCTGGCCGTCGGTGATTGCCGCAATGAACGCCGAAAATAGTTCGCCTTGCGTGTTTATGCGCAATTTGGAGTAAATGTTTCGACGGTGAATTCTGACGGTGCCAGAGGAAATTCCCAGCAGCTTTCCGATCGCATCCGCAGAATGGCCGCGAAGCGTGCGTTCGACAACCTCGCGTTCACGCGGTGTCAAAACGCCTTCTCCGATGCTTCTGAAGGCGTGTTCGACTTTCGCCTCAAGGATTGGCGCGCGGCTTTCAATGCCTTTCTCCGCATCAGTCCAGTTCCGGCGGCATGCAGCATCAACAATCGGCCTGATGCCATTCAGTGTCTTGATTTCGGCTTTGCTGAACCGTTTTATTCTTCGCATGAGCGACACCACGATGGAAAGGTTTTCCTGTACGTCGATCAGGTAGCCGACTTCTTCTGCCAACCCTGTCTGAGCATAGTAATTGCGGAAATATTCACCTTGATAGAATCGGTCCGGCGCGATTTCGCTAAGGCGCCATAACCCGGGTTCAACCCTGCCGGTGCTTGCCAGAAAAAAAGGATCGAGCAGATACGGGCCTTCAAGATATTCGTCCACATGCAGCCGTCTTCGGTCATCCGGAAAGTCGTTGAACAATGCCAGCGGACGGGATGCATTCAAATAGCCAAAGATCACAGTGTAATCGAAATCTACAATATTTTTCAGTGTTTTGGATAAAGACTTCGGGAACTCCGGCGTCTCAAGCGTCTCAATGAGACCTGCGACATCTTCGCTCCAGTCTTGTTTCATGGCGACACTTTCACTGACGGTTTTTGTGCCGTCTATTACAAAAAGCTGTCCGTCGTCATATAAAATGGGACATCAGAGCGGCTTGAGCATTGGAGGCTCTGGCTCGTTTGTGTGATTGATTATGCGGCTTGTTTCTGGTGTTGCAAGCGGCGTTGTCGGATAGTCTGTTTCTTGATCTTTTCCCTTTCTCTCAAAATGGCTTTGTCGCGACCGAAGTAGACATCGGCGGGCGCGGTATTCCGGCCCTTTTGGAGGTGGTCGGCATTGACGGTATTCAGTTGATCTATACCCCGTTTGCGGTGCTTGTGGGGATCGTCTATGGCTACTTGCCGCTGATGGTGTTTCCGATCTACGTGAGCCTTGACCGGTTTGATAAGCGCCTGCTTGAGGCGTCATCCGATCTTGGTGCGACGCCGCTCACAACATTCTTCAGGGTGACCCTGCCGATGTCGATTTCGGGAATGGCAACCGGCTGTATGCTGGTCTTCATTCTGCTCATGGGGGAATTCCTGATCCCGGCGCTGCTGGGGGGCGGCAAGGTGTTCTTTGTCGGCAATGCGCTGGTCGATCTGTTCCTTCAGTCGCGGAACTGGGCCTATGGATCGGCCGTCGCGGTGATGCTGATCGTGATCATGCTTGTGACCGTCACCCTCTACATGCGCCTTATCTCGCGGCTGAATACACAGCGCGATGACGCGCCATTGATGTGAGGCCGCCATGCGCATCTATACCCTCTTTGTCTACGTCTTTCTCAACACGCCAATCACGATCATCGCGCTGTTCAGCTTTAGCGCCGGGCGCAGCGCCAGCCAGCTCGAGGGATTTTCCGTCAAATGGTATGGCCGCGCCCTGAACAACCCCTTCGTGATGGACGCCCTCGGCAATAGCCTGTTTCTGGCCTTTGTCTCGGCCACGCTGGCCAGTATCCTCGGAACTCTGGCCGCTGTTGGTCTACTGGGCATTCGCGGACCGGCACGGGCGTTTTTCGACTTGATCATTTACATTGCCATCATGATCCCCGGCATCGTGATCGGCATTGCCACGCTGATCGCTCTGGTCACCGTGTTTGATGTTATCAACCCCTGGATGGCGGCGATCTGGCCCGAGGGCGGGCAGCAGCCCACCCTGGCGATGGGGCGGGGCTCGCTGATCGCGGCGCATACGATGTTCACGCTTGCGCTTGTCGTCATTATCGTCCGGGCACGTCTGTCCAGCCTTGACGGCGCCCTGAGCGAGGCCTCTGCCGATCTATATGCAACCCCGTTCGGCACCTTTCGCCAGATCACGCTGCCACTGATTGCGCCTGCGGTCCTGGCCGGATTCCTGCTCAGTTTCACCTTCAGCTTCGATGATTTCATCATCGCCTTCTTCGTTGCCGGGTCCGAGACGACATCGCCGATCTATATCTTTTCATCCATCCGTCGCGGGATCACGCCCGAGGTCAACGCCATTGGGACAATGGTGATGCTGGCGTCGCTGGTGCTGATGGTCATCGCCCAGCTCATCCTGCGCCGCGGCGACAAGCGCTGACGCCACATCATATTGGAGAGACCACGATGCTACTTGAAAACAAGGTTGCGTTTGTCACCGGCGCCGGCTCGGGCATTGGCGCGGCGGGGGCGCGGGCGATGGCGCGCGAAGGTGCGCAGGTCGTCGTCACCGATCGCGACAAAAGCGCGGCCGAGGCCATTGCCAGGGATATTCGCGTCGAAGGGTTTTGCGCCGAGGCCATGCAGGTCGATGTGACCGATGACAAGGCCCTTGTTGCCGCAATCACCGCGGTAACCCGGAAAACCGGCCGCCTCGATGTGTTGCACTGGCATGCCGGCATTCAGATAGAGGGCAATCTGGAACAGGTTGCCGTGGCGGATATGGATGCCTCCTAGGCGCTGAACGTGCGCGCGCATTTTCTGGCGGCGCAGGCCGCCGTTGCACCAATGCGTGCCCAGGGCGGCGGCAGCATCATCATTACCTGGTCGAATTCCGGCGTGCAGTACGACCGCTAAATAGTCGCATATGCGACGACCAAACACGCGGTCCTGGCCATGACGCGGCAAATGGCGGCGGATTACGCGAAAGAGAATATCCGGTTCAACGCGCTCTGCCCCGGCTTTATCGACACTCCGTTCAATCGCGGCTTCGAGGTTCAGATGGGGGGGCGGGAAAAGCTTGAAGAGCATATCGCCGGGGCGATTCCGATGGGGCGCTTTGGCACAGCTGAGGAAATCGCGGATGGCATCGTCTTCCTTGCCTCTGACCGGTCATCCTTCATGACAGGGCACGCGCTGCCGGATATCTTCAGTTCCGATCAGCTCAGCATCCGCAGATCTGACGCCTGAAAGGGGGCGATGGCATCGGCGGTCGCGAATTTATCGGTGATGATGGTTGTCACGCTGTCGATGGGGCAGATTTTCACACGGCTTTTCTGATTAAGCTTGGTGTGATCGACCAGCAGGATCGTCTCAACCGCCTGTCTTGTCATCGCGCGGGCGATTTCCGCTTCGTGCAGGTCGAACGAGAACGCCCCCTGCGTCGCCTCGACGGCAACCGGAGAGATAAAGGCCATGTCCACATTGAACCGCTGGATTTCCGACAGGGTAAGCTCGCCATAGGTGGCGGGCACGTCACTCATGACGCGACCGCCCAAAAGCAACAGATCAATGCGAGAGCCAGCCCCCTGAAGCGTGGCGGCAATCTCAAAGGAATTGGTGATCACGGTTACATCCGACAGCTTGGCCAGGGCCTGGGCGAAAATCGAGGTGGTGGTGCCGGCGTCCACGAAGATCGAACCGCCCGGCATGAGCAGCGAGGCCGCCTTGCGCGCGATATCACGCTTGGCGCGGGTTTGCGCGGTGCGGCGTTTTTCAAACGGCGCCTCGCCCCCCGACTGGCGCAGAACCGCGCCGCCATGCACCCGGTCCACCGCGCCGTCGCTTTCCAGATCGACGAGATCGCGCCGCACGGTTTCGCGGGAGACCCCCAGAACCTGCGCCAGATCGCCGGCTGAAATCTGCTGGTTCGCCTCCAGCATTGCCAGAATGCGGCGGTGTCGCTGTTTTGACCACATGCTATCCGACCGATCCGCTGCCTGTGCGATGGCCCAGATAGGCCAGCACCGCCTTCATGCCGAAAAGCGCCGCCACAACCACCGCCATCACGGCGCAGGAAAAGGCCGCGGCCTGCGATGTCAGCCCGGCATCGTCGAGCCGCATGATCGTGACGGCAGCCACCGAGAGATCAGGCGTCGTCAGAAACACCACAGCCGACAGCGTCACCATCGAGCGCATGAACAGAAAGAAAAACACCGAGATCAGCATTGGCGCAACAAAGGGCGCGATGATGTTGACCGCCACCCGCCCCAGACCCGCCCCAAGGCTGCTGGCGGCTTCTTCAAGTGCTTCGGGCAATTGGCGAAACCCTGTCATCACCGTCAGAAAGGCCTGTGTGTGATAATGATAGAAATTCACGATCCCGATCAGGGCCGCCGTGCCATAGAGCAGATAAAGCGGCGTGGCCGTGGAATTGAAGGTCAGGATATAGGCAAGGCCCAGAACCATCCCCGGCACGGCCGCCGGCATGGCCGCCAGCACCTGCAACGGCTGCACCAGAATCGCGGGCGCGCGCCGTAGCCCGACAGCGAGCAGAAACACCAGAAAGGTGCCGCCCGCCGCCGCCGCCAGCGATATCCATGTCGTGACCCACAGCGACGAATATCCGCCCGCGAGGGTGATGTTGTAATGCTTGAGGGTCAGGGACATATTGTAGGGCCAAAGGCGCACGAAACTGGCATAAAACACGATGGCGATCACCGACAGGACGGCCAGACAGATCAGTAGGCTGAGCCCCGCCATCGGCAGATCGCGCAGCGGCGCAAAGCTTGGTACAAATCGTTGCGCATTGGCGGGCTGGCGCCCCTGAAGCCGCATCGCGCGGCGTTCAATGGCATAGGCCGCAACGGTGGGCAGCAAGAGCATGATCCCCACGACGGCACCCATGTTGAAGTTGCGCTGTCCGATCACCTGTGCATAGATCTCGGTGGCCAGCACCGAATAATCGCCACCGATCACCGCGGCATTGCCGAAATCGGTGATGGTGATGATGAACACCACGAAGGCGGCATTCAGAATGCCAAAGCGCGCGGCAGGCAGAGTCAGATCGCGGAACTGAAGCAATGGCGAGGCCCCCATGACCTCGGCGGCCTCATAGGTTCGCGCATCCAGCAGAACCAGCGCCGCCCCGATGATCATGACCGCCTGCGGAAGGGCATAAAGCGTGTTGGCGATCAGCAGCCCCCAAAAGCCATAGATCTCCATCTCGATGCCGAAAATCTGGTTCACCAGACCGTTGCGCCCCAGCAGAAAGATCAACCCGAGCGCCTGCACAAGCGAGGGCGCAAGCAGCGGCAGGATAATCACCGCCCGGATCAGGCGCTTGCCGCGAAAGGCACAACGATAGAGGCCATGCGCGATGATGAAACCAAGGGTGACGCTGAGCAGGGTGGTTGCCCCGCCCATGACCATGGAATGGCGCGTTGCCCGCCAGAACCCGGAAGAGCCGAGCACCTCGGCATAATTCGACAGGCCATATGCGCCGTCAGCCGTGGTGATGGAGCGCAGAAAGACAATCGCCATCGGATATAGAAAGAACAGCACCAGCCCCAGGAGGGGAACGCCGACACAGATCAGCGCAAGGGCTTTGTCGCCATCAAAACGGGCGGATTTTGCGCCGCGCGAGGGGATGGGCCGGGGCAGGGTGGCCTGCGTCATGCCCCGGCTCCGGTCAGATCATCACGGACCCAGACACAGTGATCCGGCGCGATTGCGAGCGATAGCCGGTCACCGGGGCTAAACATGTCCACACCGTGGGTTTCCACCTGAAGCGGGCCAAGCGGGCTATCGAGGTCGAGCCGCTTGAGATTTCCAAGAAAGCTGATGTCCCGCACGGTGGCGGGGCCCTCTGCATCAGGCGTCAGGTCAATATGTTCGGGCCGGATACAGGCGATGTACTCTGCATCCGCGCCGTTTGGGCGGGTCTGCAACAACTTGGGCTGAACCCGGCGGATCACATCGGTTTCGATCAGATTGCTCGTACCCATGAAATCGGCCACGAATCGCGTGGCGGGCCGGTGATAGAGATCCTCGGGGGGGCCGGCCTGCACGACGGTTCCGTGGTTCATGCAGATGATCTTGTCGGCCAGTGCAAGCGCCTCTTCCTGATCGTGGGTCACCATCAGGGTGGGAATGCCAAGGCTGCGTTGCAGGTGCCGGATCTCGCCGCGCAGATCGGCGCGCACCTTGGCGTCGAGGGCCGAAAGCGGCTCGTCCAGCAGCAGGACGCGCGGGTCAACCGCAATGGCGCGGGCCAGGGCGATGCGCTGTTGCTGACCGCCCGACAGCTGCGCGGGAAACTTGTCGGCCAGGGTCGGCATCTTGATCAGGTCAAGCAACTCGCGGACCCGTGCCGCAATACGATCATTCGGGGCGCCGCGGATCTTGAGGCCATAGCCGATGTTCTCGGCCACGGTCATGTTGGGAAACAACGAATAGGATTGGAACACGATGCCAAAGCCACGCTTGCGCGCAGGCAGGTTCGATAGCGTTTCGCCCTCGACGCTGACCGTGCCCGCGTCGGTTTCGGTCAGCCCGGCGATGATCCGCAAAAGCGTGGTTTTGCCACAGCCCGACGGTCCCAGAAGGCAGACGAATTCGCCTTTCTCGATGCTGATCGAAACGTCATCGAGGGCGGTGAATTTTCCGAACGTCTTGGTTGCGTTCTCGACGCTAAGATACATCTGGGATCTTCCGGTGCTTGCAGGGGGCTTTGTGGTGATAACGTGACGGCGGATCACGCCGCCGTCACGGGGTAACCGGTCTTAGCGACCGAAGCGCTCGCGCCATTCGGCCTTGACCTCGACCTGTTGTTTGGCAGAGGCGTCGAAATCGACATCGGCCAGAACGGTGCCGATATCCGCAGGCAGCCCCGCCGCCTTGGCGGCTTCGGAGCCTTCAACGCCCGGCACGGTGACCAGGGCCTTATAGGCACCATAAAGCGCGATGGCCTCGTCCGACATGGTCCAGTCAAGGAACTTTTGCGCGTCCCCGACATTATCGGAGCTGGACAGAATGCCATTGGCCTCAAGCTCATAACCAACGCCGCCTTCGGGGAAGACCATGGCCAGCGGATAGCCTTCCTGAATCGATTGCATTGCCGTGAAGGCCAGCGAAATGCCAACCGTATATTCCCCAACACGGGCCGATTTGCACGGCTTGGACCCGGACGAGGTGTATTGCGCCATATTGGGGTCGACCGCCTCAAGCTGTGCCCAGCCGGCCTCTTTTCCCATGCTTTGCAGCACCGCGTTGACATGCAGATACCCCGTGCCCGACGAGTTGGGGTCAGGCATCAGCACTTCGCCCTTGAACCCCTCTTGTTCAAGGTCGGCCCAGCTTGTCGGCATGGGCAGGCCCTTTTCCTCAAGCCGGGGTTTGTTCACGCAAAACGCACCCATATAGCCGATGGGCGCATACCAGCGGTCATCGGAATCGCGGAAACGGTCGGGCAGCACCTCAACACCCGCAGGCGCATAGGGCGTCATCATCTCAAGTACGCGCGGGTCCATCATGGCCGTCACGGCCCAGCCCCAGATTACATCGGCCTGCGGGTTGCCGGCCTCGGCCAGAATGCGCGCACCAAGCTTGCCGGTGGACAGGCGCAGCACGTTCAGCTCTACATCCGGCAGGGCCTTTTGCGCCGCTTCGGTGTAGGCGGCCAGCTCTTCCTCTTCAAGCGCGGTATAGATCGTAAGCTCGCCGGCGGCGGCGGGCAGCGCCATGCCAAGCGCCAAAAGCGATGCGGTTAGTTTGAAAACAGTCATGGTCATCTCCTTGTTGTCGGGTGCCCACGGCGGTGGTGGGCGAGTAGCGGCCTTTGAGCCGTTCTTTTGGTCTCCACCCCCTCGGGCAGAGGAGGATCCACCTGCCGGGTTTTGTGGGTATTTGTGTAGTCTTGCATTTTTTTGGGTTTTGTCTATGGCTAATTGCATCCGGGCGCGACATTGGCGCATTGGGTCGTTCAAATGAGGGAAAACCATGCAAACCACACCAGCAGCCCTGAAAAACAAGGCACTTTGCGCATTTGCGCATGAGTTGGCGGATATTGCGCAGCCAATCGCGCTGCAGTATTTCCGCACCAAGCTGGATGTGTTGGAAAAGCAAGATTTGTCGCCCGTGACCATCGCGGACCGTTCTGTTGAGGCGGCGATGCGGGATCGAATCACGCAAATGCACCCCGATCACGGAATATATGGCGAGGAGCACGGCCAACACGGCCTGGATCGCAGGGATATCTGGGTGATCGACCCGATTGACGGCACGAAAAGCTTTGTCAGCGGCATGCCAACCTTCGGCACCCTGATCGCACATCTGCGCGATGGCGCGCCCGATCTGGGGGTGATCGCGATTCCGTTCACCGGCGAACGTTGGACCGGAATGGCGGGCGCGCCGAGCATGTTTGGCGATAGCCTCTGCAAAACAAGCGGCTGCACTTCGCTGTCCAAGGCCCGGCTTTATACCACATCGCCTGATATCTTCGACGCTGCCGGGCTTTGCCTGTTCGAGGCGCTGTCGGGCCGGGCGGCAATGCGCCGCTTTGGCGGCGATTGCTATGCCTATGGGCTATTGGCCTCGGGGCATGTGGATGCGGTGTTCGAGATGGATCTCCAGCCCTATGATTACATGGCGCTGGTGCCGGTGATCGAAGGCGCGGGCGGTGTGATAACCGATTGGCAGGGGCAGGCGCTGACGCTGGCCTCGGAGGGTCGGGTCATCGCCGCTGCGACCCCTGAACTGCACCGCGAGATGCTTGGGGTTCTGGCCTCTGGCGCGCTGGATAGCTGAATTTTGCCGCATGACGGCGGGGGATGATCCGTAAACAGGATACAGACCCCGATCAGGCCCATGTGATTGCGTAGAACGTTATCAAAAAGCGTGACCGTTTACCGGATGGGGGCCAAGAAAGGCGTTTCCAGGCGCGGCGATTTGATGTGCCGCGCCCGGATGGTTTCGTGGTGAATCAGGCCAGATCGAAACGATCGGCGTCCATGACCTTGGTCCAGGCAGCAACAAAATCGCGCACCATCTTTTCCTTGTTGTCGTCCTGGGCATAGACCTCTGCATAGGCCCGCAGGATCGAGTTTGACCCAAAGACCAGATCGGCGCGGGTGGCGGTCCATTTGACCTTGCCCGTGGCGCGGTCGCGCACCTCGTAGATACCGTTGTCAACGGGGTTCCAGGTGTTCGCCATATCGGTGAGGTTCACGAAGAAATCGTTGGTCAACGCGCCCTCATTGTCGGTGAAGACGCCGTGCTTGGTGCCGCCATGGTTGGTGCCCAGCATCCGCATTCCGCCAAGAAGAACCGTCATTTCATGCGCGCTGAGGCCCAACAACTGGCTCCGGTCGAGAAGCATTTCCTCGGCGGTGACGACATAGTCGTTCTTCATCCAGTTGCGGAAGCCATCCGCCAGCGGCTCGAGCACGTCAAAGCTGTCGGCGTCGGTCATCTCGGCGGTGGCATCGCCACGGCCCGGCGCGAAGGGCACCTCGATGTCAAAGCCCGCCGCCTTTGCAGCCTGTTCAACGCCAAGGTTACCGGCGAGAACGATCACATCCGCCACGCTGGCGCCGGTCTCGCCTGCGATGCCTTCAAGCACCGCCAGAACACGGGCCAGACGCTCGGGCTCGTTGCCTTCCCAGTCCTTTTGCGGGGCTAGACGGATACGCGCGCCATTGGCACCGCCGCGCAGGTCCGATCCGCGGAAGGTGCGGGCGCTGTCCCATGCGGTGGCAACCATATCAGCAAGCGACAGACCGCTTTCGGCGATCTTGGTCTTGACGGCAGCGACGTCATAGCCAGTGCTGCCAGCCGGGATCGGATCCTGCCAGATCAGGTCTTCCTGCGGAACATCGGGGCCGAAATAGTTCGACTTGGGGCCAAGGTCGCGATGCGTGAGCTTGAACCATGCGCGCCCAAAGCAATCGTCGAAATAGGCCTGATCGGCCATGAACTTTTCGCAGATCGCGCGATAGGTCGGGTCCATTTTCATTGCCATGTCGGCATCGGTCATCATCGGCATGACACGCTTGGACGGGTCGGTTGCATCAACCGGCATGTCCTCTTGCTTGATGCCGATGGGCTGCCATTGCTGTGCGCCTGCGGGCGATTTGGTCAGTTCCCAGTCATAGCCGAACAGAAGCTTGAAGTACCCCATGTCCCATTTGGTCGGATTGGTTGTCCACGCGCCCTCGATGCCCGAGGTCACCGCGTTGGTGGCCTTGCCGTCAAGGTTCGGGTTGACCCAGCCAAAGCCCTGGCTCTCGATCTCTGCGGCCTCGGGTTCGGCGCCAAGAGCATCGGCATCGCCATTGCCATGCGCCTTGCCGACAGTATGGCCACCACAGGTCAGGGCGGCGGTTTCCTCGTCGTTCATCGCCATGCGGGCAAAGGTCTCACGGACCTGACCGGCGGTCTTGAGCGGGTCGGGCTGACCGTTGACGCCCTCGGGGTTCACATAGATCAGGCCCATCTGCACGGCGGCCAGCGGGTTTTCCATCGTGGCCGGGTTCTCGACGCTCTCATAGCGGCTGTCGGAGGGGGCCAGCCATTCCTTTTCCGCGCCCCAGTAGGTGTCTTTCTCGGGGTGCCAGATATCCTCGCGGCCAAAAGAAAACCCAAAGGTTTTCAGGCCCATCGATTCATAGGCCATGGTGCCCGCAAGCAGGATAAGATCGGCCCAGCTTACCTTGTTGCCGTATTTTTTCTTGAGCGGCCAGAGGATGCGGCGCGCCTTGTCGAGGTTGCCGTTGTCGGGCCAGCTGTTGAGCGGGGCGAAGCGGAGGTTGCCGTGACCGCCGCCACCGCGACCATCGGCAAGACGGTAAGTCCCGGCAGAGTGCCACGCCATGCGGATCATCAACCCGCCGTAGTGGCCCCAATCGGCTGGCCACCAGTCCTGACTGTCGGTCATCAGCGCAGTCAGGTCTTTTTTCAGGGCCTCGACGTCGAGCTTTTTGAGTTCTTCGCGATAATCAAAATCAGCGCCCATGGGGTTGGTCTTGCTGTCATGCTGGTGCAGGATGTCAAGGTTCAGGGATTTGGGCCACCACTCCATGTTCGAGGCGTCGGTTGCGGTATTGCCGCCATGCATGACCGGGCATTTCCCGATATCGTTTCCGTCCATCTGTCTCTCCGATTCTGGCTTGGTTAATTGAATGTTGCTTGGAAAAGGGGGGGCGTATCTTCAAACACTTAGCATGATTTCCAGATGTCGCATGCCTGATAGGGCCGCACAGGTGGACCCTCTCCTCCCGATCAAGTCTGAGGATTACATATCAAATCCATACCATAGGTTTAAGTTACATTTTGTAATCGTAACGATAGCCTTGGGTTATTTCTATCGAGGCGCGGATCAGAGCCTGTCGAGCAAGGCGCGGGTCGGCCAGGCATCGGCAGGCAGGCCAAGGCGGGCCTGCATGTCGCGCACCGCCGCGCGGGTGCCCGCCCCCAGAATGCCGTCGATCTTGCCCACATCATAGCCGCGCCTGGCCAGCTTGCTCTGAAGCGCCTTCATCTGATCGCCCGACAGGCCCGGATCGGGGTTGCCCGGATCGAAGACCGGCGCACCGGCAAGACGGTTGGCGAAATAGGCGGCGGTCAGAACATAGGTAAAGCTTTGGTTCCATTCGAAATAAACGTCGAAATTGGGATAGGCGAGAAAGGCAGGCCCGCCCTTGCCTTGCGGCAGGATCACGCGGGCGGGCAGGGCGGCGCTGATCTTGCCATGACGCGGCCTTACCCCCATGCGCGCCCACTCTGCGCCGGGTTTGACCGTTTCAAGCCCGCTTTGCGACCAATCAAACCCGGCGGGCAAGGCGACCTCTTGCAGCCACGGCTCGCCCTTGCGCCAACCAAACCCGCTTAGCATCTTGGCCCCGGACAGAAGCGCATCGGCGGGCGAGGTCCTGAGGCGCACATGCCCATCGCCATCGCCATCGACCCCGTTTTCCAGAATGTCGCGCGGCAGCATCTGGACCATGCCGATTTCCCCGGCCCAGGCCCCAGTGGTGGTGGCCGGGTCGAAATCGCCATTCTCGTAAAGCTCAAGCGCCGCAAAAATCTGCGGGCGAAACAGTGCCGGACGGCGGCAATCATGCGCCAGCGTCACAAGCGCGTTCAGCGTGTTGAAGTCGCCCTGAAAGGCGCCATAGTCGGTCTCGAATGCCCAGAACGCCAGCAGGACACCGGCGTCGATGCCATAGCTGCGCGCGATCTGATCAAAGCTGGCCTTGTGGCGTTTGGCCATGGCGCGGCCCTTGTTAAGGCGGTTATTGCTGATCAGGCGGCGGGCGAAATCGGTAAAGGGAAGCTGAAACACGCCCTGACGGCGGTCGGCCTGCAAGACCTTGGGATCTTGGCGCGCGCTGGCGAAAAAGCGATCCACCGTGGCCGAGGCATGGCCTTTGGCCACGGCCTCTTGGCGCAACCCCTGAACGAAGGATTGAAATCCGCCGCCGCATTCGGCGCTTGCCATCGTTCCGCCTGCCAGCCAAAGCGCCAGCGCCGCTGTGATCCCTCGCATGTCCCGTGCCTTTCTGTTCGTCGGTTTAGTGAAACACCAGCGCCAGCAGAATCGCCAGCCCCAAGGCCCCCGCCCAGACCCGCCAGAGCGCGCGACAGGCGGCGTCCACCTCGGGCGCGCCGATGTCCTTGTGCCCGGTGCCGTTAACATAGGGAAAATCGGTCAGCACGCCATGATAGGTGCGCGGCCCCGCGAGGGCCACGCCAAGCGCGCGCGCCATCGCCGCCTCGGGCCAGCCGGCATTGGGAGAGCGGTGGCGCGGGGCCTCGGCCACAATCGCGGGCCAAGCGTACCAGATCGCGTGGCTCGCCACGATCAGCATCGCCGTCAGGCGCGCGGGGATAAGATTGAGCAGATCGTCAAACCGGGCCGCCGCCCAGCCGAAATCATGGTATTTATTGGTACGATAACCGATCATGCTGTCGGCGGTATTGGTGATTTTATAGAGCAAAATCCCGGGCAGACCTGCGATCAGAAACCAGAAAGCCGGCGCAATGACGCCGTCGCTCAGGTTCTCGGCGGCCGATTCGATCGCGCCGCGCGCCACGTCAGAGGGCTCCATCGCGGCGGTATCGCGCCCGACGATCTGCGCGACAGCGCGCCGGGCATCGCCACGCGACACCCGCAAAGCATCGCCCACAGCGGCCACATGATCAACCAGCGAGCGTTGTGCAAGAAGGATTGCGGCGACAAGAACCTCGACCACCGGCCCAAGCTCTTCCAGCAGCGTGCCAAGTGCCAAGGCGCCAAGGCCAAGCAGGATCATGGTGATAATCCCGCGCCTGCGCCGCGCCGGGCCCTGGTTGAGCCGCGCATCGCACCAGCCCACCGCGCGCCCCATCAGAACCGCCGGATGCGGCACGCGATCCCAGAGCCAGCGCGGCTCGCCCAGGGCCGCATCAAGCAGCATCGCCAGCACCAGCGTCATAGCGCACGCTCGATCTGCGCCCAGCCGTGTGGCGCAGGCAGGCCGAGGCGGATCAGGTCATCGGCATAGGGAAAGATGCGGCCAAGAATGCGGTGGCTGGCAAGCCGGTCCTGCCAGTGTCGGGCGTTGTCCACCCGGTATAGCCGGAACAACGCGGTGCCGCCGGTCACCTCGGCCCCCGCGCCCTGCATCAGCCGATCAAGCCGCGCGGCGTCGGTTGCAAGCCGGTCGCGGGTTGCCTCTGCCCAGGGGTGATCGCCAAGCGCGCGCGCGCCGATGGCAAGCGCCGGGCCAGAGACGGGCCAGGGGCCGAGCATCTCTTGCAGCTGCGCAATCAGCGGCGCGGGGCCGATGGCAAAGCCAAGGCGCAGCCCCGCCAGCCCCCAGAATTTCCCAAAGCTTTTCAGAACGATATGACCGGGCCGGATGGCATGGGCCACTAGCGAGCGCATCGGGGCAATGTCACAAAAGCTCTCGTCGATCACGGTGAGCGGCGCGCCAAGGTCGTCGGCGCCGTAAAAATGCCCTGTGGGGTTGTTGGGATGGACAATGACGCGGGCATCCGGGCAGGGGGGGATCTTGGCTGTGACGGTCCAGCCATGCGCGGCAAAGCCTGCGGCGTGTTCGTTATAGGTTGGCGCGGGGATATGGACCTGTCCTGCTTTGGCCAGTCCGGGCAGCCGCGCGATCAGGCTTGAGGCGCCAGGGGCGGCGAGAATTGCAGCATCGTCTGGCACCTGCCAAAAGCTGCGGGCGGCGCGGGTCAGGGCGTTTTGTGCGGCGCGGTCGGGCAGGGCGGTCCAGGCGCCTTGGTCGAGCGCTCCCACCGGATAGGGCAGAGGGTTGATCCCGGTCGAGAGATCAAGCCAGTCGTCGCGCGCCCCGCCATGTTGTGCAATCGCCGCGTCAAGCCCGCCGCCGTGATCGCGCAGCATGCCGGTTACTCCTCTGCGGTGTCGGGCAGGGGGGGGTGACGGGTGACGAAATGCCCCTTTACGCCCTGGGGCCATTGTTTGTAGGGCACTTGACCATTGGTGCTCTGGGCATGCAGGCAAGCGTAGTCGACGATCGCCTCAGCGGCCTCGGGCGTAGGATCGAATTTGCCAAGGGTATAGGCGAGCTTGCCCGCACCCTGCACCGCGACGTTGCAGCCATGAGAACAACCCATCAGGCAGGAGACGCGGCGCGTCCTGACCCCCTCGCGCGCTGCGGCGGCGGCCTCAATCAGGTCGGCCATGTCCTGACCGTGGGGGCGCGACTGGGTGGCCTCGTCCCAGTCGGGTGTCTTGCAGGTGTCGCAAATGGTGATCCAGCTTGTCATCGGGGGCTCGCTCGTTGTTTGGAATGGTTCAAGCGGAAATCCGCACAATCTGCAAGGGTTGCCTATGCGAAACCTGTGCGATCAGGCAGGCATTAACACTTTGTTAAGGTTTGAAGGCAAAGACATTAAGGAGGCAGCGGCTGGCAAGGGCCACATGCGTCGCACCACGTGAGGATATATGAACGTCTTGATCGTTGAAAGCTCGCCCGATCTGGGCCGCCTGTGGCAGAACCACATGCAGCGGCTTGGGATGGATGTCTATCTTTCAAACGATCAGGGCAGTGCGGTCAATGCCCTCAACACCCAGGCCTTTGATGTGATCATTCTGGATCTCGTGCTGGAGCGTGGCAGCGCCCTGGCGGTGGCCGATCTTGCCTGCTATCGCTATCCTGACTCGCAGGTGATTTTCGTGACGAACACCGGGTTTTTCTCGGATGGGTCGATCTTTGAGCTTAGCGTGAATGCGCGGGCCTTGCTGCAATCGGATACCCCGCCGGAGGATCTGGCGGCGATGGTCGAGCATTACGGGCGTACCGCCTGAGCGCGGCCAGGGTTTTCAAGACTTGAGCGCGCAGGGCGCGCAAGGTTATTCTTTGGTTCGGGGCTCTGCCCCGTCGCCCCGAGGGGCGACTCCCCGGGATATTTTTGGCCAGAAGAAAATGACCTCAATCCAGCCGGGTCACGATGTTCGAGCTGCGTTCCAGCGTGCGATGCACCGGGCATTTATCGGCGATTTCCAAAAGTTTTTCGCGCTGGGTTTCATCCAGATCGCCGCTTAACCGGATCACCCGTGTGAACGTGTCGGCCTGTGCGCCCGCGCGGCTGCGGGCGTCCTGGGCATGGACTTTGTCATGCGAGACATCGACGCTGACATGGGTGAGCGGCCAGCCTTTGCGCCGGGCATACATGCGGATGGTCATCGAGGTGCAGGCGCCAAGACCGGCAGCCAGAAAGCCATAGGGCGACATGCCGCGGTCGGTGCCGCCATAGGCCTCTGGTTCGTCCGCGAGCATATGATGATCGGGGCCGGAATTTATGTCTTGCAAGTAGCCGTCGGAATTGGCCTCGCTGACCCGCACGATGCCTTCAGGCGCGCCCGGCGGGGGCGCGGGGGGCAACAGATCAAGGTAGTGCATGACCCAGGCCGCAATCACCTGCGCGGCATATTCGGCATCCGCGGCATTGGTGATCAGGTGATCGGCATTGTCGAGGGTGACAAAGCTTTTGGGATGTTTTGCGGTCTTGAAGATTTCGGCGGCGTTTTCGATGCCGACGGTCGCATCGCGCGGGGCGTGCAACACCAGAAGGGCGCGGCCGAGGTGGGCTATATCCTGTTCCAGGGTTTCGGCCTTCACGTCATCGACAAAGCCCTTGCCGATGCGGATTTTGCGCCCGCCAAGAGTGACTTCGGCGACACCTTCGTCTTTGATCTTTTCAAGCGCATTGCCGAAGTTATGGGTGACGTGGTCGGGATCAAACGGCGCGCCTATGGTGACCACGGCGCGGGTGCTTTCGATCCGGCGGGCGGCGGCCAGAACGGCAGCGCCGCCAAGGCTATGGCCGACCAGAAGCTCCGGTGCCATGCCGCGATCAGACAACGCGCGGGCCGCCAGCTCAAGATCGTCGACATTGGAGGAAAACGAGGTGTTCTCGAATTCACCCTCAGAATGGCCAAGCCCGGTGAAATCGAACCGCAACACCGCAATGCCCGCCCCGGCAAGGCGCGCCGCGATCCGGCGCGCGGCGGGAATATCCTTGGAGCAGGTAAAGCAATGCGCAAACAGTGCCGTGGCCAGATGCGGACCCTCTGGCAGATCAAGCCGGGCGACAAGCTCGTGGCCGGCATGGCCAGTGAAAGTCAGGCGTTCAGTGGGCATGACATATCCTTTGATAGAGTTGACCAAGACTAGATGCGCAAGGCCTGTTCTGCCACCCCGGCGCGTGCTGTGTCACGCGAAGGTGAGCCGGGCAGGCCCGATACCATTAAAATTCGGCTTTTTGTTTAATGAAAAGACTCGGCGCTGGCCACGGATCATTAACCGCATCGGGCGATGATGTGCGGGAAGGCAGGTTATATGTGATATGGTCATGCGTGTGAAATCTCAGCGGGAAGTGCGCCTTTTTGCGGTGGCGGTATCGCTTGTCGTGCTTGTAAGCAGCATGCTGTTGCGGATGCTTATCTTGCCGCCCGATCTGGCGGCTGAAACGCTCTTGCCAGACTCGTTCGTGGCGGTGATGGTCTCTGCGCCGATTGCGTATTTCGTCGGACAGCGGATGCTTGAGGCTCATGAACTTGCCGCCAAGCTTGAGCATGCGGTTTCTCACGATCTTCTGACCGGGGTCTGCACACGTGCCCGTTTTCACGAACGGGCGGGTGAACTTGGCGGTGCCAGCTCTGTTGTGATCGTCGCCGATATTGACCATTTCAAGGGATTTAATGATCAATACGGTCATCACGCGGGGGATCTTGCGCTTCGGCAATTTGCCGCAATTCTTGCCGAGAACTGTCGGGCGGATGACATCGTGGCGCGGTTTGGAGGAGAGGAATTTGTCGTGCTGTTGCGCGACACCACGATCTCCGATGGCCTGGTCGCCGCGGAACGGCTTGGACGGCGCATTCGCCAGCAACCCGTCTTTGTCGATCAGCAGGCCCTTGGCCTGACGGCCAGTTTCGGAGTGGCGGTTCTGCCCCCCGGTGGTAATGCTGAAGCGGCCATTCAACAGGCTGACCGCGCGCTTTATCACGCCAAGCATGAAGGGCGCGACCGCGCCTATGTCTATGATCCCTCCCGCGATGCGGGCCCTTTGCCAATGAGCGACGCAGCCGAGTGATGCTGAGAGAAATCAAAATTTGTTATGTATTGCATATTATAAATTCGTTTTAAAAATGAATTTTCCAAGTCTATGTCTGGGGTGGCCGAGTGGCCTGGCTCAGATAAAAGGAAAGCTAATGCCCCAGGATATTTGCGTAGATCAGCGTGCGCCGGACCGGGTTTCCGGTGTGCCGACAGGATTCATCATGACCCTTGTCATTTTGGCGATTGCCGCTCTCGTGGTGACAGATCCAAGCCCCGATACTGCCGTGGCGCCCGCCGGTTCGACCGGTGTCGCGCTTGAAGACTGGCACGGCAATGTGATGCGGTCGCGATGAGCCGTGCGCCGGGGCGGGCGGATCAGGCCCGCCCCATCAGCGCATCATCGAAGGGATAGTGCGTGAGGTTTTCAAATCCGGTTTCGGTGATCAGAACCTGATCTTCGAGCTTGATCGAAAAATCACCGCCCTCGGGGCTTATCAGGGCCTCGACACAAAGCACCATGCCCGGCTCCAGCGCATAGTCAAACGCGCCGGGCACGGCCTTGTCGGGGTAGGCCACAAGCGGCCATTCATCGCAAAGCCCGACGCCATGCATCATGCAGCCGTATTTCAACGCCTGAAATTCGGGATCAAGCACATGACAGCGCGCGGTCAGCTCCGGGATGGTGATCCCGGGTTTGAGCAATTCCATGTTGCGCATGATGTGGTCATGCCCGTGCTGCATGGCATAGACCATATCGGCGGGGGGCGGGTGATCGCCGATCCACCAGCTACGGCTTATGTCGACACAAATGCCGTAACTGCCGACAAGATCGGTATCAAAGCTGACGATTTCATTGTTTTGCACGATCCGCCCGCCACATTCCTGAAACCAGGGGTTGGTGCGCGGCCCCGAGGTGAGCAGGCGGGTTTCAATCCATTCGCCACCGCGCCGAATGTTTTCGGCGTGCAAAACCGCCCAGATATCATCCTCGCTTGTCTGCCCTTGCGGGACAGCCTCGCGGGCGAAACGTTCCATCACGGCGACGGCGGTTTCACAGGCGTGGCTGGCACAGCGCATCGCCTTGATCTCATCAGCCCCCTTCACGGCGCGGGTCTTTTCGGTGAGTTCTTCGCCTTCCATGATCTCGAACCCCTGCGCTTCGAGGGCACGCAACCCGTGCAGCATGACCTTGTCGACCGCGAGACGCATGTTGCCTGGCGCGTGTTCGGCCAAAAGTGTGCGCACCTCATTGGCAAAGGTATCGGCGGCCACATCGAGCTTGTCGCCCCGATCAAAGTAAAACAGATCCGCGCCAGAGCGCTGTTCGCGCACCAGCGGATTGAAGGTGCTCAGGAAGGGCGAATTCTTGTAATCCCAAATCACCATATAGCCATCGGCGCAGAGCAGCACGGCGCGAAACGGGTTATGGGTGTTCCAGAGCTGCATGTTGGTGCTGTCGGTGGCATAGCGGATATTGAGCGGGTCAAACAGCAACACCCCGGCATAGCCGCGCGCCACAACCGACGCGGTCAGCCGTTCCCAGCGAAAGCGCCGCATTGCCTGAAGGTCAGGCAGATCAAGCCCCGCTGCGGCCCATTCGGAATAGGCAAGCTGTGTCGGGCCGATTTCGATCCGGTCGGCGTCATTCGGGGTGTTGTCGCCCAGGGTGGCGCCGCGGGTCGGGTCGATTTTGCGGGTGTCGCGGAAATGGGTGTTCATTGGCCTCTCCTTCAAGGCCAAGATTGGGAAGATCACCCATTTTCTGCGCGCCAGATTGCGACATGAATGACGGTCGCGTTTGACGCAAATCGCAAGACGGCGTGGCTCAGGCGCCGCGCACCGCGTCGATCATGCGTTGTACGTTGTCGGGATTGGCGTCCGGGGTGATGCCGTGTCCGAGGTTGAAGATATGCGGGCCGTTGCCAAAGGCCTTGACGATGCGTTTGGTCTCGCTCACCAGGGCGTCGCCGCCTGTGACCATATGCGACGAGGCAAGATTGCCCTGAACACAGCCGTCTTTCTGGACATGCTCGGCGGCCCATTCGGCGCTGACGGAATCATCAATCGCGACGCAATCGGCGCCGGTTTGCTTGTGAAAGCCGATGTATTTATCCCCGGCCTCGCGCGGAAAGGCGATGACCGGAATGCCGGGATGGCGGGCTTTGAGTTCCGAAATGATCCGCTTGGCAGGGGCGGTTGCGTATGTGTCGAAATCCGCGCCCTTGAGCGAACCGGCCCAGCTGTCGAACAGTTTGACGACTTCGGCGCCCGCGTCGATCTGGGCCGAGAGATATTCGATTGTGCCTTCGGTGATGCGATCCAACAGGCCCTCGAACACCGCCTTGTTCTGGTCCTTGAGCGCATGCGCCGGGCCCTGATCGGGGGTGCCGCGACCGGCGATCATATAGGTGGCGACGGTCCATGGCGCGCCTGCAAAGCCGATCAGGGTGGTTTCGCGCGGCAGGGCACCAGTGAGATTGCGCACGGTCTGATAGATCGGGTTGAGCGTCTCATGGATGTCAGCCACGGGTTTTAGCGCATCAAGGCCGCTCTGATCGGTGATGGTCGAAAGGCGCGGGCCTTCGCCGGTGACGAACCACAGGTCGGCGCCAAGCGCCTGAGGCAAGAGCAGGATATCGGCAAAGAGAATCGCCGCATCAAACCCGTAACGGCGGATCGGCTGAAGGGTGACTTCGGTCGCGAGATCGCTGTTATAGCACAGCGAAAGGAAATCGCCGGCCTCTGCGCGGGTGGCCTTGTATTCCGGCAGGTAACGCCCCGCCTGCCGCATCATCCAGATGGGGGGGACGGGCTGCGTTTCACCAGCCAGAGCCTTGAGGATTGTCTTGTCAGCGGCCATTGGGTTTCTCCGTTTTCCCGGTTGGTCACCTCCGGGGCACAAGATGTCAAGCACTCTGGCGCTTGTCAGTCAGGTTTCTCGCGTCTAAACCGTCGCCATGACACTTGATTTGCCCACCCCGACCAAACCCCTCAAAATTGGCACGCGCGGCTCGCCGTTGGCCCTGGCGCAGGCCCATGAAACGCGCAGCCGGTTGGCGGTAGCTTTTGATCTGCCCGAGGAAGCCTTTGAAATCATAGTGATTAAAACCACAGGCGACCGGGTAATTGACCGCCCTCTGAAAGAGATCGGCGGCAAGGGGCTGTTCACGCGTGAGATCGAGCAGGCGATGTTGATCGGCGAAATCGACATTGCGGTGCATTCGATGAAAGACATGCCGGTCCTGCAACCCGAGGGGCTTTTGCTGGATACCTATCTTCCGCGTGAAGATGTGCGTGATGCGCTTGTCTCGCCATCGGTGAAAAACCTAGCCGACCTGCCCGCCGGGGCAAAGGTCGGTACCTCGTCCTTGCGGCGCAAGGCGCAGGTTCTGGTCGCCTATCCACAGCTTGAAGTGGTCGAATTTCGCGGCAACGTGCAGACACGGTTGAAGAAACTGGAGGATGGCGTTGCGGCCTGTACCTTTTTGGCGATGGCCGGACTTAACCGGCTGGGCCGCCCTGAGGTGGCGCAATGCGCGATTGAGCCCGAGATCATGCTTCCGGCGGTGGCGCAGGGCGCGATCGGGATCGAGCGGCGCGCGGATGATACCGCCGCCGCCGAGATGCTGGCCGCGGTTCACCATACTGAAACCGGCGAGCGCCTTGCCGCCGAACGCGCCTTTCTGGCGGCGCTTGACGGGTCGTGTGAAACGCCGATTGCCGGTTTGGCGGAATTGTCGGGTGGCAACCTGCGCCTGCGCGGCGAGATCCTGCGCCCCGATGGCAGCGAGAGCCTGACCGATGAGGGCACAGCCCTGATCGAGGATGGTGCCAAGCTTGGCCACGAGATGGCGGCGCGGTTGTTGGCACGGGCGGGTGACGGGTTTTTCGACTGGCGCGCCTGAGGCTATTCCTCTGGCAATAGCTTGCCGGGGTTCATGATGTTGTTGGGGTCAAGTGCGGCCTTGATTGCACGCATCGCAGCGACCGCCGCCTTGTCCTTGTGGAGCGCCATGGCGGGCCGTTTCGACAGGCCGATCCCGTGTTCGGCGGAAAAACTTCCGCCAAGGGCGATCACCTCATCCTCGACTGCGCGCTGAATGGCGCGGTGCAGCGCCGGATCGCTGACCGAGGGAAAGCCCGCGTAATGCAGGTTGCCATCGCCAAGATGCGCCACGCCGGTATTGAAAATGCCGGGATCAATCGCCGTGCTGCGCGCCTCGATCCGTTCAAGCAAGGTTTGCATGCGGTCGGTTGCGACGGCGATATCGTTGTCGATCACCGGGCTGCGCATCCGCAAAACATGTGCCGAGGCTTCGCGCCGGGCCCATATTTCGGCACGCTGAGCGCTGTTTTGCGCGATCACCGCATCAAGCAGGGTGCCGTCTTCAAACAGTTTTGCAAGCACGGCCTCAAAATGCGCGGCAAGCGGCACGGTGCCGTCCGGGCCGGGGGCGGTATCGCGCGGGGCACGCGCGCCCAGCTCGACCAGAACGTTGACCTCGTGGCTGGCCTCAAACGGCGGGCGGGCCTCGGGAAAGCGGGCAAGATAGGCCTCGATAAAGCTGCGCGGCATGTATTCAAACGCCTCAACTGCGCCGCCGGTTTCATCCTGAAGCCGGTTCAACAAGGCAAGCGCTGCATTGACCGAAGGCACCGCAACCATCGCCGTGGCATAGGCGCGGGGTTTGGGCGCAAGTTTCAGAACGGCGGCGGTGATGATGCCAAGCGTACCCTCGGCACCGATCATCAGGTGGCGCAGATCATAGCCCGAGTTGTTCTTGTGCAATTCGCTCATCAGGTTCATCACCTCGCCACTTGGCAAAACCACCTCAAGCCCGAGGCAGAGATCGCGGGTATTGCCATAGCGCAGCACATTCGAGCCGCCCGCATTGGTCGAGAGCGCGCCGCCGATCATCGCAGAGCCGCGCGCGCCAAAGGTCAGCGGAAAGATCAGGTCATGTTCGGCGGTGGCGGCATGCAGGTTGGCGATGATCACACCGGCCTCGACAATGGCGATGCGGGCCTCGGGGCGAATCTCGCGGATCGCCGACATCCGGTCAAGCGACAGCATAAGCGCGCCCTCAGCCGAGGTGCCTTTGACAAGGTTGGTATTGCCCGAGACCGGCACGATGGCAAGGCCGTGGCGATTGGCCAGCCTGAGAATTGCCGCAACCTCGGCGGTATTGGCCGGGCGCAGAACCGCCATCGGGGTCCATTGTGCATTCCCCGTCCAGTCGCGCGCCCAGGGGGCGGCATCGGCCCCTGTCAGTACGTATTTGGGGCCGATGACCTGGCCCAGTTCGCTTAGCTGGTCGGTGTGGGGCTCGGTGCTCATGGGGCGGATCATGTGCCAATCGCGCGCGCCTCACAAGATGCGTTGTCCAAAAGGTATTTTTCGCCCTTGACGCACGGCGCGGGCTGGCATACCTACGCCCACGTTCTGGCGGAGTAGCTCAGTTGGTTAGAGCAGCGGAATCATAATCCGCGTGTCGGGGGTTCAAGTCCCTCCTCCGCTACCACCAAACACCCCACCTGCAAGGCCGGGTTTGTGACAAGCGCGCTCAGACGCCCCCGAACCTCAACGGGGCCCCCACCTTCCTCAGCGGGTGAGACAATAATCTCGGAAACAAGTTTTCGTAGCGCTGTCACTGAGGCGGTATTCGGGTTTATCTCCGGTGACTGCATCGATTGCATGAGATCATGAACTGCTTTGGCAAATCGCTCAGGGCTCGCGGTGTCGAACTTGATCTCAGGCGCATTGGTCTCCAACGCTTCCAGCCTCGCCTCTGCTTCACGCAAGGCGGCCTTCGCCTTCGTCAACTTGTCTTCGCCGTCGACACCGTCGAGGATACCTCTCTCGAAGAGCCCAAGCCGCCTTTCAAACAAGTTTCGAGCTTCTGCACATGAACGCTCTAACTTCGAGCGATCTGGCTTGGGTGCCGCCGAAAGTTCACGTCGTTTTGCATCGTAGGCTTCGATATACTCTTTAAGATATTAAGATATGTTGGGTGCATCAGGTGTTCCGTGAGGCTTGAGAAAATTGTGGCCTCGATTTTGTCGAGCCGAAACTTGCCGTTATTGCCGCATGAGCCACTTTCTCTATGTGTCGAACAACGAATGCGGATATCCTCAGCCAGATACCAAACCATCGCGACGTCGGTTGGGTTTTGCAGCAGCCATTCGTGCTTGCGCTTGAGGCGCCCGCGCCGGGCATATCGAGCCGCCTCCTTCTTCAGTTTATTTCTGAGCTTCTTTTTCTCTCCCGTGAGTACAGGAAATTTGGCGATCTGACGAAGGAGCATACCGGTGCTCGTCTCATTCTGACCATTATCGTACTGGCGCTTGACCCAGCATTGTACGGACTTCGACGAAATTTCGACAGGCATGTCATTGTCGATGCAGACCTTGCTGAGGCCGCGCAGGACATACTCGATACTGCGGAATTGAGACTGTGCGGGCGGGTCGACGTCGTCCATATCAATCATCCCAAACCCAGCTTTATGGGCTTGCCGTTCCCAGCGGCGTCAATTCGACCACCGGGATCGCCGGGCTGACGCGTGGCGGCGGGTTCGGCTGGATCACCCGAAAGCATGGCATGACCAAAGACAGTCTTCTGGCTGCGGATGTCGTGACTGCTGATGGCAATATCCTTTATGCCAGTGCAGTCGATCATTCCGACCTCTTCTGGGCGATCCGGGGCGGCGGGGGTAGACGCCGCATGTGTTTTACTGCTCGTCAGGGCATGTCTATGCCCCCCAACCGACCGCAATTTCCGAAGACGCCGCCACAGAACCGGTGTCGCTTTATGGGCGTACAAAATGGATGGCCGAGTTCGCCGCAAAGGATATTTGCGCCGCGCATGACATCCCTCTGTGCATTGGTCGGGTCTTTTCAATCCATGATCCGGCCCAGACCGGCCCCTATCTGCGACCAAATATTGCAAAGCGGCTTGCCCAAGAGAATCTGAGCCAACCTTTCGAGTTGCCTGGAGCCGACAGCATTCGTGACTTTCTGACGGCAGAACAGGCGGCCCGGATAATTGTGCGCCTTGCCCCACGCATGCTTGCTATCGGATATGTCGGTGCTGGCGCTGACAGACCTATCGGGGGCGCCGGACTTGTCAGGATTGTTATACCTGCATTCAGCCGCGCCACCAGATGTCCGGCATGACGACATCGGCATTGCCGGGAACGTTGGCACAATCCTGCGGGTGAGGCAGGGATACCGCCGCATCGGTGGCGACATGCTCCAGACGGTCGCGGCGTAAATAGCTCACCTCAAACAGGGGGGGCACCTCCACGCCTTTGCATTCTGCAAGGCCATAAAAGTTATTGGCATGGACATGGACGATTGCAAACTGGCTGTGAATCTTGCGGAAAAGCGCCTTGACAAGAGGTAGACCATGGCGTTCGAAAATCCGTTCCATTTCGTGAAATTCAATCACCATCATTCGGAACTTGCTCAGCAATTCGACCGAGCTTTCGATCAGCACATCAAATTCGGCACCCTCGATATCCATTTGCAGCACAAGATCATCACCGGGTTGATCACCGAGTTTCTGGGTGACCCAACTGTTAAGCGTCATGAAGGTCTCGTCATCATAGGCGCCGAGAAACTTTTTATCAAATTCAAACAGCGGGTTACTCATCGGAGGGTTATCGACACTGGCATCAGCCATGAAGGATTTTACGCCGTAATCACGTGCAAGTTGCTCTTCAAAATCTGCTGTGACCGATACGCCAGGTGAAAAGCAATGGCTAATCCCGTCAAAATCATCCGGCATCATATAGCCACCATCGCCATCGCCGCCGATACGCGTCAGACGCGCTGCGACATAGGCGGCGCGAAACTCGTTGATCAACTCTTCAATCGCAGGGCGAGCGACCGCTTTTTGCAGGATGTAGCCGTTTTTCAACAGCCTCCGTCTTCCGAATTTCTTAAGGGACATGTTATCTCCTGTTCAGTCGCCTTCAGCTTGAGAAACCATCCCGAATACACACCCTATCCGACATTCTCCGAATGAAACGCCGTTCTTATCAAGTTGTCTATCAAATTCAGTCCGGGAAAGTCTGTTAGGCTCGATGGTTCGTCATACCTGTACACTGTGCTTCACTTGAGCTCATTACATTGGATTGCCTGCACCGCACAGTGAAACCGCAGCCAAGACGCTTTTCCGTGCAGACTGTGACAGCCTCAAAAGAAGGCCGATTATTCCTCAGATCGACTTCAGAAATTCAGCAGACCGGCGAATATGTACTTGCAAGGCATCGGCGGCTTTGCGTGTCGGCGCATCGTAATTATTTAGGTTTATCAAAACGTTGACCACCTTATCCGCATAGCTGACTGCGGTTTGTTCGCTTGGTACGGCGTTGCCATGGTCTAGCAGGTCCGACATCTTCATGCCTGCCGTATGGACCAGTGGCTTATGCGCCATCACGCCGTCGATTATTATTCCAGACCCCCGATTTCTGTAGGCCTGATCATTATAGGGCAGCAACAGGACATCTACGGATTCAAGCACCCGTTGAAAGGCTTGGGAATCAAGGTCAGCCGGTAGAAACCTGACCGAAAAACCTTTCGTCCAGAAACCAAACCGCGCACCACAACAGAGTGCAAACTGATACCGCAGTGATCGAAGGCGCTTTCGCGTTTTGGGTTTCTGCATGACAAATTCAACACTCAGCCCAGGCGCATCACGGGCGCATTTCACTCTGAGCTGCCTGATGATATCCGGAATAAGATCCCCACCTTTTTCCTTGCGAGGTCCACCAAGATAACCAACACGCAGGGGGCGTGCCGTGCCCTTGTCAGAGCCCAAGCCATTATCGGCATGCGTTGCGCGCAAGAGAGTGACAGGAAGCAACAAACAGTCTTCGCTTGGCATGTCGTAGCAAGACAGCAAGTGATCTGCCAGGTAAGAGGTCTCGGTGACAAGCACGACTTGTTTATCGGCTATGGCCGTCCGCAATCTTTTATATTCGCTTTCCTCAAGACCTTGTATGTGGTGCTCTGTCAGAAAACGCAGATAGAAAACCACCCCGTCAGGAAGCTCATCAAGCAGTGCAAGGCAAATGCGAACGTCGTGGACGTGAGTCGTCGGAATCAACACAGATGGAGGTTGCTTATCCGCGCACTCAATGATCAGCTCTTTAAGCTTTTGCGTGTCGTGCCGGACCGACCATTGCGGGCGCTTTTTATGATCCCGGCGCGTCGAAAGAACTGCTTTGACTGAAATTCCGCTCAAAGAGCCTTGCTCATAGTCCACCCCGGTGACGTAAAGTCTGTTTGAGTCCGGGGCGAGTGCTTCAATCGCTCGCGGTATGGTATGCTCATGCCCATTCGTGACACCCAGGTACTTCTCGACTACAATCATCCGTTACCATCCCGCCATTGGCGCGCAATTCGCACGACTTTGCCATCCTTTGTGAGCGAAGGGTGTCGCGACCTGTTCATGACTTGATTTTAACGTGATGGTCAATGCCGCCGGTGGTCACGGTATGCGGCGGCATCGCATGACGGTTATACCGGGCGGCTTTGCAACAATAAGAGGGGGCATCCATCCTGCCTGTTTGCGCGCGACGCAACAAAGCCTTCTTTGCCGCATTTGACAACGAGCTCTGATATGATCATTGGAAGGCATAAAGCCATTGACCAATAAAGCAGAGAACAACGCCTTGTTGCCCTCGGCTCTGAAACGGAACGATATGACTGAATATTTCAAAGCCTTCAAGCTTCTGACCAGGTATGAGCGTCGGCGCGGAGTGCTGATGCTTGGGGTGGTCATCATTGTCGCGCTGTTCGAGGCAATTGCGGTTGTCTCGATTGTGCCTTTCCTGAAGGCGAGCGCCGATCGTGGGATAATTGAGACCAACACCCTCATGAAGATGGCATATGACCGGTTTGGTTTCAGTTCAGCCAATGACTTTCTGATGTTTTTGGGGCTTGGGTCTTTCGTTCTGCTTGTCACGGCGGCGGTCGTTCGTATTTGGGGGAAATACGTCTTAACAATCTATGCGCAGACACTCCGGTCTTCGATAGAAACCCGGCTTCTGGAAATTTATCTGCGGCAGCCTTACGAATTTCATCTCAACCGCCATTCCGGTGACCTAACCAATTCTATCCTGTCTGAGGTTGACCTATTGATCCGCAACGTCTTTCAACCAATCGCTGATATGGTTGGCCGCGGAGTCACGCTCATACTTCTTGTCACGATCCTTCTGATCTACAATCCGTGGATCGCGCTTTCTGCGATGGTTGTTCTGGGTGGGTCCTATCTGGTTATCTACCGGATCGTTTTCCGCTTTATAACCCGGATCGGGCATGCACGTGCAATCGCTAACCGTGCTCGCTTTGAAAATGCCATTGAGGCCATCGGCGGGATCAAGGTGATACGGCTTTTGGGGCGGGAACGGATGTATCTGGACCGGTTCAGGCAGCCATCACGCGACATGTCGCGCTATTTTGCGCTGGATCTCGTGCTTGGGCAGGTGCCGAAATACCTGATCGAAGCCATCACCTTCGGGAGTGTCCTTGTGCTGAGCGTCGTGCTGCTTCGTTCCGCGCAACCGGGAGAGGCGGGTACTATCTTGCCTGCCCTCGGGCTTTACGCCTTTGCCGGAGCGCGCATCCTGCCAGCCATTCAACAGATTTATCGTTCGGCGACACAGATGCGGTTTGGTGCGCCGGGCCTTGGCGTTATCCTTGCCGATATGTCGGATCGTAGCAAGCTGGTGACCCTTCCCGAGGGGGCGGTTGAGCCTTTACCTTTCCGTGACAACATAGGTCTGCGCTCGCTCTCCTATGAGTATCCGGGCAGCAGCAATGCAGGCATATCCGATGTCACACTTGATATTCCCTTTGGCAGTTCTGTCGGCATTGTCGGCACGACCGGCGCGGGTAAGACAACCCTTGTTGATCTCATTCTGGGGTTGCTGGTGCCGAGTTCGGGCCATATCGAGGTAGACGGCCAACCTCTGAGCGCCGACACCCTGCGCCGCTGGCAGGCTAATGTCGGTTATGTCCCGCAAGACATCTTTTTGAGCGATGACACCATATCGGGCAATATCGCACTCGGACTTGCGCCAGAGGACATTGATCCCGAACGTGTCCGCGAATGCGCCCGCATGGCACAGATCGACCGCTTTATTGATGAGGAGTTGCCCGATGGCTATGACACCCAGGTTGGTGAGCGCGGCGTGCGCCTGTCGGGGGGGCAAAAACAGCGGATAGGTATTGCGCGCGCGCTTTACCATGACCCTGAAGTCATCGTCTTTGACGAGGCGACAAGCGCGCTTGACAACCTGACAGAGCGTGATGTGATGGCCGCTGTCGGTGCGCTTCAGAGCACCAAGACGATCATCATCATCGCGCATCGTCTGACCACGGTTCAGATGTGCGATCAGATCATGCTTTTGGACAAGGGCCGGAAAATCGCTCAGGGAAGTTTCAAGGATCTGAGTGAGAATAATCCGACGTTTACACAGATGTTATCGGCACGATAAAGCAGACGTCGCAGCACTCTATATTTAACGGCCAGCGACGCCAAGCGCAAGCGGTGAGGTGAGAACGCCGGTTGTGCAATTTCAAATCGGCGCGCGTAAGGCGGCCAATCCGAGTGTGGAACTTTGAGGAACGGCATATGAACTTTTTGCGTCGCCTGAAACGGCCCGGCCCGGGAAGCCATGCTGTTGAGCAAGAATTCCGCGTCGCGAAGATCACACCGCAAAACCCGCGTGAAAGATATCTCTCCGTCGTCTGCATCGCCCGAAACGAGGGGCGGTATTTCCGTGAATGGATCGAATTTCACCGCCTTGTCGGCGTCGAGCACTTTGCGGTCTATGACAACAGTTCAGACGACGGCACCTGCGAAATCCTCGAGCCCTACAGGGCTGCGGGCCTGGTCGATATCATCCCCTGGCCGCATTTTGCCCCGGATTACGACACCCAGGCCATGGCCTATAACCACGCGCTTAGCCATTTTGGCCCCAAGACACGGTGGATGGCATTTTTTGATCTCGACGAGTTTCTCTTTTCACCCTCGGGCGCTGCGGTCAGCGACATACTGCGCGACTATGAGGATCTGCCGGCGCTTTGCGTCTATTGGGCGATGTTCGGCACATCCGGGCACACAGCACCTGTGGATGGCACCCTGGTCGAGAATTTCACACAGCGCGCACCCTTTCCTGAGGGGGCCGTGAAAGACCCGGTCCTTGCCAACTATAAATCCATAGTGCAGCCTCATCTGGTCCTCAGGAACCGGGGCGCGCATAATTTCATTGTCGATGCAGATGGCAGCAGTGGTTTCGATGAAACCCGATCCAAGATCTGGCGCAAGGCACCGCGCAAGGTTACGGCGGAGCGGCTCCGGATCAATCACTATTACACCAAGTCCCTGGCCGAATGGCAGACGCGTTTTGGCAAGACCGAAGGGCCGGGCACCGCATCGCGCGATGCCTTCCTGCGTGCGGCCTTTGAAGCGGTTGAAGCTGCGGCCGTTGAGGATCGCGCCATCCAACATTATCTGCCTGCGTTAAAAGCCGCGCTCGGCGGGGATTGAGAAAACGCTAGGCGTCAATAGACAGAAAGGTCAAAGTCACATAGCACGAACCAAAAACAGAAACGCGCAGTAGTGACCCGGCGCAGGAGATTGTAAGATGTGTGGTATCGTTGGCCTTTTTAATCCTGTGTCACTCGCGTCTGATGCCCCGGATGCGCTTGCTCGTATGAGCGACACCATCGCCCATCGTGGCCCCGATGCAAAAGGAACATGGTTCGATCTTGAACGCGGTATCGGTCTTGCGCATCGCCGTCTGGCCATTATCGACCTGAGCGAGACCGGCGTGCAGCCGATGCACTCGGCCAGCGGGCGTTTTACCATCACGTTCAACGGCGAAATCTACAACTACGGTGCGCTTCGCAAGACGCTTGAGGATGAAAACCACGCCCCCGAGTGGCGCGGCAGTTCTGACACCGAGGTCTTGCTGGCCGCTATCGAGGTCTGGGGCCTTGAGGCGACGCTAAAGCGCGTGCGCGGCATGTTCGCCCTCGGCCTCTGGGACCGCAAAAACGATACGCTATCGCTTGCTCGCGATCCGGCCGGAGAAAAGCCGCTTTACGTTGGCCGTCTCGGTCACACTGTTCTGTTCGGCTCGGAACTGAAGGCCCTGACCGCGCATCCCGAATGGCGCGGTGATATCGACCGTGACGCCATCGCAGAGTGCATCCGAAAGGGCCAGATTGGCGCGCCGCGCACCCTCTGGCAGAATGTGCGCAAGGTGATCCCCGGCACGATCCTGACGCTATCGCATGAGCAATCTGATCCGACAACAGCACCCGAGACCAGCTTTTGGGATGCCTTCGCCGAGGCCGCAGCGGCGCGACGCGACCGTTTCATGGGAAGCCCCGAAGAGGCTGTGACCCGGCTTGACGAGCTCTTGCGCGAGGTGGTCTCGCTTCAGATGGCGGCGGATGTCCCGCTCGGCGCTTTCCTGTCGGGGGGCATCGATTCCTCTACAATCGCGGCGGTGATGCAGGCGGTCTCGGATCGCCCGGTCCAGAGTTTCGCGCTTGGCTTTCATGAAAAGGACGCCAACGAGGCCGAATTCGCCAAGGCAATTGCAACCCATCTCGGCCTTGATCATCACGAGATATACCTCTCGGGCGAGGATGCGCGCGACCTTGTGGTCGATATGCCGTCGATCTACGACGAACCCTTCACCGATAGTTCGCAGATCGCAACCTATCTAGTGTCCCGTTTTGCGCGGGAAACGGTAACAGTGGCCCTGTCCGGCGATGCCGGTGACGAGCTTTTTGGCGGCTACAATCGTTATTTCAAGGCGCAGCGGCTTTGGGATGGAACCACAACCGGCCGCATCAAGCGCGGCGCCGAATGTGCTGCATTGATGGCGCTTGACCGCGCGATCCTGTTGCCCGCCGAGCGGTTGGGTGTCACCGAGATATTGGGGCGCAATGTAACGGCGACCCGGCTTCAGCTCGACCGTCGCTGCGCGACCTTGTCGGCAGCGACGCCGATCAGCGGCTATGAGGCAAGCTTTACCGGGTTGGACGCCACGCATTTGCTGGTGCCGGGGGCCGCGCCCGCGCATGAGCCGCTGCTTGCGCAGATCGCGGGCGAAGCGGGTTGGTCTGTGCTCGAACAGACAAGCTTTCTTGATATGGCGCGGTATCTGCCGGATGATATTCTGGTCAAGGTCGATCGCGCCGCGATGGCCGTAAGCCTTGAGACGCGCATTCCGATGCTCGATCCTGAGATCATGCGCTTTGCCTATTCTCTTCCCGACAAGATCAAGCTTATGGGCGGCGAGAGCAAAGGCGTTCTGCGCGGCGTGCTTGAACGCTATGTGCCGCGCCCGCTCTGGGATCGGCCCAAGATGGGGTTTGGCGTGCCGACGGCGGCCTGGCTTCGCGGCCCGCTGTTCGAGCTTGCCTCGGACCTCTTTAGCCGCGACACGCTGCGCAGCACCGGCATCCTTGACGAGGATCGCGTCATCGCGATCTGGGAAGAGTTCCAGAAGAACCCAAGCCTCCGGCCAAAAATCGTCTGGACCTTGTTCGTAACACAGCTTTTCCTCGTCAAGGCAAACGCCGGATAATGCGGTGACGGTTTTCGTTTGAAAAACCGACTGCCCCATCCCCGGATTTAGCGGATGTAGGGGCTTTCTGTGATTGCCGCGTTTATGGCGGGTCGTACCAACGACTGGTGATCGTGACTCGCCGGGGCTTGTGAGCATCTGCGCGCCATGTTTCAGGGGATCGGCGCCGAGCATCAGGGGTGAGGGGCGCAAACGCCCGGTTTATGAGCGGGCGTAAACATCCTCATAGCGGATGATATCATCCTCGCCGAGATAGGCGCCGGTCTGCACCTCGATCAGAACCATCGGCACTTTGCCCGGATTTTCCATCCGGTGCACCGCGCCAAGCGGGATATAGACCGACTGGCCCTCGGTGATCAGGCGCACATCGTCATCCACGGTCACCTTTGCGGTGCCCTCGACCACGATCCAGTGTTCGGACCGGTGATGATGGCTTTGCAGGCTCAGGCTGGCCTTTGGGTTGACCAGAATGCGTTTGACCTGAAACCGGCCACGGATCGCCAGGGTCTCGAACCAGCCCCAGGGGCGGTGATCCTTGGGAAGCACCTCGGCCTGCGCCGCGCCTTTGTCTTTCAGGGCGGTCACGACCTTTTTCACGTCCTGCGCGCGCCCCTTATGGGCCACGAGCACCGCATCGGGCATGGCGATGGCGATGATATTCTCAAGGCCAAGCCCGACGATCTCCTGTGATGAGCTCTCAGAGCGCAAAAGAACGTCGCGACATTCAATCGCCGTCGCATTGGCAGAGGTCACAACCCCGTTCTCATCCGGGTCCTGTTCTTCCCAGACCGCGTCCCAACCGCCAAGATCCGACCAGTCCTTGGAAAACGGCACGGCGACAAGATTGTCGGCCTTTTCCATCACCGCATAGTCAATCGAGATGTCTTGGCATTCGCCCCAGGCCGGAGGATCAAGCCGCCAGAACCCAAGATCGGCCTTGCCGTTTTCAACCGCCCGCGTGACCGGGTCGAGCAGGCCCGGCGCATGCGCCTCAAAGGCCGCAATCATGTCTTTTGCCCGGAACAGGAATATCCCCGCATTCCAGAGGTAATTCCCGGCCTCAAGCATGCTGCGCGCCGTGTCGGAATCCGGCTTTTCGACAAAGCGCTTCAGCGCGACAGGATCGCCGTTGGACGCCGCGTTCAGCTCAAGATAGCCATAGCCCGTGGCCGGTCGGTTGGGGGTGATCCCAAAGGTGACGATCTTGCCCGCTTCGATCTCTGACAGCCCTTTGGCGACAGCCGCATGAAAGGCCTCTGTGTCGGGAATGACGTGATCCGAAGGCGCAATCAGCAAGACGGCCTCGGGATCGGTCTTGCGGGCGAAAATACTGGCGGCAAGCACCGCCGGGGCGGTGTTGCGCCCCTCGGGCTCGATCAGGACGGGACCGGGGTCAATGCCGACCGATTGAAGCTGTTCGCCGACAATGAACCTGAAATCCGATGTGGTCAGCGTCATATGCGGCGTAAACGTCAGGGTCGGGGATGTCGACAACCGCTTGGCGCTTTGCTGAAACAGGGTTTCGCTGCCGATCAGGTTCGAGAACTGCTTGGGATAGGATTTTCTGGACAGCGGCCAAAGGCGTGTCCCGCTGCCCCCTGCAAGAAGAACCGGAACAATTGCTGTCATCATACCATCCTGTTTTCTTGGGCAGAGTCCGTGAACCAGGCATAGGATCGCTCAAGCCCCTCGCGCAGGTCAACCTTATAGGTCCAGCCCATCGCCGCAAGCCGTGACACATCCATAAGCTTGCGCGGCGCGCCGTCGGGCTTGGTCGCATCAAAGGCAAGTCGGCCGGTAAAGCCGACAACCTCGCTTATGGTTTCGGCCAATTCGCGGATCGTGACATCGGTGCCGGTGCCGACGTTGATATGGCTCAGCATCGGATCGGTATTGGCGCGATAGGTGGCCGGGTCAAGATTGGCGACAAACAGGCTCGCCTCGGCCATATCCTCGACATAGAGGAATTCGCGCATCGGCGTGCCGCTTCCCCAGACAACGACCTCGCTGTCGCCGCGCTCTTTGGCCTCGTGAAAACGACGCAGAAGGGCAGGCACGACATGGCTGTTTTCGGGATGGAAGTTATCGCCTGGGCCATAGAGGTTCGTCGGCATGACCGAGCGGTAATCGGTGCCATATTGCCGGTTATAGCTCTCACAAAGCTTGATACCGGCGATTTTGGCAATGGCATAGGGCTCGTTTGTCGGCTCAAGAACGCCGGTCAAAAGCGCGTCTTCGCGCATCGGCTGGGGCGCGTGTTTGGGGTAGATGCAGGACGAGCCCAGAAACAAAAGCTTCTCGACCCCGGCGCGAAAGGCCTGATGGATGACATTGGCCTCAATCATCAGGTTTTGGTAAATGAACTCGGCCGGAAAGGTGTTGTTGGCATGGATACCCCCGACCTTGGCCGCCGCAAGGATGACCTCATCGGGTTTCTGCGCCTGCATGAAGTCGGCAACCGCAGCCTGATTGCTCAGGTCAAGCTGGTCGTGGCTGCGGGTCACGATCTCTGCCTCGGGGCGCGTGGCCTTGAGCTGGCGCAGGATCGCGCCGCCGACCATGCCGCGATGCCCTGCAAGATAGATCTTCATCGGTCTCAACCCTCGGTCGAAACAGGCAGGTCCAGCCCGTGTTCCTTGAGCAGCCGATAACGGCGCGCGGCCTTGAGATCGTCGGCGACCATCTCGACACACATCTCCTGCGCGGTGATTTCGGGCGTCCAGCCAAGCTTGGCCTTGGCCTTGGCCGGATCGCCAAGCAGGGTTTCCACCTCGGCAGGGCGGAAATAGCGCGGATCAATCCGTAGAATTGTCTGGCCGGGTTTGATTTCTGGCGCATCATCGCCGGTGACGGTTTCGACGATCCCGACCTCATTCACGCCGCTGCCCTCAAACCGCAGGGTGATCCCCAATTCGCGCGCCGACCAGATAATGAAGTCACGCACCGAATATTGCTTGCCGGTGGCGATCACGAAATCGTCCGGCTCGTCCTGTTGCAGCATCATCCACTGCATGCGGACATAATCCTTGGCATGGCCCCAGTCGCGCAGCGCGTCGATATTGCCCATGTAAAGACAGTCCTCGATGCCCTGCGCGATATTGGCCAGCCCGCGGGTGATCTTGCGGGTCACGAAGGT
>NZ_FOVP01000036.1 GCF_900115165.1 Roseovarius lutimaris | reverse complement strand
CAAAAGCGAGATCATTCGTTGCTTGAAACGCTACATCGTCAGAGAAATCTACAGCCAACTCTGCGTGCCTAAATTAGCTCAAATCGCAGCTTGACGAATATAGGAGCTTCAATTCCATGGTCGAAACGTTCTTCAAATCGCTCAAAGCAGAGCTGATCTGGCGCAACCGATGGGAAACCAGACACCAAGCCGAAGGGGCCATATTCCAGTATATCAATGGGTTCTATAACCCACGACGGCGGCATTCGTCCTTAGGTGGCAAAAGCCCCTTGGCCTTCGAACGAAAGGCTGCATAAATGAGGTGAGAGACCGGAACGTAAGCGTGACAAGACCAAAATGGTCAAAGCGCTCTTTTCGCAGCGACGCTCGGTGGATTTGATTTAGCGGAGACCCTGATAACTGAAGTCGCCGTGAGTATGCCTGAGTATCGACCGCCCCACGTTCAAAATAAAAACCCAAGGCTATTCGCATCGATAATGGACCCGAATATGTCAGTGGAAAGTTCATGAAATGGGTCGAAAAACAAGGCGTTAGGCTGGAAAAAATCCAACCCGGAAAGCCCCAACAGAACGCCTATATCGAACGCTACAACCGCACGGTTCGCGACAAATGGCTCAGCCAGTACATCTTTGAAACCATCGAGGAGGCACAGGATCACGCCACGGCATGGCTCTGGACTTACAACAATGAACGACCCAACATGGGCATCGGCGGCATGACACCCGCCATGAAACTGAAAACAGCCGCCTGAATTCTACAGCTGGACCCCATTAAAAATGGGGGGATTACCGTGTAAGGGGACGCGCCGGAGCGCGCCATCCCTTGATTGACAGTTGATGAAACCATGGCTGAGACGTCATACATCATCTTTGTCACCACGATTGAAACGCTGCTTTACCGCCACGCAAGATCAGATGCCTTCGACCTCTGGGCAAGCTACGCCGCCGAGATGACCGCCTGACACTCAAAGCCGCGACCAAAGCTCAAACTACTGAGAACAACTTGGCAATGCCCCTCAACCTATCACAGCGACCACCAACTTTTGCCCACTCCCAAATTTGCGACAGAGCCACAAACAGCCTCTAGAATCTCAATATCAGCGCTGACTTTCTTTCCAATTTGGATGAACAAACACCGGCACATCAACGGCGGGCAATGGATCGTGCCCGCGAATGAAATCTGACATTCGTTCCGCAATCATGATTGTGCAGGCGTTCAGGTTACCAGTGACAATCGAGGGAATGACAGACGAATCCACAATCCGCAGATGACTCAGCCCGTGCACTCGGCCTGTCGGATCGACCACAGCGTTCTCGTCGCTTTCCGGGCCCATTTTGCAAGTACCACAAGCATGATAGGCGGGCTGAACCGTTTCCCGGATATACGCATCAAGCTCATCATCGGTTTGGGCGTCTTTGCCCGGGGTGAGTTCTTCCCCACGAAACGGTGCAAAGGCCTCCTGTGCAAAGATTTCACGTGTCAGGCGAATACAGGCGCGCATATCTATCCAGTCTTCTTCCTTTGACATATAGTTGAACTGGATCTTGGGCTTGTCCTGCGGGTTCTTCGAGGTGATTTCCACCCACCCGCGACTTTGCGAACGGAAGGGTCCGATAAACACCTGATAGCCGTGCTGCTTGTTCAGGCTCTGCGCATCATAGGATATGGCGGCAGGCATGAAATGGTATTCTGCATTCGCGTATTTTACACCTGCACGGGTTCGAATAAAACCGCAGCTTTCAAAGTGGTTGGTTGCGCCCAACCCGCTTTTGAACAGTAGCCATTGCAGGCCGATCAATCCGCGCGAAATCAATCCCATTTTGCCGTTCAACGTGATCGGCTGGGTGCATGCCTGTTGGATCCGTACTTCCATATGGTCCTGCAGGTTTTGGCCAACACCCGGCAGATGATGCAGCGGTGTGATGCCTTTTTCGCGCAATGTCTCTTCGTTACCGATACCAGACAGTTGCAGCAATTGGGTATTGTTGATCGGGCCGCCAGCCAGAATAACCTCTTTCGTTGCCTTCACCCGGTGCGATTTTCCGCGAACGGTATATTCCAATCCCACGGCGCGCTTGCCTTCCAGCAGAAGGCGAGTGGCGAGCGCATGGGTGACAATCTTGATGTTCCCACGCTTCATGGCAGGTTTTAGATAGACGTTGGCAGCGCTGGAACGCCGCCCATTGCCCACCGTCCTGTCCATTCGGGCAAAGCCCTCCTGGCGATAGCCATTGTAATCCTTGGTCCGCTCGTAACCCGCTTGGACACCGGCGTTAATGAACGCTTCGTAGAGAGGATTGTCGCAGGGGCCATTGGTCGTCTGCAACGGGCCGCTGCCCCCCCGATATTCGTCTTCGCCGCCAGAGAATGTCTCGGCCCGTTTGAAGTAGGGCAGACAATCGCGATAGGCCCAACCGGATACGCCGTCCTCTTCTTCCCATCTGTCGTAATCCAACGGATTGCCACGCACGTAAACCATGCCGTTGATCGAAGAACTGCCGCCAACGACCTTTCCGCGCGGACAGTTTATCCGACGACCACCAAGATGCGGTTCCGGTTCGGTTTCGTAAAACCAGTTGTACCGCTTCTTGTTCATCGGAATAGCAAGTGCCGACGGCATCTGGATAAACATGCTGCTATCCGAGCCGCCGTATTCAAGAACCAGTATCCTGCAGTGAGGATCCTCTGACAGACGTGACGCAACAACCGACCCAGCGGAACCGGATCCAATCACTACATAGTCATATGCTTGTTCTGTTGACATCTCTTCACCTTAATTTTCTATTGGCTTTTGTTGTGTTCGATCAGCTTGCGCGAATGGATTGCCGCGCGCTTCTTTTTCATTGCATGGATACTCAAACCGCCATGGCACATCGCACCTGGGGCGCCCACATCATCACTACCTACAATCCGGCCCTCTGTCGGATTCGATCCCTAACTGGCTTTTCGCCTGAACGCCGGGGAACAAAAGTGCTATCAGGGCCGATAAGACTGCCGAGACCGTCGCAAGCTGCAAGGCCAGATGGTAACTTCCGGTACGGTCAAACAGCCAGCCAGCTGCGAACGGCGCGATCAACCCTGCGATTCCCCAAGCTGTAAAGACGCGCCCATAGATGGAGCCAAACCGCTCTGCACCGTAAAAGCGATGCACGGCAACGGGATAACCTGTAGCCATCAGCCCATAGGAAAGCCCAACAACCGCCAAAGCGAAAACACTGGTCGCGGTGCCGATCTCCAACGCCATCACCCCAGTGGCCAATCCCAAAACCAAAGCGGCCAACAACAAGACAGCGCGCGGACCCAGCCGATCAGCTATCGCGCCGCTAGTGATCCTTCCCAAGGCATTGCCCGTGGCGATCATGCTAACGGCAACACCGCCCAGCGCGACGGACCCACCTTGATCGGCCACAATACTGGAGGCGTGGCCAAGGACCATTAGCCCCCCCGCTGCCCCGGTTGCGAACCCGCACCAAAGCAGCCAGATTAAACGGTTGTCGATTGTTTTCGCACGATGCTGATGCGCATGTGCCGCCGCGCCGCGGGCTGGGAAGCGGGCATCAAGGCTGGGGCAAGCCCGTTGCGCGCCAAGGCTCATAACGCTGGCAGCAAACAGGACACCGGCGGGTAGAAACAGCGCGCCGGTAATAGTGCCCGATGCACTGATCTGCCCCATCAACGGCCCCAGAACGACCGCACCCATGGCGAAGGCCGCTACTATCACACCGGTAGCTAGGCCAGGTTGGGCAACACCGCTCGTGACCGCCATCTGCAGGCCCGCCGAATAGCCAAACCCACTAGCCGCCGCAAACAACGCTCCATAAGCGATCAAGAAAACCACAAAGGATGGCGCAATAGCCGCGCAGGCCAAACCTACCGCACCAATGATGCAGGCTACAGCCCCTACCATTGAGAGCCTCCGCCCGGCAAAGAGCCGGGGCGCGGTCATGACAGCAAAAGTGAAGACCGCCATTGAGATCGAAAACACCAGACCTGTGGCTGTGCGCTCGACCCCATAATATGCCTGAACAGGTTCAATGAGCACACTCCAAGCATAGAGCGTACCTAATCCAATGACCTGCCCAGCGGCAAGTGTGACGGCCTTCCAGCTATCGTTTTGGGTCATGACATTTCCGTCGCAATCCGCCGCAATTCGCCACGGCGGATCTTGGAGGAACTCGTCAGCGGGAACTCGGAAACGAAATGAATTTCGCGAGGGTATTTGTAGAATGCTAGATTTTGCTTCACGTAATCCTGCAACGTTTTCACCATTTCCGGCCCGCCCGCCGTACCGTTTGCCAGTTTGATAAATGCTACGACAACCGCACCCCTGTCTGCGTCAGGCTTGCCGACAACGGCTACTTCGACTACATCAGAATGTCGCAACAAGGTGTCTTCAATCTCGGCTGGGCCGATGCGGTAACCAGAGCTTTTGATTAGGTCATCATTGCGCCCCTGATACCAGTAGTATCCGTCGCTATCTCGCCGGGCCAAATCGCTGGTGCGTAACCATTGGCCACAACGCAATCGCTCTGGCACGCCAAGGTCGCCCCAATATCCTAGGAAAAGAGTGCGGTCATCATCTCTTGCTGCGATTTCGCCCACCTCTCCCTCTGGAACTGGGTTGCCTGCCTCATCGATCAGCTCGACGACACGCCCTGGGTATGCTCGTCCCATCGAACCTGGGCGCACAGGGTACAACGCACGGCAATTCCCGATTAGGTGGTTGAACTCAGTCAAGCCGTAGAATTCATTGCAGGTGACACCTAGCGTTTCATCCAGCCAGCGAACGATCTCACCAGGCAGGCTTTCTCCTCCGGTGCAGACGACCCGCAGGGCAAAGTCATCTTTGTTTACTTGAGCACCCATTTCAGCCATGCGCTTCAAAGCTGTTGGCGTCAAGAAGCTATGAGTAATGCCATGGCGCCCCATAAAGTCGAACGCCCAATCGGCTTCAAATCGGTGTTGGCTGGCAACGATAGTCTGTCCTGCCATCCACGCGGGAAGCACAAGGTCGAGCAGGCCGCCAACCCAAGCCCAGTCCGCTGGACTCCAGAACTTTGCGTCCGAGCGATCTAATTCAAGATCATAAAACATCGTGACGGTGGGCATGTAGGCATGCAGCACGCGGTGACTGTGCAGCAACCCTTTGGGTAGACCTGTCGAGCCAGAAGTATACATCAACAAAGCTGGGGCTTCAGATTCGGTTTCAACAGGCGAGAAACCTGATGCATCGCTGGACACGCAATCAGCCCAAGCAGTCATGCCTTCACTGGGAACATCGACTGTGATAACATGCGCTAGTTTCGCGGTATTGAGCGGGTCAAGCCCGACGCGCTGCCAAATGTTGTTTTCTGCAACGATGACCCGCGCACCCGAATGATTTAGCACGTGCAACAAGGTGTCCTGACCATACATCTGCGACAAGGTTAATACCACTGCACCCAGCTTGTAGATTGCCATATGGGTAATGGCTGTCTCGGGTCTTTGCCCCACATGAACCGCCACCGCGTCGCCTTCAGAGACGCCCATATTGCGCAGGGAAACAGCCAAACGGTTGGCTTGATCGTTGATTTCACCAAAAGTGTATTCTTCGAGCCGACCATCGTCATGCTCAAAGATCAGCGCGGGCTTATCGCGGTTCGGTCCAGCAGCGTGGCGACCGACAGTATCTGCCGCGATGTTGGCTTTTTCTGGCACGTCGATCGCATAGCGCGATTGTTCTGTGTTCCATGTCAGGTTCGAGCACTTGGCGACATCGGCGAAGTAGCAGTTAGTGTCAGTCATGTTAAGGTTCCTTCAATTGGTTCAAAGATAAGCGCCTGAATGGGATGCGGCGGTTTTGTCGTGGACGGCGGCACCAAACGCACGCGTGCCCCGCGTTTCAGCAGTGTTGGATCACCGGAGAGCCGCGCAAGAACGCGATTGTTGGTGCCATCCACTGCGATTTCAGCAAATATTCGGTCTTGCGCTGGCTCCGACAACGGAATCGGAACACTTCCGACGGTGACCCGGATCACCTGTCCCGTGCTGTCCAGTTGATGTGGCTCGGTAGCGTCACCATCGTGTAAGCAGACGCGGCGGGGCGGAAAGCGCACATCACCGCAAGCCGGACAGCGGCTGCCCACCAAGCTTCCCTGCTGCAACGCAGTTAGAAACGGTGATAACGCACCAAACCCGTGGTGGTATGTGAGAGACAGGGTCAAGTCTACGCTCAGTGCTGTTTGTGTGCTCATGGCCCGGCCCCTTCCAGAATGTGAACAACATTCAAAGTTCCAACGCCTGCGTGGCAGTCGATCAGCCCACGTTGATAGCTACGCCCTGCCTGCAGTTCGGGCCAATAGCGCCCTTCAAGCAATCGCGAAACGGTAATCGCCTGTGCCAAGCCAACGGCACCCGGGGCCCCGCCCTGCCCGATCAGCCCCCCCGAGATGTTTACCGGCAACCGCCCCTGAAGACTAAATTCACCATCCAACCCTCGCGCGCCAGCTTGCCCCTCAGGGCAGAGGCCCAGCGCTTCAATTCCCTGAAGTTCGGCTCCGGTGTAGGAATCGTACAATTCCGCTACATCGAAGGCGCCCGCCGGATCATTAACGCCAGCTTGCCGACAGGCATCTCGTATCGCTCGTGCTTTGCCATGAAATGTGCCCGGCTCGATGCGGTCGCCCAGACGGATATGGTCGGTGGCACAGGCACTTGCGACGATACGGCTACACCGACGCGCGGCACCCTCAGGTGCGGCATCCGGATGGCACAAAACCAAAGCGGCGGCCCCATCGCTAATCAGACTACAGTCCAGCATTCGGTATGGCGTGCTGACCATAGGCGAGGCCAATACATCTTGAATACTGATTTGCATCGGTTTGTGCGCCCAAGGATTGTGCTGCGCATTGGCGTGGTTCTTGACCGAAACAGCAGCCATTTGTTTAGATGTGCTGCCAAAGCGCTCCATATGATCCTGTATGGATAAAGCATAGAGCATTGTTGCTGTTGCACCGGCCCAACCCTCGAGATCGGCATCAAATGAAAGCCCGTAAATCTGACGCACGTCACCGCTACCAAGATGGCTAGCTGCGTGTTCATAGCCGATCACCAACACGCGCTTTGCGAGACCCGACATGACGTGGATCACACCCGCGCGCAGTGCGTTGCCGCCACTGGCTCCACCGCTTTCGACCCGAATAACTGGCAGACCGGTCAGCCCAATCTCATCAAGAAATAATGGGCCAGGAGCGACTTGCAGAGACAGGAAATCTGTCTCAGAGGCGATAACAACCGCATCAATATCTGACGCCTGCAGTCCAGCATCGGCTAAAGCTCCGGTCGCCGCTATGCGAACCCAGTCGCGCAACCCGCTGCCATCTTTGTATCGTCGGAACGGCACCACATCGCCGCCTAGAATGATCGGTTTTACACTCATTATTGCGGCCCGTACATCATGAGACTACGGTTTCCACAGATACAATCCGGAGAAACAGATCCTTGCTGAAACACGCGACAAATGGCCGCCGACTTTAGCACCAGCATTTCGCAGACCATGCGGTTCATCCTGCCAAAGTAAAATTTTCGCTGCATCTTGTGCTTCTCCAAATGGTTCAAAAAATCTGAATGCGACTGCGCTCGCGCGCATTGCCAGACACACCTCACCTGTCAACGCCACGTCCTCTCGACGAGCATTGTTCAATGTGCGGTGTTGGGTTGAGCAACAGTGGCGTTAGAGAGTTCCTAGCCGCAAATTGCTTAAACCAATCGCCTAACTATGTCTGAACCCAGATGCTTTTCACTTCGCTATAAAGATCGATTGCTTCTTTACCCATCTCGCGCCCATAGCCACTCTTTTTCATGCCACCAAATGGCGATGCGGGGTCTGTATAGCCCCAATTGTTGATCCAAATGGTTCCGGCCTTCAGCTTTTTACCGACCCGGTGAGCCCGCGATAGATCATTTGTCCAGAGCCCAGCAGCCAAGCCAAACTCGGTGTTATTTGCCCGAGCGATGATCTCACCTTCTTCGTCAAAGGGCAGAATGCACAATACAGGACCAAACACCTCTTCCTGAACGATAGTCATGTCATCGCTGACATCGGTTACGATCGTCGGCAAAATGAAATACCCGTCTTCAAGTTCGGATGAACCGTGAGCGAGACCACCACAAACCACTTTGGCTCCGTCGCTTTCGGCGCCTCGAATGTATCCGGAAACACGGTCGAACTGTTCACGGCTGACAACTGGGCCAAGGTCTGGCTGCTTTTTTGACATGCCTGGGCCAACCGAAATTGCAGAAGTCTGACGAGACATTTCAGCTACAAACTCGTCAAAGATTGGTCTTTCTACATACAAACGAGAACCCGCAGTACAAGACTGGCCATTGTTACCAAATGCTGCCCAAGTACAACCGAGCGCCGCTTTTTCAATATCAGCATCTTTGAAAACGATATTCGGGCTCTTGCCGCCAAGCTCAAGTGAAACGCGCTTCAGTGTGTCTGCTGACCCTCGAACGATGGTCTGAGCAACTTCGAGACTACCCGTAAATCCGACCTTGTTTACACCTGCATGTTCTACTAACGCGGCACCGGCGGTTCCACCGAACCCGCTGACAACGTTAAACACACCTGGTGGAAAGCCGGCTTCCTCGAATAGCTTCCCTAGATAAAGCACGCTAAGCGGCGTTTGTTCGGCGGGTTTCACAACAATCGCATTCCCTGCAGCAATCGCCGGAGCGATCTTCCATGCCGCCATAAGCAACGGATAGTTCCAAGGAACGATCAACCCGCAGACACCTACTGGTTCTTTGACTGTATAATTGAGCATGTTAGGTGCGTTTACAGGTATGACCGAGCCTTCGATCTTTGTTGGCCAGCCTGCGAAATAGCGAAAGTGATCCGCGCTGTATTTGACATCTACATTTGCCGTGACTGACACAGGCTTACCGTTATCGAGTGCGTCGAGTTGAGATAGCGCTTCTGCGTGCTCTTCGAGAAGTTCTCCGAGTCTCCAGATTGCTTTACTTCGGTCTGCTGCCGTAAACTCGTTTCTCCACGGGCCCTCATCAAAGGCACGACGTGCGGCCTGTACTGCCAAATCAATGTCTTCTGCGGCCCCTTCCGCAACAGTGGCAATAGGTTGTCTGTTTGACGGGTTTTCAGTTACAAATGTTTTCCCGGATTGAGCAGCAACATATTTCCCGTCAATGTAGAGCCCAATCGGCTCCGACAAGAACTTTCGGACAGTGTCACATATTTCGATGTATTCTTTGGCCATTTGAGGGCTTCCTCACAACTTAATAGGATTGTTTCACGTTGTCTTTGCAGAGCATTATTCAAACGTGATGACTTGCCGAAGCGAATGCCCAGAAGCGAGATCATGAAATCGGTAATGATCTTCGCTCTTTACGGGTATGTTATCGGCAAAAACCGCTTATTCCACAAATCCGACAACCTCTTGGCCCACAACTATAGGCACTGGCTTGGGGCGGGCGTCATTGACCAACGAAAGATCTGAGTGGCAATGCCCGGCAGCCTTACCCCGTATCAGGACTTCGCCTGGCCCGGATGCTGTTAGATCGACGGTATCCATCAAAAGCGGCTTGGTTGTTGAGAATGGGCGTTCAACACTTGTTTCCAACCGTATTGCAGCTTCCATATTCATTTTAGCTCTCCTTATTTAGTTGGTCAGCTTTTGTTGATATCGATGAAACGATCTATTCGGATGACCCACGCAACGACCATCAGAAGAACTATCGTAATGATGAGAAGCACTCCGGAAGCGGCGGCAGTGAGCGGTGTTAGTGAGAACCGTAGAGTTGGCCATATTAGGCGGGGCAACGTTTCGGTTTCGACTGTCGTAAGGAAAAGCGTCATTACAAACTCATTCAGAGAAATGATGAAGGTAAAGAGCGCCGAAACGAACAGAGCCGGAGCAATCAAAGGCAACGTTATCTCACGGAAGGTAGTGAACCTGCTGGCTCCAAGTCCTCGAGAAGCTTCATTGAGGCCAGCATCCAGAGCATCGATGCTGACTTTGAGCACCATAATTACTAGAGGGAACGACCAGAGCATGTGTCCCAGCGATATGCTGAAATAGGTGCCCCAAATACCCATCTGCTGCGAGAACGCGAGAAGCGACATACCAATGATAACCCCTGGCGTATAGATTGGTAACAACGCGACAGTATAAATGAAGCTGTTTTTATTTGTGCCTAGCGCCGAGAAGCCAAGTGCTGCCGTCAACCCGACCCCAACCGACAGGATCACAGTGAACGAGCCGACATATATGCTGTTCCAGAGTGCGGACACCCACTTGTCACTCTCAAAGAACGCCACATACCAGCGAAGCGAAAACTCATCAGTTGGGATTTCAAGGATATTTCCCGGAGTGAAGGAGACAAGCGCCGTGACGACAATTGGCGCCATGAAATAGAAAACCACCAACGCAGCGAAGATATGATACGCCCACTTGATTACCATGTCCCGAACGTGCGCAACACGAGGAGATCGCGCAGGCAACGGAATGGTTTCGCCGCCGCTGTAAGTTCTTACTGTCCCATTATTGGCAGCCAAACCACTTGAGGTCGTCGGCGCGGTGCGTGGCCTCTCGAAGTAATTAACGATTGAGCTCTGCAAAAGGACGACAATGAGTACAAGCAACACCATCATGAAGGCAACCGTCGATCCCATTGCCCAATTCACGTTCTCAAACGTTTGCTTAGGGATCTCCACAGCAAGTGTTTGGTTCTTGGGGCTACCAAGTAAAGAGGGAGAAATAAAAGCGCCCAGCCCCCAAATGATTGTAATGAGCATACCGACAACCGCACTTGGTAAACTGAGAGGAAACGTGACCTCTCGGAATGCCTGCCAAGGTGTGGCACCCAGCCCTTTAGCGGCGGCTTTCAAAGTTGAATCTAGAGCATGGAAGCCTGCTACGAGAACAAGAATTGGGTAGGGCGCGACAAGCAAAACTTTACCGATAACTGCCGCAAAGGTGTTGTTTAGCAATCTGATCGGTTGATCGATGACGCCGAGCCAAAGCAAGGTATCATTAACCATACCACTGTTTCCCAGCATAATCTTGAGGCCGTAAACCAGTAGCAAAACGTTGGTTAGCTTAGGCAGTAGAACCGCCGCGATGAGAAGCATCTTAAGCCGCGGCTTGGCCATATAAATGTAATAGGCAAACGGGTAAGATATGATCATCGTCACTACTGTTATGATTGCAGTGAACGAGAGCGTGTTGCCTAAGATCGACATATAGTAACTTGAGCTCAAGAACTCGAAGTAATTGCCGAAAGTGAAAGTATTTGGAATGTAGAAGCTTGTGCCTCCAACTCCATAACCAGAAGATGCGCCGCTTTCGTAGAAGCTCACACGAAGCAACCATAGTAGCGGGAACATAAAGAAAAATAGTACCGTTACCAAAATTGGAGCGAATAGGAGATACGTTCTAAAGCTGCGATTATTCATGAGTGCGCGCCTTGCATAAGTGTCTGAAAGAGTTCAATCTTTTGTTGCAATGATATGCCTTGACTCGATGCCAATCTCTAAGGTTTCCCCTACCCTGTGCTTTTGATGCCCGTTAGGAATACTCTCTTTGACCTTTAGGATTATGTCTTCACTACCAATCTTCAGCTCATAGAAAACGTGAGATCCAAAGTAGGAAACAAACTCTATTGAGCCCGAGAGACGGTTCATTTTGGATGATGAAGGAGGAGCGACTTGAATTCTTTCAGGACGGAACGACAAGGAAAGAGGCTGCCCCTCCGGGATATCCAGATCTGTATCGAAAAGAATTTCGACTGTCGGGTCGAGCTCCAAACTCGCACGACACTGTCCGTCCTCGCTTGGCGCGAGACTGGTAGCTTTCATTGATGTCGCATCCCCAAGAAACTCCGCTACAAACGTGGTTTTTGGAGAGTTATAGATTTCATCTGGTGTGCCTATTTGCAGCAAACGGCCTTTGTCGATGACCGCTATCCTGTCGGCCATGGTCAAGGCTTCATCCTGATCATGTGTCACGTAGATCGATGTAATGCCCAATTTGTGCTGCAGCACTTTCAACTCCACCTGCATGATGTCGCGCAGGCGCCGATCGAGATTTGCCAAGGGCTCATCCAAAAGAAGGATGTCGGGGCGAATTGCAATGACACGGGCAAGTGCTACGCGCTGCCGCTGACCGCCACTCAATTGGCGCGGATAGCGGTCTCCAAGCCCCCCCAACTCGACCATATCCAGAGCTTCCTGGATTCGTTCGTTTCGTTCGTCCTTCGGAAGTTTGCGCATGCGCAATCCGAACTCTACATTCTGCCATACTGTCCGGTGGGGAAAGAGCGCATAGTTCTGAAATACCATGCCGATATTGCGCTGCTCCAACGGCACATCATTCATGACCTTGCCTGCAATGACTATTTCGCCAAAAGTGGGCGTCTCGTAACCACCAATCATTCTCAGCAGCGTAGTTTTTCCACAACCGCTTGGACCGATCAAAAAAAGAAACTCACCTTCTTGGACCTCAATATTGACGTCTGCCAGAGCAACATGAGCCCCGAAGTTTTTGCCGAAGTTTTTTAGCTGAAGCATTGGTTGAGACATGATGAAGAACTCCCCTCAAAGTAATATTTTAGTAAGGAATAGGGACAACGCCCTATTCCTTATCTAGTTTTTCTTATAAACGGAGCGTCTTAGGCTCGCAGGACTTCCTGATCCCAGAACTTCGCGATTTTATCCCAATTTTTGACATAAGTATCGTAAGGGAAATAACCCAACTGCTCGAAATCCGCGTCGGTAGATGGGTTCACAACTCCGTAGAGTGGATCTACCTTAGTCATGCTTTGAGCCACGGACTGTATCGGTGTCATGAAGCCAGCATTTTTTGCATAGTCAGTCTGAAATTCTTCCGAACAGAAGAAGTCTATTGCGGCCTCAGCCATGGCCTTTTTCTTTGTATTCTTTGGGACAACCCAGAACAGCTGGACATAGGCGCGGTCTTCTAGCGGCACGAATGCCTGAACAGGTTGCCCATCCTTAATTGGCGCATAGATACCGACGCTATGGATGTTACCAGCGGTCACGTTGCCTTCAATCAGGTTAAACGCCATATCCGAAGCACTCTGCCACCAGACACCCACGCGCTTTGCTTGATCCTTGGCAAAGGCAAGCACGCCGTCGAGATTTTCAGCAAGCTCTTTGCTCGCCTCACCAGCTCGGCCTTCACTATCAACCTTCATGCAGGCAAAGGTGTAAAGCGACATATAGAAGGAATTATAAAGACCAAGCTTGCCGTCAAACTCCGGCTTAAGAAGATCAGACCAGCGTGTCGGAGCATCCTTGACGTAATTGGTATTGTAGGCGCCAGTCACAAGCGCGTCAGGCCACGTCACTCCCCAGTTTTCTTTGACAACCCAGTTGTCCAGCATTTTTGGGTCAAAATTCTTCATGTTCGGCATATTTGCGAAATTTACCGGTTCAAAGAGCCCGCTCTTAATCGCGGGGTACCCTTGTGTCGCGTCCGTCATCACTAGGTCATATGGGGGATTGCCTGGAGGGGTTGCTTTGAGCTTTGGAATAGCGTCCCACCAGCCAAGGTCAAAGGAGACATCTGCACCGGTTCTCTCTTTGAATTTGGGACCGAAGAAGTTGGTGAACATATCACCCCAAGCACCAGCGTATGTGAAAACCCGAAGTGTTTCACCTTCGAACTTCTTGGAGCCCAAAGACAGGGCCGGCGCCGCAAAAAGTGGTGTGGTGACTGCAGTAGCAACACTCAGATTTTTTATGAATTGCCTTCTTGTAACATCACTCATTTCTTCTCTCCCTTTTTTTCGTAATGACCGTTTTTTGTGCCTCATTGCCTTATTCTTAGAACGCTAGGCGAGCAGTGAATTCAATGCAATCAATAATAATTGATTATTTATGATCAAATAAATTGAAGTATAAAAACTGAAAAATTCACCAACCGCAGCATTCATTAAGGGATAAACTCTTCAACTTAATGTAATTTTATGCTGCCATACCCGCTCGAGTGCTCACAACTTAAAGACCCTGATCTCAATGAGCGAAGACACGGCTCCAACGCTGCAAGCATCACAAGTTGATAGAATCATGTGGCGTGTATTGTAAGCGGTGCGCCGCCCCCACACTTACGGCGTGACGCCTGATCTGCGATTCAGAGGCCTCTTTGGTTTGAAGGGAGTTTCTGTATGGGAGCTACAAACGAATTTCTGGCAATGGTGCCGCGCCGTGTCGACGGCAATCGGAATTGGCCGCCGGAGTTGAAGGCGCGGATCGTGGCGGAAACGCTGATCGAGGGGGAGACGGTTAACGCGGTTGCTAAGCGGTATGAGCTGATCCCCAGCACTGTGTCTGATTGGCGGCGGATGGCACGACAGGGCAAGTTGGTTTTGCCAAATTTAGAGGGCATGGATTTTGTGCCTGTTGAGATTGAAGAGCCTGCAGTGGTGGCCGAGCCTCTGCCTGTCACAAGCGCGTGTGAACGGCGCACCGCTTACAGTGTATCTTTGTCAGACGAGAGCCGTTTGACGTGGAACCACTGCATAAAGATTGGCCGAGGCCCCATGCCAATTCGGTTGTAAGGCGTTTAGACGAACACCCAGGATCAGAAATGCGATACGCACCTTCTCTTATCCTTTGCCGGCCTTTGATTGGATCATAAAAAATGAGATCGCCGCGCCTAGTGCCGCAAGTATCAAGGCCGCTTGATAGTTTTGAAACCTGTCAAACAGTAAGCCTGCGGAGAGAGGGCCCAATAACCCGGCGATGGCCCAAGCAGTAAAAACCCGTGAATAAACGATAGTTCCTTGGGTCGCACCAAAACGGTGAGAAAGATAAGCTGGGTAAGCTGCAATGGTTCCACCATATGTGAAACCAACAATTGCCAGTCCGATTATCGTAATATTCAGTTCAGCTATAGTTGCCATAATTGACAACGCAATACATGACAGTGCCGCAAGGAAAGCTAAGACAAGTCGCCCTCCGATTTTGTCCGTCAAAACGCCTGCCATCAAGCTGCCGATCATATTCGAAAAAGCGATCACGATGGGGGCACCGGTGCTCCAGAACGTGCCCCCTCCCCTAGAGTCTGTCAAACCTGAGGCATGGCCAATAGCCATGAGGCCCGCAGTAACGGCACCACAATAGCTGAGCCACAACCAGATAGTTTGGGTATTAGACAGAGTGCCATTACTAATATCGACGTCACTCTCAACGCCTGAAAAATAGACAAATCGAGATCGCGACAGAACCAAAGCACTCACTGCGGAAAACAAAATCAAACAAGCCGCCAGAAAAAGAAGCGCCGTAATCCATCCGCCAACGTCAATCGCAATGCGAAGTGGTAGCGGGAATGCCACAGCCCCTAAAGCGTATGCAGCAGTGACAATTCCCATTGAAAAGCCTTTGCCCTGGGGAAATGCCCGCCCTGCTAGTTGAAGCGCGTAGCCATAGCCCAAGCCGTTTGCACTGCCAAAAACCACACCAAAGCCTAGCCAAACTAGCACAATTGATGAACTGAGCGCAGCCATCGCACAACCCACCGCAGCAACCGTGCCCGTTATGGCGACATAAGTAGCTGAAGTTGCGCGATCATATAGCCTGTGCCCCCAAAAGACCGATGCCGCAAGCGATACCAATGCGATAGAGTAAGTCATGCTTGCCAAACTGCGCGAGACGAGTAGTTCCACCTCTATTGCTAGCAGTAGAACTGAAAACGCGTGAATCGATCCGAGGGCAAAGGTTAAGAGCGCTGCGCCCAAAAGCGCACCTTTCCGGTTTTCCAAAGTCACGTACCACCCGCGTCGACGGTTGTTTCCAGGGCAGCCAACACGTTGTCTGAGCCGAAGCTGCCGTTGGTTAGTATTCTTTTCAAAATCATATCCTGCTCAGATACTGCGTTGCAAAGGTCCTTGATGGCGCTGTGAAGCGGCAAGATAGAGAATAGAGCAACGGTCAGAGGTAATTTCAGTTCAAACTACGAAACGTGCTGCAACTTTGGGCCGCAAGAGCGATCTGTGCCGCTATCGGCTGTCCCGTTGTCGGATAGCAGCTAACGAATTCCATTGCGTTAAGGGGCAGCTTTGTTTCGACCACTTTCAATTGATTTCTCGATAGCTGATCTTGGAAAATTTCAGGTGGCATTAAGCTAACGCCTAGCTCTGCTATTGTTAAGCTGGAAACCACAGAAAGGCTGTTGCAAACAGTTGTCCTCCAGTGATCTGCGCCCGATTGTTTAAACCAATCACTGATGACGTTATGAAGGTTGGAATCCGAAGATAGAGTTATAATGGATTGTGATTTAAGATCGGTTGGAGTTAGGTCCCGATCTGGCAGCTCGAGCTTCGGGCTTGCCATCCACTTGTAGTCCACAAGACCGAGGCTCTGCGATACAAGCCCAACTCCTCTTACGGGGCCAGGCAATAAAGCCAAGTCAATCTCCCCGCTCATAAGTTGAGACCAGACCACATTTGTTAAGCCAACTTCTAGCTCAACCCTCAATCTTGGAAAGTTGGTGTCGAGTTGTCTGACCAAATCTGGCAGCCAAGTCATGGCTATGGTTTCAGTAACCCCCAGTTTTACATGCCCAGAGACATGCGAGGTGTTGGCCACGCGTGACGTTGCCTCGTCTATAAGCTTTATGATGCTTTCGCCATACTGCAACAGTTCACGCCCCTTCGGGGTAAGCTTGTTCGACTGATGAGTGCGGTCAAAAAGTTCAATGCCAAATGCAGATTCGAGGTTTTTAATGCGCATTGAAACTGTTGGCTGAGTCGCGTTTAACTTTAGCGCCGCGGCTCTGAAGCTACCGAGCCGCGCACACCATATGAATGTTTCCAAGTTTTTAAGATTCATGAACAATTACCTTTTTGAGCCGCCCCACTTGGGTGGTCCATTTTGAAAGTTAGTGCATGATTGGCCTTTGGTCCATCTGGATGATGGCCTCTGGCGCAGGTGGACGGTATCTGCCTGCGCGGCAGACTCGCTTTCAAAAGATAGATTCCGGATTCTTGCGAGAAAACGGGACTATCCTGAATTTTGTGCGCTGACGTGGTAACTGCTCGAAGAGGAGACCCACGTATGAGCATCGATAAAGAGATCTTGGACCGATTGATGGAAAGCCGCGCGCCTGGTGATTTGTTTGGCAAGGGCGGCATTCTGTCGGAGCTGACAAAATCGCTGGCGGAGCGGGCATTGAGCACGGAGATGGATATTCATCTCGACGAAGAGCGCGCTGAGGAGGCGCCTGGGGGCCGCAACCGGCCCTCCAATCGGCGAAACGGCAGCAGCCAGAAGACGGTGACCACCGACGGCGGCGAGGTCGTTCTGGACATCCCCCGCGACCGGAACGGCACCTTTGATCCGATACTGATCGCCAAATATCAGCGCCGCTTAGCCGGAGCCGATGCCATCCGTCGGCGCGATGGATCAACTGATCACAGCCAAGCCTATCCATCCAATGCAGCGTGCCGTGGACATGCGCACGTACCTCGGAAAGAATCTTGATCATGTGATCAGGTGACAGTTCTGCACAAACCACGCCTGCTCAGTGACAATGGTTCATCCTACATCGCGGGCGATCTGGCCGATTGGTTGGAAGACAAAGGCATGGATCATGTTCGCGGCGCACCGTTCCACCCACAAACACAAGGTAAGATCGAACGTTGGCATCAGACCATGAAGAACCGGGTTCTGTTGGAGCACTATTACCTGCCCGGCGATCTGGAGCGGCAGATCGAGGCCTTCGTCAATTACTACAATCACCGGCGCTACCACGAGAGCCTGAACAACGTCACACCGGCCGACGTCTACTTCGGCAGGGCTGAAACCATCCTCAGAGAAAGGGAGAAGATCAAGAAACTGACAATCCAAAAACGCCGCTTGCAGCACCAGAAAGCTGCGGCCTAAAATGAAACCAAGGATGAACCAGAGCCTCGGTTAGCAAAAACGCTCAGCTCTCCAAGAATCCCTGACGACGGACAGGCTCGGGTTATCTATGCATTCAAATTCTTCGCCGTACATCCTAATTGAACGGTTCTTCGTCACCGTATCCTTCTAAATCCGCGCCCAGCACCGCCTCGCCAAAATACGGTCCAAGCCCAATATGTGAAGACTGTGACGAGAACGGTTGAACATTGGCGCAAACTCCTCCCGCTGCGTAAGTTTCAGCTTAAGTAATATAAATTCTTTTGACAGCGAGAAATAATTGATATTAGGGTGAGATTTTTAAACATATAGAGCGCCAATGAATCTTAGATTTTTGACAACCGTTGTCGCCTTTTCAAAGCATCAAACGCTGAACGCGGCGGCGCAGACATTGGGGCTGAGCCATTCCGCTGTCAGCCTTCAGATCAAGGCGCTAGAAGAAGAGCTT
>NZ_FOVP01000017.1 GCF_900115165.1 Roseovarius lutimaris | reverse complement strand
CTTACGGGCGGCGGCGCGGATTACACCTTTGACGCCACCGGCAACGTCGGCGTGATGCGCACGGCGCTTGAGGCGGCGCATAAGGGCTGGGGCGAAAGCATCGTGATCGGGGTGGCGCCTGCGGGGGCCGAGATCTCGACCCGCCCGTTTCAGCTTGTGACCGGGCGAAGCTGGCGCGGCACCGCGTTTGGCGGCGCGCGCGGGCGCACCGATGTGCCCAAAATCGTCGATTGGTACATGGACGGCAAGATCGAGATCGACCCGATGATCACTCACACCCTTGCCCTCGACGATATCAACAAGGGCTTCGAGATGATGCACGCAGGCGAATCCATCCGCAGCGTGGTTGTTTATTGATTCTGGCGGTTGCCAAGACAAGAATTGCAACGCCGCACAGCCCCCTGTGCGGCGTTACGCATTGCATGCCCTCAGCAACCGCCTAAATTTCCGCCAGACCCGAAGAAGGATTTATAAACATGAGCGATACATACACCCCGCCCGACGTCTGGACGTGGGAAACAGAATCAGGCGGCAAGTTCGCCTCGACCAACCGCCCCATCGCCGGGGCCACCCACGACAAGGAACTGCCGGTCGGCAAACACCCGTTCCAGCTTTATTCGCTGGCGACGCCCAATGGCGTCAAAGTCACTGTGATGTTCGAAGAACTGCTCGCCGCAGGCCATCACGCCGAATATGACGCCTGGCGCATCGATATCGGCGAGGGTGACCAATTCGGCAGCGGATTTGTCGAGATCAACCCCAACTCGAAAATTCCCGCCCTGATGGATCGCTCTGGAGATACCCCGTTGCGGGTGTTTGAAAGCGGCTCGATCCTGATGCATCTGGCCGAGAAATTTGACGCCTTCCTGCCCCAAAGCGGCCCCGAGCGCACCGAAACGCTCAACTGGCTGTTCTGGCAAATGGGCAGCGCGCCCTACCTTGGCGGCGGCTTTGGTCATTTCTACGCCTATGCGCCGGAAAAATGGCAGTATCCGATCGACCGCTTCGCAATGGAAACCAAGCGCCAGCTTGACGTTCTCGACCGGCAACTGGCCGAGCGTCCCTATATTGCGGGCAATGCCTATTCGATTGCCGATATGGCGATATGGCCGTGGTACGGGCAGCTTGTATTGGGCCGACTTTATGATGCAGCCACTTTTCTTGACGTGACAAGCTACACCCATGTCATGGCCTGGGCCGAAAAGATTGACGCCCGCGCGGCCGTGCAACGCGGCCGCATGGTCAACCGAAGCTTTGGCGAGCCGCATATGCAATTGCATGAACGCCATGACGCATCCGATTTTGACACCAGAACGCAAGACAAGATCGCGCCCTCGTCGTAAGCGCCCAAGAAAATTCGGCGGATTTTCTTACCCGATTTTCTTTGTAAAAGAAAATCGGCGCCGCCAACGGGTTTCACACCCGCACAGGATCGGGCATGACTGGGCCAAACAAAGGAGGCTTATCATGTCCGATCCCAAGGCCCCGCTTCTGGCGGTATTGATCGACGCCGACAACGTCCCTGCCAAATATGCCCGCGCGATCCTCAAAGAGGTCACGAGCTATGGCGAGCCGGGATTGCGCCGGGTCTATGGCGACTGGTCCAGCCAGCAACTGTCCGGCTGGACCAAGACCGCACAGGAACTGGGCCTCGTCCAGCATCAGCAAACCGCCAACACCAAGGGCAAGAATGCCAGCGATATCGGTCTGGTGATTGACGCGATGGACATCTTGCATGCGGGCCACTTCAACGGCTTTGTCCTTGTCTCATCCGACAGCGATTTCACCCGCCTCGCCAGCCGCATCCGCGAGCAGGGCCTGACCGTGATCGGCATTGGCGAGGCCAAGGCCCCGGATGCGCTCAAGAATGCCTGCAATCGTTTTGTCGCCATCGAGAACATCTATCAAAACACCGAGGACGCCCCGCAAAGCGCGCCTGCGCCGAAGATCGACGCGCAGACCATGACCGCCGCGCGCGACCTGATCTTCGAGGCGATGGAGAAGATCGACCTTGACGATGAATGGTATCCGCTTGGCCGTATTGGCCAGCAAATACAGGCCGACAAACCCGATTTTGACACCCGAACCTATGGCAAGAAAAAGCTCAGCGATCTGATCAAGGAACTGAAGGTGTTCGAGACCAAATCCGGCCCCGGCAATCAGCTATTGGTGCGCCGGGTCGATTAGGCAACGCGATCAGGCCTCAGACGCCAGCCACGCCCTGATCTCTTCGCTTTGCGCCCCGCGCGCAGGCGGCGCGGAAACGGCACGCATCTGCCCGTCAAACCGGGGCGCCGGGGCGGGCTCCAACCCTTGATCATTGCGCTGCCAGACCGCGCGGGCGGCCATATGGGCCTCTGTTGCGGCGTCATTCGGCGCCAGAACCGGCGCCACGCAGGCATCCGAGCCTGCAAAGATCGTCGCCCAGTGACTGAGCGGGTGTTGTGCAAAAATCGCCTCAAGCGCGGCCGCCTGATCGCCCCATGCTGATGGGTCATGCTGCTCTGCAAAATACGGGTCGTCGCCAAGCCCCATAAGCCGCAGGAATTCAGCGTAAAACTGCGGCTCAAGACATTGCACGCTCAGAAACCCGCCGCAGTGACAGCGATAGACCCGCGACCAATGCGGCCCGTCCAACAGGCTTTGTCCGCGCTCTGTGCGCAAATGCCCGCTCGGGGCCATCGACATCAAAAGCGCCATCATATGCGCCGAACCATCGACAATCGCCGCATCCACCACCGTACCGACCCCGCCGCGCGCCGCCCTTAACAGACCCGCCAGCACCCCGGCGACAAGATATAGCGCACCGCCGCCCACATCACCAACCATCGTCGCCGGTGTCTGGGGCGGGGTGCCCGGTGCGCCGGCATACCAGAGCGCGCCAGAGGTCGCGATATAATTGAGGTCATGCCCCGCCGTCTGTGCGCGCGGGCCGTCCTGGCCCCAGCCGGTCATGCGGCCATAAACCAGCTTCGGGTTGGCGCGCTGCATCTCTTCCGGCCCCAAACCGAGCCGCTCCATTACACCGGGGCGGAACCCCTCGATCAGAGCATCGGAGCGCGCGATCAGCGCCCGCGCCACATCCATATCCCCCGCGTCCTTCAGATCAAGCGTGATCGAGCGTTTGCCACGATCCAGAAGGTTGCGATCCCCCGCCACAAAGCTGCCCTTGCCCGGGCGGTGGATCACGATCACCTCGGCGCCCAGCTCAGCCAGCATCATCGCCGCAAAGGGCGCAGGCCCAAGGCCTTCGATCTCGATCACGCGAAGACCTGATAGCATGCTAATTCCTTCCCTAGTTGCGCCAGAGTACAAAACCGGGCGCGAACCTGCCAGCCGACTTTGTGGACCCTAATACTTTCGGCTCTCTTGGCGTACCGGAAACCCTGCGCTAGGGTTCTTGCAACCCCCGCAAAGCAAGGAGCGATACCAATGCAGATGAGTGACGAGCGCGATATCAAGGCAGATCGCGCAACGGTCTGGGCGGCCCTGCTCAGCCCCGAGGTTCTCAAGGAATGCGTGCCCGGCGCGCAAGAGGTGACCGGCACGCCCGAAGACGGGTTTGACGCGCTTGTCGTGCAAAAGGTCGGCCCGGTGAAGGCCACGTTCAAAGGCACCGTAACCCTGTCGAATATGGTTGAGATGGAAAGCTTGACCCTGACCGGCGAGGGCAAGGGCGGGGCCGCAGGCTTTGCCAAGGGCGGCGCCAATGTTCGACTTGAGGATAGCGAGACCGGCACCCGGCTGATCTATGAGGTCGAGGCCAACGTCGGCGGCAAACTGGCCCAGCTTGGAAGCCGCATCGTCGATGGCTTTGCCAAGAAGATGGCGGAACAGTTCTTTAGTCGCTTTGAAGAGGTGCTTGAGGGCCCCAAGGACGATGACGACGAACCCGAAGCGGAAAAGAAAGGCTGGCTCAAGCGGTTGATCAGCTAACGCCGGGCCTCGCTTTGCGCAATGAGCCGGGCAATGCGCGCCCCAATCGCGGCGCTTGCCTTGGGTGAGGGATGGATGCGGTCAACGGCGTGATAGCTTTGATCGCCATGCGGCACCAGATCGGCCAGCGACAGGAAATGCACGCCCCGGTCAAGCGCCGCTAGCCGTGCCACGCGTCGATCCATCTCGTCGCCCTCATCGGTGCAGCCTTCGATCGGCGAGGTGATGCCGGGCGTGCGCAAGTATCCCACATAGATCACCTGCGCGCCCTTGGCCCGCATTCGTGACGCAAAGCCGGGGATTGCGCCACGCCTGCCGTCCTTGCTGATCAGCTGGTCGATCCTGCGATCGCAGGCCCCGCACCCACAGCCAAAAAAGATATCATTTCCGCCGCCATTCAAAATGACCCAATCCCAATTTCCGGCGCGGTATTGTTTGCGAATACTGAGCCCCGCCGCCCCGGAAATCGGCAGGCGATAAAAGAACCGCGCGCCCGATACGGCGCGATCGACAACCGGCTCTTTCAAGGCGCTTTCCACCCCATTGGCCACGGATCGCCCCGACATCCCATGCACCGCCATGAGCGAATCGCCCATCAGCAATATCCGGGATGGCGTGTCGCGGCTTACGCTTTCGGTACACCCGAGCAGGGCGACCATGAACAAAATAAGGGAAAAGGCAGGTCTGAACATATCGGCTTTAGGTTTGATCCATATCTGTGGGCATCATGTACCCCGGTGTTAGACGCAAATGATCAACACTTGCTGTTGAAAATTGGTCGAAACCGCGACACCGATAAGGCATCCCGCGCAAATGCGCACAGATCACTCTGCGCCTTGGGATGTTGCACGTGGCTGTGAAAGGCCTAGGGTCCGGTCAACTGTGAATGAGGGGCCTGATGGCGGTGATTGTATCGGTGGACGACCTGAAAAAGGTCTACAAAGGCGGGTTCGAGGCGCTTCGCGGCGTGTCCCTGTCAATTGAAGAGGGCGAAATTCTTGCCCTGCTTGGCCCCAATGGCGCGGGCAAGACCACGCTTATTTCGGCGCTCTGCGGCATCACCACCCCGACCGGCGGCACCGCCACGATTGGGGGCCACGATATCGTGAGCGACTATCGCGCGGCGCGCGCCATGGTCGGGCTGGTGCCACAGGAACTTGCGCTTGAGCCGTTTGAGAAGGTGATCAACACCGTGCGGTTTTCACGCGGGCTTTTCGGCAAGCCGCATGACGCAGCGTTGATCGAACGTATCCTGCGGCAATTGTCGCTTTGGGACAAACGCAACAACCGCATTCGCGAGCTTTCCGGCGGGATGAAACGCCGCGTGCTTATCGCCAAGGCGCTCTGCCACGAGCCGCGCGTTCTGTTTCTGGATGAGCCGACCGCCGGCGTTGACGTCGAATTGCGCCGTGACATGTGGCAGGTGGTCGAGGGCCTCAAGGCCGAGGGCGTGACCATCATCCTGACCACCCATTACATCGAAGAGGCCGAGGCCATCGCCGACCGCATCGCGGTGATCAACAAGGGCGAAATCCTGTTGGTGGAAAACAAGGCCGACCTGATGGCCCGCATGGGCCGCAAGACCCTGCGCATCGACCTCTCGGGGCCGCTTGACCGGGTCCCCGAAACTCTCCGGGATTACGACCTTGAACTGGCCGAGGACGGTCACGCCCTTAAATACCACTACGACACCCGCGGCGATGGCACCGGCATCACCCGCCTGCTTCAGGCCCTGGCCCAAGAGGGCCTGTCGTTGCGCGATATCGAAACCCGTCAAAGCAGCCTCGAAGAGATCTTCGTCGGGCTTGTGCATGAGGACACACCATGAACCTGCACGCAATCTGGGCGATTTATGTCTATGAAATGAAGCGGTTTTTCCGCACGATCATGGAAAGCCTGCTGTCGCCTGTGATCTCGACCTCGCTTTATTTCGTGGTTTTCGGCGCTGCCATCGGAAGCCGGATAGATCAGGTCGAGGGCGTCGCCTATGGCGCCTTTATCGTGCCCGGTCTTATCATGCTGAGCGTGATGACCCAGGCGATCAGCAACGCCTCTTTCGGGATCTATTTCCCGAAATTCATCGGCACGATATTCGAGCTTCTGTCGGCGCCGATCAACTTTCTTGAGATCGTGATCGGCTATGTCGGTGCGGCGGCGACCAAGGCGTTGATGATCGGCGTCGTGATCCTTGTCACCGCGCAATTCTTTGTCGATCTCGACATTCAGCACCCGGTCGCGATGCTGGCCTTTCTGGTGATGATCTGCCTGTCGTTCTCGCTCTTTGGCTTCATCATCGGCATCTGGGCCGAGAATTTCCAACAGCTTCAGCTTATCCCGCTTCTGGTGATCACGCCGCTGGTGTTTCTGGGCGGGTCTTTCTATTCGATCTCGATGCTGCCCCCGGCCTGGCAGACGGTGACCCTGTTCAACCCGGTGGTCTATCTGATCTCGGGCTTTCGCTGGTCGTTCTTTGGCACGGCGGATGTCGCCATCGGCTATAGCCTTGCGGCCATCGCGGTGTTTTTCGCGCTCTGCCTCGGGGCGGTCTGGTTGATCTTCAAGACCGGGTACAGGATCAAATCCTGACCCACCGGGCGTGACCTTTTTACCCCTGCGCCGCCCTAATCAGAGCGGCCAGGCGGCCCCGTTTGCGCCGCCCGCCTTGTTTGTCGCGTCCGGGCACTCTACATCGGGCGATATGAAACATTTGATCCCCTTTCTGAAGCGCAAACCGATGGTCGCGGTCATTCGCCTTGCCGGCACCATCGGCTCGGGCGGGCGCAGCCAGTTGAACGACGAGGCCCTTGGCCCGGCCATTGAAAAAGCCTTCAGCAAAGGCAAGCCGGTGGCGGTAGCCCTGGTGATAAATTCGCCGGGCGGCTCGCCGGTGCAATCCTCGCTGATTGCCGCGCGCATTCGTCGGCTGGCGGATGAAAAAGACATTCCCGTGCATGCCTTTGTCGAGGATGTCGCGGCCTCTGGCGGTTATTGGCTTGCGGCGGCAGCCGATGACATCTGGGCCGACCCCTCGTCGGTGCTTGGCTCGATCGGGGTGATTTCGGCCGGCTTTGGCGCACAGGTTCTTCTGTCGCGCCAGGGGATTGAACGGCGGGTTTACACCTCTGGCAAATCCAAGAGCATGCTTGACCCGTTTATGCCCGAAAAACACGAGGATGTGACCCGCCTCAAGGGCATTCTGGAGGATATACACGAGGCGTTTGTCGCCCATGTCAAAACCCGGCGGGGCGACAGGCTTGCCGATAACCCGGATATTTTCACCGGTGAATTCTGGCTTGGCCAGCGGGCGATTGACCTTGGGCTGGCCGATGGCATCGCCCATCTGGTGCCGAAACTGAAAGAGCTTTACGGCGACAAGGTACGCCTCACGCGCTATGGCCGCAAACGCGGGCTGTTTCAGAGGTTTGGCGCGGAAATCGCACAGGATGCCCTGACCGCAATCGAAGACCGGGCCAGCTATGCCCGGTTCGGGCTCTGATATGGTGGTCAAGATCGTCATTCTGTTTCTGGTCGGCATGGGCGTGATGGCAATGTTCGGCAAGCTTCGCTATCCGGGGCAAAAGCGCCTTGCGCAGGCCAAGTGCAAAAGCTGTGGCCGCTACCGGATTGGCAAAGGCCCCTGCTCTTGCCGGAAGGATAAGCTTAAATGATGCCATGGGTTTTGTCCGGGCTTGGCCTGGTGATTTTGCTGCTGGCTGGCGATGCTCTGGTCAAGGGGGCGGTCAATCTTAGCCTTCGAGTGGGCATTCCCGCGCTGATCGTCAGCCTGACAATCGTGGCCTTTGGCACCTCTGCCCCGGAACTTTTGATTTCCGTCAATGCCGTTCTTGTAGACAAACCCGGCCTGGCGCTTGGCAATGTTGTCGGCTCGAACACGGCAAATATCCTGTTGGTGCTGGGCATACCGGCGATGATGTCGGTGCTGCACACCAGCGGCTGTAGCTGCTCGAAATCCTACCTCCAGATGCTTCTGGCCAGTGCGCTTTTCATTGCCCTGGCGTTTCGCGGCGAATATGACGTGCTGTCGGGGGCGGTGCTTTTGGGGGCGCTGTTCCTGATGCTTGCCGATGCCTTTCGCGATGCGCGCAACCACCGGCGCGACGCCGCGATCAAGGCCCTCGCCGAGGCGGATGAGGCCGAAGATGTCGAAGGCGCCGATCCCGATATGCCCTGGTGGCAGATCGTCACATTTCTGGTGCTGGGTCTCATCGGCCTGCCGCTCGGGGCGGATATTCTTGTCGATAACGCTTCGATCATCGCCGAACGCTATGGTGTCAGCGATACCGTGATCGGCCTGACGCTTGTGGCGGTTGGCACATCGCTGCCCGAATTGGCGACCACCGTGATGGCGGCCCTGCGCAAACAGGCCGATGTGGCGCTTGGCAATGTCATCGGATCGAATATGTTCAACCTTCTGGCCATTATCGGCGTGACCACCTTTGTTGGCAGCGTCCCCGTCGACCCCGAGTTTTTGAAATTCGATCTCTGGGTCATGCTTGGGGCCTCTCTGGTGCTTATCCCGTTCGTGTTTTTCCGGTTGGATATCGGGCGGCTTTGGGGCATTGCCTTGACCTCGACCTATGTGGGCTATGTCACGATTGTGTTGATCTAACCGGAGATATGGCATGACACGGGCATTGGTAACGGGCGCCGGAAAACGATTGGGCCGCGCCATGGCGCTTGAACTGGCACGGCACGGCCATGACGTGGCGGTGCACTATGCAACCTCGGCAGAGGCCGCCGAAGACGTGGCGCATGAGATCCGCGCCATGGGGCGCAATGCCGTAACCCTTCAGGCCGATTTGCTAGATGAGGATCAGGTGACACCGCTTGTCGGGCGCGCCGCCGAGGCGCTTGGCGGGCCGATGACTACGCTGATCAACAACGCCTCGATTTTTGAATATGACAATATCGAAAGCGCCACGCGCGCGGGCTGGGACCGGCATATCGAAAGCAACCTGCGCGCGCCCTTCGTTCTGACGCAGGCCCTGGCCCGCGATATCCCCGGCCCGGTGATGGATGAGAACGGCGAGCCGGTGGCGCAGGGCCTTGTGATCAACATGATCGACCAGAGGGTGCGCAAGCTCACGCCGGAATTCATGACCTACACCATCGCCAAGATGGGGCTCTGGGCCTTTACCCAGACCGCCGCACAGGCGCTTGCCCCGAATGTGCGTGTCAACGCCATTGGCCCCGGCCCCACCCTTCAGGGTCATCGCCAGAGCGACGGGCATTTTCAGAACCAGAGACAGGCCACGATCATGGCCCGCGGGGCCAATGCCAGCGACATCACCGGCGCGCTTGTCTACTTCCTCCTGGCGCCCTCTGTGACCGGTCAATTGCTATGTATTGATGGCGGTCAACACCTTGGCTGGAAGACCCCGGATGTCCTTGGGGTTGAGTAGCTTGCAGGCAGAGCCACAATAGTTTTGCACCGCTCACTGGGCCGTTATAAAAATGTTACAAAAATGCTAATGATTTCAGTATTTTGCATAGCGGTCATTATTTTTTCATGCAATATCAACACCTTACTAAACTGCCTAAAAATTAGGCAAATCGACGAAAGCAGCCGAATCCAACAGAAATTTCAGGTTCCCTGAAACTTATCAGCAGAGTTATCCACAGGAATCGTGGAAAGCTTCCCTCTTGCCCTTGGTCCCGTATCATTGCAGCACATCCAAAGAATCATATGTGAATACAAATGTCAGACACTGATCAGGAAATGCCGCGCAAAACCGGCCATGAGGTGATCCGCGATTACCTGCGCACGCTAGATGCCTCGCCCGGTGTGTACCGCATGCTCGATGCGCAGGCGCGGGTGCTTTATGTGGGCAAGGCGCGCAATCTTCGGGCGCGGGTGTCAAGCTATGCCCGGCCCACAGGGCATACCGGGCGGATCGCGCGGATGATCTCTGAAACCGCGACGATGATGTTCCTGACCACCGCCACGGAAACCGAGGCGCTGTTGCTGGAACAGAACCTGATCAAACAGCTCAAGCCGCGCTATAACGTGCTGTTGCGTGACGACAAGAGCTTTCCAAACATCCTTGTCACCGATCACGATTTCCCGATGATCAAAAAGCATCGCGGCGCCAAGCGCGAAAAGGGCGCCTATTACGGCCCCTTCGCAAGTGCCGGTGCGGTCAACCGCTCGCTGGCCCAGTTGCAGCGGGTGTTTCAACTGCGCAATTGCTCGGATGCGATGTTTGAGAGCCGCACCCGCCCCTGTCTGCAATATCAGATCAAGCGCTGCACCGCGCCTTGCGTGGGCCAGATCAGCAAGGCCGAGTATCGTGCGCAGGTTGGCGATGCCCAACGCTATCTGTCCGGCAAATCCACCGAGATTCAGGAAAAGCTTGCCGCGCAGATGGCCGAGGCCTCTGAGGCGATGGAATTTGAGCGTGCCGCCGCGCTGCGCGACCGGATCAAGGCGATGACCCAGGTGCAGACCGCCCAGGGCATCAACCCGCGCACAGTGGACGAGGCCGATATTGTCGCGCTGCATCTGGAAAAAGGACAGGCCTGCGTTCAGGTGTTCTTTATTCGCGGTGGCCAGAATTGGGGCAATCGCGATTTTTATCCCCGCGTCGGCGCCGATGTGGAAGAGGCAGAGGTGTTGGAGGCGTTTCTAGGCCAGTTCTACGATACCAAAGACCCGCCCCGGCAATTGATCCTGTCGCATGAGATCGAGAACCCCGACCTGATGCAACAGGCGCTCTCGGACAAGCTTGGCCGCAAGGTCACGCTGGTGGTGCCGCTGCGCGGTGAAAAGGCCGAATTGATCGACGGCGCCCTGCGCAATGCCCGCGAAAGCCTGGCGCGCAAGATGGCCGAGACAGCCACGCAGAGCAAACTGCTCAAGGGGCTGGCCGAGGCGTTCGATCTGCCGATGCCCCCGAAACGGATCGAGGTTTACGACAACAGCCATATTCAGGGCACCAATGCCGTCGGCGCGATGATCGTGGCGGGGGCCGAGGGCTTCATGAAAAACCACTATCGCAAGTTCAACATTCAGGGCGAGGGCCTGACCCCCGGCGATGATTTCGGGATGATGAAAGAGGTGCTGATGCGCCGCTTCAAACGCCTGCTCAAGGAAGACCCGGATCGCGATCAGGGCACCTGGCCCGATCTGTTGCTGATCGACGGCGGCGCCGGGCAGGTCAGCGCGGTGGCCCAGATCATGCGCGAAATGGGGGTCGCGGATATCCCCATGGTCGGCGTCGCCAAGGGCGTCGACCGCGATCAGGGCAAGGAAGAATTCCACCGTACCGGCAAGCGGGTGATGGCGCTCCGGCATAATGATCCGGTGTTGTATTTCGTTCAACGCCTGCGTGACGAGGCGCATCGCTTTGCGATCGGCACCCACCGCGCCAAACGCGCCAAATCCATCGGCGCCACCCCGCTCGACGAGGTGCCCGGCGTCGGCGCGGCGCGCAAGCGCGCCCTTCTGGCCCATTTCGGAAGCGCCAAGGCCGTAAGCCGCGCCAATCTGGCCGATCTGCGGGCGGTTGACGGGGTGTCGGACGCGCTGGCGCAAAAGCTCTACGATTTTTTCCACGAACGCGGCTGACCGTTTTTCACTAAATGGGAGTTGACAGAGCTGCATCCATTCCTGAACATGACGTCAGTTTCATGTTTAGGTCACTCAAATGCCCCCTGCCCCAAGAGGCCGCATTGCCGCGCCGGAATCTTATGACTACGCACGGGTTCTGGCCGCGCGTAGCTCGGCCGAGACCAAGGGCCAACGCACCGCGCAACAGATCAGGATAGCCACCTGTACCTTGCTGCAAACCGAGGCGCTTCAAAATTTGACCGTGGCCGCGATCTGCAAGGCGGCCGGTGTCGCCAACGGCACGTTCTACCTTTATTTCCCGGATCAAACCCATCTTTTGAATGATCTTCTGCTGGGCTTTGCCCGGTTTCTTCAGGCCAGCATGATCCGCGCCAGCCATGCCGCGCCAGATCAGAGCATTCGCGCCGCGACAAGGGCCTATGGATTGCTTTTCGAGCAAAATCCCGGATTGATGAAATGCCTTGTGCATCACCTTGATCATTTCGCGCCCGCGCGCGAGGTGTTTCACAGCCTCAACCGCGATTGGATCGAAACCGTCGTCGCCTCGACCCGGCGTCGGCTCGTGCGCGAGGGACGTGCTGAGGCGATTTCCGAGGCCGAATTGCGCCGCCGCGCCTATGCGCTTGGCGGCATGACGGATCAATATTTCTCAAGCCTGTATCTGTCGCGCGAACCGGGGCTGATCGCTGTGTCACAGGACCATGAGGCGGTGATCGACACGCTGACCACGATCTGGGAACGGGGATTAGAGCCATGACCCTGCTGGAGCGCGCCGAATTCGCCGACGCCGAAACCCTGCGTGCCCATCAACAGGGCGCATGGGCTGCGCAAGCCGATCACGTCGCCCGCCACTCGGCCCTCTACCGCGATTTGTGGCAGGGCAGAATGCCGCCCAAAGACCTCTGTGATCTGGCGCAGTTACCGCTGTCAGACAAGGCGCAGTTGCGCCTGTCGCAGGCGGCGCATCCGCCGTTTGGCGATTACCTTGCGGCCCCCACCCGCGCCGCCGTGCGCCTGCACCGCACCTCTGGCACCACCGGTCAGGCGATGAACCTCGCGCTTTCGGCGCGCGATTGCGCGATCACCGAAACCGTGGGCGGGCGATGCCAATCGGCGGCGGGGCTGACGCCCGATCATACGGTGGTGCATTGCCTGAACTACCAGATGTGGATGGGCGGGCTGACCGATCACATGACCCTTCAGGCGACCGGCGCTTTGGTGGTGCCCTTTGGGGTGGGATCGACCGAGTTGCTGGTGCGCACCATTCAAGAGGTGGGCATCACCGCGATTTCCTGTACGCCGTCCTATCCATCGGTTCTGGAGCGGGTGATTGCCGCGAAATTTCCGGGTCTCACGCCGCGCGATCTCGGGCTCACGCTCGGCCTGTTCGGCGGCGAGGCCGGGCTTGACGATCCGGTCTTTCGCGAGCGCCTGCGCCGGGTCTGGGGGATGGAGCCGCGCAATGCCAATTACGGCGTCTCGGATGTGTTCTGCAACTTCGCGGCGCAATGCGAGCATGATACCCGGCTTCATTTCATGGCCGCCGATGTGCTTTATCCCGAGTTGATTGATCCCGACACAACCGAGGCCCTGCCGCTTGCCACCGGTCAGACCGGCGAACTGGTCCTGACCCATCTTGCGCGCGACTGTCAGCCGCTGGTGCGGTTCCGGAGCGGCGATATCATCGCGGTCGATGAGACCGATTCCTGTACCTGTGGGCGCACGGGCTTTCGGTTTCGCGTGGTCGGGCGCTCGGATGATATGGTGGTGGTGCGCGGGCTCAACCTGTTTCCGACCATGGTGGCCGCGGTGATCAACGGCTTTGCCGCGCTTTCGGGCGATTACCGCATCACGCTGGATTCCCCCCCGCCCTATGATGCGCTGCCGGTCTCGGTTGAACTGGCCAAGGGGCAAACCGCGTCAGACGCGCTTGCGCAAGAGGTGGCGCAGGCGATGAAAACCGCGCTTGGCGCCACCGCCCGTGTCACCCTCTTGGAAAACGGAAGCCTGCCCCTGACGATGGGGAAAACGAAACGCGTGATACGGGAATATTAGATGACCGATTTTACCTATCAGACCGTGCTCAGCAGCCTTGGCGAGGGCGGCGTGCGCACGATCACCCTTAACCGCCCGCAAAGCCTTAATGCGATGAACCGCCAATTGATCGACGATGTTGCGCGTGCGTTTCAGGAGGCCAATGGCGATCCGGCCACCCGCGCGATCATCCTGACCGGTGCGGGCAAGGCGTTTTGCGCAGGTGATGACCGGCGCGAACATGTGCACCCGGAAACCGAGGAAGAGGCCCGCGATCTTGTGCAGGCGATTCAGCGCGCGACCCATGCGATCACCCTTGGCGCCAAGCCGGTGGTCGGCGCGATCAACGGCTGGGCCGTGGGCGGCGGCTTTGAATGGGCGATAAATTGCGACTTCCCGATCTGGGCAAAATCGGCGCAAGGCTTCTTTCCCGAGGTCTCGCTGAACCTCTTTGTCACCGGCGCGGTCACAAGTCTGTTGCCCGCTTTGGTGGGCCTCAACAAGGCGCGCGAGATGCTGTTTTTCGGCGACCGTTACGGCGCGGATGAATTGCAGAAGATCGGCCTGGCGTGGAAAACCGTTGAGGACGAGGCCCTTATGGAAACGGCCAGACAAACCGCCCGCCGTCTCGCCGATCTGCCAACGCGTTCGGTGCGCGCCATGAAGCGGGTGCTTAACACCGCCGCAATGCCCGACATGCACCGCGCCTTGCATCTTGAAACCGACGCTACGGTCGCCGGCTTCATGGATCCGGAAACCACCCGCCTGCTCAGCGATTTTTGATTGCATGTGAACATGCAAGGGCGCTTTCCCTCGGCGATATGACAGGATAGAACCGATATCATGACGTGGAACCTGCCAAATATCCTGACCACGCTCCGCCTGCTGGCCGCTCCGGCAGTTGCGGTGATGTTCCTGTATTTCACGCGGCCCTACGCCGATTGGTTCGCCCTTTTGCTGTTTGTCAGCGCCGCCATCACCGATTGGTTCGACGGCTATCTTGCGCGCAGCCTCAAGCAGGTCACGAAACTTGGCACCATGCTTGACCCGATCGCGGACAAGGCGATGGTGGTGGTCGCGCTGATGGTGATCGTGGGATATTCAAGCATGTCGCCCTGGCTTGTCCTGCCTGCGACGGTGATTCTGTTTCGCGAGGTCTTCGTATCTGGCCTTCGGGAGTTTCTTGGCGATACGGCGGGCACGCTCAAGGTCACGAAACTGGCCAAGTGGAAAACCACGGCACAAATGGTCGCGATTGCGGTGCTTTTTGCCCAGGGCGTGTTCGAGCATTATTTCGGCATGTCGATCTTTGGCATGGACAACGCGCTTGTGATCGACATTCTGGATGGCCGCGAAGAAGATGTTCACGGGCTTCTGTGGAAATACACCGGCATGATCTGGGCCGGGCATGCGGGGGTCTGGCTGTTGTGGCTGGCGGCGGCGCTGACATTGATAACCGGGCTTGATTACTTCAGAAAATCAATCCCACACCTGAAGGATACCCAGTGATGGATGTGCTTTATTTTGCCTGGGTGCGTGAACGCGTCGGGCACCCCAAAGACCGGATTGACACCAACCCGGCCACGGTCATGGACCTTGTGAACGATCTGCGCGCCCGCGAGCCGCGCTATGAGGCGGCGTTTAGTGATCTCGACGCGCTGCGCGTGGCGATTGATCAGGAGTTGGCCGATTTTGATGCGTCTCTGACCGGCGTGCGCGAAGTGGCGTTTTTCCCGCCAATGACAGGCGGCTAAGCCATGGATATCCGCGTGCAGGAGGCCGCCTTTGATCTGGGGCAGGAAACCAATGGATTTGCCGCCCGCCAGTCGGGGATGGGCGCGGTGGTCACATTCACCGGCATCGTGCGCGATCTCGACAACGGCGCGCTGAGCGCGATGGAGATCGAGCATTATCCCGGCATGACCCAAAAGGCGCTGGAAGGCATCGCGGATGAGGCCAAGACCCGCTGGACCCTGGGCGATGTGATGATCATTCACCGCTATGGCCGTCTGCACCCTGATGAGATGATCATGATGGTGGCCACCTCTGCGCGCCACCGGGGTGATGCCTTTCAGGCGGCTGAATTCCTGATGGATTTCCTGAAATCCCGCGCTCCGTTCTGGAAAAAGGAACTCACGCAGGACGGCGCCGAGTGGGTGGCCGCCAAAGACGTGGACGAAGACGCGCTCAAGCGCTGGTAAGGAGAGCGGATCGTGACCAGCATCATTGACGAATATGTCGGCAATCTGACCCCCAAGGCCAAAGGCCAGATCAGGGGCACCGCGAAGCTTGTGATCACCGATCATGGCAGTGTCATGCTTGATGAAACCGGTGCCACGGCGGGCGATGGCCCCGCCGATGTGGTGCTAAGCGCCAGCGACGAGGTGTTTCGCAACATTCTCTCGGGTGCGCAAAATCCGATCACTGCCTATATGTCGGGCAAGCTCAGGGTTGAGGGCAATGTGCAGCGTGCCCTCAAGGTCAGCGCGATCCTGACCGCTTAAATCCGCTCAAATCCTCAAGAACGGCTGGGCCAGGCGCGGGATCAACCCGCGAAAGCGCAGCGGCGCATCGGTGGCCGCAAGACAGATGCAATCGGCCCCGATATCGGCCACCGGCGTGTGGTTGAGATCCTCATTGGCGACCTCGATATCGCCGGGGCCAAAGCGGTCAACCTCATCGACAAACGCGCCTTGCAGGACCAGCGTGAGTTCGGTGCCGCGATGGCCGTGATCGGGCACCGCCGCCCCGGCCGGAATAAACAAAAGCCGCGCTGTGGCCGCCCGCGAGGTGGGCAGGATCGCCTGTTTCACACCCATGCCGACCGAGCGCCATTTGACCGCATCAAGATCGCCACCGATATAATCCTGCAAGGGTTGCGGCAGACCGTTTTTGCGGCGCGGCGCGGTCGCAGGCGGGGCACCGGCGGCGCGAATGCGCTGCATCGTCGCCTCAAGGCTGCCGACACTCATGTCGACGGTCTCGCAGCGCTCGACCATCGCGCCTCCCATGGCGTCAAACGCCCCCAGCCGGGCGCGACACTCGTCACACATCGAAATATGCGTGGCCACCGTCAAGCTAAAGGCCTCCGGCAGGTTTCCTGCGGAATAGGCCATCAAGAGGGCGTCGGTCAGATGATGTTTGATTTCAATATCGGTCATGGTGGTCACTTCATTGCGTGGCGCAAACGATCAAGCGCCAGTCTGATACGGGATTTGATCGTGCCGAGCGGCAGGCCGGTCTGGTCGGCAATCTCGGAATGGCTGAGATCGCTGAAATAGGCCTTTTCGATCAGCACCCTTTGTTTCTCGGGCAGGGCAGCAATCGCATCGCCCAGTTGGTCACTTTCTTCTTGCAGGGCCAGTACATCGGCCTGGTCCGGTTCGGGCTCGTTGCCCCAGGGCAGATCCTCGGGCTCGGGCCGTTTTTGTTTGCGCAACGCGTCAATCTTGCGGTTGCGCGCGATGGTAAAGATCCAGGTCGCCGCACTGGCGCGGGAAGGATCGAACATATGCGCCTTTTGCCAGAGCGTCGCCATCACCTCCTGCGCGCATTCCTCGGCCAGGGTGGCATCCGCCCCCGAGCGCATCAGGAACGCCTTGACCCGAGGCGCGAAATGGCCAAACAGCCGGGCAAATGCCGCCTCATCCTGAGCGTCGCGGATACGCGCGATACAGGCCACCCAATCCTCGTTTTCCTTGCGTTTCCTGTCTGTCGTCGGTTTCACGTGCGTCGGTCCTGACCGTTTGCCTGATCTTTCGACCTTTCTACCACGCGCGGCAATCACCGGCGAGGGGGCAGGACAATCGATCAGGGCGCTATCGGTCAACATAAATCTGGTACGCGGCGAAATCCGGATCGGATCACAGTTTACAAGAATAATTCATTCTAATCCGTTCCCACCGGCCCTGCGTATGCCCAAGACAACAACAAAAGCGGGTTCGCATCATTATGCCATTTGAGACAAGCGCCGCGGCGCGCAAGACGGTTGCCGTGATCGGCGCAGGTATCTCGGGGATGGGGGCGGCGCATCGTCTTGCCGACATCCACAACGTGACCCTGTTCGAGGCCGAGCCGCGCCTTGGCGGCCATGCCCGCACAATCATCGCCGGAAAACGCGGCGATCAGCCGGTCGATACCGGGTTCATCGTGTTCAACTATGCCAATTACCCTAGTCTCGTCGACCTCTTTGACCGCCTTGATGTGCCGGTTGTCAAAAGCAACATGAGCTTTGGCGCCTCGCTGCGCGGCGGGGCATTTGAATACGGGCTTGCCAGTGCCGGTGCGTTTTTCGCACAGCGCCGCAATGCGCTTAACCCACGTTTTTTGCGAATGCTGCGCGACATCTTTCACTTTAATGCGCGCGCGCTTGATCATGCCGGTGATCGCGACCTCAGCGTCGGTCAGTTTCTCGACAAGCTCGGCACCGGGAATTATTTTCGCGACTATTACCTCTTGCCGCTTTCGGGCGCGATCTGGTCGACCCCGACCCGGCAGATCCTTGATTTTCCCGCCCATGCGATGATCCAGTTTTTCGAGAACCACGCCCTGCTCAATTATTCCGGGCAGCATCAGTGGTATACCGTTCAGGGCGGCTCGCTCACCTATGTAAGCCGCCTTGAACAGGCGATGCGCGCGCAGGGCGTGACACTGCGCCCCGCCACCCCGGTGGCCGGTGTGCGCCGCCTTGACCACGGCGTTGAAATCCGCGCGCAGGGGGGCGAATGGGAACGTTTCGACGAGGTAATCTTTGCCACCCATTCCGACGATGCCCTGCGCCTTTTGAGTGACCCAAGCGAGGCAGAGCGCAGCAATCTTGGCGCCGTCGCCTATCAACCCAATGATATCATCCTGCATGCCGACACAAGCATCATGCCCAAGCGGCGCGCGGTCTGGTCGTCTTGGAATTACACCGAAACCGCAGCCAAGCGGGATGGTCAGATCGACCTCACCTATTGGATGAACTGCCTGCAACCGATCCCCGAGGATGATCCGCATTTCGTCACCCTCAATTCCACCCGCCCCATCCGCGAAGAGTTGATCTATGATCAGGTCACCCTGCGCCATCCGGTCTATGATCTGGCGGCGCTGAACGCCCAGGATCGTGTGCGCATGACCAATGGCGCCCATAACACATGGTTCTGTGGCGCCTGGATGGGGCACGGTTTCCACGAGGATGGCCTTGCCAGCGGGCTTGACGTGGCCGAGGCCCTTATCGACCGCGAAACGTTCTCGATGGCGGCGCAATGAAGGCAGTCGATCATATCCCCGGCCACACATGGCATGGTCGCAAGGGCGCGGTGGAAAACGCCTTTCGCTATAGCATCGACTATGTCCTGCTTGATGCCGAAGCACCGCTTGAAACGCCGCGCCTGTTCGGCCGCAACCGGCGCGGGCTTGCGTCACTCTGGGATAGCGATCATGGCGGCCCGCCCCGCCACGGGCAAGGCGCGGGCTGGGTGCGCGAGGTGCTGGCGGCGCACAACCTTCCGACGCCCGAGCGGATCGAGTTGCTGGCACAACCACGCATACTGGGCCATGTGTTCAACCCGGTCGCCTTCTGGATCTGCCGCGATCAACAGGGCGGCATTCCGGTGATCATCGCCGAGGTGAGCAATACCTATGGCGAGCGTCATTCGTACCTCTGCCACCGCGATGATCTTGCCCCGATCACCGCCAATGACCGCCTGAGGGCGAACAAGCTGTTCTACGTCTCGCCGTTCCAGCGCATCGAGGGCGGCTACGAGTTTCGCTTTGATCTGCGTCCCGACCGGATCGGCATCTGGATTGATTTCACCGGCGGCAATGGCGGGGTGATCGCCACATTGGTGGGGCCGCGCAAGCCACTAAGCAACACGGGCTTGCTCCGCGCCATGCTGCGGCGCCCGTTCGGGTCGCGCCGGGTGCTGGCGCTCATTCACTGGCAGGCGCTCAAACTCTGTTGGAAGGGCGCGCGCTTTCGCACGCGGCCCAGCCCCCCGGCCGAAGACATCAGCCGATGAGCCAGGTCATCACAGCCCCGATGACCGCGCCGCGCCTGCCTGGCTTTGCGGTCTTTGCCGCACTTCTGGCCTCGGCCGGCCTGCCGCTTTATATTCACGCGCCCAAGTTCTACGTCGATGAATACGGCGTGTCTCTGGCCGCGCTTGGTACGGTGTTGTTCGGGCTGCGCCTGTTGGATGTGGTGCAGGACCCGCTGTTGGGCCGCCTCTCGGAGCGTCTGCGCGCCTATCGCGCTATGAGCGTCTTGATTGCCGTGCTGGCGATGGCCGGGGCGATGCTTGGCCTCTTTGCCGTGACCCCGCCGATTGCGCCGCTATGGTGGTTTGCCCTCATGCTGACGGTGGTGTTTTCCGCCTTCAGCTATCTCACGATCTGTTTTTACGCCCAAGGCGTGGCAAGCGCCGATCACCTGCCCGGTCAGGGCCATCTGCGGCTGGCCCGCTGGCGCGAGACCGGCGCTCTTCTGGGCATCTGCGCGGCGGCGGTCGCACCCTTGGTGCTGGGCGGCTATGCGGGATTTTCGCTCGCTTTTCTGGGGCTTGCGATGGTCGCGCTCTGGGCCATGTCGGGCCAGTGGCAGGGCACGGACTTACCCGGCAGCACCGGCTTTGGCAAGGTTCTGCGCGATGCGGTGGCGCGGCGGTTGTTGCTAGTGGCGCTGGTCAATGCCGCCCCCGTCGCGGTCAGCTCGACGCTGTTCCTGTTCTTCGTCGAAAGCCGCCTTGCCGCGCCGGGATGGGAGGGGCCGTTCCTGTTGCTGTTCTTCCTGTCGGCCGCGCTCGCCGCGCCATTCTGGGGGCGACTGGCCGAAGAATACGGCGCCAAGCGCGTTTTGCTTGCGGCCATGGCCTTGTCGATTGCGGCCTTTGGCGGGGCGATCCTGCTTGGCGCGGGCGACCTCTGGGCCTTTGGCGTGATCTGTCTGGTTTCGGGCGTGGCACTTGGCGCCGATATGACGCTTTTGCCGGCCCTCTTTGCCACCCGGATGGCCGCGATTTCACCCAATGCCGCCGAAGGTTTTGGCCTTTGGTCGTTCGTGTCGAAATTCACGCTGGCGCTGGCCGCCGTATCGCTTTTGCCGCTGTTGCAGGCGGGCGGGTTCACCGCAGGCCAGAGCAACGACAACGACGCACTCTGGCTGTTGAGCCTGCTTTACGGCGCCCTGCCCTGTGCCCTGAAATTGTTGGCCATCGCGCTTTTGGCCCGCACATCAATTGACGAAAGGAACTGATCCGATGGAGGCCCTGACCTATATTCTAATCGGCGCGCTGGTGATGCTGGCCCTGAGCATCCTGCGTGAACGTTTTGCCGGGTTTCGCGCGCAACGCCCGGAGGATTACACCGGCGGCAACGATCAGATCGACCTGCGCAAACACCTTGATGGCGCGATCAAATGCGACGGCGTGATTTATGGCCCCACGGGGCGCGTCGTGTCGCGCTTTACCGGCGATTTCATGGCCAATTGGCAGGGCAATCGCGGCGTGATGCAAGAGCATTTCGCCTATGACAGCGGCAATACCCAGGATCGCGAATGGCGGCTTGAGCTTGGCAATGACGGATCAATCCGCGCCGAAGCCGACGATCTTGTCGGCATCGGGTATGGCCGCCAGCTTGGCTCGGCGGCGCAGCTTTGCTATCGCATTCGCCTGCCCAGAGAAGCGGGTGGTCATGTGCTGAGCGTCACCGACTGGATGTATCTTGCCCCCAACGGCGCGGTGGTGAACCGAAGCCAGTTTCGCAAATTCGGCATCAAGGTGGCCGAGCTTGTGGCAACCATGCGTCGGGTGGATGCGTGATGGACTGGCAGGGCAAGACATACTGGCTCGTCGGCGCAAGTGAAGGTCTTGGCGCGGCTCTGGCCCATAAGCTTAGCGCCGCCGGGGCCGAGATCATCGTGTCGGCGCGCAATGCGGATCGCCTGGCCGAGCTTGTGGGCGCCCTTCCCGGCCGCGCCCGCGCCGTCAGCGTCGATGTGACCGATGCCGAGAGCGTGGCGCGCGCCGTCAAAGAAATCGGCGAGATCGACGGCATGGTCTATCTCGCCGGGGTCTATTGGCCAATGCCCGCGAGCGAGTGGAACCCCGAACACGCCATTGCAATGGCGGATGTGAATTTCACCGGCGCGGTGCGACTGGCGGGCGCGGTTCTTCCCGATATGGTGGCGCGGGACGCCGGGCATGTTGTAATGACCGGCTCGCTATCGGGCTTTCGCGGCCTGCCCGGTGCGATCGGCTATGGCGCCTCCAAGGCGGGGGTCATGGCGCTTGCGGAATCGATGCGTGCCGATCTGTGGCGCAGCGGCGTTCGGGTGCAACTTGCCAATCCCGGCTTTATCAAGACCCGGCTGACCGACAAGAACGACTTCAGGATGCCGTTCATCATGACCCCCGAGGCCGCCGCGCAGGAGATGTTCGAACTGATGTGCGACGACACCGCCTTTGTGCGCCACTTCCCGCGCGGGTTCAGCTATCTCTTTCGCCTGTCGCGGCTATTGCCGGATTGGGCCTATTACCGGCTATTTGCGTAAGATCAAGGACGCCTATCGCTGCGCAGGTCAATTCTGTGATAGGATAGCGCAACAGGAGAACCGCCATGCTGGATATTTCAGTACATAAGATCGCGCAGATCATTCTTATGGCCCGCGAATTGGATCGGGCCGAGGCCGAAGTCAGGGCTTTTATCGACCAACTGACAGACGAGGAAAAGGCAAGCCTCGTGGCCGTCATGTGGATCGGGCGCGACAGCTTTGACGCCTCGGAGCTGGAAGAGGCCAAGCGCACCGCCGCCGAAGAGGCGACGACACCGACCGCCGATTACCTGCTCGGCTCGCCACATCTGTCGGATCATCTGGAAAACGGGCTTGATGCGCTTGGCCTTTCGGCGCTTGACGACGAAGACGAGCTTATTCGCGGTGGCTAGGCCTTGGGCCTCCACAGGCCGCCCCTGAACGAGGCGGCCTGTCAGGGCTGATGAGTGGCGCCCGCCTCAGGCGAGGTGATCGACCACCTGCAAATGCTGCGCAAGGCGGTCCACCTCGGCCAGAAAGCGGCTGACCAGCTTGGGGTCATGCGGTGCAGGCGTCACCCCGGCAGGGATTTCACGATTGAGAACCGCCTCGACCGCCAGAGAGACCGGCACCGACACAAGCCGCGCCATCGCGGTGCCGCGCGCATCGCCCCAGGCATCCATCACATAGGTTTTATGCCAGACCGGCACGCCCGCCTTTTCGGCCTTGAGGCCCACGCAAAGAACAACGCGATCCGGCTCGCCCTCGTCATAGGCATTCTCGTCCCAGAAGGTATCCGACATCTCTTTCAGACGGGCCTCGCCCTCGGGCCCGCTCAGCGTTTCGATCTCGGCAAAGACATCGCCCCAGGCCTCGGTCCAGCCATTCAGGCGCAGCGTGCCGCGCACGAATTGCTTGACGGGCCAGGCCGGATCAAACCGGTAATCCTCGATAAACGGCAGGGAATCGCGGTTCGGATAAACCTCGAACGTCTCGGGGCTCGGCAGGGGCGCGCTATAGCTGCTGATCGCGTCCCAGGGGCGCGCCACGTTCAGCTCGCTGTAATCGCGGATCGAGCGCGACGGCGAGCGCAGCGCCTTGAGCACGCCAAGCGGCGACCAGCTGAATTTATAGCGAAACGGGTTGGGATGCTTGGGAATGCCGCCGCAATAGGAAATGAACGAAATGTCATTGCCCGCATCATAGGCATCCGAGGCGCGATATTCGGCCACAAGATGATGCGCCATCAGATGATCAATGCCCGGATCAAGCCCGATCTCGTTGACCACGCAAAGCCCCTTTTCGCGCGCCGCCGCGTCAAGTGCCCGCATTTCCGGCGCGATATAGGACGAGCTGACGAAATCCGCACCCTTTTCAAGACAAAGCTCGGCCAGCGGCACATGCCACTCGCCGGGCAGCATCGACACCACAAGGTCGCCCGCCTTGAGATCGCCCGCCAGAGCATCGCGGTCAAACGCCTTGATTGCCTCTGTAAGATCGCCGACGGCGGCCTTGGCCTTGTCAACCGAGCGGTTCCAGACGGTTACATCATGGCCCGCCTCGATCAGCCGACGCAGACCCGGAATGGCCGAAAGGCCTGTGCCGCACCAATGGATAGTCATCCTTAAAGTCCTTTCATAGTATCGTCGAAAACCGCCTTTGCCCGCGCCCAGACCCCGGCGTCAAGGTTGTCGAGCGTCGCCAGTGACGCCAAAAGCTGCGCCGCGTAATCCGTTGAGGATTCGACCGGCAAAAGCGAAGGCAGGTTGTCGATCGCCATCACATCAAGCACCGGATCATCCGCCACGCGAAGCGCGGGCTCCTGCCATGTGGTGGCGTGCTCATAGACCGGCACCGGGTTGTAATCGCTATCAGGATCACAGGCCACATCGCCGATCACCGACAGGCGGCGTGGCGCCTCAAGCGCCGATTTCGGCACGAAAACCGGCGTGCCGGGGCGCGCGAAAATGCAGTTCAGGAACAGATCATGCTCAAGGATTTCGGGGAACGGCCCACCCTTGGCCGTCTCGGCCATATCCCATTTGGTGGTGCTGACATCCAGCGCCTCGCAGAGATCCGCCGCCCCCGTGCCGACCCGGCCCAAGGCGCCGATCACGATGGCGCGCGGGCGGGGTTTACCGGTCGCATCAAGGCGCCCGCGCAGATCGTCAAGCAAGGCATCGCGCCCGCCAAATGTCGCCACCGGCGCACAAATCTCACCCGCTTGCGCGGCGGCCCATGCCATAAGCGATACCGCCGCCCCCGCATAGCCCGCCCAATAGCCAAAGGCGGCAACGCGGCGGCCGTCCTCGTCAACCAGGTATTCCAGATCATATAGCGTGCCGCCCCCGGCGCGGAACCGTTCAAGCAACCGTCGGCCAGAATGCTGCCCCTTGAAGGCGTGGCCGAACATGATGTGGCGATGCGGCAGGGGCGTGCCATCCTCGGGCAATTCCTTGAGGCCAAAGATGATCGCCTCAACCGGCGCCTCGGGCCAGCTGTTCTCGGGCGCAATCGCACAGCCCGCCGCGCGATAACCCTCGATCGGGATGGCGCGCACATGGCTTTGCTCGACCGTGACCTTTATGCCCTTGGCAATCAGCGCCGCCGCCCCTTCGGGCGCCAGGCCGACGCGTTCTTCGTTGGGGCGCTGCTCGGCCCTGACCCAGAGATGTGTCATGTGAGCCCCCTCAGAGCATGCCAAGGCTGACGGCGCGCTCCACCGAAGGTCGCGCGCGCATCGCCGCCATGAAGGCCTGAATTTTCGGGAAATCGGCTAGGGTCACGCCATCCCCCTCAAGCCAGTTGCAGGCGATGAAAAGATAAGGGTCAGCCATGCAGAGTTCATCGCCCAGAATATAGGGCCCGCTCAGTACGTGATTTTCGATGAATGTGGCACTGTCGGTCATGGTCTGCACCGCTTTGGCCTTCATATCCTCGATCGAGGCTTCCTGATCGGCCCAACGGGTGCCGCGCGCCCTGTGGGCGTGGTTCACATGCATGGTCGAGGCCAGATAATACATCACCGCCCGCACCTGCGCGGCGGCGTAAGGATCAGACGGTCGCAGGTTCGCCTCAGGCGCCAGATCGGCGATGTAATCGAGCAAGGCGCCGGTTTCGGTCATGATCCCCCGGTCGGTGACCAATGCGGGCACCCGGCCCTTGGGGTTGACCTTGTGATACTCGGCCTTGGTCTGTTCGCCGTTGCGGAAATCAAGCCGGATCGGATCGTAGTCAATCCCGGCCTCGTGAAGCGTGATCGCCACGGCAATCGCGATGGTCTTTGGCGCATAGTAAAGTTTCATCCTGCGTCCTTTCAGGGTCAGATAAAGGTCCGGGCATGGGCCCGGTCCGGCGTATCAAGATGCGGGGTGGCGTTGAACGAGCCAAGCATCAGCATATCGTGAACATGTTCGAGCCGGTGCATCGAACTGTTCATGATCTGAAGCATGACCTTGGCCATCCCCGGTGTTTCAAGCCCAAGCGCGTGGCGCATCACCATCCCGATCACCCCGCCCGAGGTCACAACAAGGATACGGCCGTGCTGATCGCAAAGCTCGTCGACCACTGCGGTGATCCGACCTGCAAAATCCTCATAGGTTTCGGGCACATCGCTCAGCGCGCCGCGCACCCAATGGTCGATCACCTGCGGCAGATAGCGGGCAAATTCGGTCGCCTCGCGCGGGGCCGGAATGCCATGCTCGGCCTCAAGCGCATGGGCAAGTGCGAAATAGCTAAGCTCGTTCAGACGCGGATCGCGGGTGGTGATCTCATAGCCCATACCAAGCGCGGTTTCGGTCTGACGGCTAAGCGTCCCGGTGAGGACCTGATCGAAATGCGGATTGGTCGTGGTCAGATGCGCGCCAAGCCATTCCGCCTGGCGGTGCCCAAGGGCGGACAGCCGATCATAGCTGGCCTCGTCGGTGGCATGGCTGTTGGCCTGCCCGTGCCGCACCAGAATTAACTCTGCCAAGGTTCGCGTCCTTCTCTGCCCCACTCCGGCGCGACGTTAGCGCCGGGCGCGCCGGGGTTAAAGGTGCCCGGAGAAATATTTGCATGCGACGCGCAATGTCGCGGATACGAAACTTCTGCTCATGCAGTGGCGTAAAAATGCGGTGAGGTGTCGGGATTGGCAGACTCACTTTCTGCGCTGCATGGTCTAACATCGCCAACAGAGGAGGCGCGCGCATGTCTGACAGGATCACATTCACCCTTGATGGCAATCAGGTCGAGGCCGAGGCCGGGCTGACCATTTGGGAGGTTGCCAATGGCCGGGGTCTGGTCATTCCGCATCTCTGCCACAAACCGACCCCCGGCTATCGCCCGGATGGCAATTGCCGCGCCTGCATGGTCGAGGTTGAGGGCGAGCGCACGCTTGTCGCATCCTGCATCCGCGAGGCCCGCGATGGCATGGTCGTTACCACCAATTCCGCGCGCGCCGAGAATGCCCGCAAGATGGTCATCGAAATGCTTGTCGCCGATCAGCCCGAGCGCGCCGAGGCCCGTGACAAGTCAAGCCACCTCTGGGACATGGCCGACGCAAACGGCGTCACCCATAGCCGCTTTCCCAGGCTTGAAGAGGGCCGCATTCCGCTTCTGGATGACAGCCATGTTGCGATGCGCGTCAATCTCGATGCCTGCATTTCTTGCGGTCTTTGCGTGCGCGCCTGTCGCGAGGTTCAGGTCAACGATGTGATCGGCATGGCCGGGCGTGGCCATGATGCCTATCCGGTCTTCGACATGGCCGATCCGATGGGTGCCTCGACCTGTGTGGCTTGCGGTGAATGCGTTCAGGCCTGCCCGACCGGCGCGCTTATGCCCGCCACGGTTCTGGACGCGGCGCAGCAGGGTGACAGCGCCGATTTCGACAGCGAGACCAAAAGCATCTGCCCGTTCTGCGGCGTCGGCTGTCAGATCAGCCTCAAGGTCAAGGATGGCCGCGTCAAATATGTCGAGGGCCTGAACGGCCCCGCCAACGAGGGTCGGCTGTGCGTCAAGGGCCGCTTTGGCTTTGACTATATTCACCACCCGCACCGCCTGACCAAACCGCTGATCCGGCGCGAGGATGCGCCCGCCAAGGGGCTGAACGTCGATCCCTCGAACTGGCAGGAATATTTCCGCGAGGCGGAATGGGACGAGGCGCTTGATCTGGCGGCCGACAAACTCAAGGCGCTCAAGGATACCCATGGCGGCAAATCTGTTGCGGGCTTTGGCTCGGCCAAATGCACCAACGAAGAGGCCTATCTGTTTCAGAAATTCATCCGTCAGGGCTTTGGCCACAACAACGTCGATCACTGCACCCGGCTGTGCCATGCCTCGTCTGTTGCGGCGCTGATTGAAAACGTTGGTTCCGGCGCCGTGACCGCCACCTTCAACGAGATCGAGAATGCCGATGTGGCCATCGTGATCGGTGCCAACCCGATCGAAAACCACCCGGTCGCGGCAACCTATTTCAAACAGTTCACCAAACGCGGCGGCAAGTTGATCGTGATGGACCCGCGCGGCGTCGGCCTGCGCCGGTTTGCGACCCATATGCTGCAATTCCGCCCCGGTGCGGATGTCTCGATGCTCAACGCGATCATGCATGTGATCGTCGAAGAGGGGCTTTACGATCAGCAATACATCGACGCCTACACCGAAAACTGGGAGGCCGAAAAGGCGCATCTCGCCGATTTCTCACCCGAGGCGATGGAAGGCATCTGCGGCATTCCGGCCGAAACCCTGCGCGAGGTGGCCCGCACCTTTGCCGGTGCCAAATCGGCAATGATTTTCTGGGGCATGGGGATTTCCCAGCATATCCATGGCACCGACAATTCGCGTTGCCTGATCTCTCTGGCCTTGATGACCGGTCAGGTTGGGCGCCCGGGCACCGGGCTGCATCCTCTGCGCGGTCAGAACAACGTGCAGGGCGCGTCCGATGCCGGGCTCGTGCCGATGTTCCTGCCCGATTATCAAACAGTGACCGATGACGGCGTGCGCCGCGCGTTTACCGAGGTCTGGCAATCGGGCGACTTCAGCGCCGAAAAGGGCCTGACCGTCACCGAGATCATGGATGACGTGCATGCGGGCAATACCCGCGGCATGTATATCCTTGGCGAAAACCCGGCGATGTCCGACCCCGATGTCGAACACGCCCGCGATGCGCTTGCCAAGCTCGACCATCTGGTGGTGCAGGATATCTTCCTCACCGAAACGGCGAACTATGCCGATGTGATCCTGCCCGCCTCTGCCTTTGCCGAGAAATCCGGCACCGTGACAAACACCAACCGCCAGGTGCAAATGGGCCGCCCGGCCCTGCCGCCCCCCGGCGAGGCGCGCGAGGACTGGGCAATCACCACAGAGCTGGCAAGGCGGATCGGCCTGAACTGGACTTACGACAGCCCCGCCGATGTCTTCGCCGAGATGAAGCAGAATATGCGCTCGCTCGACAACATCACATGGGAACGGCTGGAACGTGAAAACGCGGTGACCTACCCCTGTCATGGCCCGGATGAACCGGGCGAGGCAGTGGTGTTTGGCGACGGTTTCCCGCGCCCCGAGGGCCGCGCGCGCTTTACCCCGGCCAGCGTGATCGCCCCCGACGATGTGCCGGACGCAGAGTATCCGATGATCCTGACCACAGGGCGACAGCTTGAACACTGGCACACCGGCTCGATGACCCGCCGCTCGTCGGTGCTTGATGCGGTCGAGCCCGAGGCGAACTGCTCGATGCACCCCTCGACCCTGCGCCAACTCGGGGTCGAGCCGGGCGGCATGGTACAACTGACCACCAAACGCGGCACGATCCGGATCATGGCGCGTGCCGACCGCGCGGTCTCTCCTGACATGGTGTTCCTGCCCTTCGCCTATGTCGAAGCGGCGGCCAATATCCTGACCAACTCGGCGGTCGATCCCTACGGTAAAATCCCCGAGTTCAAATTCTCCGCCGTCAAGGTCGAAGCCGCGGCATCACAGGTCGCCGCCGAATAAAAGACGGGGGCGGCCCAGACACCGCCCCCTGCTTCTTCTTGGTAAAAATACTCAAATTCCGCCCTATTCCCCATAGCGCCGGACGAAGTTGCGCAAAATCTTCTCCGGCGCATGCACATCTGCCGCGCGACACATCGCGATCAGGTCCTGCGCGGCTTCGGGCGGGAAGTACCCCTTGTGGCGATAGATGTTGATCCGGGTTTCAAAGCCCGCGCCATCGGCCTCGGGGTGAAACTGCGTGGCATAGACATGCGCACCATAGCGGATCATCTGATAGGGGCAGCTCGGCGCGCTGATAAGGTGAGTGCATCCCGGCGGCAGGTCTTGCAAGGCTTCTTTGTGCCCGACAAAGGCCTGAAACGCAGGCGGCAGCCCGTCCAGAAGCGGGTCGTCGCGTCCCGCCTCGGTCAGCGCGCAGTCGGCGGTGCCGACCGGCTCGCCGTAGGCCACCTTGCTGACATCGCCCTGCAAATGCTTGCCGAGAATACCGATACCATAGCAGCAGCCAAGATAGGGGAAATCCTCTGCGGTAATCTGCGGCATGAGCGACATTACCTGCGCCTCGATCCGCGCCTCGACCGGGGATTTATCCTCGGGCGCGTCACTGACACAGCCCGGACCACCGCCGACGATCACCCCGGCATAATCCGCAAGACAGAGGTCCTGCGGTAGCGCCTCCTGATCAAGGCGGATGCGACGCGTGCGCGCGTCCGCAAGCCCGCCTTTGCGCAGGATCGCGGCGAATTCGTCATCGGCGGCCTCGGCTTCGGGGCGCAGTTGCAGGATCAGGAACGGTTTTCTGGACATGAGAACGGCCTTTGCGAAGATGCCCACGTGCTTGCCCCGCCACCGCCGTCGCGTCAACCCGGCAGCACGCGCCAGAATGGCCGGTACTGTCGCTTGACCCGACAGCACAAAGGAATACCCTGCGCGCACCCGCAGCATTCCCAAGGACGTCCCATGATCCAACGCCTGCATCTGGTCTTTGACGGCGCATTGACCGTGCCAGCCGAAAATCCAGGCTGATCCGACATGAGCCGCTCGCTCAGCCTGGCGGCCTATCTCGCCTATGCCAGCCGCACCGGCAAGCGCGGCGTTGTGCCCAACATTCCCCGCCCCGAGGGGCCGGTGATCTGGGCGCATGCGGTGGATACGGCGCGCGCCGACACCCTTGTGCATCTGGCGGAACGTCTGGCGCAACAGCGCCCTGACGCACATATGCTTCTGACCACCTCCGGGCCCATCCCCGAACGGCTCAAGGCCAGAGGGCCAGTCATCTGGCAATCCCTGCCGGATGATTCAATCCCCGCAGCCGAGGTCTTCCTTGGCCATTGGAAACCAGATATCGTCCTTTGGACCGGGGGCGACCTCAAGCCTGCCCTGCTGATCAGCGCGGACAAGGCCGATATCCCGCGTTACCTCGTGGATGCCGATGAGCCGCTTTTGGAGCGTCCCGCCTGGCGCTGGTTCCCGGATATGCCGCGCGCCATTCTGAGTGGGTTTGACACCATCCTGGCCCGCTCCGAGGCTGCCGCGCGCGTCTTGCGCCGATACGGCGCACCCGAACGCATCGTCAGCGTGACCGGCCCCTTTCAGGAAGGCACCATGGCGCTGGACTATGTCCATGCAGAGCGTGAAGAGCTTGCCGGCCTGTTGCGCGGGCGACCGATCTGGCTTGCGGCGATGATTCAGCTGTCCGAGTTGGATACCCTTCTGAGCGCCCACCGCGACACCAGCCGCCTTGCCCATCGCAGCCTGATGATCATCGTCCCTGACAAACTTGACGACAGCGCTGCGATCCGCGCGACGCTTGACGCGCAGGGCTGGCGCTATGCGGTCTGGTCCGAAGGCGAACTGCCGACCGAAACGACGCAGGTCATCCTGGCCGATACCCGCGGCGAGATGGGGCTTTGGTATCGCTTGTCACCGATCACCTTCATGGGCTCCTCGCTGGTTTCGCGGCAATATGGCCGCGACCCCAATGAACCGGCGGCGCATGGATCTGCCATTCTTTACGGCCCGAATGTCGGGCGTTACCTGAACCGCTATTCGCGCTATGCCGAGGCCGGCGCGGCCCGCATCGTGCGCGATACCGATACTCTGGCGGCGGCGGTACAGCGGCTGATTGCCCCCGATCAGGCGGCAGCCATGGCGCATGCGGCCTGGGATGTGGCATCAAAGGGCGCCGCGGTGACGGATAGCATTCTCGATCTGTTGCTTGACCGGCTGGATCTGTTGGAGTCGGAACGATGAAAACTCCGGCATTCTGGTTCAGGCCGCGCCTGCGGCCCGGCCTCAAGGCGCGCCTCTTGACACCGCTCGGCGCGCTTTATGCGCGCGGCACCCGGCAAAGACTGGTGCAGGGCGAGGGCTGGCGTGCGCCGGTGCCGGTGATCTGTGTTGGCAATATCAATGCCGGCGGCACCGGCAAAACCCCGACCGTGCTTGCGGTGGTCTCGCACCTTCAGGCGATGGAAAGGGAACCGGTGATCCTGTCGCGTGGCCATGGTGGCGCCCTGACCGGCCCGGTCGAGGTAGACCCGCGCCGCCATACCGCCGCCAATGTTGGCGATGAGCCGCTTTTGGCGGCGGCCTTTGGCCCGGCTTGGGTATCGCGCGACCGCGCGGCGGGGGCGCGCGCGCTTCTCGCCGCTGCACAAGAGGAGGAAAGCGACGAGGTCGATTGCATCGTGATGGATGACGGGTTTCAGAACCCCGACCTGATCAAGGATATTTCGATAATCGTGGTGGATGCGGTCAAGGGCTTTGGCAATGGCCGCTGTATCCCCGCCGGGCCGCTGCGCGAACCGGTCAGTGCGGGCATGGCGCGCGCCGATCTGTTGCTCTCGATCGGCCCGCCGCGCGCGCAGGATCGCTTTGTCAAAGACTGGGGCCACGAGATCACCATACCCCACCTCAAGGGACAGCTTGAGCCGCTCAAGACCGGGATGGAGTGGCAGGGCGCCAAATTGCTGGCCTTTGCGGGCATCGGGCATCCGGGCAAGTTCTTTGCCACCCTGCGCAGCCTTGGCGCAACGCTGGCGCGCTGTGAGGCGCTTGAGGATCATCAGCCTCTAACGCCCGCCTTGATGACACGGCTTGAGCATGAGGCCAGCGTTCTGGGCGCGCAGCTTGTGACCACCGAAAAAGACGCGGTGCGCTTGCCGCCCGATTTCCGGCGCAAGGTGCTTACCCTGCCGGTGCGCCTGGAAGTCGAGGATTGGGGGCCGTTTGACGCGGCCCTTGCGCGTGTCGGGCTAAGCTGACCCGACACGCAGAGGGCCAGTTACTCGGCCAACTTTTCGTCGATGATCGCCTTGAGATCGGCGTAGTTCATATTGTTGTATTTCTTGCCGTTGATGACCAGCGTCGGGGTCGAATTCACGTCATCGGCCTCGGCGTTCTTCTGATACCACGCCACCAGCGCCTTGGCTTTTTCGCTATCGTTCAGACAGGCCTCAACCTGATCGGGCGCGATCCCGGCAACCTTGCCGATGCGGCGCAGGTTATCGGCGATTTTCACGGGCTCACCATCGGTCCACTCGCGCTGTTGGTTGTAGATCATGTCGGAAATGCCAAAGAATTTCTCGGGTCCGGCACAGCGCGCCACCATCGAGGCCCAAAGACCAAAGCGGTCAAAATAGACGTCGCGGTAAATGAAAGTCACCTTGTCGGTATCGAGATATTCCGCCTTCAACTCCTTGAACGGACCCTTGTGAAAGTTCGCGCAATGCGGACAGGTAAAGGACGCATATTCGACAATCGTCACCTTGGAGCTTTCCGCGCCAAGCGTCATTTCGACGATCCCCGAGGTATCGACATCCGCCGCCTCTTGCGCCGAAACCGCGCCAAGCGGCAGCTCCGCATTGGGTGTGCTTCCGGTGCTGCCCCAAAAGGCCGCGCCCGTGGCGACGGCAAGGCCAACAGCCCCGATTGCAATCAGTTTATTCATCATCTCACCTTTGCAGTTCAGCGTTTCGATTTCGATATAACGTTTCGCCCGAGAGATTCCAGCGCAAGGCGCAACCCTTCGTCGCCCACCGGCGCGGTAAGCTCTGCGGCAACCGCTTGCGTTTCGGGCGCATGGGCGGGGCCGGATTTCGCCTTGGGGCGATGGGTAAAGTCCACCTGCCCCTCGGCAAAGCCGGTCGGCGCGGTCTGGGTGATGCGCAGCCGTGAAATGGCATTATACCCATAGACCGCATTCACCTTTTCGCGCAGCTTTTCCTTTTGCATCTCAAGCATCGGCGCCTGCGCGCCCGTCGTCAGCACGCAAAGCGTCGCGCCCATCCCCTGACGGCCATAGGAAATCTCGACCGGGCGGGCGATGGCGGCGATATCTTCGCCGACGATCTCAGCCCAATGGGTCAGAAGCCGCGATTGCGCAAAGCCACGCGTCTCCGAGGCACGGCGAATGCTGTGCTGAAGAAGCGACGAGGTGCGTTTGAACCCCGAAGATTTCGCCTTGCGGCTGGCCATGGCTGGACTCCTGTTCAGACGTCCTATTTTAGGGCATGTAGCGGGGCATGCCACCCCCTAACCTTTCGCGAGGATAAAGAATGCGTGACACCGCCGATTCGCAGGACTTGCTGCACTGGTATGATGCCAATGCGCGCGATTTGCCGTGGCGCGTTTCCCCGCGTGCGCGCGCAGGCGGCGTGGCGCCCGATCCCTATCGCATCTGGCTTTCCGAGGTGATGCTTCAGCAAACCACCGTTGCAGCGGTGCGGACCTATTTCGAGCGGTTCACCGCGCTCTGGCCCACGGTCGCCGATCTGGCCGCCGCCGAAGATGCGCATGTCATGGGTGAATGGGCCGGGCTTGGCTATTATGCACGCGCCCGCAACCTGTTGAAATGCGCCCGCGCCGTTGTGACCAATCATGGCGGGGTCTTTCCCGACACGCCCGAGGGCCTGCTTGGCCTGCCCGGTATCGGGCCCTATACGGCGGCGGCGATTTCGGCGATTGCCTATGATCGCCCCGAGGTGGTTGTCGATGGCAATGTCGAAAGGGTGATGGCGCGGCTGCATGACATTCACACGCCCTTGCCGACCGCCAAACCGGAACTGACCCGCGCCGCCGCACGCCTTACGCCAGAGGCGCGCGCCGGCGATTACGCGCAGGCGGTGATGGATCTTGGCGCGACGATCTGTACGCCCAAATCCCCCGCCTGCGGGATTTGCCCATGGGTTAACGCCTGCGCCGCGCGCGCGGCAGGCACCCAGGCCGAGTTGCCCAAAAAACTGGTCAAAAAGGCAAAGCCTACCCGCCTTGGCATCGCCTATGTCGCACGGCGCCATGATGGCGCGCTTTTGTTGGAGCGGCGCCCCGACAAGGGGCTTTTGGGTGGCATGCTTGGCTGGCCCGGAAGCGATTGGAATGACGCCCCCACCCCCGCGCCGCCGCTTGAGGCCGCCTGGCAGATGCTTGACGAAGAGGCCCGCCACACCTTCACCCATTTCCATCTGCGCCTGCGAATCGCGGTTGCGCACGTCAAAGCGGATGCCGCGCCCGTTTCGGGGGATTTCATGCCCAAACATGCGTTTCGACGCAGCGACCTTCCGACCGTGATGCGAAAGGTATTTGACCTCGCGCAAGGCACACTGACAGATAGGGCGTAACCTATGCGCAATTTCCCCTGTCGGAGCCTGTCATGATCCCCGCCACCCAAGTTTCCAAGGTCCAGCGTGCCCTGCCCTTTGCGATGTCGCTTTTACTGGTGCCAGTTGCGATGATCGGCGCGCTTAATGGCAGCTGGACCGTGATCCTGCTGCCGCTGGTCACATGGTATTTCTTTTCCATTCTTGATGCGTTTCTTGGGCTTTACCTTGAAAACGCCGACCTTGAGACCGGCGAGGATCAGCTCAGTTGGTACAAGGCTATCACCCTGATCTGGGCGCCGATAGAGTTTGTGCTTTTGTATTGGATGATCTGGTATGTGACCGGACCGGGAGATGCGCATCTCTCGGCACTGGAAACGATTGTGCTGTTCTTTGGTGTCGGGGTGATCACCGGCACCGTAGGCATCACCTACAGCCACGAATTGATGCATCAGAAGGACAGGGGCGAGCGGTTCATGGGTGACGCCCTATTGGCGATGGTGCTTTATTCGCATTTCCGATCCGAGCATCTCTTGGTGCATCACCGTTATGTCGGCACACCACGCGATCCGGTGACGGCGCGCTATAACGAGGGGTTTCACCGCTTTTTCCCGCGCGTTCTTTGGGCAAGTTTCATCTCGGCGTTCAAGGCAGAGAAGGCGATGCTGGCGCGGCGTGGCAAACCCTGGCACGACCTTAAGAACCCGTTTTTCAAATACTGGGCCTTGCAGGGGTTCATGCTGCTTCTGGCGGTGCTTATCGGCGGTTGGGTCGGGCTTGGGCTTTTTGTCTGGCAGGCCTTTGTCGCGGTCTGGCAGCTTGAGCTGGTCAATTACGTCGAGCATTACGGCCTGACCCGCAAACACCTTGGGAACGGCAAATACGAACATGTCAAACCCCAGCACAGCTGGAACGCGGCGCATAAGGCATCAAACTGGTTGCTGATCAATCTGCAACGCCACTCGGATCACCATTACAAACCCGACCGCCGCTTTCCGCTATTGCAGAATTACACCGAGGCAGAGGCGCCGCAATTGCCCTATGGCTATCCGGTGATGACGATGGCGGCGATGGTGCCGCCCCTCTGGCGCCGGGTGATGAACCCGCGCGTCCGTCGTTGGCGCCAGATGTATTACCCCGAAATCACCGATTGGCGCCCCTATAACAAGGCGCGCAATCCGCTGCCGCGCTAGGCGGCGGACTGCTCCGGCAGGTGCCCGGTTTTCATGTAGACAAGACAGCCCTCGTCGGAAAACGGGGTGTGGCCAGAGCCATCCGGGCTGCGCAACCATGTGCCCGCCGGATATGTGCCGTGCTCATCGCCAAGGGTGCCTTCGAGAACATAGATTTCCTCGCCGTTCTTGTGGGTATGCGCAGGCGCGCGCGCACCGGGGGCAAAGCGGACAAGGCGCACCTCTTCATTCACCGCGCTGTGCAACGGCAGGACCGTGACGCCGTTACCATCTCCCGGCCCAAAATCGGCGGTCGTGGTGTCGATGTGAAACTGAACGCTGTCGGAGGGGTCGAACTGATGCAGCTTCACAAGGATCGTACAGCCCTCTTTGGTATGCGGCTTATGGCGTGTGCCGATCGGATTGCGTACATAGGTGCCCGCCGGGTAATCGCCGGTTTCATCGGAAAACACACCCTCAAGCACGAAAAACTCTTCGCCGCCGCCATGGGTATGGGCCTCGAAATACGACTCCGGGGCAAAGCGTACAATGGTGGTGGCGCGGGCCACCTCGTCACCAATCCGGTCAAGCATCATCCGCTCGACCCCCGCCGCAGGGGATTCGGCCCAGTCATAGTCATCTGGGCGAATCACCACCCGTTGTGAAAAATCGGCATTGATGCGCATGTCATGTCCTCTGCGTTACGACCGTAACCTTGTAGGGCAATCTAGGAAAATCAAGCCCGACAATTGAAAAAGCCCCGCAGGCGAAACCTGCGGGGCTTTAATTTTCTATCAAGCCAATTCGTAATCAGTGGGTTTTCTTGCCCTTGATCGGGGCCCAGATCCGCTTGTTGGTGAGATAGAGCAGCACCGACAGCAGTGTCAGGAAGATAACCCCAACCAGACCAGCATGCTGGCGCGCCATCATCTTGGGCTCGGCGGTCCACATCAGGAAGGCCGCGACATCTTTTGCCTCTTGCTCAAGCGTCGCTTCGGTGCCGTCGTCGAATTCAACGTCATCGCCCCAAAGCGGCTGACCCATGGCGATCCAGCTACCGGGTACGGTGTGGCCGCCATGATCATCCTTGCAGGAGTCAGGGAAGCCACCGGCGGCGAAGGTCGCGTTATAGCTCCCGGGGAAATCCTCGGGCGCGCATTCGGGCGCTTCGTGATAGCCGGTCATCAGGGAATAGATGTATTCCGGTCCGCCCATTCCGTTGAACAACTGGCTCAGACCAGAGCCGTAGGGGCCATGAAAGCCCGCACGTTTCTTCGCCATGAGCGACAGATCCGGCGCGGTTTCAAGCGCCGAGCCGGGGAAGTGATCGACCGGTGTCGCCGGGCGGGTATCGTCCAGCTCCGGATCGAACACTTCGAATTGCTCGGCATAGGCGCGCACCTGATCAGCGGGAAGATGCGGGCCGCCCTCATCGCCAAGCGTGCGCAGCGGGACATATTGCATCCCGTGGCAGGCTGAGCAGACCTGAGTATAGATCTTGAGGCCTCGCTGAAGCTGGTTCTGGTCGAATTTGCCAAACGGCCCCTCGAAAGAGAACGCGATATCCTCGACATGCGCTTCGGCACCTGCGGCCCATGCGCCACCGGCGGAAAGGGTCAGGGCAGCAAGGGCTGCAATGCCTGTTTTCTTGAACATTGTCCTGTGTCCTTTCTTATTCAGCGGGCGTTTCAGCTTTGCCATAATGCGCATCGAAGTCTTCTTCGATGGTGGCAGGCTGAGCCGCGGGTTTCTCGATCACGCCCAAAAGCGGCAGGATCACAAGGAAGTAGGCGAACCAATAGGCCGACGCGATCAGCGAGATCGTCGAATAGGGCGGTTCTGCCGGCATCGCGCCGACCCACATCAGGACGACGAAATCAATCGCCAACAGCCAGAACCACCACTTGAACATCGGACGATAACGGCCCGAGCGGACCGAAGATGTATCAAGCCAAGGCGCCAAGGCCATCACGGCAATCGCCCCGAACATAGCCAGAACCCCGAAGAACTTGGCATCAACGATACCGCCGGTGATCCAGCTGGCGAACATCACCACCCAGACATCCGAGGTAAAGGCGCGCAGGATCGCGTAGAACGGCAGGAAGTACCATTCCGGGACGATATGCGCAGGCGTCGAAAGCGCATTTGCTTCGATATAGTTATCAGGGTGGCCAAGATAGTTGGGCATAAATCCGACAACAGCGAAGAACACCACCAGGATCACCGCCATGGCGAACAGATCCTTGATCACGAAATAGGGCCAGAACGATACGGTATCCTTATCCGCTTCTGCCTTGGACGTGCGGCGCACGTCGATACCGGTCGGGTTGTTGTTGCCCGTGGTGTGGAACGCCCAGATATGCAGCGCCACCAGCGCGGCAATCACGAAGGGCAGCAGATAGTGCAGTGAGAAAAAGCGGTTCAGCGTGGCGTTGCCAACTGCGGGCCCGCCCAAAAGCCAGGTCTGGATCGATTCGCCAATGAACGGGATCGCGCCAAACAGGCCGGTGATCACCGTGGCCCCCCAGAACGACATCTGGCCCCAGGGCAGAACATAGCCCATGAACGCGGTGCCCATCATCGCCAGATAGATCAACATGCCGATGATCCACGTGATTTCACGCGGGGCCTTGTAGGACCCGTAATAAAGACCGCGGAAGATATGCAGGTAAACGGCCACAAAGAACAGCGAGGCGCCATTCATATGCAGATAGCGGATGAAATGCCCGCCATTCACGTTGCGCATGATATGCTCGATCGACGCAAAGGCCATATCGACATGCGGTGTGTAATGCATCGCCAGAACAATGCCTGTCGCGATTTGCAGCACCAGGCAGAAGGTCAGGACGATACCCCAGATCCACATCCAGTTCAGGTTCTTGGGGGTGGGGATCATGATGGTGTCATAAAGCAGCCCGACGATGGGAAGGCGCGAATGCAGCCATTTCTCAGCGTTCGTCTTGGGCTCGTAATGATCGTGCGGAATGCCGGACATAATTGTGTTTCCTTATCCCAGTTTGATCGTTGTTTCGTCAGCGAATTCGGCAACTGGAATCCAAAGATTCTCTGGCGCCGGGCCTTTGCGGATACGCCCGGCCCTATCATAGTGCGACCCATGACAAGGGCAGAACCAGCCGCCGAAATCACCGGCACCATCCCCGATCGGAACACAGCCAAGATGGGTGCAGACACCAATCATGACCAGCCATTCACCGGCCTCGTCCAATGTGCGGTTCTGATCCGAGGCATCCAGCGACATATCGTTGCGATTCTGCGCGTTCTTGTCGATCAGATCGTCAAGCGGAACCGAACGGGCCGCTTCGATTTCTTCCGCAGTGCGGCGGCGGATGAACACCGGCTTGCCCAGCCATTTCACCGTGATCTGCGTGCCCGGCTCAACGCCGTCCACATCGACGCGAATAGAGGCAAGCGCCTGCACATCGGCCGAAGGGTTCATCTGATTGACCAACGGCCAGATGGCCGCACCGGCGGTAATGGCACCGGCGCCTGCGGTGGCGTAGTAGAGGAAATCCCTACGGGTGCCTTCGTGATCGTCTGCGTGGGACACGAGGTTTACTCCATTTATCAGCGCCGTTACCGGCCGCATACGGGTTTCAGGCCGCAGGATTCCCGCAACCAGTCTTGGCCGGTATTTAGCGGGGCTTTCAAGGGCAGTCCAGTGCGCAATGCCGCTGATTTGATCAAGGCGCGCAAGTGTCGCGCTTGTGATGCACCCAAACCGGGCATATATGGGCAAATCTTGGGTTGTCGCCCCCAAAGATCGCAGACCTTGTCGAGCGACCCCAAATTTGCCGTCGTAGAGCGCAAACCTCGCCTCCATCCCGCCAGTCAAAGCGCCGAGACCCCGACCAGTGGCCTTGGCTACTCCGGTGCCGTTTGTGCCATGCTTTCGCGCTCCGAGACTGCGGCATACCAATCGGCAAGCGCCTCATTGCCAACGCGCCAACCGCGCGCATCGTGGCGAAAATCAAGATATCCAAGCGCACAGCCCATGGCGATATGGCTCATGTCTAGAGGCCCCGCCAGATGGCTCATCCAGCGCGCATTCACCGCCGCCAGAGCCCGCGACGCCTTTTGCCACTGCGCGTCGACCCAGGGCGCATATTGCACCTCTTCGGGGCGAAACCGCGCCTCATAGGTCATCGACAGGGCGGCCTCCATGATCCCTTCGGCGGTCGCCTCAAGCGTCAGCACATCCCATAGCCGCGCCTGCGGGTACATCCTGCCCCCTGCGCGATGATCCAGATAGCGGGTGATCACCCGGCTGTCATAAAGCGTCGGCCCATCGGCGCGCACCAGAGCCGGGATTTTGCCCAACGGATTGGCCGCCGCCGCGTCCGGATGGGTGTCGAGTGGCGTGGTGGCAACATCGACCATTTCGACATCGCCCAATTGTCCGGTCTCATGCAGCAAAACGCGCACCTTGCGCGCGAAAGGCGACAGCGGCGAAAAGATCAGTTTCATGAAAGCATCCCCTGATGAACTATTTTCGCGACGTTAGGCCCGGCCCAAGCGCCTGTCCAGAGGTCAGCCCCGCATCGCCCTTGCTTTCATCTTTCCACAAATACTCATGTCACGCGGCCGTCAACTGCGTGCCGCGCATGCCTGTCACCTGCGCCGATACGATTCGGCCCTCGGGGTGATCGCTGTCAAAGCTGACTTCGGTAAACTGCTCGGTCCGCCCCATCCGGGGGCTTTCCATCAATACCGCATGGGTGCGGCCCTGCTGGTCCTGCAAATGGCGGGCGACCTGCGCCGCGCCCGCCGCGCGCAGACGCGCCGCGCGGGCCTTGATCGCACGCCCGTCAACCTGTGGCATGCGCGCCGCCGGCGTGCCTTGGCGGGGTGAATAGGGAAAGACATGCAGCCATGTCAGATCACAGTCCGTCACCAGCCTGAGCGCATTTTCAAAATGCGCTTCGGTCTCGGTCGGAAAGCCCGCGATGATATCGGCGCCAAAGGTCATCTCAGGGCGCAACTTGCGCGCCTCTTCGGTAAAGCGAATCGCATCATCGCGCAGGTGGCGCCGCTTCATCCGCTTGAGGATAAGGTCATCGCCATGTTGCAGGCTCAGGTGCAAATGCGGCATCAGGCGCGGCTCGGTCGCGATCGCCTGCATCAGGTTCTCATCCACCTCGATCGAATCGATACTGCTGATCCGCAACCGCGCCAGATCCGGCACCAGTTTCAGGATCCGCATCACCAGATCGCCAAGCCTGGGCATCGCCGGAAGGTCGGCGCCCCAGCTTGTCAAATCCACCCCGGTCAGCACCACCTCGTTATAACCCGCGCCGACAAGCCGCTTGATCTGATCCACCACCACGCCCGCAGGCACAGACCGCGAATTGCCGCGTCCAAACGGGATGATGCAAAAGGTACAGCGGTGATCACAGCCGTTTTGCACCTGAACATAGGCGCGACTGCGGCTGCCGAAGCCATCAATCAGATGGCCTGCGGTCTCCGTCACCGACATGATGTCATCGACCAGAACGCGCTCTGTCTCGCCGATGAAATCGGCGGCAAGCCGACCCCAGGTATCGGGCTGCATTTTCTCGGTATTGCCGATGACCGCGTCCACCTCGGGCATGGTGGCAAAGGTCTCCGGCTCGGTCTGGGCGGCGCATCCGGTCACAATCAGGCGCGCGTCGGGGTTCTCGCGGCGCAGGCGGCGGATTTCCTGACGCGCCTTGCGCACCGCCTCGGAGGTCACGGCGCAGGTGTTGATCACCACCGCATTGCCAAGCCCCGCCTGCCCGGCCAGGTCTTTCATCGCTTCGGTCTCATAGGCGTTGAGCCGACAGCCGAGCGTGGTGAATTTCGGGGCCTCGGTCATGCGAAACCCGCCAAGAATTCGGGCGTCAGAACACCGCTCGCAACATGACAGGTTGCCCCGGTCATCCAGACGCCATCGTCGCGCCAGTCGACCTCAAGCGTGCCACCGTCCAGATCAATCCGCACCTGCCGCCCCGTAAGCCCCCGGCGCGCAGCCGCCACCGCCGTCGCACAAGACGACGAGCCGGACGCCAGGGTGACACCCACGCCCCGCTCCCATACCCGCATGCGCAGGTGGTTGTCGCCCACAAGGCTGGCGACCTGCACGTTGGTGCGTTCAGGATAAAGCGGGTGATGCTCATAGCGCGGCCCGAATTGTTCAAGCGGCACAGCCTCGGCATTTTCGACAAAGAAGGTACAATGCGGATTGCCCATGCCGGTGGCACTCGGCCCGCCCTCGATCGGCAGTTCCAGTGTGTCCATCTCTTCGGCCAGCGGAATATCGCGCCACTCAAGCTGTGGCTGGCCCATATTGACCGAGGTCAGGCCCTCGCCCGCATCCACCGCGTAAAGATCGCCGCGCGCCGTGCTCAGATGCAGGCGCGCCTTCCCCGATTCGTCCATCAAATAGCGCGCGACACAGCGCGTGGCGTTGCCACAGGCCGCCGAGGTCGAGCCATCGGAATTGTAAAACGTCAGATGCGCATCGCCAGTACCCGCCTCGATCACCGCAAGCTGATCAAACCCGATTCCCTTGTGCCGGTCCGCAATCCCCATGATCAGCCCCGGCGACAGCGCAACGCCCTGCGCACGCGCATCCAGCACGACAAAGTCGTTTCCCAGCCCGTGCATTTTCATAAAGGGCAATCCGGTATCGCGATAATCGGTCATTTGCGGGCATATAAACCCAGCCGCCAGACGAATCCAGCATATCCAGCGAATAACTTGCACTTTCGGGGTTGACCCTCTGCACCGCTCTTTCTAGATACCGCTCCACATGTTGCCGCGCAGCGGGTTGGGCGACCGACCAGGTTTTCGGCGATGTGCAGTACAGTCCCAGCTATTTGCGCTTATTGCGCTTTTAGGGTTAAGACTGCGACGATGGACGGATTTAGACCCGCCCAACATATGGTGAGAGCCGGTAGCTCAGCTGGTAGAGCAACTGACTTTTAATCAGTAGGTCCAGGGTTCGAACCCCTGCCGGCTCACCACTTTATCTAAAACATCAATCACTTACGCGACTTGGCTTTTGCGCCACTTCGCCCGTAGGTTATGCCGAAAGCAATACGCAAGCCGCTGAAGGAGAGAATCCGCCTCTGCGATCTGTGTCTCAATCGCCACACGACACCTCTGGCAAGCCCAGAGAGTCGCCGCCGCAAGGCGGGCTGGAACGCCCTGTCACCTCTGCGGCGATTGGCGAGACGTCCAAAAAGTTCATCGACTTCTATCGGCGCGGATCATTCATTCTGGAAACCAAACAGGGCTCACAGCCCAAGGTGCCGGAGGATGGCCAGCCGGCCCTTGCTGCTGTTCCAGCCGTCAGGCGACTTGGGCATGGGGTGCGCGGCACGCGGGCATGGGACAAATCCATGGTCAAGGCGCGTGGCCAGGCCGACAACTATGCGCGCAGCATCGCCAGGGAAGACGGCTGGCCGCCCTTCGTCATCGTCTGTGACGTGGGCTATGTGTTCGAGATATACGCGGATTTCTCCGGGCAGGGGCACGGCTATAACCAATTCCCCGATGGCACCCGCTATCGCATTTTCCTTGACGACCTCACCGACCCGGACGTGCAGCAACTGTTTCGCGACATATGGAACAACCCGCACACGCTCGACCCGTCCAGACAAAGCGCCAGGGTGACCCGCGAGATTGCCGATCAGCTTGCCCTTCTGGGCCGGTCGTTCGAAAAACACGGGCACCCGCCGGAAAAGGTGGCGGGGTTTCTCATGCGCTGCCTGTTCTCGATGTTCGCCGAGGATGTGGACCTGATCCCGCGCGACAGCTTCACCAACCTTCTCAAGGACATGGCCAGCACACCAGAGCATGCCGCGCCTGCCCTGCAATCGCTTTGGCAGACGATGGACAAGGGTGGCTTTTCCCCGGTTTTGCGCACCGATCTTCTGAAATTCAACGGCGGGCTCTTTGCAGAGGCCGATGCCCTTCCCCTGGACAGTCCGCAAATTGCGCTGTTGATCGGCGCGGCGCACAAGGATTGGAAGACCGTCGAACCGGCGATTTTCGGCACGCTTCTGGAACGCGCCCTGGACAAGCGCCAGCGCCACAAGCTGGGGGCGCATTACACCCCGCGCGCCTATGTCGAACGCCTGATCATGCCGACGGTCATCGAGCCGCTGCGCAGCGATTGGCAGGACGTGCAGACCAGTGCCTATACCCTTGCCGATCAGGACAGGATGAAAGAGGCCCGCGATCTTGTAACCGCCTTTCACCGCCGCCTGTGCGAAACCCGCGTGCTTGATCCGGCCTGCGGGTCGGGCAATTTCCTTTATGTCGCGCTCGAACTCATGAAGCGGCTTGAGGGCGAGGTGACCGCCCTGCTGGACGAGCTGGGCGAGGAACAGAGCGCGCTTGGACTTGCCGGCTACACGGTGGACCCGCATCAGTTTCTGGGGATCGAGTTGAACCCATGGGCCGCCAAGGTGGCCGAACTGGTGCTCTGGATCGGCTATCTGCAATGGCATTTCCGCACCTATGGCAAGGCCACCCCTGCCGAGCCGGTGCTGCGCGATTTCCACAATATCGAGAACCGCGATGCCGTGCTCGATTACACCGAATCCCGCCCGCGCATGGAAAACGGCGTGGCGGTTACCCGCTGGGACGCGATCACCACCAAGCCCCACCCGGTGACGGGCGAGGACGTGCCCGACGAGACCGCGCGCGTCACCCTGCTCGATTATGCCAACCCCAAACCGGCGAAATGGCCCGAGACGGACTTCATCGTCGGCAACCCGCCTTTTATCGGGGCAAGCCGGATGCGCGAGGCGCTTGGCGATGGCTATGCCGAGGCGCTTTGGGCGGCCTATCCCAAGATGCCGAAATCTGCGGATTTCGTCATGTTCTGGTGGGACAAGGCGGCGACACTGGCGCGCGGCTGGAACGCGAAAACCGGCAAGGGCGCGCGGCGCTTTGGCTTTATCACCACCAACAGCCTGCGCCAGACCTTTAATCGCAAGGTGCTGGCGCCGCATCTGGACGATCCGAAAAAACCGCTCTCGCTGATCTTCGCCGTGCCCGATCACCCCTGGGTCGATGCCAGCATGGGCGCGGCGGTGCGCATCGCAATGACGGTGGGCCGCGCCGGGCGGCAGGCCGGGCGATTGCTGACCATCACCGAGGAACGCAAGGGCGAGACCGAGGACGAGGGCCGCGTCGTGCGGTTTCAGACCGAGATGGGCAAGATATTCTCCAACCTGCGCATCGGCGCCGATGTGGCGGGGGCCAAGGCGCTCAAGGCTAATGAGGGATTAAGTTCCCGGGGAGTTATGTTGTTCGGCTCCGGCTTCATCGTCTCACCCGCAAAGGCGCGCGCGCTTGGTCTTGGCACGGTGCCGGGGCTGGAAAACCACATTCGCGACTACCGCAATGGTCGCGACCTGACGGCAAGCCCGCGTGGCGTGATGGTGATCGACCTGTTCGGCCTGACGAAAACAGAAGTGCGCGACAGATTTCCGGCGGTCTATCAGCATGTGCTGGACATGGTGAAGCCGGAGCGCGATCAGAACAACCGTGAAAGCTACAAACGCAACTGGTGGGTTTTCGGCGAACCGCGCAAGGATTTGCGCCCTGCGCTCGACGGCCTGCCCCGCTATATCGCCACGGTCGAAACCACGAAACACCGGGTGTTTCAGTTCCTGCCAGAGGCGACATTGCCAGATAACAAGCTCATACTGTTAGCCCTCTCTGACGCCAGTTTTCTTACCATTCTTTCTTCCAAGCAACACGTCTGCTGGTCTTTATCGGCGGGAAGCTGGCTCGGGGTGGGAAATGATCCGGTTTACGCCAAAACAAAGTGTTTCGATCCCTTCCCCTTCCCCGACGCCACCGAGGCGCAAAAGACCGTGCTGCGCGGCCTTGGCGAGGAGCTTGACGCGCATCGCAAGGACCGGCAGGCGGCCCACCCCAAGCTGACCCTGACACAGATGTACAACGTGCTGGAAAAGCTGCGCGCGGGCGAGCGGATCGAAGGAAAGGACCGCGAGATTTACGATGCGGGCCTCATTGGCATGCTCCGCGATATCCATGACCGGATCGACCGCGCGGTGGCCGAGGCCTATGGCTGGCCCGCCGATCTGTCCGAGGATGACATATTGCACCGTCTGGTCGCGTTGAACCACGCACGCGCCGCCGAGGAAGCGGCGGGCCATATCCGCTGGCTGCGCCCCGACTATCAAAACCCGGCCGGTCGGATTGCGGCGGCGAAAACAGGCAAGCTCGACCTTGGCGATACCGCAGAGCCCGCCGACAAACCCACATGGCCCAAATCCATGCCGGATCAGGTGGCCGCCGTGCGCGACGCCCTGTCCGATCTGGGGCAGGCCACCGCCGAGCAGGTGGCCCGCAGCTTTAAACGGGGCCGCGCGACAAGCGTTCTGCCGCTGCTTGAAAGCATGACCGCCCTCGGCCTTGCGGCGCGCTCGGGCGAGGGCGTGTATCGCCCGACGCGCTAGTGCGGCGCGCGCCACATCTGGGTGCGGGCTTACGAATCGGCGACCGACCCCGGCGGCGGGCCAAGCGTGCCGCGCAAGCACAGGTTGGTTTCCAGCAGAACACTGTCGCGCGCCGGATGGCCCGCAACCATATCCACCAAAAGGCGCGCGGCCTGACGGCCCATGTCGCGGTGCGGCACGTGAACCGTGGTCAGGGGCGGGTCGACCACCCGCGCCAGCTCGATATCGTCAAACCCGGTAATCGAGACATCGCCGGGCACCGCAAGGCCAAGCGCGCGCGCCATTTGAACCGCCCCCACGGCAAGCACATCATTGCCGCAAATCACCGCCGACGGACGCGGCGAGTTCTGCATCATCTCACGCAGGGCATTGGCGCCGTTTTCAATGCTGTACGGCGTCTCGATCAAATCTGCGGTGGTGGGGTCAAGGCCTTGCGCGCGCATCGCATCCTGCACGCCGCTCACCCGCGCGCGGGCGCGGTCATTGCCCTCGAATTCGGCCGAAATGATCCCGATGTTGCGATGCCCCAGGGCCAGAACCTCGGCGGCCAGCCCCGCCATGGCGCGGCGGTTGTCAAAACCGATGGACAGGCGGGCAACCGAAGGATCATAGGCCCAGCAGATCAGAACCGGAACGCCACGATTGGCAAGGAACTGATAGATCGCCGGGCTTCGGTCATGCCCGATCAGCAAAAGCCCGTCGGCGCCGCGCGCCACGAGGGTGCGAATTTGGTCTTCCTCGACGTCCTGGCGATAGGACGAGCTTGAGACCAGAAGCGTCACACCGCTTTTGTGAAGCTCTTCCTGAAAGGCCTGAATGGCGCGGGCAAAGATCGCGTTTTCCATTGTCGGGATAATCGCGCCGATGGTTTTGGTGCGCCGTGCCGCAAGGGCGCGCGCGCCGAAATTTGGCGAATAGCCAAGATCCTGTACCGCCGCCATGACCCGGTCGCGCGTGCCCTGCTGCACCTGGCCCGGTGAATTCAGACAGCGCGACACAGTCGCGGTCGACACGCCCGCACGTGTCGCCACATCGGCCAATGTCGGCAGGTTATGTTCGCTTTCCTTGTTTTTCCGACTCATACGCTTGATCCGCTTTAACGCGCCCAATGCCTTTGGCAGGGGCCTGAACGTTCATTTCGCAACACGGCTGGCGCCAACATAACAGCTTGCGTGAAAATATGTAAGCGCTTACATTGACCTCGAATCGTCGATAAATTCCGACGAGAGGGAGGTCATTATGTTCCTGATTGCGGCGGCCGTGTTGTTCGGGGCCTTTGGACTTAATGTAGTACTTGGCGCCTATGCGGGCGCTCCGTTTCTGAACGATCTGGGTGAAATGCTGTTGCTGCTGGCCTCGGTGATCACCTTTGTCGTCGCAGCACTCAAGAGCGAGGCTGCACGAAAAAACAAACAGACAGAACAGGACACTTAAGGGAGGAGACCCAATGACTAAGGATTTCGAAGAACTTGCGTCGGTGGAGCGTCGCAATTTCCTGAAGCTCGCCTCGACAGGCAGCTTCACCGCGGCGCTGGTCGCCGGAGCGGCCGGCACGCTGTGGTCAACAGAGGCCAACGCGCAATCCGCCAGTGAAGAGCGCGAGCGCGAGAAAGCGGCAGAGCACGTCATGACACTGGCCACGGAATATGTGATCGGCACATCGCGCAGCTATCCGATGATGCAGCTTGACGTGAAGGAAAACCTTCAGAACGCGTCGAACGGCAAGATCTACGTGAAACTGGCCCCCGGCGGTCAGCTTGGCACCGGCTCTGCTCTGGCGCAAAAGGTTCAGGGGGGCACGATCAACGCCGGTCAGTTTTCGCTCTCGAACTTTGCGCCCTTCGCGCCGGCGGTTGATCTGATCAACATGCCGTATTTCTGCGGCGCCAATCAGCGGTTTGTGAACCTCGTCACCTCTGACATCTGGAAGAAAGAAGTCGACGCCCTCGTCGAGGCGCGCGGTTTCAAGCCGATGTTCTATTTCTGCATCGACCCACGCGTCATGGCGGTACGTAAGGGCGGCGGCGGCCCGATCATGACGCCGGGCGACCTGCAAGGCATCAAGTTCCGCGTGCCGGGCTCGAAGATGCTGCAACAGTTCTACCGCATGGGCGGCGCCAACCCGACGCCGGTGGCCTGGGGTGAAACCCCGTCGGCAATCAAACAGGGCGTGGCCGATGCGCTTGATCCAGCCGTGGGCGCGCTTTACGCCTTTGGCTTCAAGGACATCCTGAGCCATGTGACCTTCACCCAGGCGGTGCCCGACAGCCAGGCCTATGCCTGTAACCTTGAATGGTTCAACACCCTGTCATCGGACGTTCAGGAGGCCATCGAATGGGCCTCTGAGATGAGCTTTCATCAGAACCTTGCCAAGGTGCCCTCGGCGCGCACATTCGCCATGGCGGAAATGAGAAAATCGGGTGTCGAATTCCACTCGCTGAACGCAGACCAGCTTGCCGAATGGCAAGAAACCGTTGGCTATCAGCGCTCGGAATGGGACGAATACAAGACCGAGCTTGCCGGCTCCATGGGTACATTCGACAAGCTGGTCGAAGCCGCGGGGACCCAAAGCAAATATTACGTACACGACGCGTAAGAGACCCTGAGCCGGGCGCGCAACACCGCGCCCGGTCTTGACCCTGAATTTTGCACGACAACGGGCAAGGGGCGGCATCAGGCGCCTCTGACCGGGAAAGGTTTGCATGCTCAATACCCTAGACAGAAACCTGGAGAGATGGGCGCTTTTGATCTTCTATCTCATGTTGGTGGTGACCATGGCGGTTGAGGTCATTCGCCGCGAAGTCTTTTCCTATTCCTCGGTCTGGGGAGAAGAGATTGTGCGCTATGCCTTTATCTATCTTGCGTGGATCGGGGCCGCCGCTGCGGTGCGCGAGCGCGCCCATATCCGCATTGACGTGATCATGCATTATGTCGGCCCGCGCATGAAGGCCGCCCTCTACATCCTTGGGGATCTGGTGATGTTCACCGTCGCGGTGATCGCGCTTTACTGGTCCTGGGAAACGGTTCTTGTCTCCGCCAAGTTCGGTTCGGTCAGCGCGGGCATGCGGGTCTCGATGGTGTGGTTCCTGCTCGCGGTGCCGATCGGCTTTGGCCTTATGATTCTGCGGCTGGTGCAATCCTTTTTGCGCGACCTGCGCTCGCTTCGTGACGGAACGCCCGTTCACGAAGGCAACCAACTGTTTGATTGAGAGGATAGCAGATGCTCTGGAATACTCTTAATCAAACGGTCGATCTGGGCTGGGATTTCTATGCGCCCGTGATCCTGTTTGTTGTACTCATCGCCCTTGCGGTGCCGGTCTGGGCCGCGATTGGCGCAGGCGCGATTGCGATGCTGCTGATGTCGGGCGCCCTCCCGCTGAGCCTTGTCGGTGAAAGCCTGTTTGACGGAATCGACGCCTTTGCGCTGACGGCGGTGCCGCTGTTTATCCTGACCGGTGACGTTCTTGTGCGCACCGGCCTCAGCCGCAAGTTTCTCAACGTCGCCGAGGCATTGACGCAATTTGCAAAGGGCGGGTTCGGCTCGGCCACGGTGCTTGTCTGCGGCATGTTCTCGGCGATCTCTGGCTCTGACGCGGCGGGGGCTGCGGCGGTCGGTCGGATGACCATCGACCGGCTGGTGGAATCGGGCTATCCGCGCCCCTATGCCTGTGCTTTGGTCGCGGCGGGGGCCTGTACCGGCATCCTGATCCCGCCCTCGATTGCCTATATCATCATCGGCCTTGTGCTGGGCATTTCCGCCTCGACACTGTTCATTGCGGCGCTGGTTCCGGGGGTCATGATCCTGGTGTCGATCCTTATCACCAATATCGTGGTCAACCGGATTTATGGCTATGAGGGCGGCGGCAACATCAGCCTGCGCGAGTATCTTGGCAATCTTGGCCGTGCTCTGGCGTCGGGTTGGTATGCGTTCATCGTGCCGGGCATCATCTTTTACGGCATCTTCTCGGGTCGCCTGACCCCGACCGAGGCCGGTGCCACGGCGGTTGTCGTGACCGTGATCCTCGGCCTCTTTCTTGGCACGCTCAAGCTGGCAGATTTTCCGGCCATGCTTATCAGTTCGGCCAAGGTGAACGGTGTGATCCTGCCGATCATCGCCTTTTCTCTTCCGCTGGCACAGGCGCTTGCGATCATGGGCGTGCCGCAGGGCTTTGTGTTTGCGGTGACAAGCCTGACCGACAACCCAAGCCTGTTGATCCTGTTGATGATCATGATCCTGATCGCGGCGGGCTGCGTGATGGAGACGACGCCTAATATCGTGATCCTCGCGCCAATCCTCAAGCCGCTCGCGGATGATATCGGCATGAATGAAATTCAGTTCTGCATCATGATGATCACCGCACTTGGTGTGGGCTTTATCACCCCGCCGCTCGGGCTGAACCTGTTCGTGGTTTCGGGGATCACCGGTGAGTCGATCCTGCGGATCGCAGCGCGCGCCGTACCGTTTGTTTTCTTCATGCTGATCGTCGTTTTGATGATCGCCTATATCCCGGCGTTCTCGACAACGCTTTTGCCAGACATCTATAAATAGGACCTGACCCATGACACGAGAATATCTGAAAAAGGCAACGCTGACCTCGAAATCCGATGCCTCAGACGTAAAGGCCACCGTGCGCAAGATTCTGGATGATATCGAGGCGGGCGGCGACAAGGCGGCGATGGAATATGCCGCCAAGTTTGACCAATACGACGGCAATGTCGTGGTCACCCGCGCCGAGATCGAGGCCGCGGCGGCGCTGGTGCCGGAAAAGCTCAAGCAGGACATTCAGTTTGCCCACGATAACGTGCGCCGCTTTGCCGAGGCTCAGAAAGAGACCCTGAAGAATATCGAGGTCGAGGTGGTGCCGGGGTTGATTGCCGGACAAAAGAGCATCCCTGTCACCGGGGCGGGCTGTTATGTGCCGGGCGGGCGCTATAGCCATATCGCCAGTGCGATCATGACCGTCACCACCGCAAGCGTGGCCGGGTGCAAGCATATCGTCGCCTGTTCGCCGCCGCGCCCCGGCGTCGGGATTGCGCCCGCGATCATCTATGCGGCCGATCTATGCGGGGCCGACACCATCCTTGCCATGGGCGGCGTTCAGGGCGTTGCGGCGATGACATTCGGCCTGTTTGGCCTGCCGCGCGCCAATATTCTGGTGGGTCCGGGCAATCAGTTCGTGGCCGAGGCCAAGCGCATGCTGTTTGGCCGCGTCGGTATCGACATGATCGCGGGCCCCACAGATAGCCTTATTCTCGCCGATGCGACCGCCGACCCGATGGTCGTCGCCACCGATCTGGTGGGTCAGGCCGAGCATGGCTATAACTCGCCGGTCTGGCTTGTCACCGACAACCGCCCGCTGGCCGAAGAGGTGATGCGCATTGTGCCCGGCCTGATCGATGACCTGCCGGAGGTGAACCGCGACAACGCCTTTGCCGCCTGGCGCGATTATGCCGAGGTCATCCTCTGCGCCGACCGCGAAGAGATGGCCGCCACATCCGATGACTACGCGCCCGAGCACCTGACCGTTCAGGCCGAGGATCTGGATTGGTGGCTGGGTCGGTTAAGCTGTTATGGCTCGCTGTTTCTGGGCGAAGAAACCACCGTGGCCTTTGGCGACAAGGCCGCAGGCACCAACCATGTTCTGCCGACCTCGGGGGCGGCCAGCTATACCGGTGGTCTGAGCGTCCACAAGTACATGAAAATCGTCACCTGGCAGCGTGCGACGCGTGAAGGGTCCAAGCCGGTGGCCGAAGCCACTGCGCGGATTTCACGTCTGGAAGGCATGGAAGGGCATGCCCGAACCGCCGATATCCGCCTCAAAAAGTACTTCCCCGACGAAACCTTTGATCTGACGTCCAATGGCTAAAAAGGGTTTACTTGATGTGACCGGCCGTGTCGCTCTGGTCACCGGCGCAAGCTCGGGGCTGGGGCGGCGCGCGGCCAGCGTGCTGGTGGCCAACGGTGCTCGCGTTGTGGGTGTTGCGCGCCGCGCCGAGGCGCTTGTCGAATGGGAAACCGAGGTTGGCGATCATGGCGCGGTGATTGCCCATGATCTTGCCGATCGCGACGGGTTGGCCGATCTTGCCCGCGCCGCCGCCATGCCGTTCGGGGCGCCCGATATCGTGGTGCATGCCGCCGGCATCAACACCCGGCAGGCGGCCGATGATGTCACGCCCGAAGGCTGGGATGTCACCCTGGCGCTTAACCTGAGTACGCCGTTTTTCCTGAGCCAGCATCTTGTGCCGGCGATGAAGAAAAAAGGCTGGGGCCGGATCGTGAACTTTGCCTCGCTGCAATCCTTTCGCGCTTTTCCCGGCGGCATTGCCTATGGCGCAAGCAAGGGCGGCGTCGCGCAGATGACCCGCGCCATGGCCGAGGCCTGGTCGCGTGACGGGATTGTGGTCAACGCCCTCGCCCCCGGCTTTATCCGCACCGAGCTTACGGCGGCGGTGTTTGATGACCCCGAGCGCTCGGCGCGCAATGCGGCGCAAACCTGTATCGGGCGCAATGGCGAGGTTGACGATCTTGACGGACCGCTGATGTTCTTTTGCTCAGACGCATCGAAATATGTGACCGGACAGATCATGATGGTGGACGGAGGTTTTACAGCGAAATGAAGGCATTGGTCTATACCGCCCCCGAGGGCCTTGAGTATCGCGACATGGCCGACCCCACGCCGCAAGGTGGCGAGGCGTTGATCCGGGTCGATAGCGTCGGCATTTGCGGCTCGGACATGCACGCCTATCTCGGTCATGATGATCGCCGCCCCGCCCCGCTTGTGCTTGGCCACGAGGCGGCGGGCACGGTGTTGAGCGGCGCCATGACCGGCAAGCGCGTGACCGTGAACCCGCTTGTGACCTGCGGCACCTGTCCGGCCTGTGCATCGGGGCGCGACAATCTGTGCAGCACCCGCCAGATTATTTCGATGCCGCCCCGCGAAGGCGCTTTTGCCGCGCTGCTGGCCATGCCAGAGCGTAATCTTGTCGTGATGCCCGATCACATCACCACCGATCAGGCCGCCCTCGCCGAACCGATTGCCTGTGGCTGGCATGCGGTCCGCCTCGGGCGCAATGCTTTGGGCGAGGGCACGCACCGTGCGCTTGTGCTTGGCGGCGGCGCCATCGGCCTTGGCGCGGCGCTTAGCCTTGCGGCGCAGGGCATCAGCGATATCACCATGATCGAGCCGCACCCCGCCCGGCGCGCCTATCTCAGCATGCAGTGTGACCAAAACGTCCTGTCGCCCGAGGGGCTCGACCCATCGGAGCAGTTCGATCTTGTGGTTGACGGGGTTGGCTTTGACGCCACTCGCGCGCAGGCCTCGGCGCATGTGCGCCCCGGCGGCGTGATCGTGCATATCGGGCTTGGCTCGGCAACGGGCGGGCTTGATATTCGGCGCATAACCTTGCAGGAGGTCGCCTTTATCGGCACCTATACCTATACCGCCCAGGATTTCCGGGATACCGCGCAGGCGATGTTCGAGGGCCGCATGGGCGCGCTTGACTGGACCGAAAAACGCCCGCTATCCGATGGGGCCGCCGCCTTTGCCGATATCCGCAATGGGCGCACGACCGCCCCGAAAACCATCCTCGTGCCCGAGGCGACCGGCTAGCACCAAGGGCGGTGACGCCCGCGACGAAAAGGAAATGTGATGTACAAGAAAATCATCGTCTCACTGTCGCTCGATCACGGGATCAGCGAACCGGCGCTTGAGGCCGCGCAGAAACTGCTCGACACGGATGGCGAAATCATCGCCATCCACATTCACGAACCGCTCAACCCGTCGGTACGATCCTATGTCGACGAAGAGACCGTCAACGCCGCCCTTGAGGCCGCCAAGGATCGTCTGGCCAAGCGGGTTGAGGGCTTTCCGGGGGTTGGTACGCGGCTGATCACCGGGCATTCGGGCCGAGCGATCACCGATTTCGCCCGCGACTGGGGCGCCGATTGCATCGTCATTGGCTCTCACAAGCCGGGCATAAGCGATTTTCTTCTTGGCTCTACGGCGGCACGCGTTGTGCGCCATGCGCCTTGCTCTGTCCACGTCCTGCGTTAGAAATGCCTGCCTACCTGTCACCAGAATCCTGAACCCAAGGAGTAACCCCCCGTGTCCATCCACACGAAAATCGTCGACGATCTGGTCGCCAATGACATCAGTTTCGTCACCACCGTGCCCTGCAAACAGCTGGCCGGTGTGATTGATGAAATTGACGCCCGATCCGAAATCTACCACATCCCCTCGAACAAGGAAGACGAGGGCATGGGCCTTTGTGCCGGTGCCTTCATGGGCGGCAAACGCCCCGCGATCATCATGCAGAACACCGCCATCGGGGTGACCATCAACACGCTGGCCACCCTGACGCAGTTCTACCGCATGCCGCTGCCGATGCTGATCAGCTATCGCGGTGAGCTGCGCGAGCCGGTGGCCTGTCAGGTGGAAATGGCGGTGCATACCAAGGCGCTGCTCAATCAGCTCAATATCCCGACCTATCATTTTCACAAGGAATCGGACGCGAACGAATTGGACGCGATCCTGAAATACACATTCATGTGCAACAAACCTGTCGCGATCCTGACCGACGCGTCTTTCTGGGGAGGCTACGGAGACCAATGATCCGCTCTGACGTTCTGCGCGATATCGCGCCTGTAATCCGCGACCATCTTGTGGTCTGCAACATCGGCCTGCCAAGTCAGGAGTTGCACCTGCTGGATGATCAGCCAACCAATTTCTACATGCTCGGCACCATGGGGCTTTCGTCCTCGATCGGGCTTGGGCTGGCTCTGGCACAGGATAAAAAGGTCATCTCGATTGACGGTGACGGCTCTGTCCTGACCAACTTTGGCACCCTGCCGACCATCGCCAACAACGTGGCCGACAATTATATCCTGCTGATCATCGACAACGGCAGCTATGGCTCGACCGGCGATCAGCCGACCTATGCCGGCAAAAAGACCTCGCTCGCCGCTGTGGCAAAGGCCTGTGGCTGTGAAAACGTTATTGAGTGTCAGGCCAGCGAGACCAAAGAGGTTCTGCAAGATGCACTGGCCTCGAACAAGATGACGGTGATCGTGTGCAAATGCGACAGCGGCAATATCAAGGTTCCGGTCATCACCATGGACCCGGTCGTGATCCGCGACCGCTTTATGAAGGCCGTTCAGGCCTGAGGCCGCGACAGGGAAAGGACCATTGATGCTGCCCTCTCGCGACATCCACTGTGCCGAGGACGCCCGCCAGATGGCGCGGCGTCGGCTACCGTGGATGGTGTTTGACTATATCGACGGGGCGGCGGGCGAGGGTCACGGCGAGGCCCTTAACCGGGCCGCGTTGCGCGACCTGCGGCTCAAGCCGCGGGTCTTGTGCAACGTGACCCATCGTGACCTTTCCATGCCGGTGTTCGATCACCCTGCAAAAGTGCCTTTCGGGATCACCCCGATGGGCATGTGCAACCTTTCTACCCCCGGCGCCGATTTGATGCTGGCGCGGATTGCGGCGCGCGACCGGGTGCCCCTGGGGGTCTCGACCGTGGCGTCGACCGCGCTTGAAAGGATGCTTGAGGCCGCCGAGGGCCATGCCTGGTTTCAGCTTTACTTCAGCGGCGATGGCAGCGCCACGATGCAGCTTGTCGAGCGGGCCCGCGCCGCAGGTTACGAAACCCTTGTCGTGACCCTCGATGTGCCCGAAGTGGGCCGCCGCCCACGCGAATTGCGCCATGGCTTCAAAATGCCGTTTCGTATCGGGCCAAGGCAATTTGTCGATTTTGCACTGCATCCACGATGGTCGCTGACCTCGCTGGTCAAGGGCCGCCCGCAAATGGCCAATTTCACCGATGGCGGGTTTGATCGCACCGCAAGCCGCGCCGCCGCCGATTGGTCCTATCTGCAACGCCTGCGCGCCGCCTGGCCCGGCAAGCTGGTGATCAAGGGTGTTTTGGATGTCGAGGATGCGCTGCGCCTGCGCAAGGAAGGCGTCGATGCCATTCAGGTGTCAAGCCATGGCGGGCGCCAGCTTGATGGCGCACCCCCGCCCATTCTGATGCTCGCCGCAATGCGCAAGGCACTTGGGCCGGACTATCCACTGTTTTATGATTCCGGCCTGCGCTCGGGCGAGGATATCGTCAAGGCCTATGCCATGGGGGCCAATTTTGCCTTTCTCGGTCGCCCCCTGCTTTATGCGATGGCCGGGCGCGGCGAGCGGGGGGTGAACCAACTCTGGCAGGTGATGAGCGAGGAAATCAGCCTGACACTGGCGCAATTGGGCAAGACCGACATGACCGGACTTGAGGCATGTGTTTCACGTTAGGCCAGATCGCCAAACCGCTTGCATGACGTCCCGAACGGCCCGATACCTTGGCCATGCGTTTGTCCCATTCTGCCCTTGCTGCCGTCTCTGCGCTTTGCGCGGCCATCGGGGTGTTCTGGCTCTCGCTCAGCTTTTTCCAGTCTGAAGAAGAGGCCAAGGCGCGCGGTCGCCTGTCGCTTTATCGAAGCACGGTTCTGGCGGAATTGGAGCGGTTCTCGCATCTGACCTATGTGCTGGCGCGCGATTCCCACGTGCTTGCGACTGATCTCGGCGCGCCGACGGACGTTCTGGATAAACGCCTTGCGGCCTTTGCCGTGCAATCGGGGCTTGATGCGATCTATCTGATGCAGGGCGACGGAGTAACGATTTCGGCCTCGAACGCCGACAAGCCCGAAACCTTTGTCGGGCAGGATTACTCCTTTCGCCCCTATTTTCAGGCGGCAATCACCGGCACGCAGGGGCGGTTTTACGGGATCGGGGCGACCACCGGATTGCCGGGCTATTTCATTGCCGATGCGGTGCGCCAGCCCGGCGGCGGGATTTCCGGGGTCATCGCGATCAAGCTTGACCTGACCGACCTTGAAGAGGCCTGGCGCGCGGCAGGTGAACAGGTATTCTTGGCCAATAGCGACGGTGTGATCCTGCTCTCGTCCAACCCCGGCTGGCGCTATCGCACGCTTGCGGGCCTCACAGAGGCACAGCGCGCCCGGATCGCCGCCAACCGGCAGTTCCCCGGCCAGCCGCTTGATCCGCTGAACTGGCACCCGAATGGCGATGCGCGCGCGATGATCGACGGCGCCAAACGCATTCACCTTTCGGCAACCCTGCCCCAGCATGACTGGAAACTGCATTATTTTGCCGATGACAGCGCGGCGGTCACCCGAAGCTGGCTGGTGACAGGGATGGTGATGATCCTTGCCGGGACAGGCTTTATGGTCTCACAGGTGCGCCGCACGCAACGCATCGGCGCGGCCCTGCGCCGGTCCGAGGCCGAAGAGGCGCAGCTGCGCCTTGCCAATGACCGGCTTGCCGTCGAGATCGAGGATCGCCGCACCGCCGAACGCCGCCTCAAACGCACCCAGGACGAGCTTGAGCGCGCGAGCCGCCTTGCCGCCCTTGGCCAATTGGCGGCCTCGGTCACCCATGAGCTTGGTCAACCGATTGCCGCGATGCGCAACCATCTTGCCGCCGCCGAAATCGGCGGTCAGCCCGCGCAAAAGGTGATCCCGCACATCACCGGCATTGTCGACCGGATGGAGGGCATCACCCGCCAGCTCAAGTTTTTTGCGCGCACCGATCATGAGGTCTTTCGCGAGGTCGATCTGCGCAGCGTCGTCAAGGCGGCCCTGTCGCTTTTGACCCCCAATATCGAGGCCAGCGACGTGACGGTCGATACCCGCGAACCGGCGGGGCCGATCATGGTGCGCGGCAATCAGTTGCGTCTTGAACAGGTGATGACCAACATCCTGCGCAACGCGGTGGATGCGCTTGAGGATAGCGATGAGCGGTTGTTGCATCTGCGCATGGGCCTTGCCGATAATGTCGGCTGGGTCGAGGTACGCGATACCGGGCACGGGTTGGGCCAGGCCTCGCTGTCGGATCTTCAGGAACCCTTTGTCACCACCCGCGAAAGCGGGCGTGGCATGGGTCTTGGCCTCGCGATCTCGGCCAATATCGTCAAGGAACATCACGGCCGGATCACGGCGCGCAATGCCAAAGCGCGCGGCGCGGTATTTCGGGTCGAAATACCGGCGGGCACCGGCGAAGAGGACACAGACCCAGTATGACATCGACGCCACACCCCCGCATCATGATCGTCGAAGATGACAAGGCCATGCGTCTGTCGTTGATTGATCTGCTTGAGGCCGCAGGCTGGCAGGTTGAGGCCTTGCCCCGCGCCGCCCGCGTCGCCGAGCGTCTGGCAGAGTTTCAGCCCGATGTGATCCTGTCGGATGTGCGCATGCCCGGCCTTTCGGGGCTTGATCTGCTCGCTAGCCTTGATCCCGAACTGTCGCCGCCGCTTGTTCTGATTTCGGCACATGGCGATATCGCGACGGCGGTCAAGGCCATGCAGGGCGGCGCCTATAGCTTTGTCGAAAAGCCCTACGAGCCGCGCCGTCTTTTGAACATCCTGCAACATGCGCTTGATCAGCACCGGATGAAACGCACCACCCAAAGGCTGAAACAACGCCTGATGCAATTGTCGGGGCTGGACCGGGTGTTGCTGGGGCAGACGCCCGAAACGATGGCCCTGCGCGAAGAGGTGCTTGATCTGGCCCAAAGCGGCGCCGCGGTTCTGTTGCAGGGCGAAACCGGCACCGGCAAGGAACTTGTGGCGCGCGCGCTGCATGATCTGGGGCCGAATGCCGAGGGGCCGTTTCTTGCATTGAACTGCGCCGCTCTGTCGCCGGACGGGTTCGAGGCGGAAATGTTCGGCGTGCATGACGGCGCCAAGGGCCGCTTGCCCGGTGTCGACGGTGGCACGATCTTTCTTGACGAGGTCTGTTCCTGTCCGCTTGCGGTGCAGGCCAAGCTGTTGCGGGTGATCGAGGATAAAGAGGTCTTGCCGCTTGGCGGCGACAGGCCCGTCCCGCTGACGTTTCGGGTGATTTCGGCCACCAACGAAGACCCCGACGAGGCGGTGACGGATGGTCGGCTGCGTCAGGATCTTTTGTATCGGCTCAACACCACGGTGATCAAACCGCCCACCCTGCGCCAGCGGCGAGACGACGTGATGCTGTTGGCGGCGCGATTTCTGGATGAGTTCGCGCGCGTCTATGAGACCCGCGCGCCCGACATTACCCCCGAAGACACCGCCGCCCTTCTGGCGCATGCCTGGCCCGGCAATGTGCGCGAGCTGCGCAATGTCTGTGAACGCCGGGTTCTGGCGGCGCGGCGTGGCGCCGGGTCGATGGCACAAGCGCTGCGCGCCGATCCGCTAAGCGACGACGTACCCGATACCCTGCGCGAGGCGGTGGCCGCCTTTGAACGCGAATTGATCAGCAAGGCGATCACCGCCCATCAGGGCCGGATGGAGGCCGTGGCAGAGGCGCTTGGCATCGGGCGCAGGACGCTGAATGAGAAGATCGTCAAGCTTGGGCTGGACAAAGAGGCGCTGCTGTAGTGTCCTTGCGGAATTCCGCAGGGCTCGCGCCGGTGGGCTGCGCGCTTTTCTTCATAGCCAGCGGCGCCAGCATACACGATGGTGAGCCCGACGAATTCGCATGCAATCTGGGAGGAAAATCATGCAAAAACTACTAAGCCACACCGCCGTGGCCGCCCTTACACTTGCCTTTGCCGGTGAGGCGATGGCGACCGAATGGAACGTTTCGCTCTGGGGCAAGCGCCGCGCCTTTACCGAGCATGTGCACAAGCTTGCCGAGCTGGTCGAGCAAAAGACCAATGGCGAGTTCACCATGAACATCAGCTATGGCGGTCTGTCGAAAAACCGCGAAAACCTTGACGGGATCAGCATCGGCGCATTCGAGATGGCCCAGTTCTGTGCCGGCTATCACCCCGACAAGAACCGCGCGATCACCGTGCTTGAGCTGCCGTTTCTTGGCGTGCGCAACCTCGACGAAGAAGTCGCCGTCAGCAATGCGATCTACGCCCATCCGGCCGTGATCGAGGAAATGGCCGGCTGGAACGCCAAGATGCTAATGACAAGCCCGATGCCGCAATACAACATCGTCGGCACGGGCGAGCCGCGCGATGAGTTGGCTGAATTTGACGGTATGCGGGTACGTGCCACCGGCGGTCTGGGCAAAGCCTTTGCCGCCGTGGGTGCGGTTCCGACCTCTGTGACCGCCTCCGAAGCTTATCAGGCGATGCAGTCGGGCGTTGTTGATACCGTTTCATTTGCCCAGCATGCGCATCTGTCCTTTGGCACCATCAACGAGGCCACCTGGTGGACCGAGAACCTCAACCCCGGCACGGTAAACTGCCCTGTGGTTGTAAATATCGACGCCTATGAAGGCCTGTCGGACGCCGAGCGCGAGGCGCTTGACGGTTCGGTTGATGAGGCGATTGAGCATTATCTTGCCAACTATGGTGAACTGCTCAAGAAATGGGATACTGTTCTGGCCGAGAAAAACGTGACCAAGGTCACTATTTCCGACGAACAATTGGCCGAATTCAAAAAGATTGCCGCCGAGCCGATCGCGGCGGCCTGGATCGAGGAGATGAGCGCACAGGGCATGCCCGCCCAAGAACTTTATGATCTTGTTGGCGCCACGCTTGAAAAAGTCCGGGCCTCGAACTGATCTGCGCCAGGGCCCCGGACATCCACTCCGGGGCCCGCCTTTGCTAACGTCTATAGGCCCTCACAACAGGAGCATACCGCCATGGCCGGCTCTTTTGCCGTAATGCGCGATTCCAGCCTGCTTAGCCGCCTCGATCAGGCGCTTCAGGTGGTGGAACGCTTTTTCGCTTTGATCGCCGGTATCTTTGCCTTCGGGCTTATGGTGCTTGCCGTCATCTCGGTGACCGGGCGCAATGGTTTCAACAACCCTCTGCCCGGCTATGTTGACTGGATCGAGGCCTTCATGCCGCTGATCGCCATTCTTGGCGTGTCATATGTTCAGCGCGACGGCGGCCATATTCGCATGGATATCGTGGTGGGACAACTTAGGGGCCGCGCGCTCTGGCTCGCGGAATTTGTGACGACCTTTGGCATTCTCATTCTGTTTATCGCGTTGATCTGGGGCACATGGGCGCATTTCGACCGCAGCTTTGACATGACCAAGCCACTGTGGAGCCGCGACAGCTCGATTGATATCGGCCTGCCGATCTGGCCCTCCAAGCTTGTGGTGCCGGTGGCGTTTTCGGTAATGGCGCTACGCCTTGTGCTTCAACTTTGGGGTTTTGGGCGCGCCTTTGTCAGGGGCGACGAAACCCCCGTGGCGGTGCCGCTTATCATGTCTGTTGCAGAACAGGCGGCGGCTGAGGCCGAACATATTCAGGGGCGCGACTGATGACACCGATTGATATTGGCCTTTGGGTCACCGCCGGAATGCTGGTCATGGTCGTGCTTGGCATGCGCGTGGCTTTTGCCGCGGGTCTGGCTGGCCTCGTGGGCCTTGTCTGGATCTTCTGGGACAAGAAGGATTACGAGTTTGCACAGCTCGCCTGGGCGCTGACCGTTGGCATCAAGACCGCCGGGCAGGTGCCGCATGGCAAGGTTTCGTCACAGGCACTTTCGCTCATTCCGACCTTCATTCTGATCGGTTATCTCGCCTATTACGCCGGTCTCACCCGTGCCCTTTTCGAGGCGGCAAAACGCTGGATCGCCTGGGTGCCGGGCGGGCTTGCGGTGGCCACGGTCTTTGCGACAGCCGGCTTCGCGGCGGTATCGGGCGCCTCGGTGGCCACGGCGGCGGTGTTTGCCCGCATTGCCATCCCCGAAATGCTTGCCGTCGGTTATGACAAGCGCTTTGCGGCCGGCGTTGTCGCGGCGGCGGGGACATTGGCAAGCCTCATTCCGCCCTCGGCGATCCTTGTGATCTATGCGATCATCGTCGAACAGGACGTGGGCATGCTTTTGCTCGCCGGTTTCATCCCCGGCATGTTTTCGGCACTGGTCTATACCCTTTTGATCATCGGGCTTGCCCTCACCGTGAAGGGCTTTGGTCCGCCGGTGAGTGGCTTTACCTGGCGCCAGCGTTTTTCGTCGCTGCCTCCGGCCCTGCCGATCGTCGCGGTCGTCGTGATCATCATCTTCTTTGTCTATAACCCCTTTGGCGGCGATGCCTGGGGCACGCCGACCGAAGGCGGGGCGATTGGCGCCTTTATCGTTTTTGTCATCGCCGCCTATCGCGGTATGCGGTGGCCCGAGCTCAAGGATGCGCTGCTGGAAACCGCCAAACTCTCGGTGATGATCTTTTCGATCATCTGGGGCGTGCTGATCTATGTGCGCTTTCTGGGCTTTGCCGATCTGCCGTCGGCGTTTTCCGACTGGATCACCTCGCTGCACTATTCACCGATGATGATCCTGATCTGTATCCTGCTGGCCTATGCGGTGCTTGGCATGTTCATGGACGCAATCGGCATGCTGTTGCTGACGCTGCCGGTGGTCTATCCGGCGGTCATGGCCCTGAATGGCGGTGAAGCCGTCACCGCCGCCGAAAGTGCCTTTGGCATGAACGGGACGATGTGTGCGATCTGGTTCGGTATCCTGGTGGTCAAGATGGCCGAGTTCTGCCTGATCACGCCGCCCATTGGCCTTAACTGCTTTGTGGTGGCCGGCGTGCGCGATGATATCAGCGTTCAGGACGTGTTCCGGGGGGTCACGCCCTTCTTTATCGCGGATGCGGTAACCATCGCCCTTCTGGTGGGTTTTCCGTGGATCGTTCTTTGGCTTCCATCTCAGGCGTAACTCTTAGAAATCGTTAAAATTCTAGGTGTTAACAGCCGGGTAATACCCCTTGTGCTAAACCTTAACACGGGTGAGTAACAAAGGTGGTGGATATGAGCGCGCATAGCAATGCGGCGCCAGTCATCATCAAACGGAAAAAGGTCATCGCTGGCGGTGGGCATCATGGTGGTGCCTGGAAAGTTGCCTATGCGGACTTTGTAACGGCCATGATGGCCTTTTTCCTGCTGATGTGGCTGCTGAACGCAACAACGGAACAACAACGCAAGGGCATCTCGGATTATTTCAGCCCGACGATTCCGATCAACCGGATTTCCGGCGGCGGCGATGGCGCCTTTGGAGGCGACAGCATGTTTGCCGAAGACACTCTGCCGCAGAACGGAACCGGCGCATCGCAGGCCTTTGCATCGGCGAGTCAAATAGCGCGCGGCGACATTGGATTGCTGACCGAAGGCCCCGTCAACGCCGAGGCAACAGCCGACGCCGAAGCCTTCGCCAGCATCGAAGCGGCCCTGACCGGACGCGGTGGCGAAAGCATGGTCGCGGATACCACGCTGCGTCATATTCTGACGCGGGTGACCGACGAGGGGCTGGTGATCGAACTGTTCGACCTTGCCGACGCCCGGCTTTTCGAGGCCCAGACCACAGTTCCAACACCGCTATTGCGCGATTTGGCCGCTCTTATCGCGTCGGTGTCTAACCTGGTTGAGAACAACCTTGCCGTGGCGGCCCATACCCGAGCTTTGCCGATCATGGTTGCGGATAACCCGGTCTGGGATCTGTCGTCGGCGCGCGCCAACACAATGCGCCAGATGCTTGAAGATGACGGAATCGACGCGCAGCGCATGCATCGCGTGACCGGACATGCCGACCGTAAACCGGTGGTCGCAAACCCGATGGCGCTACGCAATAATCGACTTGAGGTGGTCCTTTTACGATCAGACCGACGATAGAATTAGAACGCATTTTATTTATTAGCTGCCTGTTAAAGGTACGCGCTTATTGCTGGATGCCAACTTTGGTCGATGCAGCAGAAAGGCGTATCCATGACTATTTCATCCTCTCTCAATGCCGGTGTGGCGGGGCTCAACGCGAATGCCACGCGGCTTGCCGCGATTTCCGACAATATCGCAAACTCGGCCACCTTTGGATATCGAAGGGTCGAGGCGAATTTTGAATCACTTGTCATTTCGTCAAACGGCGGCAGCTATGCGGCCGGCGGTGTACGGTCATCCACGCAACGCCTTGTCGACAACGGTGGCTCGCTCGTCAGCACATCCAATCCGACCGACCTTGCGGTTCGCGGTCGCGGATTTATTCCGGTTGCCTCGGCGACCGAGGTTGCCGTCGGCACTGGTGACCCGCAAATGATGCTAACCACAACCGGATCGTTCCGCACGGACGCAAACGGCCTGCTTGTGACCGAATCCGGTCTCGTTCTGATGGGCTGGCCGGCCAACCCGGATGGCACCGTGCCGGAATTTCCACGCGATACCAGCGGCGGCCTCGAACCGGTCCGAATTAACGTCAATCAACTGACAGGTGAGCCGACGACATCCGTCAATCTTGGCATTAACCTTCCCGCGACAGAAACCTCGTTTGATGCGCCCGGTGAAACACAACAGCTCTCGGTGGAATATTTCGACAATCTCGGGATATCCGAGACAATCGGGATCACCTTTACCCCAACTATCCCCGTCACGGGATCATCGAATGAATGGACCGTGAGCCTCACAGATTCGGCGCAGGACAACGCCCTGATTGGTGAGTACCGAGTTACCTTTGATGACGCCCGCGCAACCGGTGGCACGCTTTTTGATGTGGCGACTCTGTCGGGCGGGCCCTATGATCCAGCCACCGGTCGGGTCATCGTGGACGTCGACGGCGGACCGATCGAGATCAATATCGGTCGGCTCGGTACGTCAGACGGGCTGACTCAGCTTTCCAATAGCTTCGCGCCGCTGTCGATCTCCAAGGATGGCTCGCCCGTGGGCAACATGACCTCGGCACAGGTGGATGAAAACGGCTTTGTTCGTGCCTCGTTTGATACCGGGGTCACACGCGTTATCTATCAGGTGCCACTTGTCGACCTGCCCAATCCCAACGGCCTTGTCGCCATGGATCAGCAAACCTATCTGCCCTCGCCAGAAAGCGGATCGTTCTTCTTGTGGAATGCCGGTGACGGGCCGACCGGTGACATTGTGTCCTTCGCACGCGAGGAATCGGCCACCGATGTGGCCCGCGAATTGACCGATATGATTCAGACCCAGCGGGCCTATTCGTCGAACGCCAAGGTGATCCAGACCGTCGATGAGATGTTGCAGGAAACCACCAACATCAAACGCTAAGGCCCAGCGCAATCACCAGTTAAAGGAAAGGGACCGACATGACGATTTCAGGAGCCCTGTCAAACGCTCTCAGTGGCTTGAATGCCAGCTCTCGCACGGCCGACGTCGTGTCGGCTAACCTCGCCAATGTGCTCACCGAAGGCTACGCTGTGCGCGACATCAGTCTCGCATCGCAACCCGACGGGCGCGGCGTGTCTGTTGTGGGCATTACCCGGCATGTGGACAACGCCCTTTTGGGTGATCGCCGACTTGCCGATAGTGCCCTGGCGGCAGCGGAAACCCGCACCAACTTCGCCGCTCAGATCGAGCGAGCCTTGGGAACGCCGGGCGACCCAGGAGCGTTAAGCACGAATCTCGCCACGTTTGAGGCCGACCTTGTCACCGCAAGCACGCGCCCGGAAGAGTCAAACCGCCTCCAAACTGTGGTTCAGGATGCCACCCGCCTCGCCGAAAGTCTGAATTCTATTTCCGATGAGATCGAAGGCCTGCGCAGCCGCGCCGACACCGATATCGCCCGCACCGTGGACAGCATCAACACCGGCCTTGAACAGGTCAGCACGTTGAATATTCAAATCACCGAAGCCCTGTTCAATGGCCGCGCCACAGCCCCGCTTGAGGATCAGCGCCAACAGATCATTGACGGGCTATCAGAATTTTTGCCGTTGCGGCAATTGCCACGGGATCACGGCGCCGTCGCCCTTGTCACCACCGGTGGCGCTCTGCTGCTTGATGGTCTTCCGGCAAAGCTTGAATTCGAACCCTCGGCGATTGTGGCGCCGCATATGACGCTGGAGAACGGGCTTTTGTCCGGAATCCAGATCAATGGCAACAACGTCAACATCGGTGGTGACCGCGGGCCCCTCGCCGGTGGCCAACTGGCCGCGCTTTTCGATGTACGCGACACCCTCGCGGTCGAGGCGCAAAGCGGCGTCGATGCCGTGGCGCGCGATATCGTCGAACGCTTTCAACAGGCCGGCCTCGACCCAAGCCTTGCGCCTGGCGCGCCGGGTCTCTTCACCGACGCAGGCGCCACATTTGACCCGGCCAATGAAGTCGGACTTGCCGGTCGGATCAAACTGAACACTGCGGTTGATCCGGACCAGGGGGGCGCCCTGTTTCGTCTGCGTGATGGTCTTGGCGCGACTGCACCCGGCCCTGCGGGCAACGGTGCCCTGCTGCAATCGTTCAGCGCTGTGTTGGGCGAAAACCGCGCGCTTTCATCGGATGCGCTTGGACCGACCGCGCGTTCTGCCGCCGGTCAGATCGCAACGCTGGTTTCACAAGCCGCGCAAGACCGGCTGTCTGAGGAACAGACACTGAGCTTTGCCACCACTCAGGCCAGCGAATTGCGCAGCCTCGAACTGGCAGATGGCGTCGATAGCGACGCCGAACTACAGCGTCTTTTGCTGGTCGAACAGGCCTTTTCCGCGAACGCCCGCATGCTCCAGACGATCGACGACATGATGCAAACACTTTTGGGGATTTGACCATGAATTTGCGAAGTATAGGTGATATGGCCCAAGCATTTGCTTTGAACCGCCAAAGCGTTAACCTAAAACAACAGATGGACCGCCTCACGGTGGAGCTTACCAGCGGGCAAGCGGCTGACCTGACACAACATCTTTCGGGAAATCTTCTTCACCTGGCGGATGTCGAGCACGCTTTGGTCCTTCAGGACAGCCATCGCACCGCTGCGCGCGAAGCGACCGTAGATGCCACCACGATGCAGACTTCGCTTGGCTTTATCCAGAGCCTTGCGAGCGATCTTGCAAACTCTGCTATCACGGTCGGCTTTGGCAGCGGCGGCGTACCACTCAGCACCCTGTCCACCGAAGCCAAAGGCACGCTTGGATCAATCATTGGCGCCCTCAACACAGATGTTGCCGGACGCGCGCTTTTCTCGGGATCCGCGACCGATAGCACCTCTCTTGCCCCGGCAGATCAGGTGCTTGACGAGGTGCGCACCGCAATAGTCGGCGCAACAAGTGCCGTGGCGGTGCTAAGCGAACTGGATACGTTTTTTGACACCCCCGGCGGCGCGTTCGAGACCTCGATTTATCAGGGCGGGTCAAGCGATCTTTCCGCGTACCAGTTGGGGGACGGCGAATCTGTGGCGCTTGATATTCGCGCCGACGATCCCGTGCTGCGCAACCTCATAAAGCAAACGGTACTTGCGGCGCTTGTCGACGACCCCGGCCTGGCCCTTGGAACCGAAGATCGCCGGGCGCTTGCCCGGAGCGCGAGCGAGGCCCTGTTGACACAGCAGGACGGGCTAACGGCGCTGCGCGCCGATTTGGGCGTTGCCGAGGCGCGGATTGACCAATCCTCAACCCGGATCGGGGCCGAGATCACGAGCCTGGAAATCGCGCGCAACGACCTTGTTTCAATCGACGTATTCGAAACCGCCGCAGATCTGGAACAAGTTCAGTTTCAACTTGAGACGCTTTACACGCTAACCGCGCGCGCATCGCGCCTGAACCTGGTAAATTTCCTGTCATGATTTTTAGAACGCTTGTCGCCGGTCTTGCCCTGGGCATGGGCCTTATGATTACCGTTGCAAACGCAAGCCCGATCCGGATCAAGGATCTTGTCGAGTTTGACGGCGTTCGGGGCAATGATCTTGTTGGCTACGGTCTTGTCGTCGGGCTGAATGGCACTGGCGACGGCATTCGCAATGCCCCGTTCACCGAGGAAATCATGTCGAACATTCTGGAACGTCTGGGCATCAACGTGTCTGGCGAACAGTTCCGTCCCAAGAATGTCGCCGCCGTTTTTGTTACCTCCGAGCTTCCGGCATTCGCGCGCGCGGGCGGACAGATTGATGTAACTGTCTCTGCGATCGGCGATGCCAAAAGCCTCTTGGGTGGGACCTTGATCATGACACCGCTCAATGCCGCCGATGGCCAGATCTATGCCGTGGCCCAAGGCACGATCATCGCGGGCGGTGTCGCCGCGCAGGGCGACGCAGGCGGCGTGGTGGAAGGTGTGCCAACCTCGGGCACGATCCCTTCAGGTGCCCGAATTGAACGCGAGATCGACTTTGAGCTTGCCACGCTCGATACGATCCGCCTTGCCCTGCGAGAGCCCGATTTTACCACCGCCGCACGAATAGAACGGGTCATCAACGGCGCCGTGGGGCGTGGTGTTGCCGCGATGCTCGATTCCGGCACCGTGCGGTTGAATATTGCCGGCATGCGCGCGGCCTCACCGGCGCATGCACTTGGCCGGATTGAAAACCTGCTTGTTGAACCCGAGCGCAAGGCCCGCGTGGTTGTGGATCAACGCTCTGGCACGATTGTCATGGGAGAGGATGTGCGCATCTCGCGGGTGGCCGTCTCGCAAGGCAACCTGACCCTGCGCATTCAGGAAACACCTTTGGCCGTGCAACCCAACCCGTTTGCCCGTGGCGAAACAGTGGTTGTGCCACGCACCGAGGCCACCATTCAGGAAGAACCCGGGATCGGCCTGGCCGAGGTGCGGCCGGGCACGTCTCTCTCAGAAGTGATTGCCGGTCTGAACGCGCTTGGGGTTGCCCCGCGCGACATGATCGACATCCTGAAAAGCATCAAGGCCGCAGGCGCCCTGCATGCCGAGTTTGTGGTGCGATAACGCCACGCGGGTTGTCCGCCCCGGCGCACAGCATGAAGCGCGCCGCGGGTGCGACGACATTAAGGGGTTCCAACACCGTAAGGGGCGAGGCTTAACAATGCTTCGCCCCTCTTTTCATGCCACGAGGCCTGCCAAAGGAAAACGGCGGGCCCTTTTTTTCAGAGCGCCGCCGTGTAGAGCACAAGAATTTGGGCCCCCGCTGTCGCTCAGCGGCGTAAGGCCAGGACCTACATATAGCCGCGCACCAGGCTTCCGGCGATCAGCGTCCAGCCGTCTGCGATGACAAAGAAGGCAAGCTTGAAGGGAAGCGACACAATCGCCGGCGGCACCATCATCATCCCCATCGACATGAGGATCGCCGCCACGACAAGGTCGATAATCAGGAACGGCATGAAAACCAGAAACCCGATCTGAAATGCACGGGCAATTTCCGACAGCATGAAGCTGGGCACCAAGACCGATAGCGGCGCTTCCGCTCCGATTGGAATCGTTGCCGCGTCGGGGCGCAACGCGGCCATGGCGGCAAAGGTATCGGGTTTCACACGCCCCGCCATGAACACCCGAAACGGCTCAATCGCACGCTCAATCGCGACCTCAAGTGAGAGCTGTTCTTGCAAAAGCGGATCAATACCCTCGGTCCAGGCCGCGATAAACACCGGCTCCATCACGAAATAGGTCAGAAACAATGCGAGGCTGACGATGAGCATATTGGGCGGCGATTGTTGCAGGCCGATGCCTTGGCGAAGGATCGACAACACCGTCACGATGAACGGAAAGCAGGTGATCATGATTGCAAGCCCCGGCGCAAGGCTCAGGACCGTGATCAGGGCAATCAGCTGGATCGTGCGTGCCGAAATCGAGGACTCATCCCCCAGGGAAATCGAGATTTCCTGCGCGGAGACGGGGGCCGCAACAAGCCAGAGCCCCGCCACCGCCAGAAGACCGACAAGAACGGCGCGGTTCATCCCAGACCGTCTTGCAGATTGGCCACTTCTGTCAGGCGAACGGCCAATTGGCCCTGTTGATCGCCATCAAGCTCTTCAAGTTGACCCCGGGCAATGAGCCGTTCCCCGACATAAAGCTCAACCGCGTCATCAACACGCCGGTCAAGCGGCAGAACGGCATCCTTGCCCAGTTTCAGAAGGTCGCGGATCAACGGCCGCGCCTTGCCGACCGAAATCGTGATTTCGATCGGAACCGACGAAAACGGGTTGGACAGATCATTGGCAGGCCTTTCGCTTTGACCCGGCGTTTCATCCTTCATGCTGTAGCCTTTCTGTTTTGTTCGAAAAATCCGGAGAGTGCGCGATCAATGCCCTGCAACACATCCTGAAGGTCGATTTGCTGCTCAGTTTCGCCAAAACGCAGGTAAACCTGCCCACCGGAAAGCGACGCATCTTCGGCCAGAGTGATCGGCAGATCCGGCATCTCTTCGGACAGGTTCTCCAGCAAGGTCATATCGCTTGGCGCGGCTGCGATTTCGACCTTTTGGCGCCCATGCTCACGCGCCATGTCATGCAGGATTTCAATCAGGCGCGGCGCCAGGGTCTCCTGGCCAAGGCGTGGCAGCACCGCGCCAATCATCTGTTCCAGAAGCGGGCGCAATGACTCCATGATTGCCGCATAGGCCTCTTCATAGGTGAAACTCAGATCCTGCAGGTTCTGGGAAAAATCGGCCGTGATCCGGCGCGACTCCTCGAGCTGGGATTTCACGGAATCATCCCACCCGGCCTGATAGCCTTTCTCAAAAGCTTCAAGCCTTTGTTCTTCCAGAAAAACATCCGTGATAGAGACCGGTGTTCCACGCGCATAGGCGCCGAAATCATCCAAAAGGTGAGCGATCGACATCACGCATTCTCCTCTTCGCCTTCAAGCCAGTTGCGTAGAATTTCGACGGTTTCATCCTGTCGCTGACCGATCAGATTTCGCAAGCGCGCAACCGGATCTTCGCTGCTGCGGTCGAGTGCGGCCAGATCGCCCGCCTCCGCCGTACCGCGTCCGCGATCCGAGACGAGGGATAGCGCGGCTTCGTCGAACTCACCGTCGTCAATTTCCCCGGTAAGCGGGGTCAGATCGGCACTTGCGCCCTCGGCGGGGGCGGAACTGGGCGCGGCGGCGATCTGCGCCGGGGCTTGCCCCACCGGTCGCGCCAGAATCGGGCGCACCACAAAAAGACCCAGGACAAGCGCAACCACCGCCAGGACCAGCGCCTGAATGAGAGACATCGCATCAATCACCAGACGATCCAAAAGCCCGGCCTTGGCCGCGGTACCGCCTGGTTCGAGCGGCTCAAACTGCATTGTCTTGAGAGTGATCACATCGCCGCGCTCTTCGTCATAGCCCACCGCCGACGAGACAAGCTCGCGCAGGGCGGCCAATTCTTCATCGGACCGGGGCACAAACGTCGTGACGCCGACATCATCCGTGGCTGTAATTTCATTGATCAGCACCGCAACGCTCAGACGCTTGATGGCGCCGGGCCCTTGGGTGATTTCGCGCTCGGTGCCGGACACCTCATAATTCACACGCTCACGGGTTTCACTATTTTCACTGGAAGACGCGCCCCCTTGCGCGCCGTCCCCATCAGGAAGGTTTGACGCCACGGTGACATCGCCGCCGCCCTCATCGGAGGACGTATTGCTGCGCTCTTCACTATCGGTGCTGATGGCCACCCGGCCTTCGGGATCAAACCGGCGCTCGCGGATCGATTCGGTCTTGGTAACCGTATCGACACTGACCACAACAACCGCATTCCCGTGCCCGACCCGCGCCTCAAGCAGGCGTTCAGCGCGCTGACGCAGGGCTTCGGCCCGGTCATCGGCGGTATTGCTCGGCGCTTCTTCGGTGGCACCGATCAAGCCACCGTCAGCGTCGATGATCGACACCTCTTCGGGGGTCAGCCCGGTCACCGCCGAGGCCACCAGAAATTGCAAGGCCCGGGCATGTTTAGGGGTGATCCCGCCGCCACTGGTTGTGATTGAAACAGAGGCCGACTGGCGGATATCGCGTTGAAACGGGTTCGAGCCGGTCGAAGAAATATGAACGCGGGCGTTGGAAATACCGGGGTGCGAGACGATGGTGCGCGCAAGTTCGCCTTCTTTGGCGCGCCAGTAGGCGGCATCGAACATCTGCGATGTGGTGCCAAAGCCGGATAATCCGTCAAGCAATTCATATCCCTTGGAGGACGAGCTTGGCAGCCCCTCACCCGCAAGGGTCATACGCAGTTCATCGCGCCGTGCCGAATCAACGAAAATCGCGCCGCCGCGCACCTCATAGGTCGCGCCACGCTGTTCCAGCGCCGCGACCACTTCGCCTGCGGCACTGCTTTCAAGACCCGCATAAAGCAGGGTCATACTGGGCTCTGACGCCATGCGTGCCAGGGCCAGCACCGTCCAGAACATGGCCGCAGTTGCGCCCACCACGATGATACGGCGACGATTATCAAGTGATTGCCAGAGCTGTACGATCTGCTGCAAATTCTTTGCCTCCTGGTCTGCGGCGTTCTGCCGTTCGCTGAAGTCATCTTTCGCTGATCAGGCTTAACAATCGGTTAGTTTCTGTCGGCCTATATTGGCTTTACCGAAACATACGGGAAAGCAGCATGGCAGAGCCGAAAGAGACAGAAGAGACCACAGGCAAAAAAACCTCGAAGCTGCCGCTGATTCTGGGGCTGGTATTGGCCCTGGTCGGCGGCGGCGGCGGGTTTTTCGCCGTTTATTCAGGGATGTTGCCCTTGGGCGACGGCCATGATGCTGCGGCGCTCGACACCGGCCACAAGGTGGACGCGCCCGAGATCGCAACGATGCCTGATGTGGCCTTTGTGCCCGTGGACCCATTGACGATCTCCATGGCCAATGACGGCGAAAAACATCACTTGCGCTTTCGCGCAGAACTTGAGGTGAAGACCTCGCACAAGGCCGAAGTCGAACAGTTGATGCCAAGGGTAGTGGATGTGCTCAACAACTATCTGCGCGCCCTTAATCTGGCAGATATCGAGGACAATACCGCCCTTGTGCGACTGCGCGCACAGATGCTGCGCCGGGTTCAGATTGTAACGGGTGGTGAGCGGGTGAATGACCTGCTGATCATGGAATTTGTACTAAACTGAGGACAGAAATTATGGAACTGATCGCAGATATCCTGCTGGTCGCAGGCGCAGTCGGGGCCGGGTTTTATTGCTTTATCCTGGCGCGTCGTCTTAGCCGCTTCAACGATCTTGAAACCGGCATGGGGGGGGCGGTGGCCGTGCTATCGGCCCAGGTTGATGACCTGACCAAAACCCTTCGCGCGGCGCAATCAACCGCCAACGAATCGACCCGGTCGCTTGAGGCATTGACCGAGCGTGCGGAAGGCGTGGCCAAACGGCTCGAACTTCTGATGGCATCCATGCACGATCTGCCGGAACCTACCCGGCATGTACAGCCTGCGCCCCAAGCGCCGCAGCCAGACCCTGTTTCCGGGCCGGTGTTCAAACGACATCAGGAAATGTCAGATGAGCTGGCACGATGAAGACCTCAAAGAAGAAACCAGGCCGCAAGCGGCGCGCACCGGGGCGTGGCGCCCTCTTCATGATCACCACTCTTTTGCTGGGTTCAGCGGTGATTCGATTGGGCGATGGCGCCGGTCACGCCTTTGCACGGGCCTCATCTGCGCAAGACGAGGCGAGCGCCACGCATGCCACTTCTCAATCCTGTGAAACACCTGAGGATCTTCAATTGATGCTGACCGCGTTCCAGGACCGCGAGGCGCGCCTGCAAGAACGCGAACTTGCATTGCGCGATCGCATGCAGGCCCTGCGCGTGGCCGATCAGGAAATCGAGCGCAAAATGGCGGCCCTCACCACCGCCGAAGAAGAGCTACGCCAGACGCTCGCCCTTGCCGACACCGCAGCCGAGGATGATCTGACACGGCTTACCAAAGTATATGAAAACATGAAGCCAAAGCAGGCAGCAGCCCTGTTCGAGGAAATGGACCCCCATTTCGCAGCAGGATTTCTTGCCCGCATGCGCCCCGAAATCGCCGCCGCCGTCATGGCGGGCCTTAGTCCGGGCGCCGCCCATACCTTTAGTGTGGTTCTGGCCGGTCGAAATGCGAATGTTCCAAGCGAATAAATCGCAAAAACTCAGGGTTTCTTAACCCGGCACTGTCAGATTTATCACAACAATTGGTGGCGGAGAAAACTATGGTTGGTATCATTGGCATTGTGGTCATTTTCGTCATGGTCTTTGGCGGATACCTGGCCGCCGGGGGCAAGCTTGGCATCATCCTCAAGGCATTGCCTTTCGAGTTGATGATGATCGGCGGCGCAGCCATTGGGGCCTTTTTGATAAGCAACGATGGACCGGCCATCAAACATACGATCAAAGATCTCAGCAAGGTGTTCAAAGGCCCGAAATGGAAACCCTCCGATTACCGCGATCTGCTCTGCCTGTTGTTTGAGCTCATTCGTCTGGGCCGCCAGAATCCGGTGGCCATCGAAGAACATATCGAGGCGCCCGATGAATCGTCGATTTTCGGTAAGTACCCGAAAATTCTGACCGACAAAGAGGCCATCGCACTTATCAGTGATACGTTGCGTTCGGCGTCAATGAACTATGACGATCCCCATCAGGTAGAGGAAGTTCTGGAAAAGCGGATGGAAGCAAGCCAACATCATGCTCAGCATTCCAGCCACGCGTTACAGACCATGGCCGATGGCCTGCCCGCCCTCGGGATTGTGGCGGCCGTGCTTGGGGTTATCAAAACGATGGCCGCAATCGACCAGCCGCCGGAAATTCTGGGGAAAATGATCGGCGGCGCGCTTGTCGGCACATTTCTGGGCGTCTTTCTGTCCTACGGTCTGGTTGGCCCATTCGCCGCCAAGGTCAAGGATGTCGTCGACGAGGACGCGCAGTTTTACAAACTCATCCGCGAGGTTCTGGTCGCCAATCTGTACAATCACGCAACCAACATCTGTATTGAGGTGGGTCGCCAAAACACGCCGCAACACAATCGGCCAAGTTTCAACGATCTGGAAGAGGCGCTTAAAAGCGTCAAAAAGGATGCCGCATGATCGCCCGCACCCTGAGTTTTCTTCTATTCGTCGCCTTTGCGCAATCTGCCTATGCTCAAACCGTCTCAATACGCTCTGGGGCTCATGACGGCTTTACGCGGCTCGTCCTCAATCTGCCGGAGCGGCTTGAGTGGGTGATTGAAAGCACTGAAAGCGGTGCGTCAGTGGCCTTCCCGAAAAGCAACGTGGCGTTCGACACAAGCAAAGTCTTCAACAGGGTGACGCGCGACCGGCTTGAAGATATCTCGGCCCCAACTGGCGCCGCGCGGCTGGACTTAAAGTTTGGCTGCAATTGCACACTTCGACCGTTCTGGAATGACCGGACAATGCTTGTTCTGGATCTTGCAGAGAATGCGACAACGCCCGCTCCTATGACTCCGTCAAACCGGTCATTGACGATTCCGCAGGCAAGCGTTGCGGGAACATTCAAGGTGAATCCGGAAACGGCATCTGCGGCCGCCGCGATGATGGTTGCGCAGCACGATTCTGGGCTTGGCACGCACCACAATGGCGATACAGCACATGGCCCGAGGAACGCCGCGGCCCAAGCCACGCCCCCTCCAAACGCAAATCTCCCCCGGATGCAGGCCGAATTGCTCAACAATCTGGCGCGTGCCGCAACGCAGGGGCTTTTGACTCCAAAGCGTGCAACGCGCCCTCGCCAGAGCCCCGCCCCTGAGGGCGCCGCGCATGACCTGGCGCAGGTGCCTGCGAAAGCGGTCGCCCCTGAACCGCAACACGAGACGCCCTCGGCCTTACCGGCAAATCTCAATCTGCACGCGCAATCCAGCATCGACCGGGAAATCCGCGCCCATATCGAGGGTAATTTTTCGCTGTCCGGACATCCGGCCTGTATTGCAGACGATTTGATCGCCCTTCCCGGCTGGGGGGACGAAACCCCATTCCATCAACAGATCGGCGCGTTAAGCGGGCGCCTTTTGGGCGAGTTTGACACCCCGGATGTGACCGTCGCCCTGGACCTGGCCCGCCTTTATGCCTATTTCGGGTTCGGGCACGAAACCAGGCAGATCCTCGGCCTTGTCGAAATAGATGCCCCACATAAGGATGTTCTTTCTGAAATGGCGGTCATTCTTGATGACGGCCATGCGCCGCAAGGGTCTTTGTTTGCCGGTCAACTGGGGTGCAAGACTGCGGCGGCACTCTGGTCGGCGCTGTCCTACGAGACGTTGCCAAACGACAGCGCGATCGACCTTAAGGCAATTCAACGCAACTTTGCCGCCCTGCCACGGCACCTGCGACTTTACCTCGGGCCGCTTCTGGCGCGCAGACTGACACGCGCCGGGCACGTTGAAAGTGCCGACCAGATATTGCGGATGATTGACCGCAACCAACCGGAAAAAACCGCTGGCGCGAGCATGGCACGGGCCGAATTGGCCGAGGCCAAGGGCAACCCAAAAGAGGCGACGAGCGAACTTGAAACTGTCGCACAAAGCAATGCGGAACCCTCTGCTGATGCGGTCTTGAAACTCATCAATAAGCGGCTCGCCGCGAAACAGGAAATCTCATTCGACCTTGCCCAGCTGGCCGGGGCCTATGCCCAGGAAAACCGTGGTGCCAAATTGGGTCAAAACCTTGCACGTGCCTATATCTCTGCTTTGGCAGCCTCCGGGGCGTTTGATCAGTCCTTTAGAGAATTTGATCGTCTCTCATCCGATCTCGCCCCTGACAGCCATGATATGATCCAGCAAACCCTGATAGAATACCTGACAGACAACGCGGATGACCTTGCGTTTTTGCGTCATACGCTTGCAGGTCATGCAAGGCACGCCGGGAACCTTGCACCTGAAATTGCCGCTGCGGTTGCAAAACGCCTTCTGGACAACGGCTTTGAGACTGCTGCACTGGAATTTGTTTCGGCGCCGACACCTGGCCCGGAGGGCCGCTCTCACCGGTTAATCCGAGCGGAAATTGCCTTGGCACAGAACCAGCCCCGCCAGGCAGAGGTCGAATTGATCGGCCTAGACGGGCCAGAGGCCGATGCGCTTCGCGCGCAGGCGCTCGAACTGGCAGGCGAACATCGCGCTGCATCAGAATACTTCAAGGCCAGCAATCAACCGGACAAGGCCCAAAACGCCGCCTGGCTGGCCGAAGATTGGGAGCAGGTCAGCACCTCGGAGGATCCGCTCCTACAGAACGTAGCGCGCATGATGCAGGGGGACGAAACCGAATCCGAGTCAATAGCAACCGGAGTTTTGGCCCAGAGCCGTCGCTTGCTGGAGGACAGCGCAAAGGCGCGCGCCATTCTTGGCAATCTTCTGGTGGCAAAACCCGGACCGCAGGCGCCCGAGAGCTAAACAATCTGATTCACGGTTACCAAATTTAAAGACCCCCTGCGTAATCATCATCCAACCACGGCAGAACGCCATGGAATGGAAGGGGAAATACCTTGCGATCGAAGCCTTTGACCGTTCTGCGCTACCGCATGGAAACCCAACTCACCAAGGTTTCAAGACGTTTCAGTTGGATCAAGCCCCCCCTCAAATCGCGACTGGAATCTCTCGCTGTCCAGCGACTTACCCTGATATTTCTGGTGTTGTCATCTCCGTCTGTGGCAGCCGCAACAACAGAAATGGTATGTGACACCGCAGCGCGACAGGTGGCACAGGAAACGAATGTCCCCCTGTCGGTACTACGATCCATCACACGTACCGAAACCGGGCGCGCTCGTGGCGGGCAATTGCAACCCTGGCCATGGACCGTCAATATGGAGGGCAAAGGCCATTGGTTTGAAACAGAAGACGCCGCCCGCGCCTATGTTTTCAAGGAATTCAGGCGCGGCGCCCGCAGTTTCGACGTTGGTTGCTTTCAGATCAATTTCAAATGGCACGGCGAAAATTTCAGGTCGATCGACCAAATGTTCGACCCGATCGAAAATGCCCGCTACGCAGCGCGTTTCTTGACCCAATTGCATGGCGAAACCGGCGATTGGTCCAGAGCCGCCGGGGCCTATCATTCCCGCACCCCTAAATACGCCGAAAAATACCGGGCCCGCTTCGACAACATTCGCAAGAACATGGCCGATGCCCCACATCCGATGCCACGACTGGCAAGCATCCAATCGACACCGCCTTTGATCAAGAGCCGGAATAGTTTTCCGTTGCTCCAGCAAACACAGGCCCGTCGCGCAATCGGCTCTCTGGTGCCTCTTGGACAATCCGCCGGGCGATCTCTTCTTGGTTTGGGCACGAATGGATCCTGAAAAATGAAAAAACTGTCGATCTCTGATCTTTTCCAACCCACGGTTCTCTTGGCGCTGGCGCTCATGGCCATCATCGTGATGATGATCCTGCCCGTGCCCTCGTGGATGCTCGACGTAGGTCTTGCGGCCTCTTTTGCTCTGGCAATTCTGATCTTCACGATCACGCTTTTCATCGAGAAGCCGCTCGATTTTTCCGCCTTCCCGACTATCTTGCTGGCCTCACTGATGCTGCGACTGTCGCTTAATGTGTCGTCCACAAAACTCATCATCGGCCAAGGACATACCGGCACCGGCGCGGCCGGCGAGGTCATCGAGGGCTTTGCCAACTTCATTATGGGAGGCAGCGTTTTTCTGGGCCTGGTCGTGTTTGGTGTTCTGCTTATCGTCAATTTCATGGTCATCACCAAAGGCGCCGCGCGCATGGCAGAAGTGGGTGCGCGGTTTGCGCTTGACGGGATGCCCGGCAAACAGATGGCCATCGACAGTGATATGTCGGCCGGTGCGATCAACCATCACGAGGCCAAAGACCGCCGTGAACGCGAACAACAGGAAACCACGTTCTTTGGCTCTCTTGACGGCGCATCGAAGTTCGTCAAGGGCGACGCGATGGCGGGCCTTTTGATCACGCTGCTCAATCTCGTCATGGGGCTGATCATGGGGGTGGTCGTACATGACATGCCTCTCGGCCAGGCCTTTGAAACTTATACTATTTTGACCGTCGGCGACGGCCTTGTAACGCAAATTCCGGCCGTGGTGATCTCGATCGCTTCGGCGCTTTTGTTGGCCCGTGGCGGCGCCCAAGGCGCCACCGATCTTGCGCTCTCGGCGCAACTCGGGCGCCACCCCGCAGCCCTGGCAACGGTTGCGATTTTGATGGTGATGTTCGCTCTTGTTCCCGGCTTGCCATTTATCCCATTCATCATTGGCGGAATAGGCTTGGGCGCGATTGCCTTCGTGAGTTATCGCAATGAAGCCAACCGGCAGCAAACCAAACCGCTCGATGAAAAACCTGTTACCCTGCCAGAGAAATCCATGGGCGACATTCTTGAGCTCGACGATATTCACGTCGAATTCGCTCCGGATCTGGTAAATATGGTGCTTGATCCCGGTATCGGACTTGACGCTCGCATCGAAAATATGCGCCGCTATGTGGCGACAAATTTCGGTGTGATCTTACCCGAAATCCGCCTGACCGATGACCCGGGCATGGCCGTGGGCAGCTATGTGATACGCGTGCAGGGCGTCGAACAGGCTCACGCGACGTTGCGCCCCAACCATGTTCTGGCCCTTGATCCGGACCATTTCCCCGGCCTTCCATCGGGCGAGAACGTGAAAGAGCCGGTCTATGGCGCCCCGGCCCGATGGATTTCAGCCTCGGATCAGGATAGCGCGGCCTTGGGCGGCACGACGTTGGTCGCCCCGACAGAGGTGCTTGCCACACATCTGCTTGAAGTGATCCGCCGCAATCTGAGCCGCCTGTTAACCATGAAGGCGATGCGCCGCCTGCTGGACGAAATGGTCAACCTGACCGACAACACCCGTGCAGAGGCCAACCGCAAGCTTCTGGATGAAATGATCCCCGACCGGGTGCCGGCCGATCTATTGCATCATATTCTGCGGCTTCTGCTGGCCGAACAGGTCTCGGTCCGTAACCTGCCCCTTATCATTGAGGCCACTGTGGAAGGGCGTCAGATTCACGCTCATCCCGAGGCAATCTGCGAACATGTGCGGCAACGCCTCGGGTTTCAGCTTGTCGCCAACCTGCAACGCCCCGATGGCACCCTTCCGCTAATTCAGCTTGCGCCGGAATGGGAAGATACCTTTTCGACCTATCAGATGGATGGTGAGCGGGGCCGTCTAGACGTGGCTCTGCCACCAGAGCTGTTCAACACCCTGACCGGCGCCGTGGCCGAACAGGTCAATCGCGCCAGTGAGCAGGGCATTGCCCCCGCGATCATCACTTCGACCGCCAGGCGCAGATTCCTGCGCACGGTGCTCTCGGCAAAAAATATAACCGCGCCGGTCCTCTCCTTTGAGGAAATCGGTATCGACGCCCGGCCCGCATTGGTAGGGATGGTCGCCGCATGACTGGAGTGCCGGAAATCTTGCAGCTTTCGCAGGATATCCTGTTTCTGAATTTCATAGTGTTTCTGCGGGTCGGCCCGGTGATTGCGCTTTTCCCCGGCTTTGGCGAAGAAACGGTGCCCCTGCGCATAAAGCTTGCCCTGGCGCTCGCCTTTACCGTGATCGTGGCGCCTGCGGTGGGCCCCGATCTGGCTGAAACAGTGCAAAACCCGCCTCACATCCTGCGACTGATCCTGCCGGAAACGGCAATCGGTTTGCTTATGGGCATCGGGGTCCGCCTGTTCCTTCTGGCGTTGCAAACTGCTGGCTCGATTGCCGCGCAATCCACGTCACTGTCGCAAATTCTTGGCGGCGCAAGCATCACCCCCCTGCCGGCCATGGGTCATGTGCTGGTGACGGGTGCGGTGGCCCTTGCGATGATCCTTGATCTTCACGTCCGCGTCGCGGAAATGGCGGTGCTGAGCTATGGCGTTTTCCCGGTCGCCCGCTTGCCCGAGGCCGCGATACTGTCGCAATGGGGAATCCGACAGATCGCCAATGCCTTTGCTTTCGCATTTACCCTGTCCGCACCCTTTGTTCTTGTATCGGTGCTTTACAATCTCACCCTCGGGATCATCAATCGGGCGATGCCACAATTGATGGTGGTCTTTGTCGGCGCGCCTGCGATCGCGGCTGCCGGGCTGTTCATGTTGATGCTACTTGCCCCGATGATGCTGACGGTCTGGATCGAGGCCTTGCAGGCCTTCATCACCAACCCATTCGGAGCGCAATGATGGCCGGGCCCGACGATGACAGCGAAAAATCCCACGAGGCGACCCCGCACAAACTGGCCGAGGCCCGTAAGAAGGGCGAATTTGCCCGGTCCGCCGACCTGAACACGGCGGGGTCCTATGCCGGGTTTCTCCTCGCGGCCTTGACCGCAGGGGCCGCATCGGTCGAACAGGTCAGCTCCGGCCTGATGGTGCTCATTGATCAGCCTACCCGCATTGCCGCCCTGATTTTTGGCGGTGGCGCCGCGGCTCCGGCTCTTGGCGGGCTGTTTGGAACGGTGATACTTGGGATCGCGGTCTGGTTCCTGATGCCAGCCGTTGCCGCCCTTCTGTCGGTTCTGGCACAACGCAGCTTCGTTGTGGCGCCAACAAAGCTTGAACCCAAACTCTCTCGCATCAACCCGATTGAGAACGCCAAGAATAAATACGGGCCCTCGGGCCTGTTCGAATTCGCCAAAAGCTTTGTGAAACTGATCCTTTACTGTGTTCTTCTGGGTGTTTTTCTTAGCTATCGCCTGTCCGATATGGCCGGGTCGCTCTATGGCGAGCCGCGGATCATCGGGGCACTGATGGCGCAGATGATCATCGAATTCATGCTCGTGGTTTTGCTGATTGCGCTGGCCATCGGGGCGATCGATTTTCTGTGGCAGCATTTCGATCACCTTCGCCGTCAACGCATGTCGCACAAGGAAATCCAGGACGAACACAAGCAGAACGAAGGCGATCCGCATATGAAACAGCAACGCCGACAGCGTGGCATGGAGATCGCCGCACAGCATATGATGGCGGATGTGCCGGATGCCGATGTCGTGATCGTGAACCCGACCCACTATGCCGTGGCCCTGAAATGGGACCGCACGCCGGGATCGGCGCCGGTCTGCGTCGCCAAGGGCGTAGATCACGTGGCCCTCGCCATTCGCGATCTGGCCTTTGAAAAAGGTGTGCCCGTGCGCCAGGATCCCCCCACCGCGCGCGCGCTGCATGCCGGCACAGAGATCGGCCAGGAGATCGATCCGTCGCATTACCGCGCTGTGGCCGCCGCGATCCGGTTCTCTGACAGCATGCGCCGCAAAGCCCGGAGTTTCGGATGAGCCAAAGACTCTCGGACCTCACCAAACTGACCGAGGCGCTTTACCAGGCAGAAACCGCAAAAATGCAAGACCTGCTTTTGCAAGAGGCCAAGCTACGTCAGGATTTGGCAGATCTGGAAGAGCATCGGCGCGCCAATCGCGACCTGCCGTATACCGCTATGCAAGGGGTACGCCAGATCGGCGCTGATATTTTGTGGCAGGGCTGGGTCGGGCGCAGCAAGGTCGATCTTCAGGCAGAGCTGGCGCGTGTTCTGGCCCGCAAAGGCCAGATGATCGGCCAGTTGCGCCGCGCCTTTGGCAAACATCAGGCCGCAACCAAGATGCTTGCGGATGACACAGGTGCACATACGAAAAAGGCCCTCGTGCGACGCGAGAGCCTGTTGGCCGATCTGGCCTTGTTAAAGCAGATTGGGAACCGCTAGCAGCGGAGCTTAGACGTCCTGGCGCGCAATTTCCGTGATCAATACGCTGTTCACCGCCTCCCCGACGATCCGCTTTGCCACGTCGCGCAGGGCCATGCGCAGAACATCCATGTTGCTTGCACTGGTAAATTCGCCGTCGAATCCGCCCATATTGGCGTGGTCAAACAACACTTGCAGAAAACCATCGCGTAGTTTGGGCTCGCGCGTATAAACCGCATCTGCCGCGTCGGGGCTTACCTCAACACTCAGAGACATCACGACCATGGCCGTGACCGTTTTCTGATGCACGATGGGAACCACAAACTGATTGTTCAGCTTGATGTATTCCAGCGTGTCAATCGCCACCTCATCACCGTGATCATCGGCGGTGTCATGGCCTTTGATGGCCATTTTCCCGGTCCCGAAGGGCTGAGTTTCAACCACCTCTGCGGGCGCGGGTTTAAGCACGACACCAGCCCCGATACCGCCACCGATACCAACAAGCGCCAGAAGCACGGGAATAAGTTTCTTGATCATCTGACCCTCATCAATGGAGTTTCTTAAAACGGCAGGACAGCATCCAGAACCTGTTGGCCGATACGGGGCTGCTGCACATCGGTGATCTGGCCCCGGCCCCCATAGGAAATGCGCGCGGCGGCGATTTTGTCATAGGTGATCTCATTTTGCCGCGAGATGTCTTCCGGCCGGACATATCCGGTCACCAAAAGCTCACGCAGTTCAAAGTTTACCCGTACCTCTTGCGATCCCTGGATTTCCAGCACACCGTTGGGCAAGACCTGCATGACGGTTGCCGCCACCCGCAGAGTCAACTCCTCGCTGCGGCTTACACTACCATCGCCTCCGGATTGACTTGACGAATTAAGGCCCACCGCCTGATCAAGGCTTGCGCCTTCGGGCAATCCGCGATCAATCCGTTGAGGCAGGCCAAAGAAATCAGGAACAGACAGGTTTTCCGAACCGTTGCGTGACCGCTCGGTCGAATTCGAAATCTCCGCCTCTTCGTCAATCTCGATCACCACCGTTAGGATATCGCCGCGTCTAGCTGCCCGGCGATCCCCCAAAAGTGACTGCTTGCCCCCACTCCAGAGCGAGGCGCGATTAAGCGGGCTCTCAACCTGCGTGGTCAATGGCAAGCCAGGATTGAACATCGCAACATGCTCGGTCGAGTTCTGAGTTGGCGTGAAGCTGGGCGGTTTTCCAATGTGATCGAGCCGCGCACAGGCACCAAGCACCAGCAACACCCCAACCCCGAAATTTAATGAATGCTTGGGCATCGTATTTCCTATTGTGAAACCAGAATCTGACCGTCGCGCGTCACCCGCCCCGAGACTGTGGCCCGTGACGTCAGGTTCATGACGCGCACATATTCGCCGACCCCTGCCCGCGAAAGCGATCGCCCCTCGGTCACGATCTGAAGACCATTGGCCGCGTAGATCAGTGGCACGACCTGATTGCGTTCGACCACGGCGGGCGCCCCGACATCCGAGGCGCGCACCGGGCGACCGACATAAAGCGAAACCTGCGCCTCTTGTCCGATCAGGTCATGCAGGGTGACATCGCTTGCCCCGGCATCGGGCTTAAGCAAAAGATCGCCCGCCTCGATGATTTCCTTGGCGCGGATGGTCCGCGCGGCGACGATTGTGTCGGCCAGCCCGGGTAAAGGCATCAAAGCCACTGCAATAATTGTCAGAATGCGCATCACCGCACCTGCACGGTAGCGCTAAGCATCTGATCCGCGGCGGTAATCACCTTGGCATTCAATTCATAGCCACGCTGTGCCTCGATCAGCTCTGTAACCTCACGAACCGGATCGACCGAACTATCCTCCAGATAACCTTGGCGAATCGTTCCCAAGCCGTCCTCGCCCGCGGTGGTCACATTGGCAGGGCCCGAGGCCTCGGTCTCGGTAAAGAGGTTGCTGCCAATCGCTTCAAGCCCTTTGGGGTTGGTAAATCCGGCAAGGTTTAGCTGGCCAAGCGATTGCGCCTCGGCGGTGTCCTGGAAAAACCCAAAGACTTCGCCCTCAGGGTTGATTGAAATGCTGCGCGCGTCTTCGGGAATGGTGATTTCCGGCGCCAGCGGGAAGCCGTCCGATGTGACAATCAACCCCTCGGCTGACCGTTTCAGCCCGCCGTCGCGGGTATAGCCCGACTGCCCGGAAGGCAGGGTCACCTCAAGATAACCGTTGCCGTCGATCGCAATATCCAGATCGCCATTCGTGGCCGAAAGCGAGCCTTGTGCGAGATTGACAGACACCGCCGAAGGGCGCACGCCGAGGCCAAGCTGAACCCCGGTGGGAAGAACCGTGCCATCGGCGGCATTGATCGTGCCGGCGCGGCTAAGCTGTTGATAGTGCAGGTCGGAAAATTCGGCGCGCCGGGCATTATAGCCCGTGGTCGACATATTCGCGAGGTTGTTCGAAATTGTCTCGACCCGCATCTGCTGGGCGGCCATTCCGGTGGCGGCAATCTTGAGGGCACGCATATCGGTCTCCTTGGGTTAGCGGGTAAGCGTATCAAGCGCGGACATCACGCGCTCATTCTCGGTTTCCAGAAAGCTCTGGCCCATTTCATAGGCACGCTGAATCTCGATCATCCGGGTGATCTGGCTGATCGGATCGACATTGGCGTTCTCAAGAAAACCCTGCAAAATGCGCGGGTTCTCGACCGGCTCAAAACCGCCATCGGCGCGAAACATGACACCGTCTTCGCGGATCAAGTCATTGCGATCAATGGGTTGAACCAGCCCGATCTGGGACAGGGGGCGGCCATCGCTGCTTAGGGTGCCATCGGGCGAAACCCCCACATTGCGCGCATCAGGGGGCACGAATACCGGCGCGCCGCCCGCATCAAGCACCCGAAACCCGTCATTGGTCACAAGATCGCCCTCGGCGGAAAGTACGAAATTCCCCGCCCGCGTCAGCCGCTCGCCCGAGGGCGTTTCGATCAGAAAGAAACCACCCCCCTCGATCGCCATATCAAGCGTGCCGCCAGTCTGGGCCAGCGCGCCTTGCAACATCGAGGTGTTGCGCACATTGCCACGCGCCATCGACAGTGATTCACCGCCCTCGACGTCCTGGACGTATTCGGAGAAAATCAGCCCCTCCTGACGAAAACCGGTCGTGGCCGAATTGGCGATATTATTGGCCACCACCTGCATTTCGCGCAAAAGCCCGGATTGGCGGGTCAGGGTCGTGTAGCCTGCGTTTTCCATCTCAGCCTCCTATTATCAATGGCACCAGCCGGTCCTGAAAGAACGTCACAAGCGTCTGGGTCATAAAACCCATGGACAGCCAGAAAACGGCAATGATCGCGGCGAGTTTCGGTACAAAAGTCAGGGTCATTTCCTGGATCGAGGTCAGCGCCTGAAACAGGCCGACGATCAACCCTGCAAGCAAGGCAACGGTCAGGATCGGAAACGATATGATGACCGCAATCCAAAGCCCCTCGCGCAGGGTGTCGAAAAAGAGAACCTCATCCAGCATCGGATCAGACAGGCATACGCAGGATTTCCTGATAGGCCTCGACCACCCGGTCGCGAACCGTCACTGCGGTTTCAACCGCCAGTTCGGTCTGCGCCAGGGCCTGGACAAGGGCATGCGGATCGGCCTTGCCGGTCATCGCGGCCTTGGCCGTATCCTCACCCTCTTTGAGAGTGGCGGCAAAATCCCGGGCGAGGTCCTGAAAGGCCTCGCCCGCCCCGCCCTGACCGGGCAAAGCCTCGGTCGCGGGGCGGGAGGCTGCATATTTCTGAACAGCATTAAGCGCACTGATATCCATTCTGGATCTCCTTTATCTACGTAACAGGTCCATCAGACTTGCCGACATTTGCCGGGCCTGATCGAACATTTTCAAATTGGCCTCATAGCTGCGCTGCGCTTCACGCGCGTCAGCAATCTCAATCATCAGATCGACATTCGAGCCAGAATAGTGGCCGGTTTCATCGGCCAATGGGTGGCTGGGGTCATAGACCTGTTCCAGCTCGCGACGGTCGAGGTTGACGCTACCGGTCTCGACCCGACCGGTGGCATCCCGGCCACCAAACTCGGTTTCAAACGACACGGTTTTTCGCCGATATCCCGGCGTATCGGCGTTGGCGATGTTTTCGGAAACATGGCGCAACCGTTGTGCCTGTGCCTTGAGACCGCTTGCCGAAACTGACAGTGAATTGGAAAATTCGCTCATGTTATGGCTCCTCTATCGACGGCCAAGCGCCGAGCGAAGAACGCCCAACGAAGATTTATAGATTGCAAGGGCACGGTCATGCTGGCGTTTGACATCAACCGCCTTGAGCATCTCTGTTTCCAACGACACCGAATTGCCATTGGGATCAGCAACGGTATTCACATCCACTATCGGATCAAAGGCGCGCCCGCCCATGTCACCAAACAGGTGACCCGCACGGGTGGCGCGTGGCGCATAAGAGGCCTCATTGCCCTCATAAAGGGTCTGAAACGGCTTTATGTCGCGCGCCGCATAGCCGGGTGTATCCGCATTCGCCATGTTCTGGGCCACAAGCGACTGGCGTGCGCCAGCATGCACCGCCATTGCCTGTGCCATACGAAAGATTTCAAGTTTTTCAAACATCGGGGCTTCTCCCTCGATTAACCTCAACCAAGGCTTAACCCTGATTCCTTTAGAAATTGTTTTCAGGAAATGATTGGAGCGGCCGATGATCAGAAATAATCTAGATAGCCTTCATGCGGAAATCTCGTCGTTACGGGCGGTGCGCACGATGGGGCGGGTGTCCGCCGTACAGGGCAATACCCTGCGTGTTAGCGGCCTTTCCAGCGCAGCCCGGCTCGGTGACAGGGTGCGCATCCAAACGCGTGCGGGCGTCATTCTCACCGGTGAGGTCCTTCAGCTTGAAACCGCATCGCTTTTGATTTTACCTGATTCGGCGCCCGAAGGCGTGGCGCTAGGCGACCGCGTGCTTTTGCTTGAAGCCGCAACAATTGCCCCCGCCGCAAGCTGGATCGGACGCATTATTGACCCCTTGGGTGAGCCGCTGGATGGGCGCCCGCTTTTGCGCGGCCCAGAGCCCCGCGCTCTACGCGCCGATCCCCCCGCTCCTGCGCGCCGCCGCGCCCTTGGTCCGCGCCTTGAAACCGGGATGGCGGCCTTTAATACGGTGCTGCCGATTGTGCGGGGTCAGCGGGTGGGCCTTTTTGCGGGCTCGGGCGTTGGCAAATCCATGCTGTTGGGTCACATGGCGCGCAATATGCAGGCCGATGTGGTTGTGATTGCCCTGATCGGCGAACGTGGTCGTGAATTGCGCGAGTTTGTTGAAAACGTGCTTGGCCCCGAGGGCATGAGCCGGGCGGTGATCGTTGCCGCAACATCGGATCAATCACCGCTGATTCGGCGGCGCTGTGCCTGGGCGGCAATGAGTGTGGCAGAATATTTCCGGGATCAGGGGCAACAGGTTCTGTTTCTGGCCGATTCCATCACCCGCTTTGCCGAGGCGCATCGCGAGGTGGCCACCGCCGCAGGGGAAATGCCCGCGCTGCGCGGATTTCCGGCCTCAACCGCGCATATGATCATGTCGCTTTGCGAACGGGCCGGCCCCGGCGAAGCCGAGTCTGGCGATATCACCGCGCTGTTGACGGTTCTCGTTGCAGGCTCTGATATGGAAGAGCCGATCGCCGATATTCTGCGCGGGGTTCTGGACGGGCATGTGGTCCTTGACCGACAGATCGCCGAACGCGGGCGCTATCCCGCGATCGACCTGTTACGTTCGGTATCGCGAAGCCTGCCACATGCGGCAAGCGCAGAGGAAAACGCCCTTATCAAACGCGCGCGCGGTCTGTTGGGCAGCTATGCAAGATCCGAAACCATGGTCAAAGCCGGGCTTTACGCCGATGGAAGCGACCCTGAACTGGATCAGGCGATCAGGATCTGGGGGGATCTTGATGGTTTTCTTGCCGAGGAAGAATCTGTATCAGCGCAAAACAGCTTTGCCCGCCTGTCTGTCCTCTTGCGGCGCGCCGGAACAGGACGGGCAACCACCGTTCAAACAACCGGTCGGACAGAAACGCACGGCGCAAACCAACCCGCGCGCCGCCATCCGCGTTAGGAACAAACGCAAAATGAATGGTCAGTGGTGCACCCTTGCTGCACCGAGGGCCTTTGTTTGTCTTGCGCAAAGCATAGTGGGACAACATCTGTATGACGCGAGCAAGACCACTGGCAGGTCGCGGTTCGAGAGTCGGCTTATCTAGAAAAAACGCGGCGCCGATTGCAAAAGGGTCAGCGCAATGGATCCCGGCGACTGAGCCGCAAAACTGTCTATCTGATCACGCAGCAAGAATCGCTGGATCAACCACTCCTGCACGTCCGGATCAACCAATTCGGACGGATCAGAAATATCAAGCTGGCTGGAGGCGCGTGATTTGAAAACCTCGAGCTGGCGATCAACGTCAAGCTGTGCAAAAGTCGAAGGCATTCCAAGGGCCACATCGAATACCCGCCTTAACGGTGGATTTCCCATAATCTGAAACCAAATTGTGTCACCCGAAAAATCACCCGATGCTATATCACCCAACTCTCGTTTCGCATTCAACGCCAAACGTAGCGATTCGTCCTGTTCCCCAACTGCGGTCTCAAACTCTCGGTTGCGGAATTGCGCCGTGATTTCAGTCCCGAATGTCGGCAATTGCGTGCGCGGAATTGGCTGATCCTTAAAGGCAAAGGCATCGGCAAACTGCTTGTAACGGTCATCCGCCAGCCGATTGGCCAAGGCAGAATCATCAGCGGTGCCCTCTTCCAGAATTTCACGGATAAAGGCCCGGTTGTCGATATCATCCTGCAAGCCGAATGCGCCAAGCGCCACCCGCAGAAGACGTCGGTCCGAAACCAAGTCCTCAGGCGTTTGTACCTTGCTGATATTCTGCTCGAAATACTCAGTATCCCGTACGATCAGCGGATCTTTGTTGAACAGATCTGTCTGGCGGTCCAGCGTTCTGTTCAACAAGGACCAGCCAGCAAGGCCGCCCAACGGAAGGACCGGTTGAAAGATCATGACGCGCGATGCGCCAAAAGGCGGTCCTCGCGCGGCAAAAGGGCACGCAGCGCCTTCAGGCACTGGTAATGCTCATCCGACAAAAGCGCCTTTGTCGCGCGGGCCAGATGGGCCCGGCTATCGGGATCACGCAACACCTGGCTTAGCTCTTCGATGCGGCGCAACAATTGCAGGCGCGCCTCTTCCGGGGCGCTATCGCCAGTCAGAACAAGTTGAGCCGCGTAGCACACCCGGCGCACCGGCGTGGTCGCCTCTTCGGGATGGATGGCGTCGCGCAGCCGCAGGATATTGGCATTCGGCGTCATGATCGACAGACGCGACCGCCGGTCACCATTCTCAATGACCGCACCATTGATCAGCACCCGTTCCTTGGGGTTCAGCTTCAAAACCAACCCGCTCATGACTGCACCTTTCTGTCGCGCAGACCGCCCATGACTATCGAATTGACTTCAACCAGCGCCTCAACCGAGGCACGCCCCGCCAGAACCTGACTGCTGTGATGGCGGGTGAATTTCGCAAGATAGAGAAGCCGCGCCCTCAGGTCTTTTGGTAGACCGTTATTCGCGTCGGCAAGATCGGTTGCCAAAATTGTCCACAGTCTACGATTGTGGTACACGGCCTCAACCAGATCGCTAAACCCATCTTTGCCCCGCGCTGAAGCGGATTTCATCCTATGAGTAATCCGGGCAAAGGCGCTGTATTCATTGTCGCGGTCAGTGCGTATCGGATGCGCCCCGTCGAGATAACCATTCTGCGCCCTGAGCATTGCGTTCACGTCATGTCCTTTCAGGTAAAATTTCTTGCAAAGCAGAGGTCAGGGGCGCCGTTCGAGCGCCCCTGATTCTATTTACCTGAACAGCGACAGGATCGCCTGCGGCGCCTGGTTGGCGATGGTCAGCGACTGTGTTGCCAGCTGCTGCTGCACCTGCAACGCTTGCAGACGTGCCGAGGCCTGTTCAAGATCCGCGTCAACCAGTGCACCGATACCCAATGTCATTGCGTCTGTCAGTTTTGACACAAATTCATTCTGGCCTTCGATACGGTTGGCGGATGCACCCAGAGCGGCTGCCCCGTCAATTGCCGTTTGCAGGAAAGTCTCGATCTCACCCAATGCCGTTGCGGCAGTGGCCGTGTCAGTGATCGCGGTTAGATCCGCGACCAAATCAACGTTATCCTCAAAATTGACAGTGCCAACGTTTATGTTAACCGCCGTTGGCGCGGCAGTGCCAACCCGGTCAAGCGATGACAATACTGTAAGACTGTTGCCGCCGTTACCGTCAACGTCTGCCGCCAACAGGTTTGCGCCGTTGAATTGTGCCGCGCCGACGATCGAGGCGACTTGCGCGCTCTTTTCAGCGATTTCGTTCTGAATCGTGCCATGGTCGACGTTTTCGCTGGTGGCGGAAACGATCAGGGTTTTGATGTCCTGAAGAATGTCGACGACCTGTTCAGCGCCGGCCGAGGCCACCGCAACAGTGGCTTCGCCCAGATTTAGGCTGTCTGAGATCGCCTTGAAACCGCTTACGTCAGTTTCCATCACTTTCGAGATTGCAAAGATGGCCGCACCGTCCTTGGCGGTCGCAATCTCCTTACCGGTTGAGATTGCATCCGTGGTCTTGGCAAGGTCCGAATTGACCGTTTTCAGAGTTTGCAAGGCCACCATGGCGCTGCTGTTTGTCAGAATGCTGGACATAGCATTTTCCTTATAGATTGGCGGTTTCCGCCAGTTTCATGTCCCGCTCCCATCGTGGAAGCGGCCTAAGCTGTCGTTCTGACATATGCAGCCAGCGGTAAGTTTCCGGGCTGCGCCACCCGTTTTCGGATGCACGCTCAGGATGGTCCTGAAACCCCTAACGGAACGCTAAAACCCATCGTCTATAAATCCGGCTTTTTAATCAAAAGCGGATCATGCCCGCTTTTCAACCTTGCGCTCGACCTCGCCGAGAATCGTCTGTTTGTGGCCAAACTCATCGTAGGTTTCCATCGACCGGCGCATCCGCCGAAACGCCGCCATGCGGGCCGAGACATTGCGTATACCCTGCAAGGCGCCGTCCAGAAGTGCCTGATTGCGCGTGACCTTGGCCTGCAGTTCCTTGAGGTCAGACGGCACGCTGTCGGTCATCGCATTGAGCGCATCAATTAGGCTCTCTTTTTCATCAACAAGCGCCGTTATTGCTTGTAGATCGCCCCTCAACAGGGCCTCGCGTTCGATCTCCAAAAGGCTATCGAGGCGATTCGTGATTCGCTGTTCCGCATCATGCGTCATTGGTCTTCTCCATCAGGGATTGATAAAAAATTTCGGCAAGTCCGAGACCGCCATTGCGCACCATTTGCAGGGCAAGCGCCTCACGATGAAACGAGGCAAACTGATCCTCGCCGGTGCTGCCGCTAAAGGAATTTTCCTGCTCGCCAAACCCCGCTGATTTAAGCATTTCCGCCAGAAAACTGGCTTCCAGCCGTTCTGCGGCGTCTCGCATTGGCGTGCTCTGAACGGGTGGTTTCGCCACGTGGGCGGTTGGGGGGATTGGTAAAGAATCTGTCACGGGATTACCTCGAATTGCTCAAACTAAATCCGATAAGACCCCAAAGCGGTAAAGAAGCAGTAACCAGCTTTTGACATGCTCGACACAACGCGGAAGAAATCCCGGAGCATCACTATGCTGATACCACTCATTGCCAATGGCCCCCTCCAAGGCCCGCCCCCCACGCCAACCCCCGGTCGCGGCGCAGAAAAGGATCGCGCCACCCAGGACGCGATGAAAGATGCGTTTGGCACACTCTTTCAAGAGGGTAACGTCACCAAAAGTATCGCTCAGACACCAAAGGCGCAGGACGCCAACAGAACTGCCGAGCCCGAAACCACGAAGGATGATGCAGGGATGGAGGCGACTGTGTATCCGGACGGTGAGGCCGAAACTGAGTACGGCGTTGCGACCGACCCGTTTGTTGAAGACACGAGTGATCAGCTTGACCCAGACTTGCAAATCGAACCAAACCAACAGGCCCAGATCAACGCGGCTGATACTGGTACAGACGTGATGGCCGCCCAACAAGCGTTGCCTCTTTCCATGGCGTCCAATCCCGAAGCGGAAAACGGCAGGGCCGCGAATACGGACCACGTGATAGCCCCTGCTGTCAACACGGTGGTCAGGGCCGCCCAGATGGCCACAAAGGAAGGCTTGCCGCCAGGTCAACAGAAACCTCGAACCGTCGCTGTCGGCCCCGTCACTCCGCATGGGAACGGGGTTGCGTCCGCGGAAGATGCTGTTGAAAACATACCCGGCGAGACGGCCAAAGCCGAACGACAGACCGCAACGAACGCACCGACTAGCTCCGCTACCACCGCTCCGCAGGCTCCACCGGTTGTGGCCCGGCAACCTGTTGATCCATTGCATCTTTCCAAGCGGCTGATCACCGAGATAGACGCCTCTGCCCTCGATGATCAACCGCTTGTTTTTGAGTCACGCGCGACCGGGGGAACCACTGCCGCCCAGACAGTCCCACCTCCGGCACTCTTACAACGCACCGACCTGCCACAGCACATCGCAATGCAAATCGCCGCATCGGCACAGCGGGGCGGGACCGATCGCCCGGTCGACATTGTCCTGAACCCGGCGGAACTTGGGCGCGTGCGTCTTAGCCTGTCCTCGACTGATGGGGTGATGAGCGTCACGGTGATTGCCGAACGACCCGAAACCCTCGATCTGATGCGCCGCCATATTGATATGCTCGCGCAGGAATTCCTGAGCATCGGTTATGGAAAAGCGCAGTTTTCCTTTGGCGGCGGGCATTCAGGCCAAACCGGGCAAAACGACGGCGAGGCCGGTTTTTCTTCCTCCGGCGGCTCTGGCCAACACGACCCGATGACCGCAACACCAGACCTTAACCACACCCCGATCCTGATCTCGGATCGTCTTGATATCAGACTATAGAAAGGGCTCCGCATGGATGTCACCTCTGCCACTCAACCCGCCGCAACAGGTACAACAAACACCGCAGCCAATGCGGCCAGCAACAGCCAAAGCGGCGGCGCGCTCAACTCGGATTTCGAAACCTTCCTGAAAATGCTCACCACCCAAATGCGCAATCAGGATCCGCTCAACCCGGTTGAATCGGCGGATTTCGCGGTACAACTGGCCACATTTTCGACGGTGGAACAACAGGTGCAGACCAATGATATTCTCAGCGGCCTTGGCGCACGTCTGGACACGCTTGGCATGGGGCAGCTTTCAGGTTGGATCGGGATGGAGGCGCGTGCCGCTGGACCTGTCAGCTTCAAGGGCGATCCCGTCACCCTGACCGCCGAGGTTGACCCGGCGGCAGACGCCGCCGAACTGGTGGTAAGCGACGCTCAAGGGGTCATCGTCCAGCGTCTGGACATCCCGGCGCAAAGCGGACGGGTTGAATGGTCTGGCCTTGATTCGGCGGGCATCCCGCTGCGTGACGGCAATTATAATATCTCGGTCCACTCGATGTCACAGAGTGAAACCATTGCGCAACACGACGCTCAGGTGAGCGGGCGCATTACCGAGGCCCGGCTTGACGGCGGCGAAATCAACCTTGTGATGGCAAGCGGCCAGACCATCGCCGCCTCGCAGGTGCTTGGCCTTCGACCGTCCGAGAGCTGATCTCTGGCTTGCCTGCCAGGGCCGGAGCGCATAGCGTCTGGCAATCTTCGGCCCGAGCCAGCAGGATATGGCAATATGCAAGCCACCCTTTCAGATTGCGCGCGTGATACTCTGGCCGACTTGGTCACGGCACGCGGGTTGAGCACCGTCAAGGCCTTGTGGGTCGCGCTTGATGGCGGGCGTACCAACCAAACCTGGCGCGTGACGGACGGGTCCCGCCAAATCGTTGTAAAGCTCTATGCGCAAGACACCCGCAACCCACTTTTCCCCAATAATCCGACGAGCGAAATTCAGGCCTTGCGTCACCTTGAGGGCCATACCCTTGCGCCAAAACTTGTTGATCACTTTGCCACACCGCTTGGCCAATGCGTGATCTATGAACACCTGCGGGGCCGAACCTGGCGAAGCGACCCGGCACAGGCGGCAAAGCTTATGAAACGGCTACACCATGTCGATGCACCAGAGGGATTGCGGACCGCCCCCGATGGCAGCCTTGCCTTGCACCGTCAGGGCGAAATGATTCTCCGAATGTGCCCACCATCCGAGGCCGGTCGGGCACGCGATCTCCTGCCAGAGACCGAAGTCCCGCCCTCCGGTGCGACCTGTTTGTTACATGGTGACCCAGTGCCGGGAAATATCATCGGCGAGGGTCGAGATTTGCGGCTGATCGACTGGCAATGCCCGGCGGTGGGCGATCCCTGCGAGGATATTGCGATTTTTTTGTCCCCGGCGATGCAGTTGGCCTATCGCGGCACGGCCCTTTCACTGGCTGAAAAGCAGGTTTTTTTGACCGCCTATGGAGACGCCAATACCTTGAAAAGGTATGCTAATATTGCGCCATGGTATCATTGGCGCATGCTGGCGTATTGCCTATGGCAATACGCCCGAGGCGATCTACAGGCAGAAATCCGCGCCAAGGCCGAAATTCGAGCTTTGAAACAGATTGCCCAAGGTCAACCGTGACGATTCTGCCTTGATCGCATCGCCTTGCCCAGATCCCTGGCACCTTGCGTTGCAAGAATGCGCAAATCGCTGCGACAATATAGATTTTTAGCAAATACCAGTTTTTTTTTAGGATGGGGTATGTCATAAACATTGTGATCCCTTTGGGGACACTTGGAATTACCCTTATTCTGGAGAATGTCATGAAAAAGTTTTCGACTCTCGCCGCCGCTGCCGCACTGGCATTTGCTGCTGTTGCGCCGGTTTCTGCTGAAGAAGCAAATGTGAACGCTGATCCGTTCGTCTCGACTCAAGGCGCGTTTGCAATTGGCACACCTGGCCTCATCGCGGCTGGCCTCGTTGTCGGCGTGATCGCGGTTGCAGCGATCGACTCGAGCGACGGCACCAACTAAGCGATTACGCTTTTGGAATTGATTTAGGGCGGTCCGATCGGGCCGCCCTATTTCTTTGTCTTACAATCCGATCACCTCGAACTTATTGGCGCAATGTCTGAACCACAAGATAGCCATTCAGCGGGCTGTGCCATTGGCGTGATTGCAAAATTTGGCCCGTGGCGCGATCCACCATATAGGTGTTCTGGAATTCAGTTGTCACCGCACGGCAGGTTTCAGTCACGCTTTGCGTGGCGCGCGCACCGCTCGCAAGATTCACTTCACCCTCTGCACCCGGCGTAATATCGCAGGTGGCTTCGAGCGCGGTGATGATATTCTCACCATCAAGATATCGTTGAACCCTTTGCGCCTGCCCCGCCTTGCGGCTTGTGACCAGGTCAAGCACCGGATCAATATCCGCCGACATGACATCCTCACCCAAGCCGCGGCTCGCGGTCATCATGCCGCGTTTGAACGTGATACTCCGCCGGTCTGCGGTGCCATAGGTGCGATATGCGCCGTTGGTTTCGATCTGTTGCAATACCGAGGTGACATTGCGCCCGCTGATCGACACCAGAACAAGCGGGGCATCGGTGGCGGCAAGCGCCGCCTGGGCCGAGGCCGCGATCTGTTGCGGATCCTGTGCCACGGTCTTGGACGGGCGCAACGCGCCTTTGAGTATGCTCAAGGCTTCGCCGCTCCGGTCGCCTTCGCTTCCGCAAGAGGCAAGCACGACGCAGGCAAGGCCGACGAAAGCCGTTTGAAGATATCGCGAAGTCATCGCCAGAATTTCCCCCAGGTTTTCGCCATCTCAGGTTGATGCGTATTGCGAATGGTTTCGTAAAGTCGGCCATTGACCTCAAGCCGCGCACCGCCATCGCGAGACAGCGACCGGATCACAGTATTGGATGTGGTCTTCGTCGGTTTGCCAATCCCCCATGCGATAGGAATACGAATTCGAATACCCTTGTCGAACGACCCCTCACCAAACGTCGCCGAAGACACATCGGTCTTGGTGGCAAAGACCCCGACTTTCCAGCCATTGGCATATTCCCGGTCCAGCGACAGGGTCGAACCCCAATCCCCCGCAAGATAGCGTCCGGCATCGAGCTGAGCGTGAAAGCCGTTGCCAAAGTCATAATAGGCCGAAGCATGGCCATTGAACTCTGGGATTGTTCCGCCCGGCCCTGTTCTTGAGCGCAGATCGAACATCTGGTCAAAATCGCGCGGGCGAACATAGTTCACCTCGGCCCCAAGCGCCAACCTGCTGGAAACCGGTTTCCACAGCACTTCGGCCGATGCGCCCGCATACATTTTTTCAAGATACCCAACGGTGCCACGGGTATAGAAATCGCGGCCAAGGCGGCCGTATTTTGCAATAGTCAGGTAATCGATCGTCGGGTCATTTGTCCGCGAATAAAGCGCCACATTCGAGCGCACCCGCGGCAGGCCAGAGGGCTGTGGCAGACGCACTTCGTCAAGGTTGCCGATCAGGGCCATCGAAACCGACCCCGACGCCACCCAGCCCGGCGCAATGCGATAGTCCGTCTTCACCTGAACCCCGCCATTGACACGCACCGGGTTCTCCGGGTCAAAGACGCTGAACCGCAGGAATGGCCCAACTGACCATGAAAACCGTGAAAACGCGTCGTCGGTAAGCTCCGCAGGCAAGCCAATTGCCAGCGGGTCGTTGAACTGCGCCGCACGAAGCATGTCGCTTGCAGGTGCATTTTCAAGCGCCTCGATATCGCTGCGCCGCAAAGTGACAGAGCTTGTCGGCACGCCTTCCACGACCTGGGTGATGGTCATAACCTCAACCGAGGCCGGCAAGGTCCGGCTTAGCAGGCGGGCGGTCCGACCGACGGCCTGAGAGCTCATGTCAAAGCGTTTGTTTCGCACCATGACATGCGCGCTCTGATCCGCAAGCGACAGGCCATGCAAGGCCATGCCATCGCGTTCAAGACCAGTGACAATAGCCTCGCGAACACCGGCTTTGCGCGTGTCATCCACTGTCCAGCCAAGATCGCTTCGCGCTGCGGGATCGCGCACAGAAACCGGCAGAGGCGCACCTTCAATCCCGCCTTTTACCGCCGGTTCGCGCAGGTTCACAGCCATGGTGAGGTTCACGCCGACCTCATCACCCTGTAACGAATAGGCGCTCACCCGCAGGGCATTGCTGATCTTGTAATCAACGCCAAAGTTCCACGGTGTTTTGTGGTCGATGATACCGTCTCTTACCTCACGGTCGTAGCCGTCCGATGAGTATTCGAGCTTAAAGTTAAGCCGATCCGTAACCGCGTAGCTCGCCCCGGCAAACGCCGCCACGTCACCGCGGAACCAGCGATCATAGTTCGGAATGCCGCCCTCGCCCAACAGATCGGTCGGACGATTGCCAGTTGATCCGAAGCTTCCGGAGCTGCCGAGGCGGCCCCAGCCAAGGCCAGCAGACACGCGCAACCTCTCACCAATTGATTTGGTGGCAACGACATATTCGCCCCCAAAAAGCCCGGTGCCAACAAAATCGCGCAGGCCGACAGCAACTGAAGGCCGCAGATCCGTTTCCTTGAAGAGCCGGAAGCTGATGTCAAAACTACGGTCGTAAAAGGTTGAAAACGGCGGGCGCCCGGGGCCGGGTATAAGCCCGTTGATCGCAGAGTACCGGAAACTTGTGCTTAGCCATGGCAGCACCTGAAATGACAGGGTGGTTTTGGTGGTCCCGTCAAAATACGCAACCGTCGTGGAAAGCTGGGCATCGGGGGCCATTTCGGCGGTCGGCATATCGACAAGGCCACCGGGCGTCCCGAAATTGTTGGTAACCGTTGTTGTAAGATCCTTTGCGGCAACGCCCGACGGTGCCAATGCAATAAAAGCCAGCGCTAGCGCTTTACGAGGTCTAAAGCTCATGAATCGTCTACCTGTCCCAAAATCGCATTCTTATGTGTTGGAGTCAGGATAACGATCACATTCCCTCGCGACAATGTGCGTTTTTCCGATTGGACAAAACAATCCTGCCTGTGGGCATAAGGTCGCGCTTTCTAGCTGTAGATTGTCAGGGCGAACATCGCTGCGGCCCCTCCGACAGCCCCCAAAAGCGCCCAAAGACCGTTCTGCGGCCAGCGGGACGGTGCAGGCGGCGCGACCGGCATGGATTGGCGAATCAGCGCATCCTCAACCAGCTTGGGCAGGCGCGGGCCATAGCGCGACAACACCGCCGCCGTGCGCCCAAGATCGCGCAGTACCGCGCGCGGGCCGATGGTGGACTTGACATAATCCTCGACCACCGGCTTGGCGACCTGCCAGATGTTAATCTGCGGATAAAGCGAGCGCGCAACGCCCTCTACCACAACCATTGTGCGTTGCAGCAGGATAAGCTCGGTCCGGGTTTCCATGCCAAAACGTTCCGTTACTTCAAACAGATAGCTAAGCAGGCTCCCCATCGAAATCTTGCTGGCATCCATGCCGAAAATCGGCTCGCCCACGGCGCGCAATGCGCGCGCGAAGGCATCGACATCGCGATCGGCGGGCACATACCCGGCCTCGAAATGCACCTCGGCAACGCGGCGGTAATCACGGCGGATAAACCCGTAGAGGATCTCGGCATAAACCCGGCGGGTATATTCGTCGATATGCCCCATGATCCCGAAATCATAGGCGACGATATCGCCATTCGCGGCCACCTTGAGGTTGCCCTGATGCATGTCGGCGTGAAAATACCCGTCACGCAGCGCGTGATTGAGGAAAAGCTGAAGCACCCGTTCACCAAGCACCGAACGGTCGTGCCCCGCACCGTCGAGCGCCGCGTTATCGCCAAGCGGAAGACCGTCGGCCCAGGTCATCGTCATGACCCGGCGCGACGAGACCTCCCATTGCACCTCAGGAAGCTGAAAGCCCGCATCGTTTCCGGTATTGGCCGCAAATTCCGAGGCCGAGGCCGCCTCAAGCCGCAAATCAAGCTCGCCCATGACCACGCCCTCAAAATGCGCGATCACCTCGGTCGGGCGCAGACGACGCGCACCGGGGGCCAGGATCTCGATGGTCCGGGCCGCGAAATAGAATGCGTCGATATCGCGGCGAAAGGCACGTTCGATGCCGGGGCGCAGCACCTTGACCGCCACCGCCGAACCATCCTCGCGCAGGCGCGCCTGGTGGACCTGCGCAATCGAGGCCGCCGCCACTGGCGGGCTGAAATCCTCAAACAACGCCTCGACCGGCTTGCCAAGCTCCTGCTCGATGCTGCGCTTGGCAATCTCAACCGAGAACGGCGGAAGCTTGTCCTGAAGCACCCGCAACTGCTGGGCCAGATCGTCCCCCACAAGATCGGGGCGCGTCGACAGGATCTGGCCGAATTTGATATAGGCCGGCCCAAGCGCGGTCAGCGCACGCGGCGCAGGCGGCGTTGCAGGATCGCCCTTGTAGCCCAGCCATTGAAACGGCCAGGCCAGAAAACGCATCGTCCCGCGCACCAGAGGCGGCGCCTCGAACGCATCCATGATAAGCCCCATGGCGCCGGTCCGCTCAAGCGTGGCCCCGGTGCGAATGAGACGCAGAATATTGTGAGGTCCGCGCATTCCTAGATTTTCCAGCCCGAATGCAGACAGGCAATACCAAGGCTGAGATTGCGGTACTTAGCTTGTCCGAACCCCGCATCGCGCACCATCTGAAGAAAGGTCTCCTGATCCGGGAATTGGCGGATCGATTCGACAAGATATTGATAACTGTCACGATCATTGGCGATCATCTGACCAAGGCGCGGAATGATGTTGAAGGAATAAAGATCATAGACCTTTTGCATCATGTCATTCGGGATCTGGCTGAATTCCAGCACCATAAGCCGCCCACCGGGGCGCAGCACACGAAATGCCTCGTTCAGGGCCTCTTGCGGGCGGGTGACATTGCGGATGCCAAAGCTGATCGTGTAAACGTCAAAGGTGTTATCCTCGAACGGCAGGGCCATCGCATCGCCCACCACCCAATCAAGGCTTGCGGCCATCTGATCGGCCTCGGCACGTTTGCGCCCCTCGATCAGCATCTGTTCTGTCAGGTCAAGCACGGTGGCATGCCCGCTTCCGGCGCGATCAAGAAACCGGAAAGAGATATCGCCGGTGCCCCCTGCCACATCCAAAAGCCGCTGACCGGCGCGCGGCGCTAGCCAATCCATCATCGCATCTTTCCAGATCCGGTGAATGCCAAGGCTCATGGCGTCGTTCATCACGTCATATTTACTGGCCACATTGCCGAAGACACCGCGCACGCGCCCGGCCTTTTCGCCCTCGGGCACCGTCTCAAATCCGAAATGGGTGGTTTTGTCACTCATGGGTCTTGCCGTTCCTTGCTATGGCTCTTCTTATAGGGCGACGGGGCCGGGTTACAATGCGCCCCTTTAGCAGGATTAGGTCAGATATGCCCGAATTGCCCGAGGTTGAGACAGTGCGCCGCGGCCTTGCCCCGGTGATGGAGGGGGCCGTGATTGCGCGCGCCGATATCAACCGCCCCGATCTGCGCTGGCCGTTCCCGGCAAATATGGCCGCGCGTCTCACCGGGCAAAAGGTGCTTGGGCTCAGGCGGCGCTCAAAATATATCCTCGCCGATCTAGCCTCGGGTGAGACGCTTTTGATCCACCTTGGCATGTCGGGTCGAATGCTGATTTCGGGTGATCCGCTTGGTCGCTTTGTCCACGACCATCCCGCGCCCGAAAAACACGATCATGTCGTCTTTCACATGCAAAACGGGGCGCGCATCACCTTCAACGACCCCCGTCGTTTCGGCGCGATGGACCTGATGGAGACCGCCAGCCCAGAGGCGCACCCGCTTTTGGCCAAGCTGGGGCCAGAACCCTTGGGCAATCGCTTTGATGAAACCTACCTCGCCACGGCTCTCAAGGGGCGCAACACGCCGATCAAATCCGCCCTTCTGGATCAGCGAATCGTCGCGGGTCTGGGCAATATCTACGTCTGCGAAACCCTCTATCGGGCGGGGATATCGCCCAAAAGACGGGCGGGCCAAATTTCTGCGGCCCGTGCCGCGCGCCTTGTTCCGATCATCCGCGAGGTGCTTGGCGATGCAATTCTGGCGGGTGGGTCATCCCTGCGGGATTTCCGTCAAGCAGACGGCGAATTAGGCTATTTCCAGCATAATTTCGATGTTTACGACCGCGAGGGCGAACCCTGTCGTGGCATCGGCTGCACCGGCCATATCGCCCGCATCGTTCAGTCGGGCCGCTCCAGTTTCTATTGCCCTTCATGCCAAAGATAGGTTGAACCGGCGGCTCACAATGGTAATGAATCAGGTCTGACGGAAACAAGCGAAAGCAGATTTCATGGCCTATGAGACGATCATCGTCGAAATAGAAGACCACGTAGCCCTCATCAAACTAAACCGGCCGGATGCGCTTAATGCGCTGAACGAGCAACTCTTGTCAGAGTTGGCCACCGCCGTTGGTGAGGCGCAACAAAACGACAAGGTACGTTGTGTCGTGTTGACCGGCTCGGAAAAGGCATTTGCCGCCGGGGCCGATATCAAGATGATGAGCGAGAAAAGCTTTGTCGATGTCTTCACCGAAGACCTGTTCACAGCAGACATTGATGCGATTCAGCGTATCCGCAAGCCGATCATCGCCGCCGTATCCGGCTATGCGCTTGGCGGCGGCTGCGAGCTTGCGATGATGTGCGATTTCATCATCTGCTCGGACACCGCCAAATTCGGCCAGCCCGAGATCAACCTTGGCGTCATCGCCGGTCTTGGCGGCACACAGCGCCTGACGCGGTTTGTTGGAAAATCCAAGGCAATGGACATGAACCTGACCGGCCGCTTCATGGATGCAGAAGAGGCCGAACGCTCTGGCCTGGTAAGCCGCGTCGTGCCTGTCAAAAAGCTGATGGAAGAGGCAATGAGTGCCGCGCAGAAGATCGCGGAAAAGTCGATGATTTCCGTGATGGCGGCCAAAGAGTCGGTGAACCGGTCCTATGAGACCACGCTACGCGAAGGCCTGCTGTTCGAGCGCCGCGTGTTCCACTCGCTGTTTGCCAGCGAGGATCAGAAAGAAGGCATGGCGGCCTTTACCGAAAAACGCCAGGCCCAGTTCCGCGACAAATAACGCGAGAGGCCTTGCAAAGAAAACGGGCGGGGGTGCATCCCTCGCCCGTTTTTATTTGCGTCGCCCCTTGCGAGGCCGGCACGCAAGAGCCGGACGAGCGCTAGATCAGGCCAGCCTTGCGGAACAGCGCCGCAACATCCGCCTCGGGGCGCGCGCCGTAATGACCGATCACCTCGGCCGCCGCGATGCACCCCATGCGCCCCGAGACCGCAAGCGTCTGACCGGTGGCCACCCCGTAAAGGAAACCGGCGGCAAACTGATCGCCCGCACCCGTGGCATCGACCGGCACCACCTCTTGCACCGGCACAGACACGCTCTGATCGCCCTCGACCACAACAACATCATGGCCCGAGCGCGTACACACGATAAGCCCGCTTTCCGCCGCCGCCTGTTCAAGCGCCGCGCCAAGATCTTCGGTCTCATACAGCGATTTCCACTCGTGCTCATTGCCGAACACGATGTCGAGCTCGCGCACCAACTGTCGGAAATCATCGCGGTGGCGATCCACGCAGAACGGATCGGACAGCGAAACCGCCGCCCGGCCACCGCCCGCACGACAGGCCCGCGCCGCCGCAAGAAACGCCTCTTTGCCTTGCGGCTTGTCGTAAAGATATCCCTCAAGGAACAGCAATTGCGCCTGACCGGCGACATCGTCGGGCACATCATCGGGGCCAAGATCGGTGGAAATCCCAAGGTAGGTGTTCATCGAGCGCTCGCCATCAGGCGACACAAAGATCATCGACCGCGAGGTCGGCCCTTCGCCGCCCGGCACCGGCTCATTCACGAATGTAGTGCCAACCGAGGTCAGGCTTGAGGCATAATACCGGCCCAATTCGTCATCGCGCACCCGCCCGATGAACGCGGTTGACAGGCCAAGCGCCCCCAAACCCGCAATCGTGTTTGCCACCGATCCACCCGGCATCTGGTTGCGGTTTTCCATCGCAGCATACAGGAACTCGCCGCGCTCTTCGTCGATCAGTTGCATAACGCCCTTGTCGATCCCCATCCGCGACAGAAATTTGTCATCGCATTGGCTAATGACATCGACGATGGCATTTCCGACGCCGACGGCCTGATATTTTGTCATAGGTTTTTATCCTCGAAGTCACATAGGTCACGAATGATACAGGTGGCACAAAGCGGCTTGCGCGCCTTGCAGGTATAGCGCCCGTGCAGGATCAGCCAGTGATGCGCATGAAGCTGATAATCGGCGGGGATGTTGTCTTCGATCGCGCGCTCGACAGCGTTCACGTCGCGCCCCGGGCAAATGCCGGTGCGGTTGCCGATGCGAAAGATATGCGTATCCACCGCCTGTGCGGGCATGTGCCACCACATGTTCAGCACCACATTCGCGGTCTTGCGCCCCACCCCCGGAAGCGATTGCAGCGCGGCCCGCGAATTGGGCACCACGCCGTCGTAATCCTCGACCAGAATCTTCGACAGCTTCATCACATTCCTGGCCTTGTTGCGATATAGGCCGATGGTCTTGATATGCTCGATCAACGCCTCTTCGCCCAGATCCAGCATCTTTTGCGGTGTATCGACGAGTTTGAAAAGCGCCTGCGTGGCGCGGTTCACGCCCACATCGGTCGCTTGCGCCGAAAGCGCCACCGCCACCAAAAGCGTATAGGCGTTGACATGGTCAAGCTCGCCCTTCGGCTCGGGATCGGCGGCGTGAAACCGGCCAAAGATCTCGCGGATCCTGTGATAATCAAGTTGCGCTGCCATGCAGGCCTTTTGCCGCATGCCCCCGCCCCGCGCAATGGGCGAGACCCGACTTTTGTGCATCGGCGGCGCCCTCAATGCGCAATATCCGGGTCGCGCGAGATGGCCATGCCGTTTATCCTGTCTGAAACCGGAGGATTTCCAATGAACGCCAATGCGCCCGATCAAGCCTATCATTTTCACGTCATGCGGCGGGCCATCGACCTGATTGATCAGGGCGGCGAGGCCCTGCCGCTTGACCGGCTTGCGGGTGAAATGGGCATGAGTGCGGCGCATTTTCAACGCCTGTTTTCTGCCTGGGTCGGCGTTTCCCCCAAGCGCTATCAGCAATATCTGACGCTTGGTCATGCCAAGACCCTTCTGGCGCAGCGCTTTACCACGCTTGAGGTCGCAGATGCCGCCGGCTTGACCGGTACTGGCCGCCTGCACGATCTTTTCCTGCGGTGGGAGGCGATGAGCCCCGGCGAATTCGCGCGCGGTGGCGAGGGGCTGACGATCTATCACGGCTGCTTCGATAGCCCCTTTGGCGAAACCCTCGCGATGGGCACCGACAAGGGCCTTTGCGGGCTTGCCTTTACCGAGGAATGCGGCCGCGACGCCGCCTTTGACGACCTCAGCGCGCGTTGGGCCGACGCGCGGTTTGAACCCGCGCCAGAGCGGATCGCGCCATGGGTGGATGCCGCCTTCGCCGGCAGGGGCGAAACCGCGCTTCACATGATCGGCGCGCCGTTTCAGATCAAGGTCTGGGAGGCGCTGCTTCGGGTGCCCACCGGCCATGTCACCACCTATTCCGAGATCGCCCAGGCCATCGGACGCCCCCGCGCAGTGCGCGCCGTCGGCACGGCGGTGGGGCGCAACCCGGTCAGCTTTCTGATCCCCTGTCACCGGGCACTTCGCAAATCCGGCGCGCTTGGCGGCTATCACTGGGGCCTGCCGGTCAAGCGCGCGATGCTGGCCTGGGAAAGCGCGCGCGTTGACGGGTAGACACTGTTGAATTTTGCGCGAAATGCCGCCTGTTTCCCCCCTCAAAGGTCTTGGGCATAGGCGTGTTATTGCATATCATCGCCTTAATCCCGACAAGTCGGGCAGGTTTAACAACAAGGCGACCACAAAATGATCCGAGCACGCAACCCCCTTCTTCTTCTGTCTGGCGCATCGCTTTTGCTTGCGACTGCCTGTACCGATCCCAACTATAACACCGGCACCGGCACCGACCCCAACCAAAGGACCAAGACCGGTGCGGCCCTGGGTGGCGTTCTTGGTGCGGGCCTTGGCGCCATGGTCAGCGACGATAAGCTCAAAGGCGCCGTTATCGGCGGTGTTCTTGGGGCCGCAGGTGGTGCCGTCGCGGGCAGCGCCCTTGATCGTCAAGCGGCCGAATTGCGCCAGCAGCTGGACAATGACGTTCAGATCACCAACACCGGTGACCGCCTGATCCTGACGATGCCGCAGGATATCCTGTTCGATGTCGACAGCACCACGATCTACCCCGGCCTGCGTGGCGACCTTCTGACCGTGGCACAAAGCCTGAACGACTATCCCGACACCACCGTTCAGGTGGTTGGCCACACCGATAGCGACGGCGACGCGGGCTATAACCAGCGCCTGTCTGAGCGCCGCGCCAATGCCGTGGCCGATGTTCTGCTGCAAGGCGGCGTGCCATCCTCGCGCGTGCGTCCCTTTGGTCGGGGCGAAGATCAGCCGGTTGCGTCCAACCTGACCGCAGAAGGCAAGCGCCAGAACCGTCGGGTGGAAATCGTTATCCTGCCCAACGCCTAGCTCCTGATCCCAAGCAAACACGCCCTCAATTTCCGAGGGGAATGACATGACATGACGCGCCCGCATCAAGTTGAAATGCGGGCGCGTCTTTTCTTGGCCTGTATGGTTGGAAAGCCATGCCTGAGATGCAATGCTGCGTTGCGGAAATTTGAGTTGCGGCGTGCTGCACCGCAGAGTAAATTGGGTATGATTTTTGAAGCTGAGGGTTAAATAAAATGTCGGCCAACACAAACATCAGCCCCGTTACGTCTTTTGGCGAGACCCTGTCCCGCACCATTCTCGCCCCGTTGCGTGTAATCGACGGTTTTTTTCAGTCGATCATTGCCGCCAACCGCGTTGCCAACGAAGTTGAAATGCTCTCGCATGCGAGTGATCGCAAACTTGCCTCACTTGGGGTAAAGCGGAGCGATATCGTGCATTACGTGGCACAGAAATCCGACAACTTCCGCTCGATCTCAGGCTGACCTTGGCGCCCTGACATCACGTCAGGGCCGTCGCTTTTCGGGCCTGGCACATGGGCCAAGCCACCTGAGCGTTCAGGGCAGGACGCAAACGGCCCTGCCCCGAGGGTGTCATGTATGCTCAAGCGCATTCGCCTTCAGCCGCGCATTGACCGTTTCGACAATCCCGCTCAATTCCGAGACAGACACGCCAACCTGTTCGGCAATCAGCGTCACCAGCATATCCACCCGTTCCACGCGCTGTGCGCCACCGTCGATGGCACGCGCAGCAGAGGACGGCTTTAGAAGACCATTGGCGGCGTTGGCATATTTTTCAAACGGCACTCGATCTTTCGGATCGGCGCCCAATCGGCTTACGATCTCGTTTACCAACTCATAAATGCGCCGCGACAACTCGATATCGCCATGGACCGCCTCCTTGATCGGCCGGGCCCCCTCGGGCAGCACACAGCGATAGTTGCCTGTCAACAGCATGCTCCACTTGGCGAAGGGAACAAAGAGCGAATCGAACACCCGAAGCTTGACCGGAACATCCTGACCATCAACCCGGACAGCATCAATTTCGGCCTCCAGGTCACGCAGGATCTTGTTGTGTTCATCCCCCTCGAACGGGGCGGCCTTGAAGTTGGTTGGCAGACCGACATGCAGGGTGTTCGCCCCGTCTTCGGGCACGCGATAGGCCTGCGGATCGGGGCTGCACAGGGTGACGGCGCCCGGAGTAAAGCCGTTCCAGGCATCCGGGCAGGTAAAGCTGGCTTCCAGCCTTTTGGTATCCAGCCCTTCGATCCGGCGCAGATAGGGCAAAGGCGGCATGTTCATAATCGACAGGCAGGGCTTTCCGCTTGCCGCAATCCGACCCAAGAGATCGACAATCGACGCGTTGCAATACTGCGGCTCGGACATGGCTAGGGCGATCATGTCGTATTCGTTCGGGTTTACCTGTTCCGGGGTTTTTGCATCCAGATGTCCGGGCAGATCATCCGAGCGGAACGAGCGGTGCTCATCCTCTCCGCGCAGCTTGATGCGGACATCTGTGCCTTTGCTGTTGATCAGATCGGCGGTCGCCTGCCGACAAACAAGGGTCACATCCTGACCAGCCATCAAAAGCTTGGTTCCAAGAAGCGAGCCATACGAAGCCCCGAGTATGACGATTTTATATGCCATGAGATCCCTTTATCCGTCAGTGGTTTTCAAATTCAAAAAAAGGATACCAACAGAATTGAAGGACCGCTACAAAAACAGCGTGTTTGTGTATATTGTTAAATTTACACCCATACTTTTTGTAATGTTGTAAGGATCATGCCCTTGACCAAGACCCTGATCGGCCCGCGACTGCGTCAACTCAGGCGTGAGCGAAAACAAACCCAAGCCGAGATGGCGCGGACTTTGGGGGTCAGCCCATCCTATATAAACCTGCTTGAAAACAACCAGAGAAGCCTTTCTGTGAAACTGCTTATGTCGCTTGCCGATGCCTATGCGGTGGATTGGCGTGAGTTGACCAAAGATGAAACCGCCCGCAAGGCGGCCGATCTGCGCAATGCCGTTCAAGACCCGATTTTTATCGGTGAAACGCCCGACATTCAGGAAATACGCGGCGCAATAGATCATGCGCCGCGCCTGGTTGACCACTTCCTGCAACTGCACGGTGCGCATCGTGTGGCCTTGGAAAAGATCATGAAGCTGGGCGGGGATAATTCCGAGGACGAATTGCTGAACGCATCGCCGGAATCGGTCATTCACGACTTTTTCCGTGACCACAAGAATCACTTCCCGGAACTCGAAAACGCCGCTGAAAACGCCTGGAATGGCGAATACGCGCCCCCCGAAGAAAACTTTGCCTTCCTGCGCAACAGGTTGAAGCAAAAGCATGGTATTTCGGTCGAAGTCTGCAAGATCGACAAGCTTGGCAATGCCCTGCGGTATTTCGATGAAAACAAGCGGATCATCCATTTGTCGCAGGCGCTGAGCCATTCGAACCGCGTCTTTCAGCTGGCCCATGTTTTATGCACCGTCGAATACCCCGGTATCATCGCGACATTGGTCGAACGCAGTGGCATCCGTACCTCGCAGGTCCTGGCACGATTGCGGGTCGAACTGGCGAATTATTTCGCCGCCGCCTTCATGATGCACTATGAGACATTCCTGACCGAAACTGAGGCCTGCGGCTATGATATCGACCGCGTCGCGGCCACTTTCGGGGCTTCGTTCGAGCAGGTATGCCAACGTCTTACCACAATGCAACGCAAAGGATCGCGGGGCGTACCGTTCTTTTTCCTGCGCATTGATAAAGCCGGCAACGTGACCAAGCGCTTTAATTCGACCTCGTTTCACCTAGCCGAATATGGCGGATCCTGCCCTGTCTGGAACATTCATACAGCGTTTTACACGCCCGGTGTCGTGATGCCGCAATTCGTCGAAACCCCGGATGGGGAACGCTATTTCACGCTAAGCCGAACGGTGCACCGGCCGGTATTCAGCGAAGAGACCCAGGACAGGCGGCTGACATTGGCGCTTGGTTGCGAGACACGTTACGCCGGGCGGCTTCGCTACGCCTCAAGTTACAATTTCGAGGATCCAAAGCTTTATGCGCCGATCGGCATCAATTGCCACCTCTGCCCGCGGCAGGCCTGTTCTCAACGGGCGCATCAGCCGCTTTTCATTCAGCTGTCGATGGACGAGAACCGGCGCGGCAACACCCGCTACGAAAGCTGAAAAGGGGCCCTGCAAGGCCCCTTTTCAAGATCATTTCGGTCGTGCGTTTACCCGGCTGCCGAAGTGGCCTTACGCTTTTTCATCATGTTCGCCACCAAGGGATAAGAGACCAGGGCAACCGCGATCAGGATGCAGGTCAAGGAAATCGGTCGCTCAAGAAAGGTCATCGGATCACCCTGGCTGCCGATCAGCGACTGGCGCATCGCCCGTTCCGTCAGCGGGCCAAGCACAATCGCAAGAACCGCCGGTGCAACCGGGTAATTCAGCTTGCGCATCAGATAACCGACACACCCGAGCAACAGCATCAGCCAGGTGTCAAACATCCGGTCCGTGGTAGCAAAAACACCAACAACGCAAAGGATGAAGATGATCGGTGCAAGGATGCTGAATGGCATTGCCAGCACGCGGATGAACACCGGGATCAGCGCGATATTCAGAACCACCGTGACAAAGTTCGCGACATACATCGACCCAATCAGGCCCCAGACAAAATCCGGGCTTTCCGCAAACAACAGCGGTCCGGGACGCAGGCCCCAGATGATCATGCCACCGAGCAGGATTGCCGTGGTCGGCGAGCCGGGAATGCCAAGCGTCAGCATCGGCAGCATGGACCCGGTGGATGCCGCGTTATTGGCAGCCTCTGGCGCGGCCACACCGGCGACGTTGCCCTTGCCAAAGCTGTCGCCATCCTTGGAAAAGCTTTTGGCAAGCCCATAGGACATCAGCGAGGCAGGCGTTGCGCCGGCCGCCGGCAGGGTGCCGACAAAGAAACCCAGAAAAGACCCCATGGTTGACACCGGAAGATAGTCCTTGATGCGCCCCAGATTCTGCTTGATCTTCTTCCAGCCGAAATCGACCTTGTGCATCTGGATGGCACCCTTGGTATGCTCAAGCGTCCAGATCATCTCGCCGATGCCGTAAATCCCGATGGCCAGCACCAGAAACGGAATGCCGCGCTGGAATTCGACCATGTCGAAAAAGATCAAACGCGGCTGACCCGAGATAATGTCAAAGCCGACGGCGGCCAGCACCAGACCGATCAGGATCGAGAAAATCGTTTTCGGTATGTCATCGCCGCCGAGGCCAATGAAGGTGGCAAACGCAAGCAGCATAAGGGCAAACTCTTCCTGCGGGCCGAATTTTAGCGCGAAGGCGGCCAGTGGCGGGGCAAAGCCGGTGAACAGGATCACCGAGATTGTCCCGCCTATGAAGGACGCAATTGCGGCGGCCATCAGTGCCTGGTCGGCCCTGCCGGATTGGGCCATCGGGCGACCATCAAACACCGTCGCAACGGCGGTTGAGGCCCCGGGGATCCCAAGCGTGATCGAACTGACAGCGCCCCCGTACATCGCCCCATAATAAAGCGCGGCAAGAAAGATAATGGCGGCTGTCGGGGGCACCAGGAAGGTGACAGGAAGAAGGATTGCCACGCCGTTGACAGACCCAAGCCCTGGCATTGCGCCGATGAACAGTCCGGCAAAACAGCCGAGGAAAATCATGGCAAGGTTGAGCGGCTCGAAGGACTGTAAAAGCCCCGCAGCAAGCAAGCTAAGTATAGAGTCCATGGGGATATCCTATTGTGTCGCTAACGGTTTCAGGGGGCCTCACGAGAAGATCGCATATCGGAAATCGTCGATATGAAGAAAGATGTTCTCAAAAAACGGCCACCCACGTGGCAGATACTTGTTAAGCGCCACTTCGAAGAGCATGTAGATCGCGACAGGCATGGCGATCACGACAGTTATCGTGATCGGCCAGGGATGCTTTCCGATGCCCTTTATGTAAAACAAAAGGAACAGCATCATCGAGAAGTAGAGGCCGATGACACTGGTCATAACCAGAAGAAGGAAGATTGCGGCGACCGTAATTCCGACCATGAAAACGGTTTCGGGGTCGATGTAGGGCTCGGTGTTGCGGGACTCTGCGGTGACACCTCTCATCCAGCGGACAAGGGTCCAGATCGACGCCAGAGCCATTCCCACAGACAACCAGAAGGGCCACATCCCCGCGCCTGGGCCTCGTCCTTCGATCCAGCCAACAGTGAGGTCGTTGCTGGTCACGCTCCACATCAGACCAAGAGAGATAAGCAGCGTGCACACTCCCATCATCAATTCAGCTGTACGAACAGACATTCAGTATCCTCCACATCCAGGCAGCTTTGCTTTGTTGATCGCCAGGCCGAAGCGCGGCACGCCCTGCAACGAGTGCAAGCGATTTGGCCGACTGGTTAGACTAAGGTGTTACCCCGAGCAGGATCGCTCGCGCTCGGGGTAGGTGCGCTCGATTACTTGGACGTGATGCTGTCGGCACCAACGGCTTCGATCAATTCGACGTGCCGCTTGAGCTGCGCCTCATGGAACGCTGCCAGTGAATCACCCGAGATCCATTCGTCGCATGTAAGACCGTCCGACTTGCAATAGTCCTGCCACTCTTGCGAGTTGAACAGTTCTTCGAACAGGTTTTGATACCAGGCCACCGCTTCGGGATCCATTCCGGCCGGGCCGCTGATCGAGCGCTGCATGTAGTACTCGATATCAACGCCCATTTCCTTGGCGGTCGGCACGTCCTCAAAGGGCGCTGAACGTGTGCCATTGAACTGAACCAGCGGCTTGGTATTGCCAGCCCGCCAGAATTCCATCTGCTCGGACGGGTTGTTGACGGTCGAGTCGATCTGATTGCCAACAAGGTTCTTGGCCACGGTGCCGCCACCCGGGAACGGAATGTAGATTACGTCGTACCCCAGTTCCTTTTCCATCATCGCCGTCAGGATCGAATCCTCCTGGCCGGACCCGGTGCCGCCAACCTTCCATGCGCCGTCGGCGTCCTTGACGGTGGCAACATAGCTGTCGAGATCCGTGATGTCCTCGCGCTCGCTGTTGACCCACAGCAGGAACGTGTCCATCGCCATACGGCCGATTGGCGCGAATGTGGTGACGTCAATCGCCAGCTCTTCCTGAATGATCGGCGTGGTGTAAAAGCTGTTCAGCGCAACCAGAAGCGTGTGATTGTCGCCTTCCTTGCCCTTCATATAGGACAGGGCTTCGGCACCTGAACCGCCCGGCTTGTTGATTGGAATAAACGGCCGTGGGCTCATGTCTTTCTTTTGGATGAGACCTTGAAGCAGACGCGCGATCTGATCGGCACCACCGCCGGTCCCGGCCATGATGATGAGCTCAACAGGCTTGCGCGGCTGCCATTCAGCAAAGGCTGCCGGGGCTGTAAGGGCCAATGCAGCGACACTGGTTGTCAAAGTTTTCAAGATTTTCATTTTCTTCCTCCCTAGAAGTACCGATTTCAGCCGTTACACGGCCATTCCGTTTCTTGAGAAAGCGTGACCTTCGGTTTGGTTTGCTCCTCCGGGGTGTTGCGTCGAGAGTATCCTCCTTGTTGTTTTTCCTTGTTCGCACGTAAATTCAGTGGACCATCACCACCGGGATCGCGGCCTCGGCAACAATCGTCGCCGAGTTGCCGCCAAGCAGTGACTCGCGCTCGTAGCTGTCGTTATAGGCCCCCATAACCATCAGGTCGGCGCCAACTTCATCACATTTCTTAAGCAGCAGCCGCCCGACATTTCCCTGGCCTGAGAATGCTTCGATTTTCGAGGTGACACCGCGCTGAGCGAGATAGTCCTTTAAATCGTCGGCCGTTGCTGCGTGATCGGATTTGCCGCCAGTCAGGATCGTGACCGCCCCGGCGTGTTCGATCAAGGGCATTGCCATCCTGACCGCGCGGGATGCTTCGAGCGACCCGTTCCACGCAATCGCAACATGGCGCCCGAGGTCGGCGGCAACCTCATCGGTATCAGGACAGACCAAAACCGGACGCGCCGAGGAAAACAGGGCGGATTTCAGCGTGTTGAACCCAAGATCCTGCTCCTTGCTCGGCTTGGCCACGCAAATCAGGTCGGACAACCGACCATAATGGCGCACGGCATCAACCTGCTTGCCCTCGTATTCGTAGAACTTGGTCGTCGCCTTGTTCAGCTCTGGCTCTTGTTCGCTGACGCCATGTTTGGCGGCGTCAGCGGTAAATTTTTCGTACACGATATCCTCGGTCGTGCCGGCGCTCTGTTTGGTCGCTTCCTCAATCTGTTTGCGCAGGAAAGATGGAATAACGACACCGTAGGGCATCATGTCTTCGGTCTTGGGATGGCAGTGAACAACCTTGACATGGGCGCCGAAACGCTTGGCCAGTGCAGCGGCATGGGCAAATAGTATTGGCCCTTTGCCGTCGCCGCGAACCGGCACCATGATGGTATGAAGTGTGCTGCCGCTCATGATCAAAACAACCCGTCGATCAGGCCATCATCGTTGATGCAGATGGCCTCGGCCGAGGGCACCCGTGGCAAGCCCGGCATGGTCATGATCTCGCCGCAGACGGCAACCACGAATCCGGCTCCGGCAGACAGACGCACCTCGCGTATCGGCAGGCTGTGGCCGGTGGGCGCGCCCCGCCGGTTTGGGTCAGTGGTAAAGGAATACTGCGTCTTGGCCATGCAGACCGGCAGATGCCCGTACCCCTGGTCTTCCCAATCCCTTAGCTGCTTGCGGATCTTTGAATCTGCCAGCACCTCATCCGCGCGATAGATGCGTTTGGCGATGGTCTCCATCTTTTCAAACAGCGGCATTTCGTCGGGGTAAAGCGGTGTATAATTCGCCGTACCGCCTTCGACGATCTCAACCACTTTATTCGCCAGTTCCGTAGTGCCCTTGGAACCATCGGCCCAATGCTTGCACAGGATGGCCTCCGCGCCCTGGCTTGCGACAAAATCCTTCACCGCCTGAACCTCGGCGTCGGTATCGGTGACAAAGTGGTTGATCGCCACCACCGACGGAACGCCGAATTGCTTGAGGTTCTCGATATGACGGCCGAGGTTCGGACAGCCTTTTTCGACGGCGCTGACGTTTTCTTCGCCCAGGTCGGCCTTATCGACACCGCCGTTCATCTTCATCGCCCGCACTGTGGCCACGATGACAACCGCCTCGGGTTTCAGCCCCGCCTTGCGGCATTTGATGTTCATGAACTTCTCGGCACCGAGGTCGGCGCCAAATCCGGCCTCTGTCACGACATAATCCGCCAGTTTCAGCGCAGTCGTGGTTGCAACGACCGAGTTACAGCCATGCGCGATATTGGCAAACGGGCCGCCATGCACAAAGGCCGGATTGTTTTCCAGCGTCTGCACCAGGTTCGGCTGCATCGCTTGTTGCAGCAGAACGGTCATGGCGCCGTCGGCCTTGATATCGCGGGCGTAAACCGGCGTGCGATCACGGCGATAGGCCACGATGATATCGCCAAGCCGTCTTTCCAGATCGGCCAGATCAGTGGCCAGACACAGGATCGCCATGACCTCTGAGGCGACGGTGATGTCAAACCCTGCTTCGCGCGGAAAGCCATTGGCCACACCACCAAGGTTACAGACGATCTGGCGCAACGCCCGGTCGTTCATGTCCATGACGCGGCGATAGACAACGCGGCGGATGTCGATATCAAGCTCATTGCCCCAGTAAATGTGATTGTCGAGCATGGCCGCCAGAAGATTGTGCGCGCTGGTGATCGCGTGGAAGTCACCGGTAAAGTGAAGGTTCATTTCCTCCATCGGAACGACCTGCGCATATCCGCCGCCCGCAGCGCCGCCTTTCATGCCAAAGCACGGGCCCAATGATGCCTCGCGAATGCAGATCGCTGCCTTTTTGCCGATCGCGTTAAGCCCGTCGCCCAAGCCCACGGTCGTGGTTGTCTTGCCTTCGCCGGCAGGCGTGGGATTGATCGCCGTGACCAGAACCAGATGCCCGTTCTTCTTCTCTGAAAGCGAGCGGATAAACTCCTCCGAGACCTTGGCCTTGTCGTGACCAAAAGGCAGCAAATGCTCATTTGGAATGTCGAGCTTGGCCCCGACTTCCTGAATCGGTTTCTTGTTGGCTGCGCGTGCTATTTCGATGTCTGACATTTTGCTTTCCTATACTTCTCGGGAATTGTTCAGGCAGGTGTTACGTGCCAAACGTGTCGCCGGGTTTGAGCCCGACCGAGGCGGCCCATTCAGAGGCAGGCTGTTTTGCCGCTCCCGCCGGGCGGACCCGCTTCACAAGGATGCGCCCCCCCACACATTGAACGGAGATGCCGTCATCGCTGATCTCGCGAACGCGGCCTGAAATTCCGTCGCCGGGGACGAGCGCGCTGTCGAATATGCCAAGCTCGGCACCGTTGACCGTGGTCCATGCACCCGGCGCCGGGTTGGTGCCGCGGATCAGGTTATAGACCTGCTTGACCGGGGCGTGCCAATTCACCCGTGCATGGGTTTTGTTGCACCGGCGTTCATAGGTGGCCTGGCTTTCATCGGGCACAATCCGCGGGGGATTGCCATTGCGAAAGAGGTCGCAAACGGTCAGCACGCTATCGACGGCATGCGGGTAGATCTTGTTGAAGTAGAGCTGAATCACCGTGTCGTCGGGATCAATCGGGCATTCCCATTGCAAGAGGCTGTCCCCCTCATCCAATCCATCCGATGGATAGAACCAAGAATACCCCGACTTGGTGGCCCCCATGATGATCGGCCAGTTCACAGCCGAGGGACCACGATGCAGCGGCAAAAGCGAGGGATGGAAACAGATTGACCCATGGGTTGGCGTGTCGCGTGCCGCCTCCGGGACGAACACATTAACAAACGCCATGATCATCAGGTCGGCCTTGTGACCGGCCAATGTATCAAGCGCCGCCTGATCGTCAAAGTTCGCAGGTTGATGGACAGGAATGCCTTTTTCAAGCGCAAATTCCTTGACCGGATCAACCGGCTTGCCCTCTTTGTCGGGCTCGCAATACACGGCAACGACTTCGTCGGTTCCGGCGTCCAGAAGCTTGGCAAGCACATCCTTACCAAAGGCTTGCTGCCCCATTACTATAAGTCTCATTCTTTCCTCCCATTGACGTGCTGCCCTTTTTTTCAGGGTGTCACGGTCAATTTCTTCCTATGCCAAGGCCTATTTGCTGACCTTGCCAACTGCCCCAGAGTCGATGACCCGAGCCAGATCTTCTCCGTTGTATCCAAGAACCTGCTGAAGGATTTCGGTTGTATGTTCTCCCAAAAGCGGCGAGCGGGTCACATCGACCGGGCTGTCAGACAACTTGACCGGACAGCCGACCGTTGTGTATTGGCCGCGCTCGGGGTGATCGACATCGACGATTGTCCCGGTCGCGCGCAATCCGTCGTCTTCCATGATTTCCTTGGTCGACAGGATCGGACCAACGGGAATGTCGAGCGGGTTGCAGATCTCCATGACCTCGTATTTGGTCTTGGTCATTGTCCAGGCTTCGACCCGCGCGAAAATCTCGTCCAGTTTGCTCAGACGCTCGGGCGGGGTGGCATAGCCTTCCTTGGTCTTCCAGTCGGGTTCGCCGATGACATCACAGACCTTCTCCCAAACAGCCGCCTGAGTGATAAAGTAGGTGTAGGCATTCGGATCGGTTTCCCAGCCCTTGCATTTCAAGATACGGCCCGGTTGCCCGCCACCTGAATCGTTGCCCGCGCGAGGGGTCGCATCGCCGAACGGAATACCGGCCCCATATTGCGAATATTCCGTCAGCGGGCCTTTTTCCAGACGCTGCTGATCGCGCAGTTTCACGCGGCAGAGGTTGATAACCCCGTCCTGCATCGGTGCCAGAACCTTTTGACCACGGCCGGTTTTTTCACGCTGAAACAGGGCCGTCACGATCCCAAGGGCAAGGTGCAGCCCCGTACCACTATCGCCGATCTGGGCACCGGTCACGACCGGAGGCCCATCCAGAAAGCCCGTCGTCGACGCCGCCCCACCGGCACATTGGGCCACGTTTTCATAGACTTTGCAGTCTTCATATTGTCCCGGCCCAAACCCTTTGATCGACGCCATGATGATGCGCGGGTTGATTTCCTGAATACGCTCCCAGGAGAACCCCATGCGATCAAGCGCGCCGGGGGCAAAATTCTCGACCAGCACATCGCATTCCTGCACGAGCCGCGTCAGAACTTCCTTGCCGGTCTCGTTTTTCGAGTTCAGCTCAATCGAGCGTTTGTTGTGATTGAGCATCGTGAAATAGAGCGAGTCCGCCCCGGGCACATCGACCAGCTGTTTGCGGGTGGCGTCACCGACGCCCGGACGTTCGACCTTGATCACATCGGCCCCGAACCAGGCCAGAAGTTGTGTACATGTTGGTCCAGATTGCACATGTGTGAAATCAAGAATCTTGACGCCTTCCAGAGCTTTCATTTTTATTCCCTGCTTACTTGGATGGATATTTCAAACGGATTGGATTTACGTGTTTGCCGCCGCAGCGCGTGCCTGTGCCACGACGGATTGCGGATTGAGGCTACCGATATTGCCGCTTTCCTTGCCTGCGGCCTCGTCAATAATCGCGTTGATCAGCGTTGGTTTGCGGCTGTCGATGGCCTCGAAGATCGCGCGCTTGAGATCGTCCGGAGATGTGGCGTACACGCCCACACCGCCAAAGGCCTCCATCATTTTCTCATAGCGAGAATCCTTGACGAAAGCCGTCGTTGCCGGATCTGCGCTACCCGACCGGTTCTGATCGTCGCCACGATAAATACCGTTGTTGTTGAAGATCACGACGCAAATCGGAAGGTTGTAGCGACAGATGGTTTCAATCTCCATTCCGCAGAACCCGAAGGCACTGTCGCCCTCGACGGCCACGACCGGGCAATCCGTTTCGACAGCGGCGGCAATGGCAGAGCCCATGCCGATCCCCATCACCCCCCAGGTGCCAACATCCAGACGCTTGCGCGGTTTGCTCATGTCTACGATCGAGCGGGCAAAATCGAGCGTGTTTGCCCCTTCATTGACCAGAATAGTGTCTGGGCGGTCCTCAAACACCTTTTTCACCACGCCAAGCGCCGAATGATAGTTCATCGGGGTGGCATTGCCCTGAAGGCGCGATGCCATTTTCTCGATGTTGCCTTCAACTTTGGAGCGCACCGCATCTGTCCACCCGGTTGGCGGCTTTTTCCAGTCCGGCCCCATCGCGTCGATCAACGCCTGGGCGCAGGATTGGATATCACCAACCAAAGGCGCCGCGATTTCTACGTTGCTGTCCATTTCCTTGGGTTCGATGTCGATTTGCACGAATTTCTTGGAATACGGCTCGCCCCATTGCTTGCCTTTGCCGTGGCTCAGCAACCAGTTCAGCCGCGCGCCGACCATCACAACGACGTCGGAGTCCTTGAGCACCAAAGAGCGTGCGGCAGAAGAAGATTGCGGGTGGTTGTCAGGCAACAGGCCCTTGGCCATCGACATCGGCAGATAGGGAATGCCGGATTTCTCGACCAACTCGCGCACCACATCATCGGCCTGCGCATAGGCCGCGCCCTTGCCGAGAATGATCAGCGGCTTTTTGGCCCCCTTGAGAACATCAATCGCGCGGGCAACCGCGTCGGGTGCGGGCAATTGCGCCGGGGCCGGATCAATGACTTTCACCAGCGATTTCCGACCCTCGATGGCGTCCATCGCCTGTCCCAGCAAAGAGCCGGGAATATCAAGATAAACCCCACCCGGACGCCCGGTGACCGCGGCACGGATCGCACGGGCGACACCAATACCGATGTCCTCTGCGTGAAGAATACGGTAAGCCGCCTTGCAAAGCGGCTTGGCGATGGCCAGTTGATCCATCTCTTCATAGTCGCCCTGCATCAGGTCGACGACCTCGCGCTCGGACGACCCGGAAATCAGGATCATCGGCCAGCAATTGGTTGTCGCATTGGCCAATGCCGTAAGACCGTTGAGAAATCCGGGAGCAGAGACCGTCATGCAGACACCGGGCTTCTTGGTCAGGAAACCGGCGGCCCCTGCGGCATAGCCTGCGTGTTGCTCATGGCGGAATGAAAGAACGCGAATTCCTTCCCCCTGCGCGTAGCGACCAAGATCGGTGATCGGGATACCCGGCACGTTATAGATCGTGTTGATCCCATTCAACTTTAACGCATCAATCAAAAGGTGGAACCCATCCGTCAAAGTTTCGATAGCAACCGTTTCTTGATCCGTTGATCCCGATGTTACGCTGGCTACAGCCATTTCTTTCCTCCAAATTCGGCCAGCGTCTTATGCGCCTAAGGCCGTCTCCACATTTGTCTTTTGAGCGAGCTCAAGCCGCGTCCATGTCTTGCGAACGTGTTCATGTAGCCGCATCGTGTGTTCTCTTACCTTCTCTGCGGCATCATCCGCATCGCGCGCCTCCAGTGCCTCGATGATTTCAGCATGATCGACGACCGAACGATTGATCCGGTCGGCCTCGCCCATTGCCCGCAACCGCACCGCACGCATGTGCAGAAACAGCGCCTCGGCCATCGTCTTCAGAAGCGAACAGTGCGAGACCTCGAGAATGCGCAGGTGAAACTTGATATTGTCGTCGGAATATTCCGAAATCCGGGTCAGGGATAACTTGTCATTGTGCTTGGACGCGATTTTGCGGAGCGACGCGATCTCGGCATCCGAAGCATGCACCGTCGCCATCCGCGCGGCCATGCTTTCCAGCGCCGCCCAGGCGACGATCATCTCCAGAATTTCATCCAGGCTCTTGCGCAGCAGGAACACCCCCTTGCGCGGAACGACGGAAACCAGGCCCTCGGCCTCAAGCCTGGCGATGGCGTCGCGCAGGGGCGTTCTGGACACCTTGAGCTGATCCGCCAGCGTTCGCTCATCCAGCCTGAGATCGGCGTCAGCACTGTAGATATCCACCGCGGTGATTGCTTCACGCAACCTTTCGTACACGTGGTCCTTCAGCGTGAAATTCGTCACAATCGGTCGAAGTTTCATGGTTTTCTCCAGTTTGCCCAAAAGCGGCGCAAACCCTACTGACTTGTGGTATACCATAGACCAGACAAAGTTTTCAGGCAATTCACATTAAAGACAATTTTCGCCGCAGCTGCATAATAGCCTGAGGCAAGTATCGGGAACACCGCTGAAAATATTGACTCTTTACGCCTTCTGCGGTGCATCCTGGCAAAAGGGTTCCATTGCTTTTGCAGGGCTCTAGAATATTGATTTACATGCATTATATCCGTTTCAATTTTCGATTTTGACAGATGGGTATTTGCTGGAAACGGCAAGGCACTTCTGCAACGCAGCGTATGAATCGCCGCCCCGAAACCAGATTGAGACGTCACGATTCGTGCTGCTGCCCGGCGCCGGAACAACCGGCTTGATGATGGTCAAATCCTATGGTATTTGGCATACCACAGATTGAATCCTGCACCGAACCACAAAAGAGGAGTCGGCAATATGCTCATTCGGGCTGAGGAATCCGTGCTTGTGATCATTGACATGCAGGAGCGTCTGGTCCCCGCCATGCAGGCACCCGCGCGAACGATCCGCAATTCACGCACTCTTTTGTCCAGCGCACATGAGCTTGGCATACCTGTGATCATGACAGAACAGTATCCCGCCGGCCTCGGACACACCGTTCCCGAACTCGCCGGAACGCCGGGGACGATTGTTCTCGAAAAAATGCATTTTTCCTGCATGGAGGATGACAGATTTTCCGAAACGCTTGCCAGGCTTGGCCGGAAACAGGTCATCCTGGCCGGGATGGAGGCGCATATTTGCGTGGTTCAGACCGCCGCCAGCATGATTGAACAGAAGTATGAGGTGTTTGTCGTGTCCGATGCGACCGCGTCGCGTACCCTCGAAAGCGAGCAAGCCTGTATCGCAAGGCTCAGCGCCAGCGGGGCAGGCATCGTCACAACCGAGATGGTTGTCTTCGAGTGGCTCGGCAAAGCCGGAACGCCAGCGTTCAAAACGCTTCTCCCCCTCATCAAATAACCAGAACCACTTTCAGCGTCCAAGATTTGCAAAAGCGCATGCAGCGTCGCAAACTTTCAGGGAGGATAAAGATGAACATCCATGAGTATCAGGCGAAAGCATTGCTTCGCTCTTACGGCGCCCCGGTGTCGGATGGGCGCGTGGTTCTGCGCGCCGAAGAAGCCAAGACTGCCGCCAGCGCCCTTGACGGCCCGCTTTGGGTTGTCAAAGCCCAGATCCACGCAGGGGGCCGCGGCAAGGGGAAATTCAAGGAGGCCGGCGCCGGCGAAGCAGGCGGTGTACGCCTTGCCAAATCCGTCGAGGAAGCCGCCGAAGAAGCCAAGCGCATGCTGGGCCGCACGCTGGTGACCAAGCAGACCGGCGCGGTCGGCAAGCAGGTCAACCGGATATATATCGAGGACGGCTCGGGGATCGAGACCGAAATGTACCTCGCGCTTCTGGTCGATCGCCAGACCAGCCGGGTGTCGTTTGTCTGTTCGACCGAGGGCGGCATGGACATCGAGGATGTCGCCGAGGCGACCCCCGAAAAGATCCTCAGCTTCAGCGTCGATCCCGCCACCGGCTATCAGGCGTTTCACGGCCGTCGCATCGCCTTCAACCTTGGCCTGAGCGGCACGCAGGTCAAGCAATGCGTCGCCCTGATGGGCACGCTTTACAAGGCCTTTATCGAAAAAGACATGGAGATGCTGGAAATCAACCCGCTGATCGTGACCGACAAGGGCGATCTCAAGGTGCTTGATGCCAAGGTAAGCTTTGACGGCAACGCGATCTATCGCCACTCGGATATCGCCGAGCTGCGCGACACCACCGAAGAAGACCCCAAGGAGCTTGAGGCCTCCAAATACGACCTCAACTATATCGCGCTGGATGGCGAAATCGGCTGCATGGTCAACGGCGCCGGTCTGGCGATGGCGACCATGGACATCATCAAGCTTTACGGCGCCGAGCCTGCCAACTTCCTCGATGTCGGCGGCGGCGCGACCAAGGAAAAGGTCACCGAAGCGTTCAAGATCATCACCTCTGACCCGCAGGTCAAAGGCATTCTCGTCAATATCTTCGGCGGCATCATGCGCTGTGACGTGATCGCCGAGGGCGTTGTTGCCGCCGTCAAAGAGGTCGGCCTCAAGGTGCCCCTCGTGGTCCGTCTGGAAGGCACCAACGTCGAGAAGGGCAAGGAAATCATCAACACCTCCGGGCTTGACGTGATCGCCGCCGACGACCTCAAGGATGGTGCCCAGAAGATCGTCAAGGCGGTCAAGGGCTAATCGTAGGGTGGGTGCCAACCCACCTTCCCCACGAATTCAGTAAGGAGAACGCCAAGATGGCAGTCCTCGTAGACGAAAACACCCGCGTGATCTGTCAGGGCCTCACCGGCTCGCAGGGCACATTCCACTCTGAACAGGCAATCGCCTATGGCACGAAAATGGTCGGCGGCGTGACGCCGGGCAA
>NZ_FOVP01000020.1 GCF_900115165.1 Roseovarius lutimaris | reverse complement strand
GGCCGCCATCAGTTCGCGGATCGAATTTTCGCCGATCGCTTCGTCACGGCCTTCCATCGCGGCCAGGGCCGAGCCCTTGATGACCGGAATGTCGTCGCCGGGGTAATCATACGACGACAGAAGCTCGCGGATTTCCATTTCCACCAGTTCCAGAAGTTCCTCGTCATCGACCTGGTCGACCTTGTTCATGTAGACGACCATGTAGGGGATGCCGACCTGGCGACCCAGCAGGATGTGCTCGCGGGTCTGGGGCATCGGGCCATCGGCCGCGTTCACAACCAGAATCGCGCCGTCCATCTGCGCCGCACCGGTGATCATGTTCTTCACATAGTCGGCGTGGCCGGGGCAATCGACGTGCGCATAGTGACGGTTCTCGGTCTCATATTCGACGTGCGCCGTCGAAATGGTGATCCCGCGGGCCTTTTCTTCGGGCGCGCCGTCGATCTGGTCATAGGCGCGGAAATCGCCGAAATACTTGGTGATCGCCGCCGTCAACGTCGTCTTGCCGTGGTCAACGTGACCAATGGTGCCGATGTTTACGTGCGGTTTTGAGCGGTCAAACTTTGCCTTAGCCATGGTGCAGGGCGCCTTGTCGGTTGGGGGGCCCATCGGCCCGATTATCTACTCCGCGCGCCGTTTATTGGGTTACGCGGGGAAAATCAAGCCGTTCCTGCGGTTTTCGGGCGCGCAGATCGAATGGCGCCCTTTGCCCCGACAACCTGATGGCCATAGAGCGCCGCCTTGGCGTCACTCGGCGGCGGCCGGTGCAACGGCGGGCTCTTCGATGACCTCGGCCGCGGCTACGGCGCTGGCCGTCCTGGCCGCAGTAGACCCCTCATCCGCCTCATCCGCCGCAGTCGCGGCGGTGTCGGAGGTGGGCGCAACCTTGGGGCGGGCCTTGGACTTGGCAGGTTTGCCGTCGTCCTCGAACCACCCGAGATCGTTATTCTGGTTCTGAAGCCAGTTCTGAATCTGCTTGGCCGCGTTACGGCTCAGGTTCAGCATTTGTTTTTCCTTGCTCTGGGTCAGCCCGGACCCAAGCAAGACAGGACCAGAGATGCTTTCGAGCACGGTAACGGTATGCGGATTTTCATTGAGCTTTTTGCCCGCCGCATCGTCCCAGACGGTGACGTTGAGAATCAGCGCCGATTTGGGTGAGGCCACAAGAGGCACGCCCGGAATTGCCAGAACATAACCTTCGACGCTCACCCCGAGATGATAAAGTTTGGAGCCATCATAGCGACTGAAGCGGTCCGTCATCGCCTTGGTCATTGCCGCAATCCATTCCTCCTTGCTGGCCGCGCGCGAGGCCGGCCCCTTGGTCAGGTTTGGCGCAACCACCACGTTATGCCCAAGACTGAAGTTGCCCAGATAGGCCGGTGTCTCGTCAAGGTCATTGGGATTGGTGCAGGCGGTGATCAAAACCAGCCCGAGAAGGGCGAACAGGCGCGTCATTGGATATTCCCTTGGAAATGGAGTTGCCGACCGATACAGCAGCAGCCCGGTCTTCGCAATCATTTGCCCAAATGCGGCACCGCCCCTATATCATTGGGACCAGCAGAGAGGTGCCCGATGCAACCCGCAGCCCCGCCCCCCGCCGCCGCCAGCCCGGCCCGCACGTATCCCGTGAAAGTGCCGCTTGTCACCGAACCGATGAATATCTTCGCAAGTCTGAAGGCGGCGCGGGCCAATGTGTTGTCGATCATCCCCGACATCGCCACCCGCCAGCCGATGGTCTCGGGGCGCACCGGAAAACGGTGGCACATGGTGATGGACCCGGATGCAATCCGCCGGATGCTTCTGGAAAACCTCGACGATTACCCCAAGTCTCTGGTCACCAAAAACCTGCTGCGCCCGGCAATCGGCGAATCACTTTTCATCGCCGAGGGCGCGCATTGGCGTTGGCAGAGACGTACGGCGGCGCCGGTGTTTTCGCATCGCAACATGATGGCTCTTGCCCCGATCATGACCGCCGCCGCCGAACGATCCTGTGCGCGCATCGCCGAGGCCGGTCCCCAAGCGGTGGATATGGCCGCCGATATGGTGCGCACCACCTTTGACATCATCGCCGATGTCACCTTTTCCGATGACGGCACCTTTGACGCCGATGTGGTGCATCGCGGCATTGACGCCTATATCTCGGATGCCGGCAAGATTTCCTTGTTTGATATTCTGGGCCTGCCCGACTGGGTGCCGCGCCCGGCGCGGATCATGTCGGGGGGCAGTGTTTCGGCAATGAAACGCGTCGCCGACGAGGCCGTCGAGGCGCGTCGGGCGCGTGGGCCAGAGGGCGTGCCCGATCTGCTTGATCTGCTGATCGAGGGCGAAGACCCCGAGACCCACCGCAAGATGAACACGGCCGAACTGCGTGACAACCTCTTGACTTTTATCGTCGCAGGCCACGAAACCACCGCGTTGGCCTTGTCATGGTCGCTCTATCTTTGTGCCTATGATCAGGGCGTTCAGGACCGCGCCCGCGCCGAGGCGCAAAGCGTGCTGGAGGGCCGCGCCGCCACCGACGAGGATGTGGCCAGGCTGCCCTATATCCGCCAGATCATCGACGAAGCCCTGCGGCTCTATCCACCGGCGGGGATCATATCGCGCACCGCACAGATCGCCGATACCCTTTGCGGCCGCGACATCCGGCCCGGCGACACGGTGATCATCCCGATCTATGCGCTGCACCGCAATCACCTGCTCTGGGACGATCCCGACAGATTTCGCCCGGATCGTTTCGTTGATCGCAAGGCGGTGCCGCGCTATGCATACCTGCCATTTGGCGACGGGCCGCGGATTTGCATCGGGGCAAGCTTTGCCCTGCAAGAGGCCGTCATCATTCTGGCGACGCTCTTGTCACGCTTTCGCTTTACCCCGGTGGCCGGGCGCGACCCGAACCCAGTGATGATCCTGACGCTGCGCCCCGAAGGCGGTGTCTGGCTTGAGGCAGAGCCGGTTTAGGTGCGCTCCGCGCGGGAGTATTTATGGAAAGATGAAAGCCAGCGGTTGCGCTAGCGCGTGGGCACTGGTGTTTCGCCGCGATAGTCATAGAACCCGCGCCCGGTCTTGCGTCCGAGCCAGCCGGCCTCGACATATTTGGTGAGCAAGGGACAGGGCCGGTATTTGGTATCGGCCAGCCCGTCATGCAGCACGTTCATGATCGCGAGGCAGGTATCCAGACCGATGAAATCGGCCAGCTCCAAGGGGCCCATCGGATGGTTGGCGCCAAGCTTGAGCGACTCGTCGATTGATTTGACGTTTCCGACCCCTTCATAGAGCGTATAGACCGCCTCGTTGATCATCGGCATCAGGATGCGATTGACGATAAAGGCCGGGAAATCCTCGGCAGAGGCGGCGGTCTTGCCAAGCTTTTCAACCACGGCAAGGCAAGAATCGTAGGTTTCACGGTCGGTGGCGATGCCGCGAATAAGCTCGACCAGCTGCATCACCGGGACCGGGTTCATGAAATGAAACCCCATGAATTTTTCCGGTCGGTCGGTGCGGCTTGCCAGCCGGGTGATCGAGATCGACGAGGTGTTCGAGGTCAGGATGGTATGGGGCTGAAGATGCGGCAGCAACTCATCGAAAATCGCCTGTTTGACCGGCTCGCGTTCGGTCGCGGCCTCGATCACCAGATCGGTTGCCCCAAGATCAGTCAGTGTCTGGGTGGTGGCGATCCGCGCCATCGCCGCATCCATCTCGTCCTGGCTTATTTTCTCGCGACTGACCTGACGGTCAAGGTTCTTGCGGATCAGCGCAACGGCATTTTGCAACGCCTCGCCGCTGATATCGTTGAGCAGGACATCATAGCCCGCAAGCGCCATCACATGGGCGATCCCGTTGCCCATCTGCCCCGCGCCGACCACGCCGATTTTCGCAATATCCATCTGCCCGCCCCTGCCGTTGTTCGCGCCTAGCATAGGCCCCGTCAGGGCCAGGCTGCAAGAGCCGGAAACCACTAAAAACAGGGGTTAATTTTAGCTTTAGGAAATTCTCAATGGATTTACGCGAATCCTTGGGACGGGTGAGTTAAACATGGGGGGCGTTATGGCCTTTGAACGGATGGGGCGTCAGCCCGTCGACTATATGCCTGTGCGCTATGGGACATCAAAACTGCTGTTTCGTGGGCCGCAACGGGTCTTGAACAAGGATTATGTGGCCTGTCTTGGCGGCACGGAAACCTACGGCAAATTCATTGAGCGGCCTTATCCCGATCTGCTTGAACGGCAATTGGGCGTGACCTGCGTCAACTTCGGCTGGGCCAATGCCGGGGTCGATGCGTTTTTAATGGATGACGGTCTTGTTGATCTCGCGCGGGGCGCCAGGGCGGTGATCCTTCAGCTTCCCTGTGCGATGAACCTGTCCAATCCGTTTTACCGGGTGCATCCGCGCCGCAATGACCGGTTCTTGCAAGCAACGGATCGCATGCGACGGCTTTTCCCCGAGGTGGACTTCACCGAATTTCACTTTACCCGCCACATGATGGCGCAGCTGAACCAGATCGCGCCGGAGCGCTTTTCGGTGTTGCGCGAGGGGCTACAGGAAACCTGGGTCGAACGCATGGAACAGCTTCTGGCGCGGCTTGAGCGGCCCGTTGTGTTACTGTGGTTCGCCGGGCACAAACCCGGGCGCGGCGATGGCCCGGCCGATATTGCCAATGACCCGGCCTTTGTCAGCCGCTCGATGCTGAATGCCATTGGCGCGCGCGCCGCGCGGGTGGTTGAGGTGGTGATAAGCCGCGCCGCGCGCGATCAGGGCACGCGCGGCATGCGATTTGCCCCGATGGAAGAGGCGGTCGCCGCCGATCTGCCCGGTCCGCTGGCCCATGCCGAGGCGTCAAAGGCGCTCTTGCCGACGCTGACTGAGGTGCTTAGCAAATAGGTGAGACTACAAATAAGGCCCGCGCATATTATCTGCGCGGGCCTTTTCAATTCAACCGGCGAGGCCGGGTTTACAGCTTTTCGACAAGCTCGGGTACGGCCGTGAACAGGTCCGCGACCAGGCCGAAATCGGCGACCTGAAAGATCGGCGCTTCTTCGTCCTTGTTGATGGCGACGATGACCTTGCTGTCTTTCATGCCCGCAAGGTGCTGAATCGCGCCGGAAATACCGACCGCAACATAGAGGTTGGGGGCAACGACCTTGCCGGTCTGGCCAACCTGCCAATCGTTCGGCGCATAGCCCGAATCGACCGCAGCGCGCGATGCACCCACAGCGGCGCCAAGCTTGTCCGCGAGGCTTTCGATCAGCGCAAAGTCGTCCTTTGAGCCAACACCGCGCCCGCCCGATACCACGACACCCGCCGAGGTCAGTTCGGGGCGATCCGAGGCCGCGACCTTGTCTTCGACCCATTCCGACAGGCCGGGATTGGCGGCGGCGGAAATCGTCTCGACCGGGGCGGCGGCCTGTTCGCCAGCGGCGTCAAACGTCGAGGTGCGGAACGACACGACCTTTTTGCCATCCCGCGATTTCACGGTCTGAATGGCATTGCCGGCGTAAATCGGCCTCTCGAATGTGTCGGCATCCACAACGCCGGAAGCGTCAGAGATCACCATCACATCCAAGAGCGCCGCCACACGCGGCAACACGTTCTTGGCGTCGGTCGTGGCCGGGGCAACGATATGGCTATAATCACCGGCAAGGCTGACAATCAGCGCCGCAGTGGGTTCTGCCAGACGGTGACCAAGCGAGGCATCCTCGGCGACCAACACCTTGGAAACGCCCGCGATTTTCGCGGCCTCTTCACCGGCGGCCGCGGCAGATGCGCCACAGCACAGCGCCGTCACATCCCCCAGTTTTTCGGCGGCTGTTACGGCCTTCGCGGTGGCATCCAGCGAGAGTTCGCCATCGGTGACTTCTGCGAGAAGTAGAACAGACATTACACGGCCCCCGCTTCTTTGAGTTTTGCAACAAGCTCGTCTACCGAACCTACGATGATCCCAGCCGCGCGGGATTCAGGCTCTGACGTGCCGGTGATTTCAAGACGCGGGGTGACATCGACGCCGTAATCGGCGGCGGTTTTCTCATCCAGCGGCTTTTTCTTAGCCTTCATGATATTGGGAAGGCTCGCATAGCGCGGCTCGTTCAGGCGCAGATCGACCGACACGATGGTCGGCATCGTCACCTTGATGGTCTGAAGACCGCCATCCACTTCGCGGGTCACGACGGCGCTGTCACCGTCGATATCAAGCTTGGAGGCAAAGGTGGCCTGGCTCCAGCCCAACAGCGCCGAGAGCATCTGGCCGGTGGCGTTCATGTCGTTGTCGATCGCCTGTTTGCCGCAGAGTACGACGCCGGGCTGTTCTTCGTCGATCACCGCCTTGAGGATCTTGGCGACCGCCAAAGGCTCGATATCGGTGTGAACATCATCGGCGGCAATCACCAGAATCGCGCGATCCGCGCCCATCGCAAGCGCGGTGCGCAGCGTTTCCTGAGCCTGCTTGACGCCGATGGATACGGCGATCACCTCGTCGGCCTTGCCGGCCTCTTTAAGGCGAATGGCCTCTTCAACGGCAATCTCGTCAAACGGGTTCATCGACATTTTGACATTGGCTAGATCGACACCGCTGCCGTCCGCCTTGACACGGACCTTCACGTTGTAATCGATCACGCGTTTGACAGGTACAAGCACCTTCATTGGCATGGTCTCCCTCGGTTTGATGAAGAGCCGACGACTCTTCTGTAAAGCTATCTTGCGCGTTGATACCGGGTCTGGCGCAGGTGAAACAGGGCAAAATCGTCACGTTGGCGTCTGACGACGTCGCGTTTCCGGTTTTGAGCGCAAGAATCTTGCGAGAGTGTTGCAAGTGGGCGCTTGGCCGCTTTCAGCGGTTCGCGCCCGGAACCCACAAAACATCGTCCTTGCCGCCATCATTCGCCATGCGCGAGGCAACAAAAAACCAATCGCTCAGGCGATTAAGGTATTTCACCGCCGCCTCATTGACCTGTTCAATCGTTGCAAGTTCCACCGTCAACCGCTCGGCCCGGCGCGACACGGTGCGACAAAGATGCAGATGCGCCGCAAGCGCCGCCCCCCCCGGCAGAATGAAACTGCGCAGCGGTTCAAGATGCTTGTTCATCGCGTCGATTTCGGCCTCAAGCCGGTCAACCTGGCTCGCCGCCACGCGCAGCGGCGGATATTCGGCATCGCCGTCCTTGTCCATATCCGGGCGGCACAGGTCGGCACCAAGATCAAAAAGGTCATTCTGAATACGCGCAAGCGCCTCGTCGGTCTCGCCCGCGGCGGCGAGCCGGGCAAGGCCGACGGTCGCGTTGACCTCATCGACGGTGCCATAGGCGGTCACGCGGGCCGAATGTTTGGCCACCCGCGACCCGTTGCCAAGTGCGGTTTCCCCGGCGTCACCGGTGCGCGTGTAGATTTTGTTCAATACGACCATAGCTTAGCCCCCCTGCCTGCGGAAATAGACGAATATCAGGATAAGAACGATGGCAATGGCCTGCGCGATCAGGCGCCATTGCATGAATTTGTTCGACCGCTTGGCGTTCTCGACCCCCTCTTTGCCAAAACTGCTGATCCCTCGGATCAGAATCACCGCAACGGCAATACAGGCAACGGCCACGAGGATGAAAAGCGGGTCTTGCAGCATGAGATCGTCCTTTCCGAGTCGGTCCTTGGGGCCATTTGTAGGCGCGCCGGAACAAAAAGCGAAAGCGAAAACGTGACGCAGCCCCAATGCGCGGCCGGCACGCAAGAGCCGGACAAGCGGCTAGCCCTTGCTCAAAACCCAATCAAGCGCCCGCGCAGGCAGGACCCGGCGCAGCGCGCCCATCGCATAGGTTGGCGTCGTCACATAATAGCGCAGCTTGGGGCGCTTTGCCTCCAAGGCATGCACAAGCTTTTTGGTCACCGCCGAGGCGGGCCATTGCGGGCCCTTGCTGCTGCCTTTGTAAAGCTGATCGAGCAGGGTTTCACGATATTCCTCAACCCGCGCGGAGTTTTCCCAATCAACCCATTTCTCGAATTGCTTGATCGCATTGGCGCGAAACGCAGTGTCGATCGGGCCGGGATCAATGATCGAGACGTGAATGCCGGTGCCCGTCAGCTCCATGCGCATCGCATCGCTCAGGCCCTCGACGGCAAACTTGGTCGCCACATAGGCCCCGCGCCATTTCATCGCCACCAGCCCAAGTACCGAGGAACATTGCACAATCCGCCCCGCGCCTTGCTTGCGCATCACCGGGATCACCCGGCGGGTCAGGTCATGCCAACCGATGAAATTGGCCTGAAAGATCGTGCGCATCGCCTCGGTCGGGATATCCTCGACCGGCCCGGCAATCGCATAGGCACCGTTGTTGAACAGCGCATCAAGCCGCCCGCCGGTCGCCTCAAGCACCTCGGCAAGCCCCCTGGCAATGCTCGCCTCATCCTCGTAGTCGATCCTCGGGCTGTCAAAGCCCTCACCGCGCAGGCGCGCGCAATCGGCCTCTTTGCGACAAGAGGCAAACACCCGCCAACCCCGCGCCCGAAGCCCATGGGCCGCGTCATAGCCGATGCCCGTGGAACAGCCGGTGATCAATACGGTTTTTTCAGTCATGGCGCCGTTCTGACCTGCGCCGCCGGGTGATGCAAGCCTAGTTTGCCGCTGTCAAAAGCCGATCCGCCATCCAGCCGATGCGCCCACTCTCCTGCACCCTGAGTTTGATCCAGCCATTGCCGGGATCGCGCAGCACGATCACCTCGGTCCCGCGTGACAATTGTCCGATCCGGCTATAATTCGTGCCGGGCCCAGAGCGCATGTTAACCTTGGTGCTCGCCACTGTGCGAATATCACGGCTTTGCGACAGTGCCGCCTGCACGACTTCGGCCGGCTCGGGCACCGCGTCAAGACCGGGGGTTTTTGGCACCATGACGGCGGTGGCCTTGACCGTGGGCACGTCGATCACGGCGGTGGTGACCGCCGCTGGTGTTGCCTCGGTAGAGGCAAGCGTGACCGCTACGCGTTTGCCGACGGTCAGATCCAGATCGTGCAGCGAGGTGATGGTGCGCGTCACCGATGTCTCTGGCGCGACCATGCCATCCTGCGCCAGTTCGATCACGTTCACCCGCAACGGGCGTGGCTTGGGGCGCTGATTGTCAAGAATCGCGCGCGCCTGAATGGAATTGGCGACCGGGCGATAATCGGCCCCACCACTAAGGACATAAAAAGACCAACCGAGAAAAGCAAAACTTACAAGAATAAAGCGCCACATCGCGCATCCCCCACATAACCCAAAATAATTGTCTAAAAGCTTGGCAGCTAGACCGATAGTATCAGATTCGCGTCTTTGGTTCAGGGGGAAATCCCAAAACTTTAACGCGCTGTGGTTTCTATGTGCTTTACGTGGATTTGCACGGCGGGTATCACCGCATCTATGAGTGATTTAGTCGATGACCCCAACATGCTGCCCGAGGCCGTGCCAGAGACGCTGCGCCGGGCGATTGGCGAGCGCTATCTGACCTATGCGCTTTCGACGATCATGCACCGCGCCCTTCCCGATGCGCGCGACGGGTTGAAACCTGTCCATCGCCGCATCCTTTATGCGATGCGCGAGCTGCGGCTGAGTTCGACCGGGGGCTTTCGCAAATCCGCCAAGATAAGCGGCGACGTGATGGGCAACTATCACCCGCATGGCGACGCGGCGATCTATGACGCCATGGCGCGTTTGGCCCAGGATTTCGCGGTGCGCTATCCGCTGGTCGATGGTCAGGGGAATTTCGGCAATATCGACGGCGACAACCCCGCCGCCAGCCGTTATACCGAGGCCCGGATGACCGCCGTCGCCGAGGCGATGCTGGACGGGTTGAACGAAAACGCGGTTGATTTTCGCGACAATTACGACGGCACCCTGACCGAACCGGTCGTGCTTCCGGCCAGCTTTCCCAACCTTCTGGCCAATGGCTCAAGCGGGATCGCGGTCGGCATGGCCACCAATATTCCGCCCCATAACATCGCCGAGCTGGTCGATGCCTGCCTGCATCTGATCAAGACGCCCGATGCGCGCGACGACACGCTTTTGAACTATATCCCCGGCCCGGATTTTCCCACCGGCGGGGTGATTGTCGAGCCCCCGGAAAGCATCGCTCAGGCCTATCGCACCGGGCGCGGCTCGTTCCGGCTACGCTGTAAATACGAGGTCGAGGATCTTGGCCGTGGCCAATGGCAGATCGTTGTCACCGAGATCCCCTATCAGGTCCAGAAATCCAAGCTGATAGAAAAGATCGCCGAGCTGATCCAGACCCGCAAGGTGCCGATCCTCGCCGATGTGCGCGACGAAAGCGCCGATGATATCCGCCTTGTGCTTGAACCGCGCTCGAAGAATGTCGAGCCCGAGGTTCTGATGGGGATGATGTATCGTAACTCCGATCTCGAGCTGCGGTTTTCGCTCAACATGAATGTGCTGATCGACGGGGTCACCCCCAAGGTCTGTAGCCTCAAGGAGGTGCTGCGCGCCTTCCTTGATTTCCGTCAAGAGGTGCTGATCCGGCGGTCGCATCACCGAATGGAAAAGATCGACCACCGGCTAGAGGTGCTCGAAGGGCTGATCGTTGCCTTTCTCAATCTCGACCGGGTGATCGACATCATCCGCTATGACGACGACCCCAAGGCGGCACTGAAGCGCGAAGACTGGGGCCAGACATTCGTGCGTGCCGCATCCGAGGCCGATTATGTCCCGCCCCCCATCGGCGGCGAGGAAGGTCTGAGCGAAATTCAGACCGAAGCCATTCTGAACATGCGCCTGCGCAGTCTGCGCCGCCTCGAAGAGCTTGAACTCAAGCGCGAGCGTGACGCCCTGATGGCAGAGCGCGCGGGCCTTGAGGACCTGCTTGACGACGCAGGCCTGCAATGGGCTGCGATTGCCGATCAGCTGCGCGAGGTCAGGAAAACCTTTGGCAAGGATCACATCTGGGGCGCGCGCCGCACCCGCTTTGCCGAAGCCGGCGAAGTCGAAGAGGTGCCGCTAGAGGCAATGATCGACCGCGAGCCGATCACCGTGGTCTGTAGCGAAATGGGCTGGATCCGCGCGTTGACCGGCCATATCGACCTCAACCGAGAGCTTAAGTTCAAAGACGGCGACGCGCCGCGTTTCATGTTCCACGCCGAAACCACCGACCGGCTTTTGGTGTTCGGCTCGAACGGGCGGTTCTATACGCTGAGCGCCGCCAACCTGCCCGGTGGGCGCGGCATGGGCGAGCCGCTGCGCCTGATTGTCGATCTGCCCAATGAGGCCGCGATTGTCGATCTGTTCATCCACAAACCGGGCCGCAAGATGCTTGTCGCCTCCAGCGCGGGCGACGGATTTGTTGTCTCAGAGGATGAGGTCGTGGCCCAGACCCGCAGCGGCAAACAGGTGCTGAACGTGCGCGGCGATATCCGCGCCAAGGTCTGTCGCCCGGTGAGCGGCGATCACGTGGCCTGCGTTGGTGAAAATCGCAAGGTTCTGGTCTTTGCGCTTGATGAATTGCCCGAGCTTGGCCGCGGCAAAGGCGTGCGTTTGCAGAAATACAAAGATGGCGGGCTAAGCGATGCCACCACCTTTACGCTGGCCGAGGGGCTAAGCTGGCTTGATCCGGCCGGGCGCACCCGCACCGAAACCGATTTGACCGAATGGATGGGCAAGCGGGCCGGCTCTGGCCGCATGGCGCCGCGTGGCTTTCCGCGCGACAACCGATTTACCTGATTCAAAGCGCGCGGATCACTCGCCGAGTGAAAGGGTATGCTCGCGCAGCCATTCCATGAAACCGCGCGGATCGTTTTCTAGCATCTTCATCCGCTCTGCGCTGATCGGCGCACCGACAACCGGCTTTTGCGGCCTGTTACAGCTATGCACCACCTCATGCAGCAACAGCCCCTGGCGCAGGGTTGGCGAAATCCGGTTCGCCATCTGATACCAACGCGAATTCGACCCCGGAAAAAAGATCGGCACCACGGTCGCACCCGACCGGCGGATCATCTGGGCGGTAAAGACGTTCCATTCCCGCTCAACCGCCGGGCCAAACAGGGAATCGCTGGACGCGACAACGCCCGAGGGAAAGACACTGATCAGCCCGCCCTCTTTAAGATGGGCCATGGAATTGGCGCGCATCTCGACCGACTTGCGCTGAGCGTCTGGTTCATGCGGGAAGGGCACTGAAATCATGTAAGAGGCCGCCACCTCGTCGATCCCGGTCAAAAGCGCGCGGGTCAGGATCTTGTAATCATTGCGCCGCCGCCCGATCAGATCGGCCAGGATCATCCCGTCCACAAGACCATGCGGATGGTTGGCCACCACCACGACCGGCCCTTCAGCCGGGATATTCGCAATCTCTTCATCCGGCGTGCGAAGCGGGATGCCCATGGTATCAAGCGCCGCGCGCCAGAACGCCTGACCGGTCGGCGCACCGCGTTTTTCAAATTTGCGGATCATGCCAACAATCGCCAGCTTGCCCGTCATCCACTCCATCGTGCGGATGACGGCAGAGGTCACCCTGCTGTCAAAACTATTGGCATAGGTCAGGCTGCGGCGGTCATATTTGGTAAATAGAACCGTTTCGCCGGACTGATCACCGGACTCGTTCTGCGCCTTGATGCTCAAATGCTCCGTCCCTGTCCCGCTTCCATCGCCGTCGCGGACCTCCGCGCCGTCACATATCTTCGCCAAAGCGGTCTGCCACCAGTGCCGTTACCGCATCCGCAAGCGGCTCGGCGTCGGGCCCCGCGATTTCGACGTCAATAGTGCTTCCGTTGCCTGCTGCCAACATCAAAAGCCCCATGATGCTATCGCCCGAGGCGGATTGGCCATTGTTGGAAACCTCTGCCACCGCGTCAAATCCTTCAACCACCTCAACCAGTTTGGCGGCCGCGCGGGCGTGCAGGCCCTTTACGTTCACAATCTCAAGCTGCCGGGTTACCTTGTTTGTCATGGTATTACTTTCTCAATCAGCCGATACGTTGTGGCTATCTATATATTTGCGCCCGGCTTCAAGGGCTGTGCGCACCGCATCCGGCACACTCATCTGGCGGCTTTTCGCCAGCTTGATCAACATCGGCAGATTGGCCCCATAGAGAATGCGGCGACTGTCCGGCCGACACGCCCGCAGCGACAGGTTCGACGGCGATCCTCCGAAGATATCGGTCACAAGGACAACCCCGTCGCCGGAATCAACCGCATCCGCAGCCGCACATATTTCATCCTGCTTGAGGGCCCGGTCGTGATCGCCCTCGATATTGATCGCCAGAATGCCGGTTTGGGCGCCGACCACATGTTCGACCGCCTTCAGATACTCACGGGCAAGCCCGCCATGTGCCACGATCACAATGCCGATCAAGACAGCCTCACTCCTTCGATTTCAGCTCGGGCCCGGCGGGTTGACCCCGCCGCTCAAGCTCACGGTGCCTTATTGACACCTGCCAACCGCCCTCTGCAAGCTTTTGCGCGAAAGTTTCTGCCATGCAGACGCTTCGATGCTGCCCGCCGGTACACCCGAACCCGATCGACAGATAGGCCTTGCCCTCAGCCTCATAGGCCGGAAGCAACAAATGCACCAAATCCCCCGTGCGGGCGCAAAACTCGTCAAAGCGATCATCCCCACGCACGTAACCGGCCACCTCATCCGAGCGGCCATCAAGCGCGCGCAGCGTCGGCTCCCAATAGGGGTTTCGCAAAAACCGGCAATCAAGCACCATATCAAGACCGCGCGGCAGGCCACGTTTATAGGAAAACGAATGCACCGAAACCGCGAGCCGCGCCGCGCCCTTGGGGGCAAACCAGCGTTCCAGTTCGGCGCGCAGATCATGCGGTGACATTTCCGAGGTATCCACCAGGATATCCGCACGCGCTTGCACCGGACCCAATAGATCGAATTCGCGCGCAATGCCCGCTCCGGGGCTTTCGCCCGGAGCCAGCGGATGGCGGCGCCGGGTCTCGGAGAAGCGCCGGAACAGAACGTCCGCATTGCAATCCAGGTACAAGACCTGCAACGGGACACCTGCATGCCAGTCGTTGCGGTCGATCACCTCGATCAGGGCCGCCGTCGAGAAATCGCGATTGCGCACATCGACCCCAAGCGCCAGCGGCTTTTCAGGCGCGCGCCCATCCAGCAGTCGCGGCAAAAGCGACAGCGGGAGGTTATCAATCGCCTCGTATCCCATATCCTCAAGCACCCGGATCGCCGTGGTGCGCCCCGCCCCTGACGGGCCAGTGATCAGCACCAGCCGATTGGCGGCCATGACAGGCGTCTCAACGTCGGGCTCAACTGTGCCGCCGGGCATCCGATATCTCCTTCAGGTCAATCTGCCATGTTTAAGATATAGCAGTAGTGCCGCAGGAAAATGGGGGAAAGAAGATTTTCTGACAGAGGGCAAAGCAACACCCAAAATCCTGTCCCGACGCAAAGGCGGCAGCCGCTCATCCTCGTCATGGTCCAGATCGACAATCAGCGCCAACGGCTGTGCTCCGATCGCCGGCAGATGCAGAATACCCATGCCGCGCGCCTCGATCTGGCCGACGATGGTGTCGGGTGCGGCGGCCATCACCTGTGCGTTCTCGCGCCAGAGGCGGGTTCGGTCATCCGCAACAAGATCGGCCCCAAGCGCCAGAAGTTGCAAAGCAAGCCCGGATTTACCGCGTCCCGCCGCGCCCCGGATAAGCACCGCGCGGCCCGAATGGGCCACGCATGTGGCATGCACCATGATCTCGGACGGCCCCGCCGCGTCGGTCACCGGATCAGACCGGCAAACCCACAACGAAACGCGCGCCAAGCGGCTCGGATGTGGCATCGGCATGGGTCGGGCGGATATTCTCGGCCCAGATCACCCCGTCATGCGCCTCGACGATCTGCTTGGAAATCGCCAGGCCAAGGCCGGAATTATTACCAAAATCGCCTTCGGGACGTTCCGAATAGAACCGCTGAAATACCTTTTCAAGCGCCTGATCGGGAATGCCGGGACCGGTGTCTTCGACCACGACAAGCACGCGGTTGGCCCGTCGCCGCGCCCAAAGCCGGATCGCATCGCCCTCTTCACAAAAGCTGATCGCATTGGTGATCAGATTGACAAACACCTGGGCCAGACGCGCCTCAAGCCCGGTGATGACAATCGGTTGGTTTGGGAAATCGGCGATAAATTCGATGCCCTTCTTGTCGGCCTCTTCGCCAAGATACTGGCCGAGATTGCGCAGCATGTTCAGAAGGTCAAAGGATTCCTGTTCTTCCTTCACCAGTTCACTATCAAGCCGCGACGCGTTGGAAATATCACTGACAAGGCGATCAAGGCGGCGCACGTCATGTTCGATCACCTCAAGCAGGCGCTCGCGCTGATCCTCGCGCTTGGCGATCCGCATCGTACCCACGGCCGAGCGCAGGCTGGCCAGCGGGTTCTTGATCTCATGCGCCACATCGGCCGCGAATTGTTCATTGCCGTCAATCCGGTGATAAAGCGCCGCCACCATACCGCGCAAGGCGCCGGAAAGCCGCCCGATTTCATCCGGTCGCGCCGTCAGATCAGGGATCCGGATACGCCCTTTGGGGCCGTCGCCGCGATTGCGCTCGCGACCGATCTCCGCCGCCATCGCAAGATCGGCAAGCGGGTTGGAAATAGTAGAGGCGAGGATAAGGCTGAGACCGACCGACACAAGCGTTGCGATCAAGAACATCTGCAACACGCGCTCGCGATCCGCGCGCGCGAGCTTGTCAATCTCACCGGTGGCATTGGCAAGCGCCACAACCGCGACCGGCTCACCGGCCTGCATCACAGGGGCCGCAACCGACAAAACCGTACCGACCGCCGTCTCACCGGTTTGCACCTGCACCCCGCCATTGACGGCCAGATCGACCATGTCGCGCGTCAGATCTTCGACCGAGCGCTGGCGCGCCACGCGCTCAGCACCTGAAAACGGCGCCGAAAGCCAACTCCAGAACCGGTCAAGAAAGTCGGTCATCGGTGTCGCGGGCAGGTCCTGCGCCGCCCCAAGCCGCGGCGTCGTTCCAAGCTTGTGCCCCGCCAGCACGCCGGTGCGATCAAAAATGAATATCTCGGTGCCCGCATGAACATCGAACCGCGACAGGGTGTCTTCGACATCGAGTCCGTCACCGCTCATCAGGTTCACAGGCGCACCGGCAGGCAAGCGCGACTCGACCACATCGGCAATAAGAGTGGTCTGCCCGATCAGGCTATCGGCGCGCTGCAATGCGAGATTGTCATGCGATGAGTTGAGATAGAGAATCCCGACCACCAGCACATTGAGAGCGATCAGGTTGAAGGTAATGATCTTACGAGTCAGAGAAGATTCGCGAAACGAAAACCACCCCCGCTGCGCCCGGCGCGCAGTGAGTTCGGTTTCATCCGCCCGGTCAGGGGCGACGAAATCATCCCCAAGGACAACGTCGTTATCCTGTCGCCGCACCATATTGCGAACCTCTATCCCTTCCGCGAGAGCCATTATTCCTCGTTGTACCTGTATCCGATACCATAAAGCGTTTCGATCGCCGAGAATTCAGGATCGGCCATCCGCAATTTCTTGCGCAGACGCTTGATGTGGCTGTCGATGGTGCGGTCATCCACGTAAACCTGATCGTCATAGGCCACATCCATCAGCTGATCGCGGCTTTTGACGAAACCGGGGCGCTGCGCGAGGGCCTGCAACAACAGGAATTCGGTCACGGTCAGCGACACATCCTGGCCTTTCCAGCTTACCGAATGGCGCAGCGGATCCATCCGCAACTCACCGCGCTCGATAACCTTGGTTTCTTCGGTATCGGCCACCACATCGCCGTTATTGGCATCCTGACGCCGCAGAAGCGCGCGAATGCGTTCGACCAGAAGACGCTGTGAAAACGGTTTCTTGACATAATCGTCCGCGCCCATGCGCAGCCCGAGAACCTCGTCGATCTCATCATCCTTCGAGGTCAGAAAAATCACCGGCATCTGCGATTTCTGGCGCAGGCGCTGCAACAGGTCCATGCCATCCATGCGCGGCATCTTGATGTCCAGAACGGCCATATCCGGCAATTTCTTACTGAAGGCATCAAAGGCCTGCTGGCCATCGTTATAGGTTTCAACCTCAAAGCCTTCGGCCTCGAGCGTCATTGATACGGATGTCAGAATATTCCTGTCATCGTCCACAAGGGCGATTTTCGACATAGGTTTGTTCCTTATACTGCTCAGATTACCTGCTTTTTTCGGCTACTATGCTCTGGTTTGGCGCATCCAATCAATCCAAATCTGCGAATCAGCACCCAAGCGACGCCCCATTGACGCAAATAAATCTTAGGAATGGCTAAATTGACTCACTTTTCCCGCAGACCGTGATCACCGCTTACGCCAACTGCCGGGTGGTTGCGCTAACTTGCGCTTGGTTGCGCTAACCGCGCCAATGCGCCCTGTTCTCTTTAAGAACCAGCGTGTTAAGAGGCGCTTAGCCGGGCAAACTGCCCGACCGACGCCGCCAGCCGGCGCCTCATAGATATGCCGCATCGCGCGGACATGGCTAAACAGGAGCTTGGAACCATGACATTCGGACGGGTAAACCCGCAATTTCGACTTGAAGATCAAGGGATCACAGGGTTGGGAAATGTCTATTACAACTTGATTGAACCCGCGCTGATCGAAGCCGCCCTGAAAAAGGGCGAGGGCACCTTAGGCAAAGGTGGCGCGCTTTTGGTGACGACCGGGAAATTCACCGGACGCTCGCCGAAAGACAAACATGTCGTCAAAACCGACAGCGTGGCTGATACGATCTGGTGGGAAAACAACGCCGAGATGTCACCCGAGGGGTTTGACGCCCTGTACAACGACATGCTGGCCTATATGAAAGACGGCGATTTCTTTGTGCAGGATCTGGTCGGCGGCGCCGACCCGACACATGCGATCAACGTGCGCATGATCACCGAACTGGCCTGGCACGGCCTCTTTAACCGCCACATGCTGCGCCGCCCCGAGCGCGACAGTCTGGACACATTCATTGCCGATTTCACCCTGATCAACTGCCCCGGCTTCAAGGCCGATCCGGCCAAGCATGGCTGTCGCTCGGATACCGTGGTTGCGATGAATTTCGATCGCAAGCTGATCCTTGTGGGCAATACCGAATACGCCGGCGAGAACAAGAAGTCGGTCTTTTCCCTGCTCAATTACCTGCTGCCGGAAAAAGGCATCATGCCGATGCATTGCTCGGCCAACCACGCCAAGGGCAACCCCGTCGACACGGCCGTTTTCTTTGGCCTGTCAGGCACCGGTAAAACCACGTTGTCGGCCGATCCCGCGCGCACGCTTATCGGCGATGACGAACATGGCTGGTCGGATCGCGGCACCTTCAACTTCGAGGGCGGCTGTTACGCCAAGACCATCAACCTTGACCCCGAAGCCGAGCCGGAAATCTATGCGACGACCACCAAATTCGGCACCGTGATCGAGAATATGGTGTTTGATCCGCTGACGTTCGATCTGGACTTCGAGGACGATTCGCTGACCGCGAACATGCGCTGCGCCTATCCGCTGCACTATATCTCGAATGCCTCCGAGACAGCGCTTGGCGGTCACCCCAAGAACATCATCATGCTGACCTGTGATGCGTTTGGCGTGCTGCCCCCCATTTCGCGGCTGACGCCAGCGCAGGCGATGTATCACTTCCTGTCGGGCTTTACCTCGAAAGTGGCGGGCACCGAGCGGGGCGTAACCGAGCCGGAGCCGACCTTTTCGACCTGCTTTGGCGCGCCCTTCATGCCGCGCCGCCCCGAGGTTTACGGCAACCTTCTCAAGGCGAAAATCGCCAAGCACGGCGCGACCTGCTGGCTGGTGAATACCGGCTGGACCGGTGGCGCCTATGGCACCGGGTCGCGCATGCCGATCAAGGCGACCCGCGCGCTTTTGACCGCGGCGCTTGACGGATCGCTGAACGAGGTTGAATTCCGCAAGGATGCGAACTTTGGCTTTGATGTGCCCGTGGCCGTGCCCGGCGTTGCCGAAGTGCTGCTTGATCCGCGCCGCACCTGGGAGGATCCCGACGCCTATGATGCGCAGGCCAACAAACTTATGCAGATGTTCGCCGATAACTTTGCGCAATATGTGCCCTTCATCGACGATGACGTCAAAGCCGCCGCAATCGGCTAGGCCATTGCGCGGGCGTGGGTTTCACCCACCCTACACAAACAGCAGACGCCCCGGCCCAATGGCTGGGGCGTTTTGCGTCCGGGGACGCGCTACAGGATCATGATACCCCGCCGGATCAGGTTCAGCCCGGCGATCAAAAGCACCCAAAGCGTCATCCGGCGAAAGGTCGTCTGATCGAACCGGTCCTGTAGGCGAAAGCCGATCCAGATCCCCAAAAGCGCCGGTGGCATCATCCCAAGCGACAGCGGCAATGTCTCGGCTCGAAGCACGCCAGAGCCGATATGCGCCCCCACAAGCGCCAATGCGCCGAGGCCATAGATCACGCCCTGCACGCGCATCTGTTCTTTCTTTTCGGTGCCCCGCGCCGTCAGCATCGCCACCGTGGGCGGCCCCCACATGCCGGAAATGCCGCCGAACACCCCCGCAAGCGCGCCCATCGCCGCCTCGCCCCTTGGCCCCGGATCAGGCGGCAGCCGCAGACCCCGGCCAAACAGGGTGGACAGGGCGTAAAGCGTGATCAGCGGCCCGATGAACAACAGCATTCCCGCCGGTGGCAAGACCGGCACAAGCTGTGCCGCCAGCACCATCACCACGCCGCCCGCAGCCAGAAACACCCGGAACCGGAGCACCGAGGCCAGAGCCGCCCCCGCCCCCTGTCGCAGGGCCTGCCAGAGATTTGTCGCCAGCGTCGGCAAGATCAGCCCCGCCAGCGCCAGATCGGGCGCCATGACAGAGCTAAGCCCGGCGATCAGCACCGTCGGCATGGCAAAGCCGACCACGCCCTTGACCATGCCCGCGCAAATTGCCACGCCAAAGGCAAACGCCCAGCCCCAGAGCGGCCCGATATCAAAAAACGCTTCCATGATCCCCTCTTAACACGCTCTCTAGGGCGGCAGTCCATAAAATCAATGCGCAACTTTCAATCAAAAACCCCAACCTTTTCGTTAAATAGTTGCGCTGCACCTGCGAAGTAGATAAAACCGGCCCCAATCACGAAAGGACGCGTTACATGGCACATGACGGACAGGATATTGCAATGGCGAAACCGATCATTCTGGGCGACCTTCTGGCCCTTACAGGCGCCTCCATTGGCCCGGTTGAAACCCTCTTTGAAGCGGCAAAATCCAATATTCGCCAATTGGTTAGCATTGATGGCCGGGTGTCGGGCGCCACCATCGAGGCGCACCAGAGCGCGGCCCATGGTCTGGCCTGGCTTGCAACCTACACAGAATCTTTGCGGCAGATGCAGCATTGGGCCACCCGGCTGAACGAATCCGGCAGTTTTGGCGAGGTCGAACAGCTTTTGCTGCAAATCGCCTTTGGCGAATATCTTGGCCAGATTCAGGGTGGCATTTTGATGAACCAGGGCGAGATCATCCGTGCCCATGACATGGGTCTGAGCGCCACCGATATGGCCGCCTTTGCGCGCCCCGCCGTGACCACGCTGATCGCCGATGGCAATAGTCAGGCCGCGCGCAGCCGCCTTGTCGAGCTGATGCAGGAACGCTCGGCCGAGATCACCGTCGGGCGCACCGGGCTTGATGACGAGCTTGAAATGATCCGCGAACAATTCCGCCGCTTCTCGGTCGACAAGGTCGAGCCGCACGCCCATGACTGGCACCTCAAGGACGAGCTTATCCCGATGGAAATCATCGAGGAACTGGCCGAAATGGGTGTCTTCGGCCTGACCATTCCCGAGGAATTTGGCGGTTTTGGCCTCTCCAAAGCGTCGATGGTGGTTGTGTCCGAGGAGTTGAGCCGCGGTTATATCGGCGTCGGAAGCCTTGGTACCCGCTCCGAGATCGCCGCCGAGCTGATCCTTTGTGGTGGCACCGATGCGCAAAAGGCGCATTGGCTGCCGAAACTGGCCAGCGCCGAAATCCTGCCGACGGCGGTGTTTACCGAACCCAATACCGGCTCTGATCTGGGCTCGTTGCGGACCCGCGCGGTCAAGGACGACAACGGCGACTGGAAAGTGACCGGCAACAAGACCTGGATCACCCACGCCGCGCGCACCCATGTGATGACATTGCTCGCGCGCACCAAGCCCGACACCACCGATCACCGGGGCCTGTCGATGTTTCTGGCCGAAAAGACGCCGGGCACCGACGCGGCCCCCTTCCCGACCGACGGTATGAGCGGCGGCGAGATCGAAGTACTGGGCTATCGCGGCATGAAGGAATACGAGCTTGGCTTTGACAACTTCCATGTGAAGGGCGAAAACCTGCTTGGGGGCGAAGAGGGCAAAGGCTTTAAACAGCTGATGGAAACCTTTGAATCCGCCCGCATCCAAACCGCCGCCCGCGCCGTTGGTGTGGCCCAATCGGCGCTTGATGTGGCGATGAAATACGCCATTGACCGCAAGCAATTCGGCAAAAGCCTGATCGAGTTTCCCCGCGTCTCGGGCAAGCTTGCAATGATGGCGGTCGAGATCATGATCGCCCGTCAGCTGACCTATTTCAGCGCTTGGGAAAAAGACAACGACCGGCGCTGTGATCTTGAGGCGGGCATGGCCAAGCTGCTTGGCGCGCGTGTCGCGTGGGCGGCGGCCGATAACGGGTTGCAGATCCACGGCGGCAACGGTTTCGCGCTTGAATACACCATCAGCCGCATTTTGTGCGACGCGCGCATTCTCAACATCTTCGAGGGCGCCGCCGAAATTCAGGCCCAGGTCATCACCCGCCGCCTGCTGGATTAATCGGGCACGAAAACCTCGTTGTTTCGCACGGCTTTGGCGGTGCGGAACAACAGCGCCAGTATGATCACGCAAAGCACCGCCAACAGGCCAAGCCCGATGATGCGATGCCCCGCCGATCCGGTGGCATCGGCATAGGTAAAGCTTGCAATCGTCACCCCCGCCATCGGAAAGCTAAGCGCCCAGAACGCCAGTGAAAACGGCAGCCGCAGAAGGCTTGGCAATTGCACCGCCACGATCAGCGTGAACAAATAAGCCACGTTCAAAAGCACGCGGGCCAGGGGATCAATCCCGCCCACAAGCGCCACCCAGGCCAGAAACCCGACCGAGGGCGGCGCAATCAGAATGACCAGCGTCGGCTGAAGCCGCACCGGCAAAGGATCATGAAAAATCAGCCGGTTCATCACCAGCACCAACATGATTATCCAGAAAATGAGCCCGACCGAGGTGAAAAACCAGCTGATCTCGACATAGCCCAGAGGCACGCCGCCAATCGCCACGATCACATTGCCCACCGCCGGAATGAACCAGGCGGGCGTCAGGTGCCCATGCTGAAACGCGCGCGCACTGATCCAGCCGCTGACCACCGACACCGTCAGAACAAGCTGTAGCGGCACCGCCACAAGCCACATCGCCCGCGCCAGCCCCGGCGCCGGATCAAGCATCACCACCGACATCAGGACAAGCGCGATCGAGATCGCCGGAAAGAACGCAAGCTTGACCGGGTGCTGCCATTCGGCCACCACGGCGCCCGGATGGAGCAGACCCTTGGCGACATACAAAAGCGACACGACCGCAAAAACCACCATGGTCAGGACATGCGCCACGCCAGAGATGAGATACCCCACCCCAAGCGTCGCCTCGCCCGCCCGAAGCGCAAGCGTAAAGCCGCAAAGCCCCATCACGACGGTGAAAAGCGTGACCGGCACATGCGCAAGCCAATTGGTCGGGGCGGGCTGTGCCGTCTCTGACATGCGCCCGCGCCTATTCGGGCGCGCCGATGTTCAGCGACAGGTCGCTCAACCCGTCAATCTGACCATGCAATGCGCTGCCGGGTTTGACCGGCCCGACGCCCGCCGGAGTGCCCGTATAGATAAGATCCCCCGGCATCAGATGATAGAATTGCGACAGATGGGCGATCACTTCGGGCACCGACCAGACCATATCGCTTAGCCGCGCCTCCTGCACGGTGGCGCCGTCACGTGTCAGGCGAATCGCCTGATCGGCGATCTCGCCAAACTCTGCCGCTGTGGTCAGGGGGGCGATGATCGCCGAATCCTCAAAATCCTTGCCCAGATCCCAGGGGCGGCGCTTGTCCTTGGCCTGCGCCTGCAAATCGCGGCGTGTCAGGTCGATCCCGCAGGCATAGCCATAGACCGCCTGCATCGCGTTGCCCTTGGACGCCCGAAAGGCCGGCGCGCCGATGGCGACGACAAACTCCATCTCGTAATGGCAATCCTGCGTGCCGAGCGGATAGGCAATGCTCGCCCCGCTGTGACAGATCGTATGCGCCGATTTGGTGAAATAAAACGGTGCTTCGCGATCCACCTCATTGCCCATTTCGGCGGCATGGGCGGCATAATTGCGCCCGACGCAGAAAATCCGGCGCACCGGAAAGCCGCCCTCTTGCCCAAGAACAGGAACTTGCGGCGCTGCGGGAACGTCAAAAAGCGATAAGGTCATAACGGGCTCCGGGGCTGGCTGGTGTCTTTGGCGCCCGTTATGCGCCCGGCCCCCGGCCTTGTCAAAGCCCCCTCGCCCGCCGCGGCATTGGCGCGGGTCAAACCCTGTGTCATGAAGGCACGACATGACCCTGACAGATCATGACAAACCAAAAGGCCCGCGCATGGATTTCAAAAGATACGCCATCTACGCCACCCCTGCCCCCGGACCGCTCGCCGATTTCGGCGCGGCCTGGCTTGGCTGGGATTGCGCGGCGGGCTGTGCGGTTGATCACCCTCATGTTTCGGGCCTGCCCATGCCACTGGCCGAGATCACCGACGCCCCGCGCAAATACGGCCTGCACGCGACGATGAAACCGCCCTTTCGCCTGACCGAGGGGCAAAACGAGGCTGCACTCAAAGCCGCCTTTGAGAGGTTTTGCAGCACCACGGCACCGGTGACGCTTGACGCGCTCACCCTCGCCCGGCTTGGCCGGTTTCTGGCGCTCGTGCCTCTGGGCGATCAAACCGCATTGAACGCGCTTGCCGCCAAGACCGTGAAGGCCTTCGAGCCATTTCGCGCGCCCCTCACCGAATCCGAGCTCACCCATCGCCGCGCCGCAGGGCTTAGCCCCGAACAGGACGCTCTTTTGCTGAAATGGGGCTATCCTTATGTGATAGAGGCGTTCCGCTTTCACATCACTCTGACCGGCAAGCTCCCCCGAGCGCAAGCGGTCGAGACACACACCATCCTTGCTCGGCTTATAGAACCGCTTTTGCCGCGCCCCTTCCCGATCTCATCTCTCGCCCTGATGGGCGAGGATGGGCTTGGCCGGTTTCACCTGATCCATCGGCGTGCCCTGTCCGGATAGGCGATTTTCAAGGCCGTCCCGGGCCTTTACGCCTGCGCGGAATGGTACGACTGGAAAAAGAGGTTTTTGCCTTCGGCGAGGATATTTAGCGCCAGAAGAAACAACAGCCTATTGCATTCACCATTCTGAAAATACTCAAAACCCGGCGCTTACCCCGCCGCGCGGCCGCTGGACTTTTCAAGATGCTCGCGCATCTGCTCGGCCTCATATCGCGCCTCGCGCAGGCCGTCCATCGTGGCCGCAAGCTCGGCTTCGGTCTGGCTCAGTTGATTTGTCAACTCGGCCTCGCGTTGCTGGAGATAGGTGATCGCCTGATCGCGGGTTTCCTCGGCCTCGTGAAGCTCTTGTGCCATGCGCTCCAGCTCGCCGACATCCGAGCCGGCCACCCGGATAAAGCGATGGATCAGCCAATTCGCGAACCAGCCCATGCAAAACGCCACGAACAAGACGATTGCGGTGGCAATGATAAACTCAGTTCTGTTCATCGGTCGGGTTTTCCTGATCCTGCGCGTCGGGCCCTTCTTCCACAGGTTCCTCAAGGCTTTCAAGGGCTGTTTGCTCTTCGGGCACCGGCTCGGGGCGGATCAGGCGGAATTCGATCCGCCGATTGGTCTCGCGTCCGTCCTCGGTGGCGTTATCGGCAATCGGCTTGCTTTCGCCATACCCCTTGGCATCAATCGACGAGGTCAGGACACGGCGCAGGCGCAATTCGTTCAAAACCGCGCGCGCGCGCTCTTCGCTGAGTTGTTCGTTCATTTCTTCGCGGCCCTGACTATCGGTATGACCGCCGATTTCCATGCGGATTTCGCCACAACGCTTCAGGATCTCGGCAATATCATCCATAATCGCCGCACCTGTGCTGTCGATATTGGCCGAGCCGGGCTCGAAATTGATCTTGCGTCCGGCTTGCACAGCGGCAATCTCGGCTTCGCACTCGTCCGGCGTAGGCAGCCCGGCCACCGGATCAAGCGCCGCCTTATAGGTCACCTCAATCGAAAATTGTTCCGAGCCGCCAAGCTTTTCCGACAGGAATTGTGAAATCTCCGCGCTTGCGCTTTTGCGTCCGGTATTGCCCTGCACGGCAAGGGTGTCGGGCGTCACCGTCACCGCCCCGTTCGAGAGATAGGACAGCGCTTCAAGCGCCGTCAGCACCCGCAACGGCCAGCCCTTCGGCAACCCTTCGGCAACCCGCGCGGTGACGTGCACCGCATCGGATGAAAACCGCGCCTTGGCAAAGCTGTTGACGGTGTCACGCGTGGTTTCGCTATTGACCCGTCCACGGATCAGAACCTGACCTTCGGGCGACAGGGTGGCGATGAATTCAGGCACCACCGGCGCGTCGGTATTGGGCGGCGGCGGCAGCGTTGCCTGCAAGGCAAACACCTCGGGCAAATCGGCCTCAAGCTGCCCGACCACATCGTCAAACTGCCCCTGCGGAGTGCCCTCTGGCGCCCAAAGGGCGATATCGGCATCCGAGAAGGTCACGCTGCCGCCGCCCAGTTTGCCCACAGCCGCGATCGCAAGCTCTGCGGCACGCGCCCAGTGCGGCGAGGGTACGCCCATGCCGACAACGCAATCGGCCTTGTCCTGAAGCCCGGCCTGACCTGCGGCGCGCAAAATACGCTCGCGCGCCTCTTCGGTATCGGCCGAACAGGCATCAAAGCGCGCCTGCCCGTCTTCGATCAGAAACCGAAGCGTGAACGGCGTGAGAACCGGACGCGGCGCCGAGATATCAAGCGCAAGGCGCACGTCATTCGGAGCGGTTCGGGCAAGATCGGTTTCCATCCGGCGTTGTGCCTCGGGGCTGTCGACCATGGCGGTGATTTCAACCCGCTCGGCGCTGACCGAAATCTTGGTGCGTGGCAATTTTCCGAGCGAGCGCACCGCATAGCGCAGCGCATCGGGCCAGGTATCGGGAAAAGGATAATCCGCCGCATCCAGCAGATCGGCCACCGGCGCCCCATCCGTGGCCTCGGCAATATCGGCCAAAAGCTTGTGCCGGTCGGTGGTGCTTGGCACCAGCCCGATCAGGGAAATGCCCCGGTCGTTGCGCAAGATCTCGATGGCAAAGCGCGGCGGCGCGATATCGGCGGCATCCTCAACCAGCATCTGGTCAATCACCCGCGCGGCATCAACAACCGTGCCGGCCACCGAAAGCGCCTTGAAGCGCGCGGCTTCGGTCGGGGCCGTGCCGGCCAGAAACACCTGAAGCCCGTTGGTATCGACCTCGGCCCAGACCATGTCTTGCAGATCAAGCGTGTCTCGCACCGCACGGCGCGATCCGTCCTCGATGGCGCTGACCGCGAATCCGGCGGCAACCACGCATAAAACGGCCGCGCCGGTGAATGTGGCGGCAATCGTGAAAACTGAGGATAAACGCATGAGGTTATGGCCGGTCCTTTTTCCCTTGGCTTAGTCTTTAGGCCGCTGCCCGCACAAGATCAATCAAAGCAACAGGGCGACGGCGAAAAATGGCACAGGCAAAAACCCTGCGTCGCGGTTGGAGCGAAACAGCATCAAAAGCCGCGCCGTGTCATCAAGCCTGAGCTGGCGCATCTGCCATTGCATGTGCCAGCCCATCGCCCAAGGCCCGCAGAGCGCCACCAAAAGCGCCAAAGGCCGCCCCGAGGGCACCGCCAGAATGACCGCCACGGCCATGATCGACACCGACGCGACCAAAAACCACCGCAACCAGCGCGGCGAATTCTCTCCGAACAGCCGCGCAGTGGATTTCACCCCGATCAGAGCATCATCCTCGGCATCCTGATGGGCATAGATCGTGTCGTAAAACAGCGTCCAGGCTATCCCTGCGAGGTAGAGCAACACCGCAGGCACCTCCAGCCGCCCGCTATGCGCGGTCCAGGCGAGCAGAGCGCCCCAGTTGAACGCCAGCCCCAGAAACACCTGCGGCCACCAGGTAAACCGCTTGGCAAAAGGATAAATCGCCACCGGCAAAAGCGACAGCACGCCAAGCGCAATCGCGGCTATATTGAATGTCAAAAGGATACCGAAAGCCACCAGGGCCTGCGCGGCGAGCCAGACCAGAGCCCCCCTGACGCTGACCTGCCCCGAGGGGATGGGGCGCGATGCGGTGCGCGCCACCGAGCCATCAATATGGCGGTCGGTGATATCGTTCCAGGTACATCCCGCGCCACGCATCAGAAAGGCGCCAATCGCGCAGCCCGCAAAGATCCAAAGATCATGCCAGCCCGCGCGCCCATCGCTCAGCATCGCAAGCACCAGCCCCCACCAGCACGGCAATAGCAAAAGCCAGGTCCCGATCGGGCGATCGGCGCGCGCCAGTCGCAGATAGGGCCGTGTCGCGGCAGGCGCCAGACGGTCCACCCAATTGCCGCGATAGGCATCGGCCACCTGCCCGCTGCTTTCGCCTCTGGGCTCTGGCGTCTGGTTGGTTCCGGTCATATGTTGGCCTCATGAAAACGGCAAAGATCAGGCTTTATGTAGAGCACCCATTGGGGCAAGGGCAAACGGTTCCTCTGACCCGCGACCAGGCGCATTACCTTTTCGGGGTAATGCGTCAGGGGGCGGGCGACGCGGTTTTGCTGTTCAACGGCCATGATGGCGAATGGCGCGCCAGCGTGGCCGAGGCCGGCAAGCGAGGTGGCCTGCTCAGGGTCGAAGAGCAGACCGGCCCGCAACGCGATCCCCCCGATCTCTGGCTGCTGTTCGCGCCGATCAAGAAGGCGCGCACCGATTTCATCGTCGAAAAAGCCGCCGAGATGGGCGCCGCGCGGATCCTGCCGGTGCAGACCGATTTCACCAATTCCGACCGCATCCGCCAGGACCGTCTACAGGCGCATGCGGTTGAGGCCGCCGAGCAATGCGGCGGCACCTTTGTTCCCGAGGTCTGCGGGTTGCAAAAGCTCGACCGGCTGCTGGCCGAGTGGCCGGAAGGGCGCCAGTTGATGTTTTGCGACGAGGCGCTCGCGGGCGGCTCATCCGCCCTGACAGGCGGCCTCGCAAAGGGCGCGCCATGGGCCATCCTGATCGGCCCCGAGGGCGGATTTTCCAAGGCCGAGCGCGCGCGCCTTCACGCCGTGCCCTTGGCCCATGCCATTGCCCTTGGCCCACGCATCCTGCGCGCCGACACCGCCGCCGTGGCCGCCATGACCCTCTGGCAACGCACCCTTGGGGATTGGTCATGAGCTTTCTGCGCCCCGAAGCACGCGCCACCCTTTGGCGGTGGCGCGAGGTGCTGGTCGGCGCCGCCCTCGTGGCCATCGGTCTGTGGTGGGCGCTGACCACCATCGGCCTGCTGCACTGGCTTGGCTATGCCGTTCTTGTCCTGGCCGCCGCCATCCTTGCCGCAGGTTTGCAACGCGCGCGCTTTCGCGCCGGTTCTGGCGGGCCGGGGGTGGTGCGTGTCGATGAGGGCCAGGTGGCTTATTTCGGCCCGCTGACCGGCGGTGTTGTGGCGATGGGCGATCTTGTCACCCTCAAGCTTGATCCGCGCGCGCGCCCCGCCCATTGGCTCCTGAGCCAGCCCGGCCAGCCCGAGCTTGCCATCCCGCTCACCGCCGAAGGCGCCGACGCGCTGTTTGACGCCTTTGCCACCCTGCCCGGCATTCGCACCGAACATATGCTGGCCCAGATGCGCCGCCCCTCTGCTCAAGTGGTCGTGATCTGGCAAAAGCCTCAAACCGCCGCTTCACACTTAAGGCTGCATTGACACTCTGCGCGTTACGGGCCACTTGTGACCTCTTAATGCTACATGACCCGATCAGGAGGCCCGATCATGTCCATTCCACAATCCGGCGGCGGGCCGATTGAACACCACGACCAGCTTGCCGAATATATGGCTAGTGGCTGTAAACCAAAAGAAGACTGGCGCATCGGCACCGAGCACGAGAAGTTCGGCTATTGCAAAGACACCCTCAAACCGATCCCCTATGAAGGACCGCGCAGCATTCTGGCCGTGCTTGAGGGATTGCGCGACGGCCGCGGCTGGGCCCCGGTGGAAGAGGGTGGCAAGCTGATCGGGCTTGAAAAGGACGGCGCCAATGTCTCGCTTGAACCGGGTGGTCAGCTTGAGCTGTCCGGCGCGCCGGTGGAAACCATCCACGAAACATGCGACGAGGTGAACGCCCATCTGCGCGACGTCAAGGACATCGCCGACAAGGTTGGCGTCGGCTTTATCGGGTTGGGCGCCGCCCCGGTCTGGACGCACGATGAGATGCCGCTGATGCCCAAGGGCCGTTACAAGCTGATGGACAGCTACATGCAAACTGTCGGCACCATGGGGCGCAGCATGATGCGCCGCACCTGCACCGTGCAGGTGAACCTCGACTTCAGTTCCGAGGCCGACATGGTGCAAAAGTTCCGCGTCGCCCTGGCGCTGCAACCGGTGGCCACCGCGCTGTTTGCCAACTCGCCGTTCTTCGAGGGCAAGCCCAATGGCCATAAATCCTGGCGCGCACGGGTCTGGCGCGATCTTGATCCGGCGCGCACCGGCATGCTGCCCTTCGTGTTCGAGACGGGCTTCGGCTTTGAGCAATACGCCGATTACGCGCTCGATGTGCCGATGTATTTCGTCTATCGCGATGGCAAATACATCGACGCCCTCGGCCAATCCTTCCGCGATTTCCTGCGTGGCGAATTGCCCGCCCTGCCCGGTGAAAGGCCAACCCTGTCGGATTGGGCCGATCACCTGACCACGATCTTCCCAGAGGCGCGGATCAAGAAATTCATGGAAATGCGCGGCGCCGATGGCGGCCCCTGGCGTCGCCTTTGCGCGCTTCCCGCCTTCTGGGTCGGGCTGATGTATGATCAATCCTCGCTCGATGCGGCCTGGGATCTATGCAAATCATGGACCGCTGAAACCCGCGAGGCGCTGCGCGTCGCGGCCAGCGTCGATGGGCTTCAGGCCAGGGTCAACGGCATCGACATGCACGATCTCGCCCGTCAGGCGGTGGCAATCTCGAACGTCGGCCTCAAGGCCCGCGCGCGCACCGGCGGCGGTGGCCTTATTCCGGATGAGACCCATTTCCTGAACGCACTCAACGAAAGCATCGAATCCGGAAAAACCCCGGCAGATGAGTTGCTTGAGCATTTCAACGGCGACTGGAATGGCGACCTTGACCGGATCTACACCGAATACAGCTACTGATCGCGGTTTCTTCTGGCCGAAAATATCCCGGGGAGTGTGAGGGGCAGCGCCCCTCGCGCCGCATTCACCCCTTTTGGCCGATCTTCGGCTCTGTCCCGGCCTTGATCCGCGCCATGTTGCTGCGATGCCGCCAGAACACCAGCAGGGTCAGGACAAACGCCAGGATGATGATCGCCCCATTCCCCAGAACAATCGCCCAGCCCGTCGACAGTGACGCGGCCATTATCGCGGCCATTGACGACATCCGGCTGATCAGCGCCGCAACCAGCCAGGTCAGACAGCACGCAATCCCCACCGGCCAGGCAAGCGCGAGCAGGATGCCAAGAAAGGTCGCGACCCCCTTGCCGCCGCGAAACCCAAGCCAGACCGGATAGCAATGGCCGATAAAGGCCATCAGCGCCGCAAGCTGCACCGCATCCTCCGCGGCAAAGACCCGCGCCAGAAGAACCGCCACAGCCCCCTTGCCGCCATCGAGCAAAAGCGTCAGCGCCGCCGCCAGCTTGTTGCCGGTGCGCAGCACATTGGTCGCGCCAATATTGCCCGATCCGATCTCGCGCAGATTGCCGAGGCCCATGACCCGCGCCAGCACCATGCCAAAGGGGATCGACCCAAGCCCATAGCCGATCACGGCCCAGAGAATCAGACCGGCAGTCGTCGTTTCAAGAAGTGGCATCAATCGGCCTCATAAACTGGGATTCCGGCAACATAGGTCGCCAGCACCTTACCTTGCAGGCGCGCGCCGTCAAAGGGCGTGTTCTTGGATTTCGAGCGCAGCGCAAAGCGATCGAGCAGAAACGGCTTATGCGGATCAAACAGTACCAGATCCGCAGGTGCCCCGACCGCAAGCCGCCCCGACGCAAGCCCAAGTCGGCGCGCCGGATTAAGCGACATCGCCCGAAACAGCGTCGGCAGGTCAAGCGCCTCGGCGTGATAAAGCCGCAGGGCCGCCGGCAACAGCGTCTCAAGCGCCACGGCGCCGCTGGCCGCCTCTTCAAACGGCAGGCGCTTGCTTTCTTCGTCCTGCGGTGTGTGCATCGAGCTGATGATATCAATCAACCCCGAGCGCAGCGCCTCGATCACCGCCTGGCGGTCGTCCTCCGAGCGCAGCGGCGGCTTGACTTTGAAAAAGGTCCGGTAATCAGACACGTCCAGCTCATTGAGCGTCAGGTGGTGAATGCTTGTGCCCGCGGTGATATCAAGCCCGTTGCGCTTGGCCCGCTCAAGCGCCGGCAAGGCGCGCGCGGTGGTGATCTGATCGGCGTGATACCTGGCGCCGGTCATTTCCAGCAGGGCGATATCGCGGTCGAGCCCCATCCGCTCGGCCATCGGCGACACCGCTGGCAAGCCGCGCAGGCTGGCGAACTTGCCGCTGGTGGCGGCGGCGCCCGCGCTCAAACCGGGGTCTTGCGGATGACAGATGACAAGCGCGCCAAGGCTGCGCGCATAGGTCAACGCACGTCTCAGAACCTTGGTGTCGCTCACCACATGATCGCAATCGGTAAAGGCGATGGCACCGGCATCCATCAAAAAGCCGATCTCGGTCATCTCGCGCCCGGCGCGCCCCTTGGTCAGCGCCGCCATCACCAGCACATTGACCGGCGCGGCCTCATTGGCGCGCCGCGCCACGAATTCAAGCACCTCGGGGCTGTCGATCGCGGGCAGGGTATCGGGCCGCGTCGCCATGGTGGTGATGCCCCCAGCCGCCGCCGCAAGCCCGGCCGAGCGATAGCTTTCCTTGTGCCGCTCACCGGGTTCGCAGACCTTGACCCCGATATCGACGATCCCCGGCGCAAGACACTGTCCGGCGCAATCGAGCCGCTCGTCCGCCCCTGGCGTGTCGGCCTCGCCCCCCATCGCCGTGATCTTGCTACCCTCGACCAACAGCCAGCCAAGGCCATCGGTGCCCGTCTCGGGATTGATCAGCCTGGCATTTGTGAAAAGGGTCCTGGTCATTGGCCAATCTTTCTGTCTGATGTCCACCCCCTCACTCATGCCGCCACCCAGATCATCACCCCGGTGAGGGCGAAAATCACCAACAGGGCGATCATCGCGATCCGCCCCGACATCTTTGGGTCTTTCGGTTCCTGCATGGCGCTCTCTCCTTCATGTGTCGGCGATAGCGGCCCTGATCCGGGCCATCGTATCGGCGCGATCGGGCTGATATTTCAACAGATGCTTGTCGCCGCTCTTGGTCACCACCTGCACCGCGCTGCCAAGGCTGCGCAAGGTCTTGATCTGGGCAAGTGGCACGGCGCGGGTCTGTGGGCCCAAAAGCCGCCGGTCGGTCAGATCCCACCGCACCTGCATCTCGTCCGAGGCCACATAGAACGCCCGCACCGCCACTGCCGCAAGCCCGCCAACCGCCCCGGTCCAGACATGCGGATTGTCCGCGATCCACAGCGCCAGCATGCCAAGCGCCATCGCCGCCGCCGCAAGCCAGGCATGGTCGCGCCAATAGCTCGCGCGATCCGGTACAAAGGTGTGCAGCACCCGCTCACCCGGCAAAGGCGGCGTCGTCGGCACCATCGAATAGATCAGCCCCTCGCCCTTCACGGCAGCACCGCAAGACTGATCACCAGCGCCAGAACCAGCGCCATGATCGCGAAGAACCCAAGCGCCAGCCAGCGCGCCGCCCGCTGCCGCCCGGGCGTCTTATCCGCCTTCAAGGGCATCACGCCCTGCGCCCCACCGTCGGGAAGGGGCGCAAAACTGACCGGTGGCACCTCTTCGCTAAAGCGCCCGATCATCCTGAGCGGCGCGCGCGGCCGCATCTCTTGGGCGCGCCCGTCAAAGGCACGCGAGGGCAACAACAACACCCGACCCGTCAGACCGTTCAGCTGCGCGCGCATAGGCGCCAGTTGATCGCCCGCGATGCCGTGCCCCTCGGCCAGATACTCCGACAGCGTCATGTCCTGCAAATCGTTCACATCGAACAACTCGACCTCGGCAGTCTTGATCGCCTCGGCGCCCAGCGCCTCCAGAACGGCCTGATCCTCAACCGGTGCGTCTACCGCCTCGTCCACGGCAAACACCCGCAGCACATGCGCCTCATGCGCTGGAATGCGTAACAGCGTGGTCATGTGCCCTCGCCCGCCCCGGTCCGTCTTGCGCGCAGGTTGCGCGCCAATAGGTCCATTGCGGCCATGCGCACCGCAACCCCCATTTCAACCTGATCCTGAATGACCGAGCGATTGATATCATCGGCGATCTCGCCATCAATCTCGACACCGCGATTCATCGGCCCCGGATGCATCACGATCGCATCCTCGCGGGCAAAGGCCAGTTTTTCGCCATCAAGCCCGTAGCGGTGATAATACTCACGCTCGGACGGAATAAACCCGCCATCCATCCGCTCTTTCTGAAGCCGCAGCATCATCACCACATCCACATCCCGAAGGCCCTCGCGCATGTCGTCATAAACCTCGACGCCAAACTCTGCGATCTGCGCGGGCATCAGGGTCGGCGGCCCGATCAGACGCACCCGGTTCTCCATCTTGCCCAGCAGCAAGAGGTTGGAGCGCGCCACCCGGCTATGGGCGATATCGCCGCAAATCGCGATGTTGAGCCGATGAAGCCGCCCCTTGGCGCGCCGGATCGTCAGCGCATCCAGAAGCGCCTGGGTCGGATGCTCGTGCCGCCCGTCGCCGGCATTAAGCACCGCACAACGCACCTTTTGCGCCAGCAAATCCACCGCCCCCGAATGCGGGTGCCGCACCACAAGCAAATCCGGATGCATCGCATTCAGCGTCATCGCCGTATCAATCAGCGTCTCGCCCTTCTTGATCGAGCTGGCCTGCATCGCCATGTTCATCACATCCGCCCCAAGCCGCTTGCCCGCCAGTTCGAAACTGGCCTGCGTGCGGGTCGAATTCTCAAAGAACATGTTGATCTGGGTAAGCCCCTCAAGGGCATCGGCATGCTTCACATCGCGCCGGTTGAGCGCCACATATTCATCCGCCAGATCAAGGATCGCGGTGATATCGGCAGGCGCCAGTGGCTCGATCCCAAGCAGGTGCGCGTGTGAAAAGGTCATGCCGCCTCCAATCCGATTTGCCCCGCTTATAAAAACCGCGTGCCTCAGGGGCAAGGCAGGGCTTTCATCTTTCCATAAATACTCAAATTTCACCGGTTTCACACAGGCCGCTTTCGCGGCTTTCACGTGGCGCCCACCCGAGGTAGCTTGCAAATATGGAATCGGTCCTTGGATATCATGACGCAAAGGCGCTTTTGGCGTGGCAAATCGAACTTGGCGCAACCGAGGCGATTGGCGACACACCGGTCAACCGCTATGAGCTGCCGGAAAAATCCGCCAAACCGGCCGTTGCCGCGTCTCCAGCGCGTGTCGACGGGCCGGTTGCGCCAGGCCCCGAACCGACCATTGATCCTGTCACTGTCGCCAAATCCGCCACCGCCAACGCGGGCTCGCTTGACGGTCTGAAATCGGCCCTGGCCGCTTTTCCACATTGTGATCTGCAACGCGGCGCGCGCAATCTGGTGTTTTGCGACGGGGTGGCAGGCGCGCGCGTGATGATCATCGGCGAGGCGCCGGGGCGCGACGAGGATCGCGAGGGCCGCCCTTTCGTGGGCCGCGCCGGTCAACTTTTGGATCGGATGTTCGCGGCCATCGGCCTTGGCCGTGCGCCCGAACGCCCCGAGCACGGGATTTACATCACCAATGTGCTGCCCTGGCGGCCGCCACAGAACCGCGATCCCACCGCGGAAGAGATAGCGATGATGCGCCCCTTTGTGGCGCGCCATGTCGAACTTGCCAATCCCGACCTCGTGGTGTTGATGGGCAACATAAGCTGTGATGCGGGCCTTGGGAAACGCGGCATCACCCGGTTGCGCGGCACCTGGACAAGCGCCTATGGCAAACCGGCGCTGCCGATGGTGCATCCGGCCTATCTGTTGCGCACCCCCTCGGCCAAGCGCGAGGCATGGGCCGATCTTCTGTCGCTTCAAGCGCGGCTTCGGGGTAGCGCATGAAAATCCTCGCCTTTTCCGACCTGCACCTGTCGCGGGCCCGCGCCGCCGATCTTGTCGCGGCCAGCGTGCACGCCGACCTTGTCATCGGTGCAGGCGATTTTTGCAACATGCGTCAGGGGATTGACGAGGCGATGGATCTTTTGCGCGCGATCACGGCCCCGATGGTGGCGGTCCCCGGCAATGCCGAAAGCGCGCCTGAACTGACCGCCGCCGCCCTGCCGAATATGACCGTCTTGCATGGCACGGGCACCGAAATCGGCGAACTGCACCTTTTCGGGCTGGGCTATGGCGTGCCGGAAACGCCGTTTGGCGCCTGGTCCTGTGATCTCTCCGAAGAGCGCGCGAGTGAGATGCTGGCCCCCTGCGCCGCCGCCGATATCCTGATCCTGCATGCGCCGCCCAAGGGCCTATGCGATGTCACCTCGGCCGGGCAATCGGTCGGCTCAACCGCGATCCGCGCGGCGATTGAGCGTCTTCAACCGCGCCTCGCGGTTTGCGGCCATATCCATGACAGCTGGGGCAGCAGCGGCCAGATCGGCGCCACCCGCGTCGTCAATCTTGGCCCGACCGCCAATTGGTTCGAGGTCACCCCATGATCATCGACCCGCTTGTTCTTCTGGCCTTTATCCCGGCGGGGCTTGCCCTCAACCTCACGCCGGGGGCGGATATGATGTTCTGCCTTGGGCTTGGCCTGCGCTCTGGCCCACGTGCGGCCGTGGCGGCCAGCGCCGGTATTGCGGCAGGTGGGGTTGTGCATGTCATGCTGGCGGGGCTTGGCCTTGGGGCTATGGTCGCTGCATTGCCCTGGCTTTTTGACGTGATCCGCTGGATTGGCGTGGCCTATCTTTTGTGGCTTGCGGTGAGCGCATTGCGCGCGCGTCCCCTGCGCCCGGATGCACCGCCCCTTGGGATGGCCCGCGCCTTTCGGACCGGCATGCTTGTCAATCTCACCAATCCCAAGGTGATCCTTTTCGTGCTGGCCTTTGTGCCACAATTTGTTGACCCGGCGCGCGGCGCGATCCTGCCACAGTTCCTGATCTTCGGGATGGTGCTTGCGATCGGCGGTTTTTTCATCAACGGCGCGGTGGGCGTCTTTGCCGGCTCGCTTGGCCGCCGCATGGCCACCTCGGCGCGCTTTTCGCGTGGGCTTGGCGCGATATCGGCGGTGATCTTTACCGCCCTGGCCGCCCGCCTTGCCCTTCTGGAACGGAGCTGACACCCATGTCCCGCATTGACGACACCAAAGACTTCATCCCCGTGCGCATCGCCGTTCTTACCGTGAGCGACACCCGCGACATCACCGAGGATAAATCCGGCGCACTCCTTGTCGAGCGGATCGAGGCCGCCGGTCACATCCTTGCAGACCGCATGGTCGTGCGCGATGAACGCGATCAGATCGCCGCCCATCTGCGTGACTGGATCGCGCAGGATGACGTTGACGTGGTGATCTCGACCGGCGGCACCGGCCTGACCGGGCGCGATGTCACCGTCGAGGCACATCGCGATGTCTATGAAAAGGAAATCGACGCCTTCGGCACCGTCTTTACCATGGTCAGCATGGCCAAGATCGGCACCAGTGCCGTGCAAAGCCGCGCCACCGGCGGCGTTGCGGGGGGCACTTACCTCTTTGCCCTGCCCGGAAGCCCCGGCGCCTGCCGCGATGCCTGGGATGAAATCCTCAAGCTTCAGCTTGATTACCGCCATCGCCCCTGCAACTTCGTCGAGATCATGCCGCGCCTTGACGAACACCAGCGACGGAAATGACCCGCGCCCGCGTATAACACTCAGGACGCTTGGCATTTCACCAGTCAGGGTTACATTCCAAATGGGCCCGGTCGCGGTGCGGGCCATATCAAGAGGTTGCGTTTCATGCGGTTTTTGCGCCAGTGCCTGACGGGGCTGTTCCTTTTATCGCTTACCCTGGGGCTTTTGGCCTATGCCGGGCAGACCGTGGTCAGCGCCGTCTCTGAACGCATGTCCAAAGAACCGCGCCAGCCCGATCGGCGCGAGCGCGTCTTTGCCGTGCACACCACCCTTGCGCAAGAATCCAGCATTGCCCCGGTCCTGACTGCCTTTGGCCAGGTTCAAAGCCGCCGCACGCTTGAGTTGCGCACCCAGGCCAGCGGAATCATCACCGAATTGTCGCCCGATTTCGTCGAGGGCGGACAGGTGCGCGCCGGGCAGTTTCTGGCCCGGATCGACCCCGCCGATGCGCAAACCGCACGCGATCGCGCCCGCGCCGACCGGATGGACGCCGAGGCCGAGCAACGCGAAGCCGCCCGCGCGCTTGACCTGGCGCGCGACGAGCTTGAGGCGGCGCGCGATCAATTCGCCCTGCAAGAGCGCGCCCTGGCCCGCCAGCGTGACCTGGAAACGCGCGGCGTGGGCACCACCGCCACCGTCGAGACCGCCGAACTGGCCGCCGCACAGGCCCGCCAATCGGTGCTTGGCAGCCGTCAGGCGCTTGCCCTCGCCGAGGCCCGCATTGACCGCGCCGCCACCGATCTTGCGCGCGCCGAACTGTTGCTCTCCGAGGCCGAGCGCCGCCTTGACGAGACCCGCATCACCGCCGATTTCAGCGGCACGCTCAGCGATGTGAGCGTGGTCGAGGGGCGGCTTGTTTCGGCCAACGAACAGCTGGCCCAACTGGTCGATGCCGCCGCGCTTGAGGTCGCGTTTCGCGTCTCGACCCCGCAATATGCCCGGCTTCTGGATGAGCAGGGCGCACTGATTGGCGCGCCGGTCCGGGTCAGTCTTGATGTTTTCGGCCTTGAACTGACGGCCACAGGGCGGATTTCGCGCGACAGCGCCGCCGTCGGCGAGGGCCGCACCGGACGGCTTGTCTTTGCCACGCTGGACAAGGCGCCGACGATGAAGCCCGGCGATTTCGTCACGGTACGCATCAATGAGCCCCCGCTGGAGCGCGTCACGCGTCTGCCGGCCGCAGCGCTTGGCGCGGATGGCGCGGTTCTGGTGCTGGGCAAGGAGGATCGGCTTGCCCCCTTCGCCGTCACCCTGTTGCGCCGTCAGGGCAACGATATCCTTGTGCGCGCGCCGGGGCTTGCGGGCCGCGAGGTGGTGAACCAGCGTACCCCGGTGCTTGGCCCCGGCATCAAGGTGCGCCGCCTCTCGCCCGAGGCGGCCACGCAAGAGGGCGACGAGGGCGCGGTAAAAACCGCCGATCTGGTTGAACTGACCCCGGATCGGCGCGCGCGGCTGGTGTCCTTCGTGCAATCCAGCAATGACATGTCCGCCGCCGTGAAAGAGCGGCTTTTGGGCCAGCTCGACAAACCCCGCGTTCCCGTCGCCATGGTCGAGCGGCTGGAACGCCGGATCGGGGGTTAACCCATGCAGGGCGCGCCCACCGGCCCGTTGCAGGGCATCCTGTCCTACTTCACCCGCCACCGCACGGCGGCGAACCTCTTGCTGGTGGTGATGCTGGCGCTTGGCCTTGCCGCCCTGCCGCGCATGCGCGCGCAGTTCTTTCCCGATGTGGTAATCGACAACATAAGCGTCTCGGTTCTCTGGGAGGGCGCCAGCGCCGAGGATGTCGACAACGCGATTGTCCAGCTTCTCGAACCCGCGCTACTGGCGGTCGAAGGCGTTGAAAGCTCCAGCGCGAGCAGCCGCGAAAACAGTGCAACGCTTCTGCTCGAATTCGAACCCGGCTGGGATATGGGGCGCGCCGCCGACGAGGTGCAGGGTGCGCTCGATACCATCACCACCCTGCCCGATGAGGCCGAAGAGCCGGTGGTGCGGCGCGGCGCCTGGCGCGATCAGGTGACCGATGTGGTGATCACCGGCCCGGTGGGCACGCAGCAGCTTGCGCTTCTGGCCGATGAGTTTGTGATCCGCCTGTTTGATGCGGGCGTGACCCGGACCACGATCCAGGGCGTCGCGGCCCCTGAAACCATCATCGAGGTGCCCTCGACCAGCCTGATCGCCAACGATATCACCATGGCCGAGATCGCCGCCGCCCTTGCCGCCGAAATCACCGCCGACCCGGCCGGCGACATGACCGGCGCCAACACCCGCGTGCGCACCGGCGTCGAAAAGCGAAGCCCCGATCAGCTTGCCGATGTGGTGCTGCGTTCCAACCCCGACGGCTCGTCGCTGACTGTGGGCGATGTGGCGCGCGTGCGCGTCAAGGGGGTGACCCGCGAGGTGGCCTATTTCGTCGGCGATGAACCGGCCATCACCGTGCGTGTCGATCGCTCGGCGCGCGGCGACGCGCTTGATATTCAGGCCAAGGTTCAAACCCTCGCCGATCAGATGGCCGAGACGCTGCCCGAGGGCGTCGACATCAGCCTTATCCGCACCCGCGCCGAGGCGATCTCGGGGCGCATCTCGATGCTGCTCGACAATGCGCTGACTGGGCTCGCGCTTGTGGTCGGGCTGTTGTTCCTGTTTCTCAATGCGCGCACCGCGTTCTGGGTGGCGGCGGGCATTCCCGTGGCTCTCATGGCGGCGATGGCGCTTATGTTTGCCGCTGGTCTTACGATCAACATGATCTCGCTTTTCGCGCTGATCATCACCCTTGGCATCGTGGTCGATGACGCCATCGTGGTGGGCGAACATGCCGATGCGCGCCTGCGCAAACTTGGCGAGCCGCCGATGGTGGCCGCCGAACGCGCCGCCGGACGCATGGCGCTTCCGGTGTTTGCCGCCACGCTGACCACATTGATTGCCTTCTTCGGGCTGGCGGTGATTGGCGGGCGGTTTGGCGATCTGATCTATGATATCCCCTTCACCGTGATCGCCGTGCTGATCGCGAGCCTGATCGAGTGTTTCCTGATCCTGCCCAATCACATGGCCCATGCTCTGGCGCATTCCGGGCGGCGGCATTGGTATGACGTACCAAGCCGGGTGGTCAATCACGGCTTTGGCTGGTTTCGCGACCGCGCGTTTCGCCCGCTGATCGCGTTGGTGATCCGGGCGCGCTATGTGGTGCTTGCCGCCGCCATTCTACTGCTGGCGCTGCAGGCGGCAGCGTTCATTCGCGGCGATGTCACCTGGCGCTTTTTCAACGCCCCCGAACGCGGCAGCGTCAGCGGCAATTTCGCCATGACCGCCGGTGCAACCCGCGATGACACCCTTGCCATGATGCGCGAAATGCAGCGCGCCACCGAGGCGCTTGGCGCCGAATACGAGGCCGAGTATGGCACCAATCCGCTGGATTACGTGATCACCCAGATCGGTGGCACCGCCGGGCGCGGGCTTGCCGGATCCGACAGCAAGGACGCCGATTTGCTTGGTGGCATCACGATCGAATTGATCGACGCCGATTTGCGCCCCTATTCAAGCTTTGCCTTTGTCGCCGACCTTCAGGACCGGGTCGAGCGTCATCCGTTGGTCGAAACCCTGAGCTTTCGCGGCGCGCGTTCCGGCCCCGGTGGTGACGCGCTTGATGTGCAGTTTTATGGCTCCAGCGCCGAGATCCTCAAATCCGCCGCCGAGGCGCTTAAAACCGCGCTCTCCCGCTTTCCCGAGGTTTCGGCGGTCGAGGACAACCTTGCCTATGACAAGGAAGAGCTGATCCTTGAACTGACCCCGCAGGGCCAGGCGCTTGGCTTTTCGATTGACGATCTGGGCCGGGTGTTGCGCCACCGCGTCGGCGGGATCGAGGCCGCGACCTATCCCGACGGCACGCGCTCTGCCGAGGTGCGGGTCGAATTGCCCGAAGGCGAATTGAGCGCGGATTTCATCGAGCGGATGCAATTGCGCACGCCGGATGGCGACTATGTTCTGCTGGCCGATATCGTAAGCGTGACACAGCGCACCGGATTTTCCACCGTGCGGCGCGAAAACGGTCTGCGGCTGATCAATGTAACCGGCGATATCTCCGAGGATGACCCGGCCCGCGCCAGTGAGATCGCCGAGCTTTTAAGAAGTGAAATCCTGCCCGGGGTGGCCAGCGAATTTCAGGTCGAATGGCGCCTTGGCGGCCTCTCTGAGCAAGAGGATGAATTCATGGCCGACGCCCGGCTTGGGCTGATCATGACGCTTCTGGGGATTTACCTTGTGCTGTCGCTGGTCTTTGCAAGCTGGACCCGGCCCCTGGTGGTGATGGCGATCATTCCCTTTGGCCTTGTCGGCACCATTTATGGCCATGCGCAATGGAATGTGCCGCTGAGCATGTTCACGGTGGTCGGTCTTTTGGGCATGACCGGGATCATCATCAACGATTCCATCGTTCTGGTGACCTCGATTGACGAATATGCCCGCGAACGCGGTATCGTTCCTGCGATCATCGACGGGGTCGCCGACCGGCTTCGCCCGGTGCTTTTGACCACACTTACCACAGTTCTGGGGCTTGCACCGTTGCTGTTTGAACGCTCGACGCAGGCGCAATTCCTGAAACCGACGGTGATCACGTTGGTCTATGGGCTTGGCTTTGGCATGTTGCTGGTGCTGCTGGTCGTGCCCGCCCTGATCGCCATGCAACAGGACCTTGCGCGCCAGATCGCGGCGTTTCGCCGGGGCCTCAAGGTGCGGCGCGGCGCGCTTGGGGCAACGCTATGGCTTGGGCTTGGGGCGATGCTGGCATGGTTTGGGGCCACAGTCGGGGTCACGCTTGCCACCGGCGCCCTGCCCGGCGCGATCACGCAGGCCCTGCCGATGACCGCCGCCATGCCTGGGATGATGGCCGCGCTGCTGCTGTTTCTGACCGGGACATTCGCCTTGCTGATGCTGATCTATATTGTCATGGCCATCGCGCTCCATCAGGGGCGCACCTCTGCGGGCTGAGGGCGTGTTCAGGCTTGCACCCAAGGCCGGGCGGCGCTAGGCCTAGCGCCATGCGTATCATCCGGGATTTCCAGTATGTCACCCAGGCCGATCGCGGCGCCAGCGCCGCCATCGGCAATTTCGATGGCGTGCATCTTGGCCACCGTTCGGTAATCGACATCGCCCGTGCGGCTGGGGCCAAGATCAACGCCCCGCTTGGCATTCTGACGTTCGAGCCACACCCGCGCGAATATTTCGCCCCCGACGCACCGCCCTTTCGCCTGATGGGGCCAGAGGCGCGCGCGCACCGGCTTGAAAAGCTCGGGGTCGAGCGGCTTTACGAGATCAACTTCAACGCCGCCCTCAGCGCCCTGACCCCAGGGGAATTTGCCCGCAACGTCATAAGCGACGGTCTCGGCCTGCGTCATGTGGTGGTCGGCGCCGATTTCTGCTTTGGCAAGGGGCGCGCTGGCAATGCCGCCGATCTTGAGGCGTTTGGCGCCGAGATGGGCTTTGGCGTGACCATCGCTCGGCTACTGGAAGGCGATGCCGGGCAGGTCTCTTCGACCGCGATCCGGCGCGCCTTGTCCGAGGGCGAACCGCGCAGCGCCGCCGATATGCTGGGCCACTGGCACCGCATCGAGGGCCCGGTCATAGGCGGCGAACAGCGCGGTCGCGGGCTTGGCTATCCTACCGCGAACATGTCGATTGCCGGGCTTCATCCGCCGAAATTCGGCGTTTATGCGGTGCTGGTCGATGTGCTTGACGGGCCGCACAAGGGCACCTATCACGGCGCTGCCTCGCTTGGGGTGCGGCCAATGTTCAACGGTGAGGTCGCCAATCTGGAAACCTTCATTTTCGACTTTTCCGGCGATCTTTATGGCACCGACCTGTCTGTCGGTCTGGTTGAGTACCTGCGCCCGGAAGAAACCTTTGACAGCCTTGAGGCCTTTATCGCCCAGATGGACACCGATTGCCTGCGTGCGCGCCAAATCCTGGCCGCCCTATGAGCGACCCGATTGAACGCAGCGGCCTGCGCCCCGGGTTCTGGAAGACCACGCCGCTTGAGCGCATGACCCAGGCCGAATGGGAAGCGCTTTGCGATGGCTGTGGCAAATGCTGCATGAACAAGCTTGAGGATGAAGACAGCGGCGAAGTGGTGCTGACCCGCATTGCCTGTCGGCTGTTTGACGATACCACCTGTCGCTGTTCGCAATACCCGATCCGCCATCAATTCGTGCCCGAATGCATCTCGCTTAGCCCGCAGAACCTTGACAGTCATCTCTACTGGATGCCCGAAACCTGCGCCTACAAACTCTTGCATCAGGGCAAGCCGTTGTACGACTGGCATCCGCTGATCTCTGGCGATGAGCAAAGCGTGCATGACGCGCGCGTGTCGATGCAATCGCGCACCCTGCCCGAGTTCGAGATTTCCGAAGACGACTGGGAAGATCATATCATCGAGGAACCACTCTGATGTTTTTTGGCTCTGACAATACCGGCCCCGCGCACCCCTCGGTAATGGCCGCCATGGCCGCCGCCAATACAGGGTTTCAGCCCTCTTACGGCGATGACGCGTTGATGGACCAGGTACGCGACCATATCCGCACCCTGTTTGAGGCGCCGCAAGCCAGCGTTTACCTTGTGGCGACCGGCACGGCGGCGAATGCCCTGGCGCTGGCCACCCTGTCACAGCCCTGGCAGACGGTGTTTTGCACGCCGCTGGCCCATATCCACACCGATGAATGCAACGCGCCCGAGTTCTTTACCGGCGGTGCCAAGCTTAGCCTGACAGGTGAGGGCGACAAGATGACGCCCGCCGATCTTGAGGCGGCGATTGCCAACTGGCCCAAGGGCGATGTGCATGTGGCCCAGCACGGGCCGCTGGCCCTGACCCAAGCCACCGAACGCGGCCGGATCTATAGCTGCGAGGAACTGGCTGCGCTGACCCGCGTGGCGCGTGATCACGGGCTACCGACCTATCTTGACGGCGCGCGCTTTGCCAATGCGGTGGCCGCCCTTGGATGCAGCCCTGCCGACATGACCTGGAAGGCCGGGATCGACGCGGTCAGCATGGGCGGCACCAAGAACGGCTGTCTCGGGGTCGAGGCGGTGATCTTTTTCAACCCCGAAAACGCCTGGGAATTCGAGCTGCGGCGCAAACGCTCGGCGCATCTGTTCTCGAAACACCGGTTCTTATCGGCACAGATGCTTGGGTATCTAGAGGGTGATCTGTGGCTTGAGCTGGCGCAAATCGCCAATGCCCGCGCCGCGATGCTGGTGGCGGGCCTGCGCGAAATACCGGAGGCCACCTTTGTGGTCGAGCCGGAGGTGAACATGATCTTCGCCACCCTGCCGCGCGCCACCCATCAGCGCCTCAAGGCGGCGGGGGCCGTCTATGGTCTCTATCATGGTCCGCTTGAAAATGGCCCCGGTGACGAGCCGCTTATGATGCGGCTGGTCTGCGACTGGTCGATCAGCGAGGACCAGATCACCACCTTCCTCAACGTCGCGCGTGGCTGACACGCTGCTCTTCGCGCCCTTGCGCGCGCGCCTCGCGAGGCCAGCACGCAAGAACCGGATGAGTCCCGCCTCAAGTCCAGCCGAGAAAGCGCAGCACCTCGGAGCTGACCTGCTCGGGGTGGGTGATCGGCCCCATATGCCCGGCGCCAACGATCACCGAGCGTTCGACCCGGTCGATACGCGCCGCCAGCCCCTCGTTGATCGCTGCGATGATCGTCGGTGAGCGATTGCCCTCCAGCAACAGCGTTGGCGCCGTGATCCGCTCCAATGCGCCGCTTGCCAGCATGCCGCCCGCATCGTCATAAAGCGCAGGCGCCGCCGCCTCGATCAGCGGCATTTGCGCGGCCATCGAGGCGCGGACCGTCTCGGGAATATCCGCCCAGTCGCGCCCATCGCCCCAGAGCCGGACAAAGCCTTCTGCTGCGCGACAATGATCTCCGGCGGCCATACCTTGCAAATACATCGCCATTTCCGCCTCATGGGGCGCGCGCAATTCGGGATGATCGGCAAGCGCCACGGCGAAAAATACCGGCTCATAGAGGATCAAAGAGCGCACCAGATCCGGGCGTTCGATCGCCAGCCGCAAGGCCACCGTCCCGCCAAAGGAATGGCCGATGATATCCGTTGGCCCCTCCAGAAAGCTGGCCGCGATCGCGGTGGTGACCCCTTGGATTTCGCCGCGCGGCTCCCAATCGGCACTGCGCCCATGGCCCGGTACGTCAAATGCCAGCATGCTAAGCGCACCGGACAAGCCCCGCGCCATGCCGCCCCAGCTTGCGCTATGGGCCAGCGAGCAATGGATCATCAGCGCCGCGCGCGGCCCCTGCCCGAAGGTCGTCCAATTGGTCTCGACCCCGGCCTTTACTGCACGCGGCATGGGCTCAGAGCTTGCCCGCAAGAGAGAGGTCAAGCTCGTCGAGGCGGTCCTGCCCCCAAAAACTTTGCCCGCTGTCCACCACGTAAAAGGGCGCCCCAAAGACACCGGCATTCACCGCCTCTTCAAGGTTGCGGGCATAGGTTTCGGCCCCGCTCAACAACCCGCTATCGGCAAGCTTGGGATCGAACCCGGCCTTTTCAAGGCACTCGCGCACCACATCATCCCCGGCAATATCGCGATCCTCGGCCCAACAGGCGTGCATGATACCATGCGCCAAAGCCCCGACATCGCCGCCACCGGCATTTTGCGCCGCAATGATAGCATAAGACGACGGCGCGGGGTTGGTCGGCCAATGCGCGGGCTTGGGGTTAAGCGCCATACCGCGCTTTTTCGCCTGACGCGGCAATTCCTGCGCGCGGTAGGCATTGCGCGAGGGATGACGCTCGGCGGGCGGGGTGCCCCCGGTGCGCGCAAACAGCGCCATGATATCAAGCGGCTTATAGGTCACCGTTGCGCCATGCCTGGCCGCAATTTCCTCCAACCCGGTTCCTGCCAGATAGGCATAGGGTGACAAAGTTGAGAAATAATAGTCGATATGGGCCATTTTGGCGTGCTCTCCCGTTGCATAGCTTTGCCTGACCCTAGGCGCATGCTAAGCGGTGTCAACATCACGAATCTGTCACATTGCACAGCCGGGGACTTTACCATGCCAACCACATCGCAACCCAAGCTCATTTCGGGCAACGCCAACATGCCACTTGCCACCGCCATCGCCCGGCGAATGTCGATGCATCGCGGCGTCAACGTGGGTCTTGTCGACGCACGGGTGGAACGCTTCAACGATGGCGAGATTTTCGTCGAGGTCTATGAGAACGTGCGCGGCGAGGATATGTTCATCATTCAGCCCACCTCGAACCCGGCCAATGACAACCTGATGGAATTGCTGATCATGGCCGACGCCCTGCGCCGGTCCTCGGCGGGGCGCATCACCGCCGTGATCCCCTATTTCGGCTATGCCCGTCAGGATCGCCGCTCCAAGGCGCGCACGCCGATCTCGGCCAAGCTGGTGGCCAATATGATCGTTGAGGCGGGGATCGAGCGGGTTCTGACCATGGATCTGCATGCCGCACAGATTCAGGGCTTTTTCGACATTCCCGTGGATAACCTCTATGCCTCGCCGATCTTTGCGCTGGATATCATGATGCAGTTCAAGGGCGCGATGGAGGACCTTATGGTCGTCTCGCCGGATGTCGGCGGCGTTGCGCGGGCGCGCGAATTGGCCAAACGGATCGAGGCGCCGCTCTCGATCGTCGATAAACGCCGCGAGAAAGCCGGCGAAGTGGCCGAGATGACCGTGATCGGCGATGTGACCGGCAAGAAATGCCTGATCGTTGACGATATGTGCGACACCGCCGGCACGCTTTGCAAGGCGGCCGAGCTTTTGATGGAAAACGGCGCCTCAGAGGTACACGCCTATATCAGCCACGGTGTCATGTCCGGCCCGGCGGTCGAGCGGGTCGAGAAATCGGTGATGAAGTCGCTGGTGCTGACCGACACGATCGCGCCTAATGACGCCGTGCGCGCGGCCCACAATATCCGCATTCTGCCGACGGCGCCGGTCTTTGCCCAGGCCATCCTGAACATCTGGAACGGCACCAGCGTGTCGTCGCTGTTCGAAACCCCGACGCTTGAGCCGGTCTATGAGGGCCAGTTCGGCATCTGATCACAAGATAACGGCGCGCAATATCGTAGGGTGGGTGAAACCCACGCCCGCGCGGAGGGCCTAATACATCTCCTGCCAGTCGTCCTCGTGAAACACCTCGCCGATCGCCATCCAGCGGACGCGCACCCGCGCGACGCGGGTATCGGCCCAGGTGCGAAACACCACGTCAAATCCCTTCAGGGTGACCTTTTCCGCCGTCACATCGGCGCGCGCATTGGTGGCGCTGTCCATATCCCAGAGTGACATCGAAAGATGCACGACCGGCTCTGATTTGAACGGTGTCTTGAACACGACCTTGGTGCGCCGCTCACGCTCGCCATGGCCGGTCCACATTTTCCCACCGTCCTCGTAATCCGAAAACAGCACATCATCGCCCTGATCAATGCCTATGGCCTGATTGATGAAAATTTTCATGGCTTAGCCTCTTGGGTCCGGCCTTTGGTAATAAGGGCTTCTGGCAGAATTGAGAACTGAAAAAGAAAAAAGGGCCGCAGAACGGCCCCTTTAGATAACACGACCTTAAGGTCTTAATTGGCCGAAAGACCGATGTGGTCGCCAATTGCCACCATATCCGCCAAAAGCTTGGCGGCATCGTCAACCGGGCCGGGCTCGTTGACAAAGGTCTCCTGCGCATGCGCAAGCTTGTCTGTCGCCTCGGCCACCATGGCCTTGAACTCTTCCGCGGTCATGTCCTCACGCGGGATGGCGCGCTCGGCCAGAACCGAAATGCTGTCACCGCTGATTTCGGCAAAGCCGCCGGTGACGACATATTCGCGGCTCCCGTCGGGGCCTGAAACCTTCAGAACACCGGGGCGCAGCGTGGTGATCAGCGGCGCATGGTCGGCCATGGCCGTGAGATCGCCCTCGGCACCGGGAATCTGCACCTCTTTGGCGGCGACCGATGCCAGAAGCCGCTCGGGGCTCACCAGATCGAATTGCACTGTATCAGCCATTTGGGCCTCCTTGATGATGCAGCGCCCGAGCGGCGCACATGCTGTGGTCCGCTCGGGGGGCTACATGCGTTTCCTAGGCCGCGTCGGCAGCCATGCGTTCGGCTTTGGCGATCACATCGCTGATACCGCCAACCATGTAGAAGGCACCTTCGGGAAGGTGATCGTATTCACCCGCCACAACCGCCTTGAACGACGAAATGGTTTCTTCCAGCGGCACCTGAATGCCGTCAGACCCGGTAAAGACCTTCGCCACGTCGAACGGCTGCGACAGGAAGCGCTGAATTTTACGGGCGCGCGACACGGTCAGTTTGTCTTCTTCCGACAGTTCGTCCATGCCGAGGATCGCGATGATGTCTTGCAGCGATTTATAGCGTTGCAGGATGCCCTGAACGTCACGCGCAACCTGATAGTGCTCTTCACCAACCACCGAAGGATCCATCAGACGCGATGTCGAATCGAGCGGGTCAACGGCGGGGTAGATGCCCAGTTCGGAGATCGCACGCGACAGAACGGTGGTGGCGTCAAGGTGAGCAAACGAAGTGGCCGGCGCGGGGTCGGTCAAGTCATCCGCAGGCACGTAAATCGCCTGAACCGAGGTAATCGACCCGGCCTTCGTCGAGGTGATCCGTTCTTGCAGGGCGCCCATGTCGGTGGCCAGCGTCGGCTGATAGCCCACAGCCGAAGGAATACGGCCCAGAAGCGCCGACACCTCGGAGCCCGCTTGCGTAAAGCGGAAGATGTTGTCGACGAAGAACAGAACGTCTGTGCCCGACTGGTCACGGAACTGTTCGGCGAGGGTCAGACCCGACAGGGCAACCCGCATACGCGCACCCGGAGGCTCGTTCATCTGACCATAGACCAGCGCCACTTTGGAATCGGGAAGATTGTCGGGAACGATAACGCCCGATTCAATCATCTCGTGATAAAGGTCGTTGCCTTCACGGGTCCGCTCGCCAACACCCGCGAACACCGAGAAGCCCGAGTGCACTTTGGCGATGTTGTTGATCAGTTCCATGATCAGAACGGTTTTGCCCACACCGGCACCGCCGAAAAGACCGATCTTACCGCCCTTGGCGTAGGGTGCCAGAAGGTCCACGACCTTGATGCCGGTTTCCAGAACCACGGATTCTGTCGATTGCTCGGCGAATTCCGGGGCGGGCTGGTGGATCGCGCGACGCTCGTCTGCCTTGACCGGGCCCTGTTCGTCAACCGGCTCGCCGATGACGTTCAGGATGCGGCCCAGGGTGGCGCTGCCGACGGGAACCGAGATCGGCTCGCCGGTGTCTGTCACGGCCTGACCGCGCACCAGACCTTCGGTGGCGTCCATCGCGATGGTGCGAACAGTGCTCTCACCAAGGTGCTGCGCCACTTCGAGGACCAGCGTCTTGCCATTGTTATCGGTTTCCAGCGCGTTCAAGATCGCTGGCAGGTGGCCGTCAAAGTGAACGTCCACCACGGCGCCGATGACCTGGGTCACTTTGCCATTTGCTTTTGCCATGTTTACGTCTCCGGTTTTCTTAAAGCGCTTCCGCGCCCGAAATGATTTCAATAAGCTCGTTCGTGATCACGGCCTGACGCGAGCGGTTATACTCGATTGTCAGCTTGTCGATCATCTCACCCGCGTTGCGTGTCGCGTTATCCATGGCGGACATCCGCGCGCCCTGCTCCGATGCGCCATTTTCAAGCATCGCGCTGAAGATGGCCGTCGCAACACCGCGCGGCAGAAGGTCCGCAAGGATCGCCTGCTCGTCGGGTTCGTAATCATAGAACGTGCCGGTATCGGCCGCCTCTGCCGCCTCGCTCACATCAGCAGGAATGATCTGCTGCATGGTCGGGATTTGGCTGACCACATTCTCGAAGCGCGAGAAAAAGATTTTCGCGACGTCGAATTCGCCGGCGTCAAAACTTTTCAGCACATTTGCCGCCACCGTCTGCGCATCGCCATAACCGATGCGTTTGATGGCCGACTGATCGACATGATCCACGAAATACTGGCTGTATTCCCGTTTCATCGCATCGCGGCCTTTTTTGCCCACGGTCACGATCTTGACGGTCTTGCCTTCGGCCAGCAGATCGGTGGCATGCGCCTTGGCCAGCTTGGCGATATTGGCGTTGAAACCACCGCAAAGCCCGCGCTCGGCGGTCATGACAATCAGCAGATGCACCTTGTCGTCGCCTGTGCCGCGCAACAGGACCGGCGCGTTTTCCGCGTCGCCCACTGATGCCGCCAGCTTACCCATCACGGCGTTGAACCGCTCTGCATAAGGACGTGCTTGTTCGGCAGCCTCCTGCGCGCGGCGAAGTTTCGCCGCGGCAACCATTTGCATGGCCTTTGTGATCTTGCGGGTCGATTTGACCGACGCGATCCTGTTTTTAAGGTCCTTGAGGTTCGGCATTGCCTTATCTCCCCTTAAGCGAAGTCAGCGGCGAATTCGTCCAGCGCGGCCTTGATCTTATCCTCGGCCTCACCCTTGATCTTGGGATCTTCCTTGGTGATGTAGTCCAGCAGATCGGCATGTTTGCCGCGCAGATGGCCAAGCAAACCAGCCTCGAAACGACCCACCTGATCGACACCGATCTTGTCCAGATACCCCTTGGTACCGGCATAGATCACGCAGACGATCTCGGCGTTGGTCAGCGGCGAATACTGGGCCTGCTTCATCAGCTCGGTCAGACGCGCGCCCCGGTTCAGCAACTGCTGTGTCGAGGCATCAAGGTCAGAGCCGAACTGCGCAAAGGCGGCCATTTCGCGATACTGAGCAAGCTCAAGTTTCACCGGACCGGCGACCGATTTCATCGCGTTGGTTTGTGCCGAAGAGCCAACCCGCGAGACCGACAGACCGGTGTTCACAGCCGGGCGAACACCCTGATAGAACAGTTCGGTTTCAAGGAAGATCTGACCGTCGGTGATCGAAATCACGTTGGTGGGAATAAACGCCGACACGTCACCGCCCTGGGTTTCGATGATCGGCAGAGCCGTGAGCGAGCCCGAGCCGTTGTCTTCGTTCAGCTTGGCCGACCGCTCCAGCAGGCGGGAGTGAAGATAGAAAACGTCCCCAGGATAGGCTTCGCGACCGGGCGGACGGCGCAGAAGCAGCGACATCTGGCGATAGGCAACGGCCTGCTTGGAAAGGTCATCATAAACGATAAGTGCGTGACGGCCATTGTCGCGGAAATGCTCGGCCATGGCGGTGGCCGAATACGGCGCGAGAAACTGCATCGGGGCGGGGTCAGAGGCGGTCGCCGCCACAACGATCGAATATTCGATCGCGCCGCTTTCTTCCAGCTTCTTCACCAGCTGTGCCACGGTCGACCGCTTCTGGCCAATCGCAACGTAGACGCAGTACAGCTTTTTGCTTTCGTCGTCGCCAGCGGCCTCGTTATACACCTTTTGGTTCAGAATGGTGTCAAGCGCCACGGCGGTCTTGCCGGTCTGACGGTCGCCAATGATAAGTTCGCGCTGGCCACGGCCAATCGGGATCATCGCGTCAACCGATTTGAGACCGGTCGCCATCGGTTCATGAACCGATTTACGCGGGATGATGCCCGGCGCCTTCACATCGGCCAGGCCGCGTGTCTTGGTCTTGATCGGGCCCTTGCCGTCAAGCGGGTTGCCAAGGCCGTCGACAACACGACCCAAAAGCCCGTCACCGATCGGAACGTCCACAATCGACTTTGTCCGTTTGACGGTGTCGCCTTCCTTGATCTCACGGTCCGACCCGAAGATCACGACGCCGACGTTATCGGCCTCAAGGTTAAGTGCCATCCCCATGATGCCACCGGGGAATTCGACCAGCTCGCCGGCCTGCACATTGTCAAGACCGTGAACGCGCGCAATACCGTCACCGACCGACAGAACCCGACCAATCTCGGCCACTTCGGCCTCTTGACCGAAATTCTTGATCTGGTCCTTAAGGATCGCAGAAATCTCTGCTGCTTGGATACCCATTTATCCGACCTCTTTCATTGAATTCTGAAGGGAATTAAGCTTGGAGCGGATCGACGTGTCGATCATCTTCGAGCCCACTTTAACGACAAGACCGCCAATGAGGCTTTCATCGACGGTCGCATTGATCTTGACGTCCTTGCCGACACGCGCTTTCAGCGTCTTGGCCAGTTTGTCTGCTTGTACCTTGGTCAGCGCCTTGGCGCTGGTCACTTCGGCACTCACTTCGCCCTTGTCCTCGGCGATCATCGCGCGCAGCTGGGCCACCAGCTGGGGCAGGACAAACAGGCGACGCTTTTCAGCCATCAGCCCGAGCCCGTTCTGCATCTCTGGGACAAGTTTCATTTTCTTTCCGATGGCGGCCATCACGGCGCCCTGCTCGTCACGTGTCACAACCGGAGAGTTGATCAACGCGCTCAAATCGGCACTCTCATCCAGCGCCTGCGCCAGATCGTTAAGATTGGTTTCAAGTTTCGCCAGAGATTTGCTCTCTTTCGAAATCCCGAAAATAGCCGTGGCATAGCGCTCGGCGATGCCGGAGGAGATCGAAGCTGGTTCGGACACGTCCACCCTTCCGATTGTCTGGCCCCGGTTTGACAAGCCTAACTTGGCCGCTTCCGGGGACGTTTGCGTGCGATGATATTTAAGAAACACCGAAATTCGGCTGCGGTATAGCAGTGCCTTGCCAACCTAGCAAGCCGCGCGAAAATCATTGTATACCATCGAATACCGTATATTTTCAAAGACTTACCAAAGGTGCGACCTATTGCGCGCATTTTGACCATGTAAAAAGATCACTTTTTCGTACCATTTTGCGATTCCCCACTCCCTGACGTCGCTGAATCGCGCAGGCCGCGTTACCGCTATCAGCCACAATCGCCGCAAGACCGCCCGGCCCATCAATCCGCTTAGGGTGGGTGAAACCCACGCCGCCGCCCCCCCCCTCACACCGGCTTCGCCTCGGGCTGCGGCGTCAGCACCCCCAGAGGCTGGCGCACCTTGTCGCGCAGGCCCGGCCCGCTCGGGGCCTGCACCCGTTTCGTGGCCTCGACCATCAAAACACCGCCCGCCGCCACCACCGAAAGCTTGGCGCCCATCCGCTCCCACATGCCGGCGGTCTTGCGCCAGAACGGTTTGTCCGAAGGCGGCTGATAGAGCGCGGTTGCGTGCCGCTCGGGCAGGAAATTATGCGACTTCAGCTCTGTTTCAAGCTGGCTTTGGGAATAGGGCCGCCCAAATCCAAAGGGCGTGCGGTCACTGCGCGACCAGAGCCCGGCGCGGTTCGGCACGATGAACAACGCCGATCCCCCCGGCCCCAGCACGCGCCAGCATTCTTCCAGCAACGCGCCCGGCTGTTCGGAGGTCTCAAGCCCATGCACGACCAAAAGCTTGTCGACATGCCCGGTTTCGATCGGCCAGAGGGTCTCTTCACATAAAACCGAAATATTCGGCATCCCCTGCGGCCAGCCGATCACCCCCTGCGGGGCAGGCATCAAGCCGACCACGCGGCGGGCATCGGCAAGGTAGGGACGCAGGAACGGCACCGCAAAGCCATAGCCGACCACCGTCCGGCCCTTTGCCTCGGGCCAGAATTCGGCCACTTCGGCACGCACAGCCTTTTGAACCGCGCGCCCAAGGGTGCTTCGGTAATAAAAATTTCGTAGGTCCTGCACGTCCAGATGCATTGCAGCCCCGGCAAAGATCGGTCACTCTCGAAACTAACAGTAACCGGCATTCGGGAAAAGACCATGACTTTGCACATCCTGACCATTCCCTGCCTGTCCGATAATTATGCCTATCTCGCGCATGACCCCGCGACAGGTGACACCATGGCCGTCGATATCCCCGAGGCGGCCCCGATCCTTGCCGCGCTTGCCGACACCGGCTGGGGGCTGAACCATGTTCTCCTGACCCATCACCATGCCGACCACACCCAGGGCCTTGACGAATTACTGGCCACCGCCCCGGCCAAGGTGATCGGCGCCGCCGCCGATGCACATCGCCTGCCGCCGCTTGATATGGCGGTGAGCGAAGGCGACACGATCACCATCGGCGGCGAAACCGGCCATGTGATTGACGTCTCGGGGCATACTGTCGGCCATATCGCGGTGCATTTCCCCGACAGCGCCGTGGTCTTTACCGCCGACAGCCTTATGGCGCTTGGCTGTGGCCGGGTGTTCGAAGGCACGATGCCGCAGATGTATCAAAGCCTGTGCAAGCTGGCCGCTCTGCCGCCGCAAACCACCGTCTGCTCGGGGCATGAATACACCCAGGCCAACGCAAAATTCGCCCTGAGCGTTGATCCCGACAATCCCGCGCTTATATCAAGGGCCAAGGCAATCGACGCCGCGCGCGCCGCAGGCCAACCGACAGTGCCCTCAACCCTGGCCGAAGAACTGGCCACCAACCCCTTTTTACGCGCCACCGATCCGGGCATTCAGGCCAATCTTGGCATGACCGGGCAGGACCCTGCCCGCGTCTTTGCCGAAATCCGGGCCCGAAAAGACCGCTTTTGATTGGTATAGTGATCAAATAACCAGCCGATGTTACGAAAAGTGACCCGGATTTAAAAAAAAAGCCTTGAAGGATGGCCACTATCGACCAAACTTTAAGACTATGAGGCCAAGGTTGGGGTGATACCGCCCTGACCCAGATCAGAAGGAGCACTTACCGTGCCTTCATTCTCGACCACGCTGGAACAAGCAATCCATGCCGCTTTGGCCCTGGCCAATGCACGCCAGCATGAATTTGCCACATTGGAACACCTGCTGCTCGCCCTTGTGGATGAGCCGGATGCGTCGCGGGTCATGAAGGCCTGTAGCGTCGACACCGAAGAATTGCGCACCACCCTAGTCGAATTCATCGACGACGACTTGGCCAATCTGGTCACCGATATCGACGGATCAGAAGCGGTGCCGACCGCCGCCTTTCAGCGGGTCATCCAACGGGCCGCGATCCATGTGCAATCCTCGGGGCGAACCGAGGTGACCGGGGCCAATGTTCTGGTCGCGATCTTTGCCGAACGCGAATCCAACGCCGCCTATTTCCTTCAGGAACAGGATATGACGCGCTATGACGCGGTGAACTTTATCGCCCACGGCGTTGCCAAAGACCCCGCTTACGGTGAATCCCGGCCACTGAGCGGTGCCACCAACCTTGAGGACGAAGGCGCCAAGCATCACACCGAATCCGACGCGGTCGAGGCCGGAGAATCCGCGCTTGCGAAATACTGTGTCGATCTGAATGAAAAGGCGCGTTTGGGCGATATCGACCCGCTGATCGGCCGCTCTTCAGAGGTTGAGCGCTGCATTCAGGTGCTGTGCCGCCGCCGCAAGAACAATCCGCTTCTTGTGGGCGATCCGGGTGTAGGCAAAACCGCCATCGCCGAGGGCCTCGCCCATAAGATCATCATGGGTGAAACCCCTGAAGTGCTTTCGAAAACCACGATCTTTTCGCTCGATATGGGCGCGCTTCTGGCCGGCACCCGCTATCGCGGCGATTTTGAAGAGCGGCTCAAGGCGGTGGTGACCGAATTGGAAAAACACCCCGATGCGGTGCTTTTCATCGACGAAATTCACACCGTGATCGGCGCCGGTGCCACATCGGGCGGCGCAATGGATGCCTCGAACCTGCTCAAGCCTGCGTTGCAGGGCGGCAAGCTTCGCTGCATGGGATCGACCACCTTCAAGGAATTCCGCCAGCATTTTGAAAAAGACCGCGCCCTTGCGCGCCGGTTTCAGAAAATCGACGTGGCCGAGCCGACAGTCGAGGATGCGGTGAAAATTCTCAAAGGCCTCAAGCCCTATTTCGAGGATCACCACAGTGTCAAATACACCAATGACGCCATCCGCTCTGCGGTGGATCTCTCGGCGCGCTACATCAATGACCGCAAACTGCCCGACAAGGCAATTGACGTGATTGACGAAGCCGGTGCCGCGCAACATCTCGTGGCCGCCTCGAAACGGCGCAAAAGCATTGGCGTGAAAGAGATCGAGGACGTGGTCGCGAAAATCGCCCGCATCCCCCCCAAGAACGTCAGCAAGAACGACGCCGAGGTTCTCAAGGATCTCGAGGCCGGGCTCAAGCGTGTGGTGTTCGGACAGGATACCGCCATCGAGGCGCTGTCCTCGGCGATCAAACTGTCGCGTGCGGGGCTGCGCGAGCCGGAAAAACCGATCGGCAACTATCTCTTTGCCGGTCCCACCGGTGTCGGCAAAACCGAAGTCGCCAAACAGCTTGCAGATTCCCTTGGCGTGGAACTGCTGCGGTTTGACATGTCCGAATACATGGAAAAACATGCGGTTTCTCGCCTGATCGGCGCGCCTCCGGGCTATGTCGGCTTTGACCAGGGCGGGCTTTTGACCGATGGCGTCGATCAGCACCCGCATTGCGTGTTGCTGCTTGATGAGATCGAAAAGGCGCACCCGGACGTGTTCAACATCCTGTTGCAGGTGATGGATCACGGCACGCTGACCGATCACAATGGCCGCACCGTCGATTTCCGCAACGTGGTTCTGATCATGACCTCAAACGCGGGCGCCTCGGAGCTTGCGAAATCCGCCGTCGGCTTTGGCCGTGATCGTCGCGAGGGCGAGGATACCGCCGCCATCGAGCGCACCTTCACGCCGGAATTCCGCAACCGTCTTGATGCGGTGATTTCCTTTGGCGCATTGCCCAAAGAGGTGATCCTGAAGGTGGTCGAGAAGTTCGTGCTTCAGCTTGAGGCACAGCTTATGGATCGCGACGTGACCATCGAGCTGACCGAACCGGCGGCGGCATGGCTTGCGGAGCGTGGCTATGACGACAAGATGGGCGCCCGCCCGCTTGGCCGTGTCATTCAGGAGCACATCAAAAAACCGCTGGCCGAAGAGCTTTTGTTTGGCAAACTTGCCAAGGGTGGCGTGGTCAAGGTTGGCGTCAAGGATGGCAAGATCGACCTCTCGGTCGAAGGGCCGGTGGCACGGCGTCTTTCGGGCAAGAAAAGGCCGCCGCTGCTCACCGCTGAATGATGGCGCGGGCGGATTTCGCACTGATCGCCTTGCTACTGGCGGCGGCCCCTGTGGCCGCCGCCGATGCGCCACGCCTCAGCCTTCCGATTGACTGTGAGCCCGGCAAAACCTGTTATATCGAAGACTATGTCGATGCCGATCCCGGCCCCGGCAAGCGCGATTTCATGTGCGGTCTCAAGAGCCGCGAAAACCACCGCGGCACCGATATCGTTCTGTTGTCCTTTGACGCGATGGCGGCGGGCGTGAATGTTCTTGCCGCCGCCCCCGGCGTCGTGGCCGCCACCCGCGACGGTGTTGCCGACCAACCTGTAACCCCCGAAACCCGCGACAAGATCAAGGGCCGCGAATGCGGCAACGCGGTTCGGCTTGATCACGGGGACGGCTGGCAAACCCTGTATTGCCACATGAAACGCGGTTCGGTCCAAGTTCGCCAAGGCGACACTCTGGATCGCGGCGCGGTTCTTGGACAGGTCGGGCTAAGCGGACTGACCAATGTGCCGCACGTCCATATCGGCGTGTTGAAGGACGGCGAGATCGTTGACCCGTTCAACCCCGAAGATCGCGATTCCTGCGGCGCCGCGACCGGTACGGGCCTTTGGGACAGCGCGTTTGCCTATGATCGCGCGGGGCTGTTCACGGCCGGGTTTTCCACCGCTGTCCCCGGCTTTGGCGCCGTTAAATCCGGCGCGGCGCGCGCGTCAACGGCCAAGCCCGATCAACCGCTGGTGCTTTATGGTCATGCGTTTTACGCAGAGCCCGGTGATCGCCTGATCTTCACGGCCCAGGGCCCGGACGGTGAAATCTTTCGCCATGACATCACGCTTGATGATCCCCAGGCCCAGCTTTTTCGCGCCTATGGTCGCAAGGCCCCGCCCGCAGGCTGGCCCGCCGGGGCCTATCGCGGCTATGTCCGCCTGCAACGCGGGCAAGAGGTTCTGGCGCTGCGCCATGCGGATATCACCGTCGCGCCCTGACATCCGCCCGCCTATTTCCCGGTCAGCTTGAGTTCGATCCGACGGTTCTGGGCGCGGGCCTCTGGCGTGTTTGCAGGGTTGATCGGCTGATATTCGCCAAACCCGTTTGCCGACAGACGGTCCGCCGGGAATTCGAGCGCTCCGACCAGATAGCGCACCACCGACAGGGCGCGCGCCTGGCTTAGCTCCCAGTTGTCGGCGAATTGCGCCCCGCCGATCAGCGGCACATTATCCGTATGCCCATCGACCTGTAGCACCCAGTCGATGCCCTCTGGAATTTCATTGGTCACATTGCGCAGGATGCCCGCCACCTTGGCGATCTCTCCCTCCCCGGCGGACGACAACCGCGCCTCGCCCGGCGCGAACAGAACCTCAGAGGAGAACACGAAGCGGTCGCCAACAATACGCACGCCCTCTTGCTGCCCCAGCAGATCACGCAACCGTCCGAAAAACTCGGAGCGGTATTTTTCAAGGTTCTCTTTTTCTGCCTCGGCAAGGCGGCGCTTTTCTTCTTCCAGCAACCGGCGGCGGCGTTCCTCGGATGCCACCCGCGCTAGGGCTGTATTCAACTCATTGCCAAGCGACTGAAGCTGTACCTCATTTGCCGCCTCGCGCACCTTGGCATCATCCAGCAACGCCTGAATCCCCGAAAGTTGCTGGCGCAGGGCGGCAACCTGTTGATTGAGCAGGGCCTGTTGTTTTTGCGCCTCACTGGCCAGTTCCTGTTGATCCGCCAGACGTCGGCGCGCCTCTGCCAATAGGGTGGCGCGCTCCTCTGCGGTGCTCATCTGTTGCTCGGCCTGATTTTGCGCCGCAAGCTTGGCCGCCAATGCCGCCGTCAACTGTTGGCGCACCTCATCGGCATCCATCGCCTCGCCTTTGGCCGCCTCGGCCTCGACCAGGGCGCGGGCCAGAGCCTGTTCAAGCTCGGCCACCCTCGCCTCGGCGCGGCCAAGGTCATCCTGCGTCGCCCCGAGCGTATCGTTGACCTCGGCCTGCCCGCTTCGGGCCTCGGCCAAGGCGGTTTTCAAACCGGCGATCTCGGCGTCTTTCGCGGCAAGCGTGGCCTCGCTGCCCTCAAGCTGTGTGGCCACCTCGTCTTGCGCCAAAAGCGCGGCGACCAACTGATTGTCGATATCCGCACGCGCATCCTCTGCGGCGGCCAGCAGGGTCAGCGTTTCCTCGGCGCGCTTGCGCTGTTCCTCAAGTGCCAATGTCATCGAGGTCAGCTCGGCCTGTGCCCCCGTCAGCCGCTTGCGCAAGGCCTCTGCGGCTGCGGCCTCGGCCAGGCGGGCCTGTTCCTGCTCGCTCAACTCGGCCTCCAGCGCGGCCACCTCGGTGCCAAGCGTGGCCTCGGTTGCGGCGTTCTGGCGGCGCAGGTCCTCTGCCAGGGCCTCAAGTGCTTCGCGGCGCGCGGCGGCAAGGCGCGCGGCCTCAGCCTGTGCATCAACCTCGTCGCGCAGGCCGGCCAGCGCCAGTTGCAAGGTCTCCTGTTCGGATAAAAGCGTGTCGCGCTCACCCTCCAGATCGGCAATCCGGCCCTGCGCGAGGTCGCGTTCTGACAAGAGACCGGCAACCTGTTCCTCAAAACTGGCGATCCGGGTTTCGGCCTCGTCCAGGGCCGCTGTCTGTGCTGCCGTCCGGGCGCGTAGCGTGTCGATCAGCGTCGCCTGCTCTTCCTGACGCGCGCGCGCCTCGCCCAAGGTCGCGGTCAGCGTGCCAACCCGGTCCTGCAAATCGGTGCTGCGATCCCGCTCAAGCCCAAGGGCGCGCGACAGCGCCGCCACCTCGGCCCCGAGCGCATCAAGCTTGGTGGCCTGACCGCTGATCTCTTCGCGCAGGACAAATTGCACCACCATGAAGATGGTCAGAACGAACATCAGCACCAGCAAAAGCCCGGTCATTGCATCCACAAATCCCGGCCAGATCGAGCCCTGAAACCGTGCTCCGGTGCGCCGCGACAGGCCCATGCTCAGCTCTCCCCGGTCTTGTCCGGGTCGGCAAGGCTTCCAAAGGGTCGGCTGCGTCGCTCGGGCGTGGCCCGCCCCTGATTAAGCACGCGGGTCAGGGCCGCGAGATCGGTGCGCAACTCGGTCATGGTTTCCTGCCGTCCGGCGCTTATCTCTTCCAGAATCCGCAGCATTTGCACGTCGATCGAGCGCAGCCGCATCCGGCTTTCGGCATCAAGGCCCTCATGGCCAGCGTTCTCGCGGTTTTCCAGCGTCTGGATCAGGCGTTCCTGCCCCTCGGCCATCCGCATCAATGCGCTTTGCACCGGGTTGCTGTCGCTCATCCGGTGAGTCAGCCGTTCAATTGAATCCGCCAGCACGCCCAGCTTTTGATCGACCATGGCACGGCTGACATCCGATTGGGTGATCACCGCCTGCAAGCTGTCCATCTGATCCGCCATATGGTCAAGCACATGGGTCATGGCGTCGGTTTCGCTGCCGCCCTCGCCATCACCGCTGGCAAAGCCGACCCGCGTGATGGTCGACATCCATTCCTCAAGCTCTCGGTAAAACCGGTTCTGGCCGTGGCCTGCGAAGAGTTCCAGCAAGCCAACCACAAGCGATCCCGCAAGCCCCAGAAGCGACGAGGAAAACGCCACCCCCATGCCGCCCAACTGGGCCTCAAGCCCAGTCATCAGGCGGTTGAACACCTCAACCCCGCCTTCGCCATTTTGCGGCGCGAGGCTTCGGATGGTATCCACCACGGCGGGAACGGTCGTTGCCAGCCCATAGAAGGTGCCCAAAAGCCCAAGGAAAATCAACATATTGACGATATAGCGCGTGATATCCCGCACCTCATCGATACGTTGCGCCACGGAATCCAGGATCGAGCGCGCCGAGGTCGAGGCGATCTGCATCCGCTTGCCGCGCGAGCGCAGCATCGTCGCCAGCGGCGCCAGCAATTGCGGCGGAGTGGTCAGCTCATGCCCCGGTGTCTGGGCGACAAAACCTTCAATCCAGCGCGCCGATCCGATCAGCTGAAATACCTGCCAGAAACAGGCGATAACCCCGATCAGAAAGACGAAAACGATAAACCCGTTTAGCCAGGGATTTGCCTGAAACACAGGCAGAACCCGCGGCAAGGCGACAAAGGCGCCAAGCCCGGTCAGCCCCAGAACGAGCAGCATAAGCACGATCTGGCGAACGGGATGTGAAAACTGTGGCTCGACCTCGCGGTCCGGCTGGTCCATCTGGACGCTCCCGACACTTGAATTATTGGCCCAACCCTACGCGGTAAGACCTGACAAGCCAAGGATTTATCCAGCCAGATGGCGCACCCTGCGCACCAGCCAGTCTAGATCGCGGTCCATGATCCCAAGCTGGTCAAGATGGTCGGCGGTGTTAAACAGATATTCGGTGTTGGGCCCGCGCCCGCCCACCGCACGGGCGATGATGCCGGCCTGTTCTTCAAGGTCCAGACCACCGCAATATTGCACGTGATCGGGGTCGATCACATAGGTCACTGCCTCGACGCGGCGACCATCGGCAAGGGTAATATCCAGCATCTTCTCGATATAGGCCGAAGAGATTAACTCGCGCTCGCGCAGATACTCAAGCACCTCACCCGCCTTTTCTGGTGGCACCGACAGGGCGACCCCATGACAGACCGCGCCCGGCGCCTCGTCAAGCGCAAGAACAAGGCCGGGGTTTTCATCGGTGCCGCGGTGGTGAATGCTGCGCATGCAAAAACTTCGGTGATAGCCGGGCAAGCTTGCGATCACCCGGTCCCGCGCCTCGAAACCGGGGTTCCAGACCAGCGACCCATAGCCGAAAACCCACATTGTCATTTTGCTGTTCCTCGTGCTTTTGCCCCTATAAACACCATCCCAAGAGGGCATGAAAGGGGCGCTTGCAGATGAGAGCATTGCTGACATTGATCGTGATCGCCACTCTGGGCTGGTCGGGCTATTGGTTTGTCGGCCAACGGGGCCTGCAACAGGCGTTCGGCCAGTGGTTTGACACCCGCCGCGCCGAGGGTTGGGTGGCCGAAACCTCTGATCTTTCGGTTCAGGGTTTTCCCAACCGGTTTGACACAAGCTTTCGCGATCTTGCCCTTGCCGATCCCGAAACTGGCCTTGCCTGGGAGGCGCCGTTTTTCCAGATCCTGGCGCTAAGCTATCGCCCCAATCACGTGATTGCCGTCTGGCCCGATGATCAGCTTTTTGCGACGCCACAGGATAAATTCCGTGTCCAGAGCACCGATATGCGCGCAAGTCTGGTTCTGGCCCCAAACACCGCACTTGCCCCAGAGCGCGCCACCCTGACGGCCGAATTCCTGCGCGTCGCCCCGGCCCGGCGCCCTGACGAGACGACCGCGCTCACCGCGCTCACCCTCGCGGCCGAGCGCAACGGCGAGGCCACCTATCGCTTTGGTCTTTCGGCCAGGGGCCTGAGCCCGTCAACCCCGTGGCGCGCCCGGCTTGATCCGCAAAATTCCCTGCCGACACAGCTTGCCGGGGTGCGCGCCGATCTGAGTGTGAGGTTCGACAAACCCTGGGATCGCAGCGCCATCGAGGACGCACGCCCCCAGCCCACCCATATCAAGCTCGACCTCGCCGATGCCACATGGGGCCAGCTTCAGCTTCAGGCCGCCGGCGAGGTCTCGATAGATGCCGTCGGTCAACCGACCGGCGAGATCACAATCAAAGCCCGCAACTGGCGCGATATTCTTGAACTTGCCGTGACCGCGGGGGCCGTGCCGGATTCCCTCGCGCAAAGCCTTGAATCCGGCCTGTCGATGATGGCGCAAATGGCGGGCAATCCGCAAACCCTCGACATCCCGCTCAGCCTGCGCAATGGGCGTGTCATGCTCGGCCCGATCCCGCTTGGCCCTGCCCCGGTGCTGCGCCTGCGCTAGGGCGGATTTCGCCAAAAAAGGGTTCAACCTCCGCCCTATCCCTTTGTTTTATCGTGCATTTCCCGCGAAGATCAGCCTTCTTCTGGCTCCAAATATCCGGGGGGTCCGGGGGCACAGCCCCCGGCGGATCGGACCGCCAAGGGCGGTTCGACACCAGATTTACCGGCAATAGGGACCGCCGCGATGCGACGCGGTGTCAAAATGGAAATGGTCACGGTGATGACGGTCTGAATTGGGGCCAAGCACCGTGCCGAACGGCCCACAGGCGGCTTTGTGCGTGCGGCGCAAAATCCGGCCGCGCGGCCCCTGCCCCCAATCGCGCAGCACCGCAATTTCCGACCCATCGCGCAATTGCAGCGCCGCGATATCAATCGCCTTGCCCCGACCGTGTTCGGAAATCCGCGCGCCGGGCCGGTTGTTACGTGTGCGACAGGTGTAATGCGCCACAACCCGCAACCCGCTCAGACCACCGCCCATGCGCCCGACCTCTGGCTTTGCACTTTTCGTAACCCAGGTTTCAAGCGCACGCGCCGTCGGGCAATCCATCGTCGCGGGCTGGCTCAGCCGGATCGCGCCCACCGCCTCAAGCCGGATCGCATGATCAGAGCCACAGCCATCGACGGGATTGCTGAGTGGACCAATGACCTCTCCCGCAAGGGCCGGACGCCCGCACAACCCGCCAGTATTGCGGCTCACGGTCTGATCGTCACCGCGCCCGCACCCCGTGGCAAGCGCGCTTAGCCCGATCGCAAGACCTAGGGCAAGCCGCCTCATGTTTTCCGCCCCCGGCCAAAATCGGGCGCATCGGTGTCCTGCCCGGCCTCGACAATTCCGCGCCGGATCGCGCGCGTGCGGGTGAAATAGGCATGCAGGTGATCACCGTCCCCAATGCGGATCGCCCGCTGCAACGCAAAAAGTTCCTCGGTGAACCGGCCAAGAATCTCAAGCGTCGCCTCCTTGTTGTTCAGAAACACATCGCGCCACATGGTCGGATCGCTGGCCGCAATCCGGGTGAAATCGCGAAAGCCCGCAGCGGAATACTTGATCACCTCAGTGTCGGTCACCCGGCGCAGATCATCGGCCACGCCAACCATCGTATAGGCAATAAGATGCGGCGCGTGGCTTGTGACAGCCAACACCAGATCGTGATGATCGGCCTCCATCTCATCGGTATGCGAGCCCAGAGCCTGCCAAAAGCTCTCTAGCCGGGTCACCGCCGCGCGGTCGCTTCCCGTCTGCGGCACAATCAGACACCAGCGGTTGTCAAACAGTTCGGCAAAGCCGGACCGTGGCCCCGAATGCTCGGTCCCGGCCAGCGGATGGGCGGGCACGAAATGCACGCCCTCGGGCAGATGCGGCGCGACCGCCTCGATCACCGCACGTTTGACCGATCCGACATCGCTTACCGTGGCACCGGGTTTCAGGGCGGGGGCAATCTCGGCGGCCACGCCGCCCATCGCGCCGACGGGAACGCAAAGCACCACAAGATCGGCGCCCTGCGCGGCCTCGGCGGCACTATTGCACACCCGGTCACACAGCCCGATGTCGCGCGCCACATCGCGGGTCTCGGCCGAGCGGGCATAGCCCGTAATCTCGTCGGCCACGCCCGCACGCCGGATCGCATGCGCCATCGACGAGGCAATCAGGCCAAGCCCGATCAGCGCCACACGCTCATAAATCACGCTCATCGCGCGCGCCCCATGAACTGGCCAATCGCATGTGCCACACGGCGACAGCTTGGCTCGTCGCCGACCGTGATCCGCAGGCAATGCGGCAGGTTATACCCCGCCACCCGGCGCACGATAAGCCCCTCAGATTGCAGATGCGCGTCACAGGCCTCGGCCTCGGCACGTTCGGAAAACCTTGCCAGGATGAAATTCCCGGTCGAGGTGTCCGACGCTACGCCATAGCCCGCCAGGGCCTCGGCAAGCCAGGCCCGCATGCGGGTGTTGTCATCGCGGCACTTCGCGGCCCACTCGGTATCGCGCACTGCCGCCTCGGCGGTGACAAGCGCCGCATGGCTAAGGTTGAACGGCCCGCGCACCCGGTTGAGCACATCAACCACATGCTGCGGCCCATAGCCCCAGCCGACGCGCAACCCGCCAAGCCCGTAAAGCTTGGAAAACGTGCGCGTCATCACCACGTTCTCGCGCGCCTCGACAAGGCCCGCACCGCCGTCATACCCATCGACATAATCGGCATAAGCGCCGTCAATCACCAAAAGCGCCCGTTCGGGCAGGTTCTGGGCGAGCCGCGCAAGATCGGCCTCGCCCACCATCGTGCCGGTGGGGTTGTTGGGGTTGGCAATAAACACCAGCCGGGTGTTGTCATTACAGGCCGCCAGGATCGCATCGACATCGGTTACCCGCTCGCGCTCGCGCACCTCGACGGGGGTGGCGCCATTGGCTAGGGCGCTGATGCGGTACATGGCAAATCCGTGCTCGGTATGGATCACCTCATCGCCCGGCCCAGCGTAGGACTGACAGAGAAACGAAATGATCTCGTCGCTGCCGACACCGCAAACGATCCGCTCGGGGTCAAGCCCATGCACCTCGCCAATCGCGGCCCGCAGGCTCGCGTGATCGGTCGAGGGATACCGGTGCAACTCATAGGCCGCCTTGCGAAATGCCTCTTTGGCCGCATCAGAGGGGCCGAACGGGTTCTCGTTCGAGCTGAGCTTGACCACATTGGTCATACCCTCGACATGCGACGCCCCCCCCTGATAGGGCGCAATCTTCAGAATGCCGGGCTGCGGTATAATCTTGGTCATTACAAAAATCCCCCAAGCGACGTTCTAGCTTTGGCACCGCCCCTTGACCAGTACCAAACAAAAAAGGCCGCGGCGGTTTCCCGTCGCGGCCTCTGACACATAAACAGAAAACCTAGTTCTGCGCGTAGAATTCGATGACGAGGTTCGGTTCCATCAGCACCGGATAGGGCACATCCGACAGGCCCGGCTGGCGCACGAAAGTGGCAACCATCTTTGAGTGATCCGCGTCGATGTAATCGGGAACGTCACGCTCGGCGAGTTGCACGGCTTCCAGCAGAACGGTCATCTGTTTGGAACGATCACGCACTTCGATCACGTCGCCCTCTTTCACGCGATACGAGGGGATGTTCACGCGCTGACCGTTCACCTTGACATGGCCGTGGTTCACGAACTGACGTGCGGCAAACATGGTGGGAACGAATTTGGCGCGATAGACAACCGCGTCAAGACGGCGCTCAAGCAGACCAATCAGGTTCTCGCCGGTATCGCCTTTGACACGCTCGGCCTCGGCAAAGATGCGACGGAACTGTTTTTCGGTCAAATCACCGTAATAGCCCTTAAGCTTTTGCTTGGCGCGCAGCTGAAGACCAAAGTCAGAGATTTTACCCTTGCGGCGCTGACCGTGCTGGCCGGGGCCATATTCACGGCGATTGACGGGCGATTTGGGGCGGCCCCAGATGTTTTCGCCCATGCGGCGGTCAATTTTGTACTTGGCAGACGTGCGTTTTGTCACGGCTGATCTCCTTCGTAAAAGTGTGAAGGGCGTTGTCCTTTGGCCTTATCTCTCGACAGGGTCCCGACAGGCATCCCCTTGCAGGGGCCACCAACACCAATGAAGTCGCGCTTATACAGCGCCGGACCCTGCTGTCAACCACTACCGGACAGGGGCTTCTTCTTGGCAAAAATACTCAAAAACAGCACCCGAAGGGCGGCACGGGGCGACGCCCCCGTTCAACACCAGACCCTAGGCCGCCTCATAGGCAAGTATCGCCGCCTCCGACCCGTTCAGACAACGTCGCGCAAAGCCGCCATAAAGTTGCGGCTCAAGCTCCAGATTTGGATTGAGCGCAAGCAATCGCGCGCGATCCGCGTCCGAAAGGGTTGAAAGTGCGGCGCTTGCGGGGTGAAAGCTTTCGGTTTCCACGCCGTTGGCCCAGATGATCTGGTGGCAAGGCAACAAGAGGTGAATATATGTCACCTCGCGCGACGCCAGATCAACGCTCACCGTGTCATTATTGATAAGATCGCGCGCCGTCACCAGAACCTCGGTTGTGTTGAACAGTGCCCGCGCCACATCGCCCTGCACCAAAAGCCGGTGTTCGGGCGACACAAGCAGTTCCGCATCCGGACGGTCAATCCCAAGCGATCCGGCGCGAAGGCGAACAGGCCGCAGCTTGGGCATCGCAAACAGGCGCGCGCCGGTCATCCGGCGGCTACCGATCCACTGGATTTCCTCGGCACCGTTATCCTTGGTCTGAACCCGGTCGCCTTCGCGCAGCTCTTCCACAAGGCGCGGGCCATCGGGGGTTTCAATTCGCGTGCCGGGGGTGAAACAGATCACCCCGCCGCTGGCTGGTCCGGTCGAGGCCCCGCGCATGCCCTCCAACGAGTGATGCACCACCCACATTTCGCGCCCGACCGGCGGAATATCGTCGTGGAACATCAGCAACGGCGCACCGCCGCCGCCGACCTCGATGATCGTCACCGTATAGCTCCGCGTACCGTCGGTCACGACGAACCCGATATCCATAAGGGGATCTGCCACCTCGACCCGATCCAGGTCGCGTGTATTGTTCATTGCAGCGCCCACAAGGCGCCGTACCATCCGTGCCGCACGTTTGCGGTTCACGGCTTCGCCATCCGACATCTCGAGTCGCAGCAATTCATTTGGCCCGTCCACCCGCACGGTATCGCCATGCCAGGACCAGGTGACCCCGACAGAAAGCGCCTGCACGGATGCAGGTCTCAGACCATCTAACTTCGTTTGCGACCAGGAGATGACGAACGTGCCCCGAAAGCCCGTTCCCATAACCCTACTGCCTGCCTCATCGTTTTTTTATTACTAAAAGCTTAACAAAGCCGAATCACTCTGAAAAGCCCTCATTGAAACTTTTGTCAGAAACGCAACCTAAACTGCACAGATCCGACAACCTGGCCGTCGCTCTGCTGGTCGAATTCCTCGCTCAGCCATGTCACACCATAAAACAGAGAGCCGCCCCTGCGGCCTTCCCAATGGGCCCCGCCGCGCAGGCGGGCGCGATCCTCGGTGATCGTGATGCCGCTGCGCGCGGGCAGGTAGTCGCTTTTGTCCACATAGGCGATATCGCCCCCCAGGACAAAGGCTAGGCCGGGGCGGTCGGCGCGCACCACGCGATAGCGTTGCCCGGTCACCGGCTCGCGGACCATCAATTCATTGCGTGTCAGCATTCCGATGGTGATATCGGCCCCGGCGCGCACCAGATCCTCTACGCCCACCCGTGCCTCGGCAAAGGGGCGGATGCGTGCCATGCCAAAGTTGAACTCGCGTCCCGCCTCGAACACGCCGGAGGGGCGAAACGCGTTATCGACCTGATCGCGTCGCACGTTGCTGCTGATATTGCGCTCGCCAACGATGTCATGGATGAAATCCTGAAAATCATCCAGCCCGGTCTGCGAGCCGGTGACAATCAGATCGGCGCCCGCGCTGTATTCGATCCACGCCGGTTTGAAATGCGTGTGCAACCCAAAGCTTAGCGCGCCAACGAACGGTCTGTCCTGAACCGCCGGGCGCGAGAGGTCTTCGGGCGCGATAACCTCGCCGTTGAACCGGAATTCAAGCAGTTCTCCGACCCCCGCAGGGGCCGCGCCGTTCCAGCCATCTGCCCAGACCCGGCTCGACGCCACCGATCCTGTACGCCAGCGGTCCTTGGTATCGCCAATCACATCGTTGGTGAAAAGCACCCCATAGCCGATCCGCTCCCGGCCTTCGGCCAGAGCCATCGTCGACAGACCCGCACAGAGGCCAAGGGCCAAGACAATAAAACGCGTCATCAAGCACGCTCCTGATTTGTTGCCCCCCGGCCCGTTGTGACTAGCAAAGACCAGTGACCCTTTGCCAGCAGAACTTCGGCAATTTCATGAAAAGTGGCAGAATTCCCATAGGCGTCAAAGGGTCCGCATCCAGAATTGGAGCGGGTGGCCGGTCTCTGCGCCCTGATCGGTATCCTTCCAGCGGAACTGCGCGACCGCGCCCTTGAGCGGCGCATAGCCCCGCTTGCGCCAGAACCGGTCAAGCGGGCGGTATCCCTCGGGCCGAAGCGGATGGTCCGCAGGCCGGACCACCGCGCAAAAGGCGCAATGGCTGCGCCCGAGCGCGCGGGCGTGATCCTCGCGAGCCTCAAAAAACCGATGCCCGATCCCCTGCCCGCGATAGCCGGGCAAGAGCACGCTTTCGGCACAATAAAAGATGTCGCTCAAGGCGATGCCCTGCCCGTCAAAGGCGGCGGCGAAATCGTCGGCGTGATCCTCCATCGGGGTGCCGGTCGCGGCCCCGACAAGGCGCGTGCCGTCGTAAGCGCCGACCAGAATGGCGTCGTCACTGTCACGATAGGTCCGAAGGTAGCGTTCCTCGTAAGCGAGATCACCGTCATATAAATAAGGGAAATCACGAAACACCGCGATCCGAAGCGCCGCCACATCGGCAAGCGCCGCCGCAAGCGCCGCCCCGGTCAGCCGCGCAACCCGGATCAAGTGACCTGTGCCGTCCAATCGGCAAGATTGTAATAGGTCACCACGCGCGCGATAAGCCCGTCCTTGAGCGTGAAAAACGACCCCGCAGGCAGACGGTATGTCTGACCATTCGCCTCGGGCAGGCCCTCGTCGGTCTCAAGATAGGTGCCGTTGACGATATATTCCGCCGCTGCACGGGTGCCGCCCTCGGCGTCGAAAATCACCATATCGGTCAGCTCTTCGCGATAACAGCGGTTCATATGCTCGCAAAAGTCGCGAAACATGTCCTTGCCGGGGCGCAGCTTGCCCTCGTTGACGTAATGCGACACATCCTCGGACACACAGGCCAGCATCGCGGGCACATCGCCGCGATTGAAGGCATCGAAATAGGCTTTGACGGTGCTGTTCATATCTGTTCTCCGGGCAGGCCCCAACGCTGTTGCAGATGCCCAATGATCTGATCGCGGGTCTTGCGATAGGCCTCTAGCCGGGCCTCGCGGGTCTGGGCAAGGCCGGTCGGGTCCAAAATCGGCCAGTAAACCACGTCAAGATGGAAAAACCGCGTCAGCTCCAACGCGCGCCGCTGGCTTGCGGGGCTAAGGGCGACGATCACATCGAAAGACGAAAGATCATCGCCCCACTCTTCCATCTCGTCAAAGCTCCGGGTGCGGTGGCGGTCAAGCTCGACCCCGATTTCACGGCATACCGCAATGCTGAACCCGTCGATTTCCATGTCACTCTTGACACCTGCCGATTGCACATAGGTATCGGTGCCATAAAACTTTTTCATGATCCCCTCGGCCATGGGCGAGCGGACGGCATTGTGATCGCAGCAAAACAAAACCGAATGCGGCAGCGGGTCGGGCATGCCGTCAGCCCCCGAAATGCAGTACGCAGATCAGCGTGAACAGGCGGCGCGCGGTATCGTTGTCGACCTCGGCCTTGCCCTCAAGACGTTCCCCCAGAACGCGCGCGCCCTCATTGTGGATCCCGCGGCGCGCCATGTCGATGGTCTCGATCTGGCTTGGCGGCATGTTCTTGACCGCGTCGAAATAGCTTTCGCAGATCGACCAGTAATCCTTGACCACCTGGCGAAACGGGCTCAGCGAGAGGTGAAACTCTGCCGCAAGTTCCCCGGCTTCGGTGCGGATATCGAACACCAGCCGCTTGTCGCGGATCGACAGCGCAAGGCGATACGGGCCATCCGGCACCGCGCGACCATCGCGCGCAGGCAGATCAAAGCTGTTTTCCTCGATCAGGTCATACATGGCCACCTTGCGCTCTTGTTCGATCTCGGGCGTCGGCGGCGCCAGGTTGGCATCATCCAGTTCGATATGGCAAATACGGCTCATGGGACTTCTCTGGCACAGGGCAATAATATCGCTCCTAGCGCAGCCCGCCCGCCGGGGCAATTGCACCCTTGCAGGCCGTCGCGCTAAATCCACCCGGCGTCACCCGGACGCAACGCTTGGGGCGGGTCGTTGCATTTTTTTCCGCCTGCGGCATAAAATCGCCGCGTTTCATTGGCATGATGGGTCTGGATCGGCCATAATGCGTGCAAAACGTGACTAGGCCGTCGTTAATAAAACCCCGCTAGAACGGGGGAGCAGTGTGAAACCGGGGCGATTTGATGCTCGAGTTCGAAAATGTGAGCAAGTCCTTCTGGACAGGCACCCAGCACAAGGTGATCCTTGACCGGGTGTCGTTTCGCGTCGAGCTTGGCAAAAGCCTTGGCATTCTCGCCCCCAACGGCACCGGCAAGACCACGCTGATCAACATGATGGCCGGCCTCGAAAAACCGGATGAGGGCGAAATCCGGCGTGGTTGTCGCATTTCCTTTCCTCTGGGGTTCATGGGCGGGGTTGTCAGCCGACTGTCGGCACTTGAGAACTCGCGCTATATTGCCCGGCTTTATGGCCTTGATCCCGACTATATCGAATCCTTTTGCCGCTGGATGTGCAATCTTGGCGAATATTTCGACCAGCCGCTTGGCACCTATTCCTCGGGCATGCGGTCTCGGTTCACATTTTCGCTGATGTTGGCGCTGGATTTCGATATGTATCTGATCGACGAGGGCATGCCCAGCTCGACCGACGTTGAATTCAACCGCAAAGCCGGCGAAATCCTCAAAGAGCGTTTGCGCACCACCACCGTGATAATTGTGTCGCACCAGCCCCAGACGCTTGAAAAATTCGCCCGCTCTGCTGCGGTTTTGATGGGCGGGCAACTTTATATGTTTGATACCTTGGAAGAGGCGAAGCACCTTTATGACTACGAAACCCAAGGCTAGAAAGTTCCGGATCCGCCGCAGCTCTGCGCCGCAGCAAACCGGACCCGCCGCGGCGCACAGGGCGCCCGACACCGTGCCGCATTCAACCGCGGCACAAACCGACATTCCCGACGCGCCTCAGGACGCGACGCCCCCCCCCGAAGGCGCCCGCAGCGGTCAAGTCGCCTCGGCGCGCGAAATGGGCACCGTCCAGACGATTGACGAAATCCGCCAAGAGGGGCTGACCGGTCGTCAGCTGCGCATGGCGCGGCGCATGGCACAAAAGCACGGGCTTGCCCCGACCTCTGATTTCGACGCGGTGCGCCTGTTGCGGGTGCGCGGCATTGACCCGTTCCAGCGCGCCAATATCCTTGAATTGGTGGCGACCGACGGGCGCGCCAAAACCGCGCCCGTCGAGACCACCGAAGACCAGCGGGTACAGCTACCGCAAACCATACCGGCGGCGCGCCAGACCCTGCCAAGCACCGAGTTTAGCCCAGCCGACCGGCGGGCCGAAGAGATCATGGCGATTCAGCGCGATATCGGTCGCCGCCGCCGCCGCAAGCTTATGCTTTTGATGTCGCGGCTGATGGCCTTTGTGATGCTGCCGACACTCGTCGTGGGCTATTATTTTTATGCCATCGCCACGCCGATGTATTCGACCAAATCCGCCTTTCTTATCCTCTCGGCCGATGGCGGCGGCAGCGCCGGTGGCCTTGGCGGGCTGTTGCCCAGCCAGTTTGCAACCGGGCAGGATGCGATTGCCACGCAGGAATATCTCCAATCCAAGGATGCCATGCTGCGCCTTGATGGCGATGTCGGCTTTCGCTCGCATTTCAGCCAGCCCTGGATCGACCCGCTTCAGCGTCTGGATCCGGATGCCAGCAATGAATCTGCCTACAGCCTCTACAAGAAATACGTCAAACTCGGCTATGATCCGACCGAAGGCGTGATCCGTATGGAGGTTTCTACCGCCGACCCGACGGTCAGCGCCGAATTTTCCGAACACCTTATCACCTATGCCGAAGAGCGCGTCGACGAACTCAGCCAGGAAAAACGTCAGGACGCCGTCAAAACCGCAATCGAAAGCCTGGATCAGGCCAAGGCCGATCGTCGCGCTGCCCAGCAGATGCTTGTGTCCCTGCAAGAGGACAGCATTCTCGATCCCGAAGGTGAGATCGCAGGTATCCGCAGCCTGATCAGTACAGTCGAATTGCAGCTACAGGAAAAGCAGCTTGCCCTGAACATCCAGCTTAACAACGCACGCCCCAACCGCGCGAAGGTCGAGGCGCTTGAAAGCGAGATTGTCATCCTTCAGGCCGAGCTTACGAGACAAAAGGCACGACTGACCCAGGCGGCTGAAGGCGGAAGTTCTCTGGCGTCCAAAACCGCGGCGATCCAGATGGCGCAGGCCGATCTTGCGACCGCTGATCTGGTGCTGCAATCCGCACTTGAGGCCAAGCGCCAGTCTGAAGTCGAGGCCAACAAACAGGTCCGCTATCTAACCGTCAGCGTGCGCCCCCTGCCCTCGCAGGATGCGTCTTATCCACGCTCGTTTGAAAACACGATACTGGCCTTCCTGATCTTTTCTGGTATCTACCTGATGATCTCACTCACCGCCTCTGTGCTGCGCGAACAGGTATCGTCATAAATATGCATAAAATTGACCTAAACGGGCTCGCGATTGCCAATGATCAGCCGCTTACGCTGATTGCCGGCCCCTGCCAGCTTGAATCCGCCGATCACGCCCAGATGATTGCCGGCACCCTGCAAGAGGCCTGCGCCGCCTTTGGCGCGCGGCTGATCTTCAAGGGCAGCTTTGACAAGGCCAACCGCACCTCTCTCTCGGGCAAGCGCGGGCTTGGCGTCGATGCGGGCCTCAAGGTGCTGCAATCGGTCAAGGAGGCGCTCGGGCTGCCGGTTCTGACCGATGTACACCTGCCCGATCAATGCGCGCCGGTGGCCGAGATCGTGGATGTGTTGCAAATCCCGGCGTTTCTCTGCCGTCAGACCGATCTTTTGATCGCGGCGGGCGAAACCGGCGCGGTGATCAACGTCAAGAAGGGCCAGTTTCTGGCGCCCTGGGATATGCCCAATGTGGTGTCCAAGATCGAAAGCACCGGCAATACCCGGATCATGCTGACCGAACGCGGCACCTCTTTTGGCTACAACACCCTTGTGACAGACATGCGCGGATTGCCGCAAATGGCCACCACCGGCTACCCGGTGGTGATGGATGCCACCCATTCGGTGCAACAGCCCGGCGGCAAAGGCGGAAGCTCCGGCGGACAGCGCGAATTTGCCCCCGTCATGGCACGCGCTGCCGTCTCGCTTGGCATTGCTGCGGTCTTTATCGAGACCCACGAAGCCCCCGATACCGCGCCTTCGGATGGGCCCAATATGATCCCGCTGGCACAGATGCCCGCGCTGATCAGCACCTTGATGCAGTTTGACCGTCTGGCCAAGGCCAATCCAATCCACCTTTGAGAAACAGGAAGATTGCCGTGATCAAACCGAGGCCCGATGTCACCCCCAACACCTGGGACTTTCTGCGCGATCCGATGATTGTTCCTGCGGGCTTTCGCGAATATGACGCCCGCTGGCAATATCCCGACCAGATCAACCTGCCCGGCATCACCGCGCTTGGCCTCGGGCTTGGCACCCAGATGCAGGCGCGCGGCATTGCGCCCGTCATCGCGGTTGCCAATGACTATCGCGACTATTCCCTGTCGATCAAGAACGCGCTGATGCTTGGCCTGATGCAGGCCGGGATTACCGTCAAGGATATCGGCCCGGCGGTTAGCCCGATGGCCTATTTCGCGCAATTCCACCTTGATGTGCCCGCCGTGGCCATGGTCACCGCAAGCCATAATCCCAATGGCTGGACCGGCGTCAAGATGGGCTTTGAGCGCCCGCTGACCCACGGCCCCGACGAGATGTCGGAACTGCGCGATATCGTGCTTGAAGGCCGCGGTGTGCCACGTCCGGGCGGGGCCTATGAATTCGTCGATGGGCTGCGCGAGGCCTATCTTGACGATCTCGTTGGCGATTTCCGCATGACCCGCAAACTGCGCGTCGTCTGCGCCACCGGCAATGGCACCGCATCTGCCTTTGCGCCCGAGCTGTTTGAGCGCATCGGCGTCGAGGTGGTGCCAAGCCATAACCGGCTGGATTACACCTTTCCGCATTACAACCCGAACCCCGAAGCGATGGAAATGCTGCACGATATGGCCGATAGCGTGCGTGCCACCGGCGCCGATTTCGCGCTTGGCTTTGACGGCGACGGCGACCGCTGCGGTGTGGTGGATGACGAGGGCGAAGAGATCTTTGCCGACAAGATGGGCGTGATCATGGCCCGCGACCTTAGCAAGATCCACCCCGGCGCCACCTTTGTGGCCGATGTAAAATCAACCGGCCTGTTTGCCTCGGATCCCGAGCTGATCAAGCACGGCGCCAAGGCGGATTACTGGAAAACCGGTCACAGCCATATGAAACGCCGGGTCAAGGAACTTGGCGCCCTGGCGGGGTTCGAGAAATCCGGCCACTACTTTCTGGCAGAGCCGATTGGCCGAGGCTATGATTGCGGCCTGCGCGTTGCGGTGGAAATCTGCAAGCTGATGGATCGCAATCCAGGCGTGTCGATGTCCGATCTGCGCCGCGCCCTGCCGCGAACCTGGGCCACGCCCACCATGTCGCCCTTTTGCGCCGATACCGAAAAATACGCGGTGCTCGACCGGCTGGTCGCCAAACTGGTCGCCAAACACGAGGCTGGTGAACCGCTTGCCGGGCGCCCGATCAAAGAGGTGGTCACCGTCAACGGCGCCCGCGTGATCCTTGACAACGGAAGCTGGGGCCTGGTGCGCGCTTCGTCCAACACCCCCAATCTTGTGGTGGTCTGCGAAAGCGCGCAATCCGAGGCCGAAATGCGCGCCATCTTCGCCGATATCGACGCCGTCATCCGTACCGAACCACTCGTCGGCGACTACGATCAGACGATCTGACCTTCTTCTTGGTCCAAATACTCCGGGGGGGTGTGGGGGGCAGCGCCCCCCACCTGATCGGATCGCCAAAGGCGATCCGAAACGCAGATCGAAAACCCTAGGCCGCCAGCCCACGCCCCTTCAAAAGCGCCTCGACCCCCGGAAGCCGCCCACGGAACGCACAGTAAAGCGCCTCTGCATCCTCAGATCCACCACGCGACAGGATATGCGCCTCAAGCGCGCGGGCGCGCTCGGGATCGAACGCGCCATCCGCCTCTTCAAAGGCGGCAAAGGCATCGGCATCCATCACCTCGGACCACATGTAGCTGTAATAGCCGCTGGAATACCCATCGCCTGAAAACACATGCGCGAAATGCGGGCTGGCATGGCGCATTGTAATCGCCTGCGGCATGCCCAACTCGGTCAGCACCTCGGCCTGCCGCGCCATAAGGTCCTTGGGCGGCACGCCTTCGTGAAACGCCAGGTCGACCAGCGCCGAGGCGACATATTCCACCGTCTGAAACCCCATGTCAAAGGTTGCCGCCTTCAGCATCTTGTCGAGCAGATCACGCGGCATCGCCGCGCCGGTGTCGACATGGGTGGCGTATCGCTCAAGCACCTCGGGCACCTCAAGCCAATGTTCATAAAGCTGGCTCGGCAGTTCGACAAAATCACGCGCCACCGAGGTGCCCGACACGCTTTCATAGGTCACATCCGACAGCATCTGATGCAGCGCATGACCAAATTCATGAAACAAGGTGCGCGCATCGTCATAGGACAAAAGCGTCGGATCGCCCTTGGCGAAGTTGCATACATTGATCACCACCGGCCCCTGAACCTTGGGCCATTTCGCCTGACCGCGCATTGCCGAACACCAGGCCCCGGATCGCTTTGATCCGCGCGCGAAATAATCACCGATAAAGACGGCCACATGCCGCCCCTCGCGCGTCACCTCCCAGGCGCGGCAATCGGGGTGGTAAAGCGGCACATCCAATGCGCGAAACTCCAGCCCAAACAACCGGTTGGCACAACCGAATGCCGCCTCAATCATCCGCTCCAGCGAAAGGTAAGGCTTGAGCGCGGCTTCCTGCAAATCATGTTCTGCCTGGCGCCGCTTTTCCGCGTAATAGCGCCAATCCCAAGGCTCCAGCGCGCCATTGATGCCGTCGCCGTGCAGCATCGCGGTCAACACATCCGCGTCGGCCTCGGCCTGCGCCTTGGCCGGCTCCCAGACCGCCATCAACAAGTCGCGCACCGCCTCCGGGGTCTTGGCCATCTCGGTTTCAAGCTTGAAGGCGGCAAAGCTGTCATAGCCCAAAAGCTGTGCCCGCTCGGCCCGCAGAGCAAGGATTTCCTCGGCCACGGCACGGTTGTCAGCCTCGCCGCCATTGGCCCCGCGCGCGGCCCAGGCCTGAAACGCTCGCTGGCGCAGATCCCGGCGCGCAGAGAATTGCAAAAACGGCGTGATCAGCGAACGTGATAGCGTGATCACCGGCCCCGGCAGGCCCTTTTCCCGCCCCGCCGCGCGCGCCGTATCGACCACGAAATCCGGCAGCCCCTCAAGATCGCCCTCGGACAATTCCATGTGCCATCCAGCCTCATCGGCCAACAGGTTCTGGGTAAACGCCGTGCCCAGCACCGACAGCCGTGACATGATTTCGCGCATGCGCTTATCTTCTGCCCCGCTCAGCCCGGCACCCGCCCGGCGAAATCCGCGATGGCTCAGCATCAAAAGCCGCGCCTGTTCTGGCGTCAGATCAAGCGTATCGCGCGCCGCCCAGAGCGCCTCGATCCGCTGGAAAAGCGCCTTGTTGCCATAGATCGCCGAGGAATGCGCCGCCAGTTTCGGGCCAAAGTCGCGCTGCAATTCCTGTCGCCTGGGGTTGCTATCGGCCCCGGCCAGCGTGAAAAACACCGACAGAACCCGGTCAAGATCCTTGCCCGAGGCCTCAATCGCCTCGATCGTATTGGCAAATGTCGGGGCCTCGGGAGTGTCGGCGATCGCCTCGATCTCGGCGCGTGCCGCACTTAGGGCCACCTCGAACGCGGGCGCGAAATCGGCGTCACTTATCGCTTCGAAAGGCGCAAGATCGAACGGTGTCGTCCACTCAGCCAGCAACGGATTTGTCATCGCTCTCTCCTTTGGTGCCACAGATCGGGCAATTTTCTCTCGGGCTCAGCCCGATCTTGCGGCTCTCGCCATAAAGCGCGTCATAGATAAGCATTTTGCCACGCAGCGCCTCACCGGCGCCGATGATGATCTTGATCGCCTCGCCCGCCATCATCGCGCCCACGACCCCTGGCAAGGGGCCCAAAACGCCGGCCTCGGAACAGGACGGGGCCAGCCCCGGCGCAGGCGCCTCTGGAAAAATGCATTGATAACAGGGCGCGCCGCGCGCCGGGTCAAACACGCTAAGTTGCCCTTCCCATTGCGACATCGCGCCTGAAATCAACGGGATACCAAGATTTACAGCCGTCGCATTGACCAGGTAACGGGTCTCGAAATTATCGGTTCCGTCAAGAACAAGGTCATACTCGTCAAAAAGCGCGGCCGCGATCTCGGGCGTCAGGCGGCGTTGATAGGGGCGTACCGTTATATGCGGGTTCTGGGCCTGCATCGCGGCGGCGGCCGATTGCACCTTGGGCAGGCCGATATCGCCATCGCGGTGGATCACCTGGCGTTGCAGGTTGGAATTATCGACCTCATCGTCGTCGATCACGCCAATCACGCCAACCCCCGCCGCCGCCAGATACAGCAGAACCGGCGACCCAAGTCCACCGGCGCCGATCACAAGAACCCGCGCCTGTTTCAGCGCCTTTTGCCCCGGCCCGCCAATCTCTCGCAGCACGATATGGCGCGCATAGCGGTCAAGTTCGGCCTCGGTAAAAAGCGGTTTGCGCCCGGTATCGCCGCCGCTCACGGTCGCACCGGCCCGTTGCTTTGCCCGCGCCCGCAACCGGCCCAATCCAGCGCGATAGACCAGCACGACCCCCGCTGCCCCGCCAAGCATCAGCCAGAGAGCGGCGCTTTCCCCCGTGGCAAGCCGGAGCGGGTGAGCATCCGGCAAGACCAGATGCAAGCCAATCACCGCCAGCCACAGGATGGCGATCATCCCCCACCGCAATCGCTGGGGTGTCCCAAGCGCGGCGCCGATGCCCCAAAGCATCGCCGCCATGATCAAAACCAGCATCATCAGGACACCCCGGTCGACCCAAAGCCGCCCGGCCCGCGGGCGGTTTCATCCAGTCTTTCAACCAAGTCGAACCGCGCCTGAACCACCGGCGCCACGACCATCTGGGCAATCCGCGCACCATGGGCGACGTGAAACGCCTCTTGTCCGGCATTCATCACGATCACCCCCAAGGGCCCGCGATAATCGGCATCAATCGTGCCGGGGCTGTTGGGCAGGATAATCCCATGCTTGAGCGCAAGACCGGATCGCGGCCGTATCTGCACCTCGAACCCCATTGGAATGGCCAGCCGAAGCCCGGTCGGCACAAGCGCGCGCGCACCCGGCGCAAGCATGACACCATCCTGGTGCCCCGTGGGAAAATTCGCGCGCAAATCAGCGCCCGCCGCCCCCGCGGTCTCATAAGACGGCAGACCAAGTGAGCGGTCCGCCCCCTCGTCCCAAACCATTGATACGGTTAGCAAAGGCCCCACTTTCATCTTTCCATAAATACTCAATGAGCGTCCAGAAGCGCCCTGGCGATCCGTTCGGCAAGCTGTTGCGCCACCCGCGCCTTTGGCATCCTCGGCCAGGGTTCGGCAGCATCGGCGCTGATCAGGGTGACGGCGTTTTCCGTGCCGCCCATGATGCCGGTGCCATGACCCACATCATTGGCCACAATCCAGTCACAGCCCTTGCGCGCGCGCTTCGCGGTGGCGTTTTCAATCACATCGTCGGTTTCGGCGGCAAAGCCGACCACAAGCCCGGGCCGCCCAGCCTTCATCTGGCTCACCCGCGCAAGGATGTCGGGGTTTTCGGCAAACTCGAGCTTGGGCAATCCGCCCTTGGTTTTCTTCAACTTCGATAGGCTGGCGCCGAGCACATGCCAATCTGCCACGGCCGCCGCAAAGACAGCCGCGTCAACCGGCAATGCCGCCTCGACCGCCGCCAGCATCTCTTGCGCGGTCTCGACGCGCACCACCTCGACACCCTCGGGCGGAGGCACGCTGGCGGGACCGGTGACAAACACCACTTCGGCGCCAAGCGCGCCGAGCGCACGGGCAAGCGCGGTGCCCTGCGCGCCCGATGAGCGGTTGGCGATATAGCGCACCGGATCAATTGGTTCATGCGTGGGGCCGGAGGTGACCAGCACGCGCCGTCCTTTCAGGGGGCCATCCGCCAGGGCCGCTTGCACCGCCGCGATAACTTCCGGCACCTCGGCCATGCGCCCGGGGCCATGTTCACCACACGCCATATCGCCCTCATTGGGGCCGACAACGCCGATACCATCACTGCGCAGGGTGGCAAGATTGCGCTGCGTGGCCGCATGCTCCCACATCCGTACATTCATTGCCGGTGCGATCAAGACCGGGGTATCCGTGGCCAGTAAAAGCGTCGAGGCAAGGTCATCCGCCTGCCCGCCCGCCATTTTCGCCATCAGGTCCGCAGTGGCCGGGGCAACCACGATCAGATCGGCGCTGCGGCTTAGCTCGATATGGCCCATTTCCGCCTCATCGGTGAGGTCAAAGAGGTCCTGAAACACCTTGCGCCCGGCCAGTGCCGAGATCGACAGAGGCGTGACAAATTCCGATCCGGCACGGGTCAGAACCGGCGTCACCTCGGCGCCTTGCTCGCGCAAACGACGGATCAGGTCGAGCGATTTGAACGCTGCAATACCGCCGCCGATGATCAGAAGAATGCGTTTCGATGCCAGCATGGGCGCGTTCCTTGTTCAGCCGCTGCGACAGTAGGGCGTGGCCTTCGGGGTGACAAGGGGCAGCCCGCTTCTCAACGCGCTACTTGAATGCCGCACAGGGATCAGTACGTTCCGCCGCTGGTGCTGAGATCACCTCGTCAAATTCACCTTCGAGGGGACGGTCATCTTCAGTCTGACCAACGACCAAAATCTCAAGCTCACCTTGCACAAAGGACAGCACCGCAGGCATGCCCCAGTCGCGCCGGGCGTGGCCATTGCCGGTGATCACCGCCACCGCCCCCCCCGTCTCATCCAGAGCGTTGAGAACCGCCCGCGCCAGCACCGCGTCGCGCAGGCGCTGGATCTCGACCATGCCGGGCAGGATGTCAGGCGGCAAGGCATCACAATGCGCCGACATCTGAAGCGCCTCGCGCGCAGCTTGCTCCTGCTCGGGCAAGGGACGGTCAAGCCCATAGCGCGCGGCATCCTTGCCAAAGCTGGCCACGAGACCGCCCTCGACCACAGCGCGCGCCTTTTCCCGAGGCACCTGCGCGCCATAGATTGCGGCCTCCGGGGCTGCGGCAAAAATCGGATAATACATTTCGAAATCGGGCCAACCGCTGTCTGACCACTCCAAGGCCTCTGCCAAAGCGACAGGGTCGCCACGCAGCTCAGGCTCGGCGTTTTCCGCCTGCGCGAGGGTCAGCATTTCAAAAACGATTGCAGCGGGTTTCATCTCCGCCACCTTCGCAGCCTGAAACGCATGATGCGCGGGGTTATCGTGCACCTCGCCCAGCACGACGACATCCTGCGCCACCACAGGCAGGGCAAAACTCAGGCCAGAGACAAGGGCGACAAAACGCGGGATCATGCCAACAGGTTGTGAACCTCGGACCCATGCTTTTCAAGGTGTTTGCGCATTTTCTGAAAGGCGGCGGCCTCAAGCTGGCGCACCCGCTCTTTTGAAAGCTTCAATTCGGTGCCCAAACTCTCAAGCGTGCGCGGCGCATCGCGAAGTTTGCGTTCGCGCACGATGAAGCGCTCGCGCTCGTTGAGATTTTGCATCGCATCGGTCAGCCAGTTGCGCAATGCGCCAAGATCGTGATCCTGCTCGACAAGCTGATCACCGCGCGGGCCGTCGTCCTCAAGCGTGTCGATCCATTCGCGGCCCTCATCCTCGGACGACTGCGTGGCATTCAACGAGAAATCCGACCCCGAAAGCCGCCCCTGCATCATTTCGACATCGCGGAGCGGCACGCCAACCTCATGCGCGATCATCTCGCGAAGCTGATAGCCGTCAAGCTCTTCACCATTGGCCATCGCCTTGCGCTCAAGGCGGGCCTGCACCCGGCGCATGTTGAAGAATAGCGACTTCTGGCTACTGGTGCTTCCGGTGCGCACCATAGACCAGTTGCGCATCACATAGTCCTGGATGCTGGCCTTGATCCACCAGACCGCGTAGGTCGAAAACCGCACGCCGCGATCAGGGTCGAATTTGTCCGCCGCCTTCATCAGGCCAAGCCCGGCCTCCTGGATAAGGTCGTTCATCGGCGCGCCGTAGCGACGAAATTTCGACGCCATCGAGATCGCCAGCCGCATATAGGCGGTGATCAGACGGTGAAGCGCTTCTTCGTCACGCTGATCGCGCCAGGCATAGGCCAGCGCCAATTCGGTTTCCGCATCCAGCATCTCCGCTTTCATCGCGGTGCGGGACATCGAGCTTGTTTGTGGTGCATCAAGTGGCATCGTAGTTCCCCCTGTCAGGCGGCGTAAGGCATTGCGCCCTTTATCGGTCGTTTGATGAGTGCTACGCATCGCCCGGTAAATCGGATCAAAAAATTTGGGGGCGCGGGTGCTGGATCTGCCGGAACTGACCTTGATCCTGGGCGGGGCCGCCTCGGGAAAATCGGCCTTTGCCGAGGCGCTTGTCTTGCGCACTGGCCGGGCGCGGGCCTACCTTGCCACCGCCCAGATGTTTGACGATGAAATGCGCGCCAAGGTGGTGCGCCATCAAACCATGCGCGGGGGCGGCTGGCGCACGATCGAGGCGCCGCTTGATCTGACGCCCGCCCTCACGGCCGCGCGCGCAGATGAGGTGGTGCTTCTGGATTGCGCCACCATGTGGCTGAGCAATCACATGCTGACCGAAACGGATTTACCCGAGGCCGAAACGGCGTTGATCACGGCGCTCGCCAGCTGCGCCGCGCCGGTGGTGGTGGTCAGCAATGAGGTCGGCCTGTCGGTCGTGCCCGAAAACGCCCTTGCCCGCCGCTTTCGCGAGGCGCAGGGCCAATTGAACCAAAGGCTCGCGGCCAGGGCCGGGCTTGTGGTCAACGTGATCGCAGGCCTGCCGCAGGTCCTCAAGGGTCGCCTCGAATGAGCCGGTTTTACTGGGTCCGCCATGGGCCAACCCATGCCAAATCCATGGTCGGCTGGTCCGATTTGCCCGCCGATCTGAGTGACGCCGCGCAACTCGCCCGCCTCTCCGCGCATCTGCCTCAGGATGCCCTGGTGATTTCCTCTGACCTGATCCGCGCCCGCGCCACGGCGGATGCGATTGCAGGGTCGCGCAGACGCCTGCCCGATGATCCCGACCTTCGCGAAATCCATTTTGGCGCCTGGGAGTTGCAGGTCTTCGACAAGATCGCCGACCAGGAGCATTTGCGCGCCTTTTGGGAAAATCCAGGCGATGTCCGCCCCCCCGGCGGCGAAAGCTGGAACGAGGTTTCAAACCGCGTCACCGCTGGCGTCGCCCGCCTGCTGACCGCCCATCCGGGGCGCGATATCATCGCCATCGCCCATTTCGGCGCGATCCTGACGCAGGTGCAACAGGCGCTCGAACTAACCGCCTATGAGGCCTTCGCCCACCGGATCGACAATCTGTCTGTGACGCAATTGCACCGGGATAACGACCGCTGGACGGCGCAATCCATCAATCACCTGCCGTGATGGCAGAACGCACATTTTTTGGTTTTGCGCATGCCACATCCCGGCCTAGCATATGCCGATGACATACACCCTTATCCTCGGCGATTTCGCCTATTCCTCATGGTCGCTGCGCGGCTGGCTTCTGCTCAACCGCTTTGGCCTGCCGTATAAAACCCGGCTGCTTGATTTCAACGATACCGCAAGCGTCGCCGAGCAGTTGCGCGATGTCGCTCCGGCGCGCACGGTGCCGACGCTTGTGACGCCCGAGGGCGCGATCATATCGGAATCACTCGCAATGGCAGAAGAGCTGGCAAGCCGCCATCCCGAAGCGGGCCTTTGGCCAGGCGATCCTTTGGCGCGTGCCACCGCGCGGACCCTGGCCGCAGAAATGCATGCAGGGTTCACCACGCTGCGTGGTGATTGCCCGATGAACATGCGGCTGGCCTACACCGGCGTCACCCCCTCGGATGCGCTTCTGGCCGATCTGGCCCGGCTTGAGGTGATCTGGGATCACGCCCGCAAGACCACCGCCCCCGAGGGCCCCTGGCTCTGCGGCGGCTATAGCGCGGCCGATGCGTTTTTCGCCCCCGTAGCGGCCCGGATCGCGGGCTATGGCCTGCCGGTTTCCGCGACTGCGCGCACCTATGTTGCGGCCCACCTCGCCGATCCCGCCTTTCGCCGCTGGCGGGCCATGGGGCTGGTACATGGCGCGACCTTGGAACGATATGCGCGCGATTATGCCACCACCGATTGGCCCGGCCCCATCCCGCGCCCCGCAAAAGCCGTAAGCACTGGCACGCCGGAAAACGAGGCCTGCCCTTATTCGGGCGATCCCGTCACCCATCTGATGGAAACAGACGGGCGTATTTTCGGCTTTTGCAACGCCTTTTGCCGCGACAAGACCGTGGCCGATCCCGATGCCTGGCCCGCCTTCACTGCCCTTCGCGACGCAGATTGAGCCCCAACTTTCATCTTTCCGGAAATACTCCGGGGGACCTAAGAAAATTCGCCGAATTTTCTTAGGGGGGCAGCGCCCCCTTGCGCCGTTAACCATTCTTAAACCACCCGCGGGCTAGGCATTAACCATGTTTAAACGCAGGATCGGGGAGTGGCATGGTCGCACGCGCCTATACGGTGGCTTTTGAGGGCGTCGAGGCCAAACCGGTCGAGGTGCAATGCGCCATTACTCCCGGCCTGCCGGCCTTTTCGCTGGTCGGCCTGCCGGACAAGGCCGTCTCCGAGGCCCGCGACAGGGTGCGCACGGCGCTGTCCTCAATGGCGATCGCCCTGCCCTCCAAACGCATCACCATCAACCTCTCGCCCGCCGACATGCCGAAAGAAGGCAGCCATTTCGACCTGCCCATCGCGCTTGCCCTGCTTGCCGCGTTGGACATCATCCCGAAGGACGCCGCCGAGGGCACCATGGCCCTGGGCGAGCTGTCTCTCGACGGCTCCCTGATCGCGGTCCTCGGGGCCCTGCCCGCCGCCATGGCCGCCGCCGAAGAGGGCCGCATGCTGCTCTGCCCCAAGGCCTCGGGGCCCGAGGCCGCATGGGTCGGCAGCGTCCAGGTGATCGGCGCCGCCAACCTGGCGGATGTGGTGCGCCATTATACCGGTCAGGCGCCGATCGTGCCTTCCGAGCCCGGCGAGGTAACCGGCCCCCCTGCCGGGCGCGACCTGCGCGATGTCAAAGGTCAGGAGCGCGCCAAGCGGGCGCTTGAAATCGCCGCTGCGGGCCGCCATCACCTGATGATGGTCGGCTCGCCCGGCTCTGGCAAATCCATGCTGGCCGCGCGGCTGCCCGGCATTCTGCCACCGCTCACCCCGACCGAGGCGCTGGAAACCTCGATGATCCATTCACTGGCCGGATTGCTGAGCGAGGGCGGCATCAGCCGCACCCGGCCCTTTCGCGAGCCCCATCACACCGCCTCCATGGCGGCGATTGTCGGCGGCGGCCGCCGCGCCAGCCCCGGTGAAATCAGCCTTGCCCATAATGGCGTTTTGTTCATGGATGAATTCCCCGAATTCCCCCGCGGCGTTCTTGAAACCCTGCGCCAACCGATCGAAACAGGCGAGGTCATGGTGGCGCGCGCCAATGCCCATGTGAAATACCCCTGCCGTTTCATGCTGGTGGCCGCCGCCAACCCTTGCAAATGCGGCCATCTGAGCGATCCCGCCCGCGCCTGTTCGCGCGCGCCGATCTGTGGCGAGGATTACATGGGGCGGATTTCCGGCCCGCTGATGGATCGCTTTGACTTGCGCGTCGAGGTGCCGCCGGTGGCGTTTCGCGATCTCGATCTGCCGGCCGCAGGGGATGCCTCTGGCGCCGTCGCCGCGCGGGTCGATGCCGCCCGCGAGGTACAGACCGCGCGCTTTGCCGATCACCCCGAAATGCGGCTCAATGCCGATGCCGAAGGCCAGACGCTTGAAGATATCGCAAGCCCCGATGCCGAGGGGCGCGCCCTGATCAACCGGGTCGCGGAACGCTTTGGCCTATCGGCGCGCGGCTATCACCGGGTGCTGCGGGTCGCACGCACGATTGCTGATCTTGATGGATCACAATCCGTGCTCCACCCGCATGTCGCCGAAGCCGTCAGCTTTCGCCTTGCCGGCATGAAAGAGCTTTGATCCACCCCGCCAATTGGCGAAGGGTCGCCTGCGCCTCGGGCAACACCCCCTGAAACAGCGGCCAGACATGCGGCAGGTCATGTTCGATCTTGCAGTGCACGGGCACGCTCTGCGCCTCAAGTCGGGCAGCCATCCGCCGCGTGTCATCGAGCAGGATCTCGGTATCGCCCACCACAAGCCAGACCGGCGCCGCCCCTTTGAAATCCGCAGTCAATGGCGAGGCGCGCGGATCATCCGCGTCCGCCCCCGCCAGATATAACCGCCCCATTTCCGGCGCGCGGGTTGCGGGCAAGATCACTTCGGCCCTGGCGTTATGCACAAAGCTTTCGCCGGAAAATGTCAGATCGGTCAACGGCGAAAAGGCAAAACACCCCAGCGGCTGTGCCAGCCCCAGCCGCGTAATCTCGCCCAATAGCGCAAGCGCAAGGCCGCCCCCGGCACTGTCCCCGCCAAGGACAACGCCACCGGGATGCCCGGCAAGCGCGCGATACGCCGTCAGAGCATCTTCAACGGCGGTGGGAAAAGCATGCTCTGGCGCAAGACGATAGCCGGGCAGACAGGCAGGCAATCCACTGAGCGCCGAGAGGCGCGCCAGCATCGCCCGATGGGTCCTGGGCGAGCCGAACACATAGCCACCACCGTGAAAATACAACAACACCGGCCCGGGCCGCGCACCGGGGGCCACTGCCCAATGCACGGGCACCTGCGCGCCCTCATGCGTCAGCACATCATCGCGAAAATCGGTGCCGCGCGGCGCGCGAAAGAAAAGCCGCGCCTTCACCTCAAAAGCTTTGCGCAAGTCAACCGGCCGTGCCGTGCGTGCAAGATGCGGCTTTTCCGTCCACCTAAGCCAGAGGTTCAGGATCGGCCGCATCAGGCTCATGCGCGTTTGGCCTCGATCACCTGCCAGATTTTTTCGGCGATGTTCACACCGTCAAACCGCTCCAGTTCCTGAATGCCGGTGGGCGAGGTCACGTTGATTTCGGTCAGATAGGTGCCGATCACGTCGATACCGACAAAAACCTGGCCCTTTTCGCGCAAAAGCGGGCCGATGGTGGCGCAGATTTCAAGATCGCGCTCGGTCAGGTCAACCTTTTCGGGGCGCCCGCCGACATGCATGTTTGATCGCGTCTCGCCCTGTGCGGGCACACGATTGATCGCGCCCACCGGTTCGCCATTGACCAGAATGACACGCTTGTCGCCATTTTTGATCTCGGGCAGGTATTTCTGCACGATCAGCGGCTCGCGGCTAAAGCCGGTGAACAACTCGTGCAGGCTGCTGAGGTTGCGATCAGATTCCGGCAGGTGAAACACCCCGGCGCCGCCATTGCCATAAAGCGGCTTGAGGATCACATCGCCATGGCGCGCGCGGAACGCTTTGATTGTGGCCAGATCGCGGGCAATGGCCGTGGGCGGCATGAGCTGCGGGAAATCCAGAATCAAAAGCTTTTCAGGATAGTTGCGCACCCAAAACGGATCATTCACCACAAGCGTGCCGGGGCCAAGGCGATCCAGAAGATGCGTCGTGGTGATATAGAACATGTCAAACGGCGGGTCCTGACGGAGCCAGACAACGTCAAAATCGGCCAGATCGACCGTCACTTCCTCGCCAAGGTGGAAATGATCGCCCTCGACCCGCTGAACGCTAAGCGGCCAGCCGCGCGCGGTGATGCGCCCCTCGTCATAGGCAAGGTTATCTGGCGTGTAATAGAAAAGCTCATGCCCGCGCGCCTGCGCCTCTTCGGCCAGGCGGAAGGTGCTGTCGCCATTGATACTGATCGGCCCGATCGGATCCATCTGAAACGCGATTTTCATGTTTTGCCCCTGTTTTAAGGTCTGCCACTTACATGCGGCATGGGCGGCAAAGGTGCAATTCAGAAATGACCAAAGGCGTTCTCGTTAATCTTGATTGTGCCCGATCCATCGACCGCCGCCAAGTCGAACCGCACCGAGGCAAGCTGTCCTTCGGGGGTCTGGCCAAGATATTCCGACGCCGCCTCGACGATCCGGCGCGCCTGTGCCGGGCGCAGCCGTGCCATGGCAAGATCAAGTGTCGCCGCCTTTTTGACCTCACAGAACACGTAATCCTCTGCATCACGCAGGATAAGGTCAATCTCGCCGCCCTGCCCGCGCCAGCGGCTGTGCAGAACCGCCACACCGCGCGCGGCGTAGGCGCGGATCACGCCAGCTTCGGCGGCCTGTCCAGAAAGATAGGCGCGTTTGCCCCGTTCCCTGCGCTGCCCGGCGACAGTGGGCACGGTATACTCAGCACGATGGTGATCCATTTCCGCACATCCCCTAACCTTCAGCTGCCAGTCGCAGCGCGCGCTGATAGACCTGTCGTCGTGGCAGGCCAAGCTCGGCCGTCACCGCATCGGCCGCGTCGCGTACCGACAGCCGCCCAAGCGCCTTGCTCAGGGCTAGGTCTAGATCCTCTTCGCTAACATTTACTGAACGCCCGCGATCAATGATCACCACGATCTCGCCCTTCGGCGGGCTTTCGGCACAGCTCGCGGCCAGCGCGTCAAGCGTCCCGCGCCGGACCTCTTCGAATTTCTTGGTCAATTCCCGGCACATCGCCGCCTCGCGCGCACCGCCCAGAACCAGCGCCGCATCGCGCAGCATTGCCGCCACCCGCTTGGGTGATTCGTAAAACACCAGCGTCGCGGGCACGCCCGCCAATTCGCCCAACACGGTTTTGCGCTTGCCCGAGGCATTGGGCAAGAACCCCGCGAACAAGAACCGATCCGTCGGCAGGCCCGCCAGCGTCAGCGCGGTGATCACCGCCGAAGGCCCCGGCGCCGAGATAAGATCATAGCCTTCGCCCACCGCCGCGCGCCCCAGATCGAAACCGGGATCGGCCACCATCGGCGTGCCGGCCTCAGAGGCGTACACAACCGATTTCCCCTCGGCCAAAGCCGAGAGAATGCGCGGGCGCATGCGCTCGCCGTTGTGGTCGTGATAGGCCCAGAGCGGCCGCTCGCCCACCGCCACACCGTGAATATCCATCAGATGGCGCAGGCTTCTGGTGTCTTCGGCGGCGATCACGTCGGCCGAAGCCAGGATATCAAGCGCGCGCAGCGTGATGTCGCGCGCGGTGCCGATCGGTGTCGCGATCAGGTACAGGCCGGGGGCCAGTTTCTGCTTGTTAAGATTCACCACTGGACCCGCCCTCTCTGACGTTTATTATCGCCCGCAATCGCGTCTGGCCTCTGGCAAAGCGCAAAAAGGGAGTGAGACACTATGATGTTCGCCGTTTTATCCGTTATCCGCAAGCCATTCACCCGCCTCTTTGTGGTCTTCGCTGCATTCTGGCTGGCCGCCTGTCAACCTGTATCAATGACCAATACCGGCGGCGCGAGGACAACGTCCGGCGCGCCGATTGCCGTGGCGCTTTTGGTGCCGCATGGCTCTGCGAGCCCACAGGAACAGCAATTGGCGCGTGATCTTGAAAATGCGGCGCGCCTTGCGGTGTCCGATCTGGCGGGTGTCAAGATCGACCTGCGGGTCTATGGCACAGCCGGTCAACCGGTGCAGGCGCAATCCGCCGCCCTCAACGCCGTGGCCGATGGCGCGCGCATTATCGTCGGCCCGCTGCACGCCGAATCGGCCAATGCCGTGGCGGTCGCCGTGGCCAACAAGAACGTGAACGTTCTGGCGTTTTCGAACAATCCCACCATCGCGGGCGGCAACCTTTTCATTCTCGGCCAGACCTTTCAGACCACGGCGAACCGGCTTGCCAGTTTCGCCACCCGTCAGGGAAAATCGCGGATCATGGCGGTTTATTCCAACAACCTCGCTGGTCAGCTTGGCCGCGCCGCCATCGAACAGGCCGTGCGCGACAATGGTGCGACCCTTGCGGGCAGCATCGGCTATGAATTCTCGCAACAGGGCGTGGTCAGCGCCATCCCGGCCATCCGCACCGCCGCCGAAACCAACGCCGCCGATGCGATCTTCATGACCGCCAACACCGCCGGCGCGCTGCCGCTGTTTTCACAGATGCTGCCGGAATCCGGGCTTGGCCCCGACAGGATGCAGTATATCGGCCTCGCCCGTTGGGATACCCCGCGCCAGACGCTGGACCTGCCCGGCGTTCAGGGGGGCTGGTTCGCGCTGCCCGACCCGCAGCGCACCGCACAGTTCAACAGCCGCTTTCAGGCCGCCAATGGCAACACCCCCCACCCGATTGCCGGGCTTGCCTATGACGGGATTGCCGCCGTTGGTGCGCTTGTCAAATCCAACAAACGCGAAGCCTTGGGCCGCAATGCCCTCACGCAATCGGCCGGGTTTCAGGGCGTGAACGGCGTCTTCCGCCTGCGCGCGGATGGCAGCAACGAACGCGGGTTGGCAGTGGCCACGATCCGCAACAAACAGGTCGTCATCCTGTCACCGGCCCCGCAAAGCTTTGGCGGCGCAGGGTTTTGAGGGCGCAGGGTTTTAGCAGAGGCCAGACAGCCATAACATGACACAAACGATTACCCGCCGGGACGATCTGATTTGTCCGGCCGACGATATCTTTCACATCAGCGACGTCGAGACGCGGCTTGCACAGGCCGTCAGCGACAGCGGCGGTGACATGACTGCGCTGCGCGCCGCCGTGGTCGAATTGCTCGGTGCCGAAATGAAACGTGGCCGCGAGGCGATTGCCACGGGCTTTGCCGCGCACCCGTTCGCGGCGCGCCCGGTGACCCGCGCCTATTGCTGGCTGACCGATTGCGTGATCCTGACCGTGCTTGACGTGGCCACCCGGGTGATGCATCCGCTGCCCAACCCGACCGAGGCCGAGCGCCTTGCGGTCTTTGCCGTGGGCGGATACGGGCGCGGCGAAATGGCGCCGCAATCGGATGTCGATCTGTTGTTTCTCACGCCCTACAAAATCACCCCCTGGGCCGAGAGCGTCATTGAATCGATGCTCTATATCCTCTGGGATCTGCGCCTAAAGGTCGGCCATGCAAGCCGCACGATCCGCGATTGCCTGCGCCTTGGCGCCGAGGATTACACGATCCGCACCGCCCTGTTGGAAAACCGCCACCTGGCGGGCGATACCAAGCTGGCCGACGATCTGAACCAGAGGCTCTGGGACGAACTTTTCAAAGGCACCGAGCGCGACTTTACCGAGGCCAAGCTTGCCGAGCGTGACGCCCGCCACGAAAAACAGGGCGAGCGCTATATGGTCGAGCCCAATGTCAAAGAGGGCAAGGGCGGCTTGCGCGATCTGCAATCGCTGTTCTGGATCGCCAAGTATCTGCACCGCGTCACCGACGTCAGCGAGCTTGTGGCGCTTGGCATGTTCACCGATGATGAATTCAGCACCTTCGCCAAGGCCGAGAATTTTCTCTGGGCGGTGCGTTGTCATCTGCATCTGATCACCACGCGACCGAATGACCAGCTGACCTTTGACATGCAGGTCGAGGTCGCCGAGCGCATGGGGTATGCCGATACGGCCGGACGGCGCGGCGTGGAAATCTTCATGCAGGAGTATTTCCGTCATGCCACCGCCGTGGGCGATCTGACCCGGATTTTCCTGACCAAGCTTGAAGCGACACAAATCAAGTCAGAGCCGCTTTTGCAGCGCCTGTTCCGGCGACGAAAGAAGCTCAAGGAGGGTTATACCGAGGTGCATGGCCGATTGGCGATTGTCGATGACGCCGCGTTTCTGTCCGATCCTCTGAACCTGTTGCGGCTGTTCGAAGAGGCGCTGCGCACCGGGCTTTTGATCCATCCCGATGCGATGCTTCTGGTCACCGCCAACCTGAACTTGATCAACGATGCGATGCGCAATGACGCACGCGCGCGCAAGCTGTTCCTTGATCTGCTGCTCAAGCATGGCAATCCCGAACGCGCGCTGCGCCGGATGAACGAGCTTGGCGTTCTGTCGGCCTTCATCCCCGAGTTCGAGCCGATCGTCGCGATGATGCAGTTCAACATGTATCACCATTACACCGTTGACGAACATATCATCCAATGCATTAGCCATCTCGCCCAGATCGAGCGCAACGAGCTGATCGAGGAACTGCCGGTGTCCTCGACGATCCTGAAAGAGGGCCTCAACCGCCGGGTGCTTTATGTGGCGCTGTTGCTGCATGATATCGGCAAGGGCCGGGACGAGGATCACTCGATCCTCGGCGCTAGGATCGCGCGCAAGGTGGCGCCGCGCCTTGGGCTCAAGCCGAAAGAGGTCGACACCGTGGAGTGGCTGGTGCGTTATCACCTCCTGATGTCGGACATGGCGCAGAAACGCGATATCGCCGATCCGCGCACGGTGCGTGATTTCGCCAAGGCGGTGCAGACCCGCGAGCGGCTTGATCTGTTGCTTTTGCTTACTGTCTGCGACATCCGCGGCGTCGGGCCGGGCACCTGGAACAACTGGAAGGCCTCGCTGCTGCGCGCGCTTTACCGCCAGACCCGGCGCGCCATGGAAGGCGGGCTTGAGGATCTCAACCGCGAACAGCGCGGCTCGGATGCCAAGCGCAACCTGCGCGACGCCCTGAGCGACTGGGACGCCAAGGACATCAAGCGCGAGACAAGCCGCCATTACCCGCCCTATTGGCAGGGGTTGCATGTCACCGCCCACGAGGTCTTTGCCCGGCTTTTGCATGGCCTCGGTGACAATGATATCGCCGTCGATCTGCACCCCGATGAAGACCGCGATGCGACCCGCGCCTGTTTTGCCCTCGCCGATCATCCCGGCATCTTCTCGCGGCTGGCCGGGGCGCTGGCGCTTGTCGGGGCCAACGTGGTCGATGCGCGCACCTATACGTCAAAGGATGGCTTTGCCACGGCGGTGTTCTGGATTCAGGATGCCGATGGCCACCCGTTTGAATCGAGCCGTCTGCCACGTTTGCGCCAGATGATCCACAAGACGCTTCTGGGCGAGGTGGTGGCTCGGGACGCGATCAAGTCGCGCGACAAGCTCAAGAAACGCGAGCGTGCCTTCAGGGTGCCGACCCATATCACCTTTGATAATGACGGTTCGGAAATCTACACCATCATCGAGGTCGATACCCGTGACCGCCCGGCCCTGCTCTATGATCTGACGCGCACATTGGCCTCGAGCAATGTCTATATCGCCAGTGCGGTGATCGCGACCTTTGGCGAACAGGTGGTCGATACCTTTTATGTCAAGGACATGTTCGGCCTGAAATTCCACTCCGAGGCCAAGCGCGCCGCGCTGGAACGCAAATTGCGCAATGCCATCGTCGCCGGGGTTGAACAGGCCACAATGTAACCCTCCGACAAATGCGTAGGGTGGGTGAAACCCACGCCCCCCAAGGTCATCCCATGGCCATAGAAAACCCGGCAAGTGACCTCGCCGGGGGCTTTCTTTTGCTCTGGCCCGTCGCCCTCAGGCGGTCAGCCCCTCAGGCTCATCCAGCCCATTGGCGCGACAGCAGGCCGTGACGGTGTTGGCCAGCAGACAGGCAATGGTCATCGGCCCCACGCCGCCCGGCACCGGGGTGATCGCCCCGGCCACCCTGGACGCGCTCGCAAAATCGACATCGCCCACAAGGCGGGTCTTGCCCTCGCCTTTTTCAGGCGCGTCGATCCGGTTGATGCCCACATCAATCACCGTCGCCCCCGGCTTGATCCAATCGCCCGGCACCATCTCGGGGCGACCCACGGCCGCCACCACGATATCGGCGCGCCGCACCACATCGGCAATGTCCCTGGTCCGGCTATGGGCAATCGTCACGGTACAGCTATCGCCTAGCAACAACTGCGCCATCGGCTTGCCGACGATATTGCTGCGCCCAATCACAACCGCATCCATCCCCGACAGTGACCCGTGAAAATCCCGCAGCATCATCAGACAGCCAAGCGGCGTGCAGGGCACCATGGATTTCTGCCCGGTGCTCAACAATCCAACGTTGGAAATATGAAACCCGTCCACATCCTTGGCCGGATCAATCGCGTTGATCACAAGATCTTCGTCCAGATGCTTGGGCAGGGGCAGTTGCACCAGAATGCCATGCACCGCCGGGTCGCCGTTGAGCCGCTCAACCAGCGCCAGAAGATTAGCCTCGGATGTGTTCACATCAAGCTTGTGCTCAAACGATTGCATGCCCACTTCGACGGTCTGCTTGCCTTTTGAGCGCACATAAACCTGGCTGGCGGGATCTTCGCCCACAAGCACCACCGCAAGGCCGGGAACAATGTCGTGATCCGCCTTGAGCCGTGCCACATGGCCCGCCACCTTGTCCCGGATCGTGGCCGCAAAGGCCTTACCGTCAATAATCTGCGCCGTCATCTTTCTTCCTTCCCGCGTGGTGGGTTGCACCCACCCTACAGTCATTCCGTAGGGTGGGTGAAACCCACGCGTTTTGTCTTAGAACAGACCTTCGATCTGGCCACCGTCATTGAGGTGGATGTTCTCAGCCGCCGGCTTGCTTGGCAAGCCCGGCATGGTCATGATCTCACCGCAGACCGCGACGATAAACCCGGCGCCCGCGCTCAGGCGCACTTCACGCACCGGCACCGAATGCCCGGTCGGCGCGCCGCGCACACTTGGGTCAGTGGTAAAGGAATACTGCGTCTTGGCCATGCAGATCGGAAGATTGCCATACCCCTGCTCTTCCCAAGCCTTGAGCTGATCACGGATTTTCTTGTCGGCAATCACCGCATCGGCGCGATAGATCCGCTTGGCGATGGTTTCCATCTTCTGGAACAGCGCCATGTCATCGCCGTAGAGCGGGGCAAAGTTGGCATTGCCCGCTTCGGCCACTTCGACCACCTTGCGCGCCAGCGGTTCCGAGCCTTCCGAGCCAAGCTCCCAGTGACGCGACAGAACCGCCTCGGCACCATGCGTGGCCACAAAATCCTTCACGGCCGCAACTTCGGCCTCGGTATCGGTCACGAAATGGTTGATCGCCACAACCACCGGCACACCGAAAGATTTGATGTTCTCGATGTGACGGCCAAGGTTCGGACAGCCTGCCTTGACGGCCTCGACGTTCTCGGCCCCAAGATCGGCCTTTGCCACGCCACCATTCATCTTCATCGCGCGCACCGTGGCCACAAGCACCACGCAATCGGGCGCAAGACCGGCCTTGCGGCACTTTATGTTCATGAACTTCTCGGCGCCAAGATCGGCGCCAAATCCCGCCTCGGTGACCACATAATCGCTAATCTTGAGGGCGGTAGTGGTCGCAATAACCGAATTGCAGCCATGCGCGATATTTGCGAACGGACCGCCATGCACAAAGGCCGGGTTGTTTTCAAGCGTCTGCACCAGGTTCGGTTGCATCGCATCCTTGAGAAGCACGGTCATCGCGCCCTGCGCCTTGATATCGCGGCAGAACACCGGCGTGCGATCCCGGCGATAGGCGACGATCATGTCACCAAGACGCTTTTCCAGATCCTTCAGGTTCAGCGAGAGGCACAGGATCGCCATGACCTCAGAGGCCACAGTGATGTCAAAGCCACCCTCGCGCGGAAAACCGTTGGCCACACCGCCGAGCGAGACGTTGATCTGACGCAGGGCCCGGTCGTTCATGTCGACCACACGACGCCAGACAACCCGGCGCACGTCGATATCTTCTTCGTTACCCCAATAGATGTGGTTGTCGATCATCGCGCTCAACAGGCTGTGCGCCGAGGTAATCGCATGAAAATCGCCGGTGAAGTGAAGGTTCATATCCTCCATCGGAACAACCTGCGCATAGCCACCACCAGCGGCGCCGCCCTTCATCCCGAAATTCGGCCCAAGGCTCGCTTCGCGGATACAGACCGTCGCCTTCTGGCCAATCCGGTTCAGACCATCGCCCAGACCCACCGTGGTGGTGGTCTTGCCCTCACCCGCCGGCGTCGGGTTGATCGCGGTCACAAGGATCAGCTTGCCGTTCTTGTTGCCCTGAACCGAGGTGATGTAATCTTGGCTCACCTTGGCCTTGTCATGGCCGTATGGCAGAAGATGTTCACCCGGGATGCCAAGTTTTGCGCCGATCTCCTGAATCGGTTTCTTGTTGGCTTCACGCGCGATCTCGATGTCTGATTTATAGCTCATTTCTGGTCCTCATGCTGTCCGCAGGGCGGAGGGGTCTGGTTCGGCTATACCGAGTTTGACGCCCCATGCAGCACGCGAATCCGACACATCCCGCCTCGCTTGCGGCGGGATGCCGCAGTCCGGTTTCCGATCAGAAACCACCACCGCTCATCGGGCCTCTCAGCCCGCCTCGCCAAACAGCGGCAGCGCCCCCTGCCAGGCCCGCTGATCCGGGATATGCAGACGCAGGCGATCACCCACCACCAACCGCCCTTCCCGTTCGACCCAGGCGGTCACCCCGCGCCGCCCCTTGGCGGCTGATTTGAACGCCTTGCCAAAACCGGGATGCACACCGTCAATCACCTTGGCGGGCAATTGACAGGGGCGGTTTTCCATATCCACCACAAGGGTTACCCCATCCGCCCCCTGCAATCGCGACGAGGGCGGCAGATGGGTGAAATCCGGCAATCCCTCAACAGCGATCGACGCGCCGACCCAGGCCGGTTCAATCCGCTCCAGCCCCATGCTGGCGGCGATCAGCGCCAATTCCTCGGTGCTGACAATCGAAAATTGCCGTACATTTCGAATCACCGTATCGCGCGGATGCTGCAACAACACCCGGCTGCACGATGGCCGCGTCAGCCCGCCATGCTCTTCGCCCATTACCCCGGCAAACCCGACCGTCACCTCTTGTAACGGTTCCGCCTCAAGCGTGGTCGCCCGATTGGCCACCCGGCCAAGCCATGTGACCTTGCCCGAAAAATCGGTTGGCATCAGCGCCGGCATGCCCGCTCTCCCAGATATCTGAAGCCAGTGCTTCTTCTTGGCAAAAATACTCGCCCCGCAGGGCCGCCCTGCCCCCGCCTAAACGGTCAGGGTGAAAAACAGCCGCCGGAACGGGAACAACACCGTGCCATCGGCCCGCACCGGATAGGCCGCCTGCATCACCTCTTCATAGCGGCGAATGAGATCCGCCTTTTCCTCAGGCTCAAGCGCGGCCAGAACCGGACGCGCATAGGTGCTCTCGGTATAGCGGCGCACCGGGTGGCTACCGGCTTCGGCGGTCAGACGCTGATAGTAATCGGTTTCCCAAAGGCGAAACTGGCCAAGCGGGGCCAGCAATTCCTCGTATTTCACCGGAGCCATGACACCGGGTGTGCCCATTTTCTCGACCCGTCCGGGAAACAGCTCCTCCACCAGACTAAGCCAGACGCGATGCGACGGCGCCTTGTTCTGATGCGGCATCTGCACGGCGAGCGTGCCGCCCTTGCCAAGCATCCGCGCCAGTCGCGGCATCAATGCCTCATGCCCGCCGACCCAATGCAGCGCCGCGTTGGAAAAGATAAGCCCCGGCGCACGCCTTGGGTGCCAGTCGTTGAAATCCGCCTGCTGAAGCGACGCATAGCCATTCGTCGCACGCGCCTTTTCAAGCATCGCCGGCGAGCCATCGACACCGATCACCTCGCGCCCACCTGCCCGCGCCCTGAGCGCATCCGCCATGGCGCCATTGCCACATCCAAGATCAACAATATCACCGGCGCCCATCTGGCCAACCGCGTTCAAAAGATCCAAGGCAGGGCGCAAACGCTGATCCCGGAACCTTGCATAGGCCCCGGGATTCCAATCAGCTTTTCCGGAAACGCCGCTCACGTTGACGGCTCAGGCTCCAGCCCGCCATCGCCTGGTGACGATTTGGGCTTGGTCTTCGGAATGGCGGTAACCGAGGGCTTGCTGCTCTCAGAGCTACCGCCGGTGTCGTCATCATCGGCCGCCGGCGGCTCGCCGCGCAGCACACGTTTGATTTCCTCGCCGGTCAGGGTTTCGTATTCCAAAAGCCCCTGCCCAAGACGTTCCCATTCGTCCTTGCGTTCGGTCAGGATTTTCTTGGCCGTCTGATAAGCCTCGTCGATCAGGCGTTTCACCTCATCCTCGATAAGCTCCTTGGTATGGGCCGAGATCGAAAATCCGCCGGCACCATTGCCCATATAGCCTTCATGCGCCTGCTCGTAATCGATGTTGCCGACCTTGTCGGACATGCCCCACCGCATCACCATCGCGCGCGCCAGACCGCTGGCCTGCTGAATGTCTCCGGCCGGGCCATTGCTCACATCATCCTCACCGTATTTGAGGATTTCGGCGGCCTTGCCGGCCATGGTCATCGCCAGCTTTTGCTCGCATTCCGAGCGATGCCAGTTGAGCCGGTCAATTTCGGGAAGGCTAACCACCATGCCAAGCGCACCACCACGCGGAATGATCGTGGCCTTGTAGACCGGATCGCATTTTGGCAGGGCAAGCCCGACCACCGCATGGCCGGCCTCATGATAGGCGGTCTTTTCCTTTTGATCGTCGGTCAGAACCATCGAGCGGCGCTCGGCCCCCATCATCACCTTGTCCTTGGCGTTTTCAAAGTCGACCATGGTCACAAACCGTCGCCCCACGCGTGCTGCGGTCAACGCGGCCTCGTTGACAAGGTTGGCAAGGTCAGCCCCCGAGAATCCCGGTGTGCCGCGCGCAATCAGGCGCAGATCCACATCCGGGCCAAGCGGCGTCTTGCGGGCATGCACCCCAAGGATCTTTTCGCGGCCCTTGATGTCTGGGTTGGGCACGGTCACCTGACGGTCAAAACGACCGGGGCGCAGCAACGCCGGGTCAAGAACATCCTTGCGGTTGGTGGCCGCGATGATGATCACCCCTTCATTGGCCTCAAACCCGTCCATTTCCACCAGAAGCTGGTTGAGGGTCTGTTCACGCTCGTCATTGCCGCCGCCATAACCGGCCCCACGATGGCGACCGACCGCGTCAATCTCGTCGATAAAGACGATACAGGGCGCGTTCTTCTTGGCCTGTTCAAACATGTCGCGCACCCGGCTTGCGCCGACGCCGACAAACATTTCCACAAAATCAGAGCCCGAGATGGTGAAGAACGGCACCCCTGCCTCGCCCGCAATTGCGCGCGCCAGAAGGGTTTTACCGGTGCCCGGCGGGCCAACAAGCAGCGCCCCCTTGGGGATCTTGCCGCCAAGGCGGCTGAACTTTTGCGGATTGCGCAGGAATTCGACGATCTCTTCAAGCTCTTCCTTGGCCTCGTCGATGCCGGCAACATCGTCAAAGGTCACCCGGCCATGCTTTTCGGTCAGCATCTTGGCCTTGGATTTGCCAAAGCCCATCGCGCCACCCTTGCCGCCGCCCTGCATGCGGTTCATGAAATAAATCCACACCCCGATCAACAGTAGGAAGGGCAGGAGCGAGACAAGGAAGGTCTGAAAGCCGGATTGTTCCTGGCTCTCGGCCTTGACCGGGATACCGGCGTCGATCAGGCGCTGCGTGATCTCGGCGTCCTCGGGCTTGATCGCGGCATAATCGGTGCCGTCGGTCGTGCGATAGCGCACGGTTTCGCCATCCAGGGTCACCTGGCTGACCGATCCGTCATCGACCGCAGCCACAAACTCGGAATAGGACACGGATCTGCTTTGCAGCGTATTGCCTGAGCCACTGAACAGATTGAACAGTGCCAGGATCAACAGGAACAATACCAGCCAGAAGGCGATATTTCTTGCGTTACCCAAGGAATCTCTCCTTAAAATTCGGTTGTCCTGCATCTATCACAGGACCCATGCCTGTTAAATAGAGATCACGTCTGTATCTTCAATGAGATAATAGCGTTTTGTAGAACTCTTGTTCATCGCGCAGCGCCCTGATCGACCAGCCATTGGCCCAGCCCGCGAGCGGTGCGGCCAGCAATTCATCGCCCAACCAGACCCCCGGTAGGGCCAGGGCCGTGCTGCGCGGTACTCCGCCGAGGCGCCAGTCGGGACAGGCGCGCAGGCCCGCCTCGCCCAATGCCGCCAATTCCGCGCCTGCCATATCCGGGCCACGGCCCACGCACCAGCGCCCGTCCCAGACATCGCCCACAGGCACGCGCAGATCAGCAACGGCCTTATATTCGCGAGTCACACGCAGCTCGCTCGTGGTGACGCTGAGCAAACAGCCCTGTAAGGTCATGCCGTTGCCGGCATATGCGGCGCTCAGAAATCCGTCCATCGCGCGCCCGCGCGGCCCATATTCCGCACCGCTGATCCAGCCAAGCATGGATTGCAACAACCGGCGCGCCACCTCGGGGCACAGCGCGGCAAAGCCGGCGCGCGTCAGCACCAGATCGCCCGCGTCGAACCGCAGGATTTCTTGCGCCGCATCAAAGGCATACCCATAAAGAGTGGTGCGCACATCGGTCATTTTTCGCGCCACATCGGCAAGGCCGTCAACGGTAATCCCCAAGGGATCGAGCGCGCGCAGCGCGGCGCGTGCGCGCGTCCTTGCATAGGTTCTGTCGTCATTTGTCGGGTCGTCAACCCAACCCACGTCCCGCGCGCGCAGCACTTCGCGAAGGGCCTCACGCCTCAGGCCAAGCATCGGGCGGTGAAACCAGACATCGCCCTGTTGCCACCGGGCGCGCATCGCCGAGAGCCCGTCAACGCCCGCCCCGCGCGCCAGCCGCATCAGAAAGGTTTCGGCCTGATCATCGCCCGTATGGCCAATGGCGATATCGCCAAGGCCCTGCGCCCCGGCCCAATCGACCATCAGGCGGTAGCGCGCGCGCCGGGCCTGATCGGGCAGGTTGCCCTGCCCGTCCCAGTCCTGCCAATGAAGGGTGTGATGTGAGATGCCGCGCGCGGCGCAAATCCGCGCCACCTCTGCGGCCTCATTCGCCGAGTCAGCGCGCAACCCGTGGTCAACGGTGACCGCAAGCACCTCTGGCCCGCCATTTTCCCACCAATCGCCAAGCAGCGTCAAAAGCGCCAGCGAATCGCTACCACCAGAGACGGCAACGCCAAGACGGCGCGGCGGGTCGGGCTGAAAATGCCCGGCGATCTGGTGCCAAAGCGCGGTCGCGTCTTGCGTCACTGACAGCCCAGGTTGGTCATCTCGCCCTGCGCGCGCGTCACCGAATCGGACTGTGGATAGCGCGCCGCGACCTGACCAAGCGTGACGCAGGCCTCATCCGTCTGCCCCAGACGGCCAAGCGAGCGCCCCAGCCGATAAAGCGCCTCTGGTGCCTCGGGACCATTCGGGTCGGCACTGAAGGTTTCAAGATAGGCGCGCGCCGCATCGCTTTGCTGGTTCGCCCCTTCCAGAGCCTCGCCGCGCATCAACCCCGCACGCCCCGACAACGGCCCACCGGGATAATCCGTCTGAAAGGCCGCAAACTGTGCGGCGGCCTCGGTGAATTGCCCGGCCTGAAGCGCCGCTTCGGCCCGCTCAAAATCGGCTTGCTCGCCAACCGCAAGCTGCGGGGTTTCATCATTTTGCACAGGGGTGACAAAACCGCCGCCGCCGCCGCCGGTGGCCGGTTCAACCCCGCCAAGGGTGCTGCCGGGCTCAAGCGTGCCGATATCGCAGGCCTCGTCCATCTCGCAGAGCCGGAATTCAAGATCGCCAACGCGATTGGTGCCATCGGTGACCACCCGGTCAATGCGAAACTCTAGCTCTTCGGTCTTCTTGGTCAGGCGCTGAACCTCGCTTTCGATCGCGTTGACGCGATCAACAAGCGATCCCCCACTGCCAAGTTGCCCCGCTGATCCGGTCGTGCTCAGCTCGCGCTTGAGCTTTTGCAGCTCGACGAACAGCACCGAAAGCTCTTGCCGGATATCGGCAATCGTCTCGCTTGATTGCGCGCTGGCTCCGGCAGGACCAAGTAGCGCGACGCAGATCAGCAGTTTGACAAAATGGCGCATGTGCCCCCCTTGGATCAGCTCGTGAGGCCTGCCGCGATGACCGTCACCGCGCGGCGGTTCTGGGCATAGCAGGCTTCGTTGCTGCAAATCTCGATCGGGCGTTCCTTGCCATAGCTGACCACCTTGAGGCGGCTTGCGGCAACCCCCTGGTTGACCAGATATTCATGCGCGGCATTGGCCCGGCGGGCGCCAAGCGCAAGGTTATATTCGCGCGTGCCCTGCTCATCGGCATGGCCTTCGATAATGGCGGTATATTCCGGGTTCGCCATCAGCCATTGCGCCTGACCGGCAAGGGTCGCTTGCGCCTCGCTGCCAATCGTGGACTGATCTACCGCAAACAGAACACGGTCGCCAACCGTCTGCTGGAAATAGGCCGGTGATCGCGGATCTTGCGGCGACCCCGACAGAGCCCCGCCGTTCAGATCAACCGTGTTGGTGTCGTCAAACCGGTCCGGATTGGTACAGGCCGCCAGCGACAGCCCCGCACAGAGAATAAGTGTTTTGCTCACATAGGTCATTTTTGCCCCGTTCATTATGGTCATGCTCTTGGCCCTTTTATCACAGCCCGCGCCCCAAGGAAACGCGCGCCGCACGGCTTAATTCTGCAAGGGTGACCACGACGGATCACTTGCCCCGGTCGAGGTCTGCACCTGCTTGAGATTGCGCCCGGTGATATCCACCGAGTAAAGGCTTGCCTGCCCCTGCGGCCCTTGGGTTTCGCGGGTGAACATGATCACCCGGCCATTCGGCGCCCATGTCGGGCCCTCATCCAGAAACGACGCCGTCAACAGGCGCTCTTCGCTACCATCGGTGCGCATCACGCCAATATGAAAACGGCCCTTGGATTGCTTGGTAAAGGCAATCAGATCGCCGCGCGGCGACCAGACCGGCGTGCCATAGCGGCCCTGACCAAAGCTGATCCGGCGCGCCTCGCCGCCATTGGCCGACATCACATAAAGCTGCGGCGTGCCAGAGCGGTCGCTCTCGAACACGATCTGGCTTCCATCGGGGCTAAAGCTTGGGGCGGTTTCAATTGAGGGCGCATCGGTCAGCCGCGCACTTGCGCCGCTGTTGATATCCATCCTGAAAATATCGCTGTTGCCGTTCTGCGTGAGCGAATAGACCACCGTGCGCCCATCCGGGCCAAAGCGTGGTGCAAAGCTCATCGTGCCGGGCTGGGTTTCCAGCGCCCGACGCCCGACACTGGCCACGTCAAGCACATAGATGCGCGGAAAGCCGGTTTCATAGCTGGTGTAAAGCACCCGGTCGCCGGTGGGCGAAAACCGCGGCGCAAGAACGATGCTTGAACTGTCGGTGAGATAGCTCACGTTGGCACCATCATAATCCATGATCGCCAGACGTTTGGCGCGTTTGTCCTTGGGGCCGCTTTCGCCCACGAACACCACGCGGCTATCGAAATAGCCGCCCTCGCCGGTGATCCGGGTGTAAACCTGATCGGCCACCTTATGGGCCATCCGCCGCCAGCCTTCCTGGGTGCCGACAAATTGCAATCCGCTGCCAAGTTCCTGCCCCGAAAAGACATCGTAAATCCGGAACCGCACCACAAGCTTGCCGGCGTTATCCACACTCACCGCGCCGGTGATCAGCGCCTGCGCATTGATCGCCTTCCAGTCGGCATATTGCACCGGGCTTTCAAAGCTGGTGATCTGGCTGATATGGGCCTCATTCGGAATTTCACGAAACAGCCCCGTCCCGCTCAGATCCGAGGCAATGACCCGCGCGATCCGACGACCGAAATCGGCCCCGGCGCTATTGTCCGAGACGAAGTCAGGCACCGCATAGGGCAGCGGCTCGATCACCCCTTCGGTGATCTCGATCCGAAGCGGGCCGTTGCTCTGCGCCACGGCAGGTAGGGCCCAAAGCGACAGGGCCATCAGGAGGGTCGCTAACATACGCATCATTTGATCCTCATTTTCTCCGGATTAAATGTCATTTCAATATCACGCCAGCTGTCGTATTTCTCAACCGGAAGGTCAAAGCCGCGCGCACCACAGCGGATGATCGCCCGGCGCGCCGCCTCGAACGCCTGTTTTGCCGCCGTATCGCCGCCGCCCGATGCGCTCAGCATACGGATCGAACCGTTATTGGGTTTGCCATCCTCGCCCATGCTTACCGCAACCACAACCGTTGTGCGCAGCGCGTCCGAACTCAGGCTGCCGACGTTCCAGCATTGCTGAACCGCAAGGCGCAACGCGTCCTTTTCACCCGACGTAAGCGGCGGCCCGCTTGGGCGGTCGTTGTTTTGCTGCGCGCCGCCAAGCGCCGCCGCAAGGGCATCGTTCACCGCCGACTTATCCGTTGCAGGCTTTTGGCGGCTGGGTTCGGGCGCAGGTTTCGGCGCCTCCTGCGCCGCTTCGGTGGCGCGGGCAGGCCGTGCCTTGGGCCGCATCGACACCGAGGGCGCGGCCTGTTCAAGCTTTTCGGCCTCGGTCACGATTTCGGTCGCGGCCTCTTCCGGCGCGGTGGCCTCGGCGGGTTCTTCAACAACCTCGGCGCCCTGATCGGGGGCCACCTCGGGGTTGGCCACATCATCAATCCTGACGTCCGGCTCGGGCGGGGCCACGGCCTCGGGGGCGACGCGCGGCGCAGGGCGCGGATTAGGGCGCGGCGAGACCTCTGGCACCATGGCCGCCATATCCTCTTGCGGCACCTCAAGCACCGGCGGCGCATCCGTCACCTCGGCAGGGTCCGGCGGCGTCATCTGCGACACATCGGGCACCGCATCGGGCGGCGGGCTATCGTTGGCCTCGGGTTGGGTCACCTCGGGGGGGGCATCGGCCGCCGACGACAGATCCGGCGCAAGATCGCCCGGCGCGGGCGGCTCTGGCGTGTCGACGCTGGCCACCGCCTCCGGGGCGCTGTCGCGGGCCAGGAGCGCGGCATACTCTTCGGTCGAAATGGCGGTGACTTCCGTCACCTCAAAGGGCAGCGGATCGGAGCGGAAAACACCACCGATCAGGGCCCAGCCGATCAATGCCAGATGGCCCGCCCCCGATATGATCTGACCGGTATTCACCAGATGCGCCCCTAGCCGCCCTGCCCGTCCAGCGCAGGCCCGCCGGTCTCTGTCACCAGACCGATATTGCCAAAACCGCCACGGTTCAGCGCGCCCATCACCTGCATCACCTCCGCATAGGGCACCGCGCCATCGGCGCGCAGGTAAACCCGCGTGCTGTCGCGCTCTGTTGCAATCGCGCGCAGGCGCGCCACAAGATCCTCGCGCGCCACCTCGGTGGTCTGGATCATCACAATGCCCTCACTGGTGATCGTCACGCTCAGCGGTTCTTCTTCCTCACCCGGAAGCGCATTGGCCGCCGTTTTCGGCAATTCCACCGGCACGCCCACGGTCATGAGCGGCGCCGCCACCATGAAAATGATCAACAGCACCAGCATCACGTCGACAAACGGCGTGACGTTGATTTCCGCCATCGGCCGCGACCGGCCCCGGCCCCGCCTGCGCCGACCGGTATCGCCGGATTTCTGAACGACACCCGCGCCCATGGCCTAGCTATCCAACTGACGGCTGAGGATGGTGGCGAATTCATCGGCAAAGGCCTCATAGCCTGCAACGATACGATCACTGTCCGCGCTCAGCTTGTTATAGAAAATAACCGCCGGGATCGCCGCCAACAGGCCCAGACCGGTGGCCAAAAGCGCCTCTGCAATGCCCGGCGCGACCACGGCAAGGTTGGTGTTCTGCTGCTCGGCGATATTGATGAAGGCATGCATGATGCCCCAGACCGTGCCGAACAGCCCGATAAACGGCGCGGTCGAGCCGACCGTCGCCAGCACCTGCAATCCGCCTTGCAAGCCTTCGGCCTCTTTGACGATCGCCACATCCATGCTGCGATCAATCCGCGCCGTCGCCCCGGCGATCAACCCGCCGTCATTGCGATGACTGCGTCGCCATTCCATCATGCCGGCGGCAAAAATACGCTCCGACTGGCCGTCGGGCTCTGCGCCGATCTCGTCAAACAGCGTGTCCAGCGGCTCGCCCGACCAGAACCGGCGGTCAAATATCTCGGCCTCGCGGCGGGCCTTGCGATAGGTGATGATCTTCTGCACGATGATCGACCAGGACCAGAACGAGGCCACGACCAGAATCAACATCACAAGTTTCACGATTAGGGTTGCGCGTGCAAATAGCGCCCACATGGAGAAATCCATCTCCTGTGCCAATGCCAGGGTTTCTGCTTCCATCTGCCTGCTCTTTATGGGTTGGCCATTTTTCCGGCCCTTTTGCGAGGCAAACTAGCCGATTTCCAGAGGGAAAGCCAACACATCCGCGTCATCATTGCGGGTTTCGGCCTGCTTAATGCAGGATCAGGCGGATATTTGCCGGCAAACGCGCCGGTTGACCCGCCTCATTGAGGCAAACAACCGTCACCACGGCCTGAAAAAGCAGGTCCGTACCGCGCCTCACCTGCTGTTCCATCACCAGCCGCGCGCCGGTCACCGCGTTTGTGCGGGTCTCGACCTCAAGCAGATCATCGAATTTCGCAGGTCCAAGATAATCCGCCTCGACCCGGCGCACCGCAAAGATCATGCCGTCGCGCTCGCGCATCGCATTCTGATCAATGCCCATGTCGCGCACCCAGGCGCTGCGCGCGCGCTCGATGTATTTAAGGTAATTGGCATGATAGACGATGCCGCCCATATCGGTATCTTCGTAATAAACACGGATCGCAAAGCGGTGAGTCCCTGAATTTAATGCTTTCGGATCTGGATTATTAATTTTTGATTTATTTTCTGACACTTGGCGCTTCAACTTCCATTTCCATCGAGTTCAACGATTTAAGAGTTCTTGCATTCTTTTCATCACAAATGGTCACAGATGGTGAACGATGTTTCATACAACGCAGGCTGAACGTTAAAGATATAGCACACATGACTGACCGCAGAAAACTCACTGATGCCTTCGCGAAGAAGCACTTCGAAGCCGGGAACCCAAGGGTAATTTGGGACACAATCCGAAGCGGGTTCGGACTGAAAGTGAACGCTAAGGGCCATGTGATCTGGATCGTGAAATTTAGAATCGGCACCGGGCGCTCAGCACGCACACAGAGGTGGTCCTGCTTTTTCGACCAGCTTGCAGCCCTGTTAAGATGGATCAGGGTTTCATTTATGCTGCTAATCTCATTGGTTCTGTTTTGCTGGCATAAGCCTCGTCCGGGGTCAATATGCCGTGCGTCGAATGGGGTCGCTCAGCGTTGTAATAGGTCAACCACTTTCTGATCCCCATCCGCATTTCTGAACCTGTTTCAAAAGCGTTCAGGTAGACGCATTCATACTTCAGAGATCGCCAAAGCCTTTCGATCATCCGGTTGTCACGCCATGCGCCTTTGCCGTCCATGCTGATCTTGATCTTTGCATCGGTCAGCACGTCGATCCAAGCACCGCTGGTGAACTGACTGCCTTGATCGCTATTGAAGATGTCCGGCGTGCCGTGCTTGGCCAAGGCCTCTTTCAGGGCCTCAACGCAGAAGTCCGCGTCCATGCTGTTGGACAACCGCCAGGCCAGCACCTTGCGGCTGTACCAGTCCATAATCGCCACGAGATACAAAAAGCCACGTCTCATAGGGATATAGGTGATATCTGCGCACCAGACTTGGTTCGGGCGGTCAATCACCACGTTTCTCAGTAAATACGGCCAGATCTTATGCTGCGGATGCTTCTTGCTGGTGTTCGGCTCCTGATAGATGGGAACCAAACGCATAAGGCGCATTAATCGTCGGACACGGTGCCTCCCGCATTTGCGGTTGTTGCGCTGCATGTAACGCGCCATTTGGCGTGATCCGTACCGCGGTGTTTCCAGGAACTGCTTGTCGATTATTTCCATAAACCGCAGGTTCTCGGCGCTTTCGCCGACAGGCTGATAGTAAAGCCGTGACCGCGATAGCTGCAACAGTTCGCACTGTTTACGCATACTTAACTTATTATCCCGGCTCACCATTTTTTGCCTCGCGTCCCGAGCAACTGATGCGAGGCTTCGGCCAAAAAATCACGCTCCACCACCAACTGGCCGATCTTGGAATGGAGTTTGTCCACTTCGGCGGCACTCACCTGTTCCCGCGCGGTTCCCCGTCGCGCAAAGGCTGTCGCCATGTTTTCAATTGCTGCCCGTTTCCAAGTGCCGATCTGGGTTGGGTGGACGCCGTACTTCTTCGACAACTCGGCCAGCGTCATCTCCTCACGGATCGCCTCAAGCGCAACCTTGGCCTTGAACTCGGGCGAATGGTTCTTTCGTTTCTTCATTCTGGATCACTTCTTTCGTCATGCGATCCACCTTAACAAATGGTCCAAATTTTCGCGACCACCTCT
>NZ_FOVP01000072.1 GCF_900115165.1 Roseovarius lutimaris | reverse complement strand
CCCTTGGCGGTGATCCTCGATGCGCTCGGCTGTCCGGTAGGCGGCGGCGGCAACGGCACTGCGCCCTGTGCTGCGGGAGATCATCTTTGCGGAGAAATGATAGATCGCCATCGGAGCGGGTGAGCCTGTGCGGTTGGTCCAGGGCAATGCCCTGGTCTGGTGGGGTTTGGGGCGGGCGAAGCGCCGCCCCATGTTGCCGCTTGCGGCAAAGGGGAATGGCGTCGCCTTGGGGTTTACCCCGTTGAGACCTCACACATTGCCTTGGCAATGTATAAGTGAGCACTTAAAGTGTTTTTACCGTAGCACCCAGAACAGGACCTCGCAACTCTGATGCCCCGAACCATCGACCAGCAAATCGCCGAGGCCGAGAACAGGGTCCAGAGGCTCAAGACCAAGAAGCGGACAAAAGACACTCGCCGAAAGATCATTGTCGGCGCGACCATCATCCCTGCGGCCTTCAAAGACAAAAAGCTGGCCCGCTACCTGGTCCGGTTGCTGGAAACCTCGCTGACACGGGCCGTGGACAAACAGGACGCCGCACCCCTGCTGGATGAGCTGCGGAAATTCATCGGAGACGACCAGGCATGAGCAACGACCCCATCAAGACCCTGACTGATACCCTTACCCTGCTGCGGGTCGAGATCGCCGATGTGAAGAAGCGCCAGATCACGGAAGAACGGCTCAAGCACCTGCAAGCCGCACTGGAGGACAACGCGGAAAAAATCGCGGGGGTCCAGAACGCAGCCTCGCAAGGGGGCAGGGAAGGCGCGTCCCGTCTGGCCCATTCTCTGGATCAGACCGCCCGTGAGATGCAGGAGAAGGTTGATGATGCCGTGCGCAGCCTCTCAGAGGCCCGTAGAGCGGCCTCAGGCACAGTTCTGGCCCGTAGGCGCAACGTCTGGCTCCTGATGGCTTTCTCAGCCCTTACAGGGCTTGCCACAGGCGCTTTGGCTTCCGTGGTAGTGTTCGATTACTACCTGGGCCGGGATTTTGCGGACAGCGTCCAACTCATGGGGCTGGATTGGGCCTGCACCCGCCAGGATGGGTTCATTGCAGATCAGCAGAACGGCAAGTTCTGCGTGTTCCAGATTAGCGAATGATCCACAGGCAACGCCTAGTGTTAATAGTGTTACCTACGGAGTA
>NZ_FOVP01000021.1 GCF_900115165.1 Roseovarius lutimaris | reverse complement strand
TTTCAGGAGAGGCACCGCTTCGCGGTCCTTCCAGAACCCTTGTCCGATTTTGGGAAACACCAGAACGGACCACACCACAAAGGAACACGATATGATGAAGGTTTTTGAAAATCCGGCGCACCTACGCGCGGCGATTAACGACGTAAAGAACGGTACAAACACAGCCGCCCAATTTGATCGCTGGGCCTATGTCGGTGCTGATGGCAATATCTACACACACCCCACCGAACAAGGCGCTATGCGCTTTGCCGGGACGCATGGCATTGGCATTTTCACCCTTCGCGCTGACTATGACACAGCCGTTCATGAGTTCTCATCTTCTGATGAAACCATGCTGCGCACGTTTGGCAAAGATCACCACGAAGCGGCAAAAATCAAACCAGTCATGACCTTGATTGGTCCAGAGGGCAACACCATCGCCACAATCGATGCATGGGCGTCCGACTGGACGGAGGCGGGCCAATGAGAGAGGAAATCACAATCACCGCTCAAATGGTCTATGACTGTCCCGCAGAGGACAGTCGCCAAGGTCAAGGCCAAGCCATCCATAACGACTTGCTGCGCCTTTTGGATGCCGACAGCGCCACAGGCGTTGCATGTTGCGGCGTCACAGTTCAGCATCTTTCGCCAGAGGCTTTGACATACGGCAACGCCGAAGCCCGACAGGTCGCGGAACGTCAGAGCGACCGGATTTTATCCGCCCTTGCCGAACTATACGGCGTGGATAGCGTCCCTGACCTGCTCACATATGCCCTATGTGACCTGCGCCACCTTGCAGATCAAAGCACGCTTGCATTCGACAGGCACGACAAGAACGCCTTTCAATACTACCGCGCGGAGAAAGACGCAGAGGACAAGGAGTCCATGCGATGAAGCCGAGCATTTTCAAGATCACGGGGGGCCATCTAACCGCCCGTGACAAACGCAATATCCTTGATTGCATCGAACACCTGCGCGGACAGGATCACCATAACGCATGGCTTGGATACAAAGGATCACCCAAGCGATATTGCGTCACAGCCGATGCAGACTTGCCGAATATCTACGGCGTTAGGATCAGCGAAAACTACACAACCGATTGGGGCGAGAAACGGCAGCGTGAGTGGAAATTCACGGTTGAGGCAAAGGGCATCGACCCCTTGCAGCCCGTGGCACCAAAAACCGACCCCCAAGCCGATCTATTCGAAGGAATGAGCGCATGAACATGCAAGCCCCCGAAATCATGGCCGACGACAGCGAACAGGCATCGAGCCTGCCCGCCGTCACTTCGCAAATCGAAGATATTGTTGCTGCCCGCGATGCAGCACTTGCCAAGATCACCGAAGCCGCCGCCACCCTTGAAGCAGCTTATACCCTCACCGACGAGGCCAACGCCTTCGCCCGTAAGGCCCAATGCGGCCGGAAGTATTGGGGCATCGACCGGACCCACAACAAGCACTACGAACACCTTTCACAGCAAGGCTTTGACGCGGCGCAGTCGGTTGAAACCTACCGCCGCCAGCTTGACGCATCCGTGTGGTCTTACCTGTTGGAAGAAACAGGCATCCGCGACCTAATGGACGCCACCGGATCACGCGAGTTCGACCAAGGCCTGCGCGAGGAAGTCCCGCCCGTGACCGTTCAGGACGTTCGCGCCACTTTCGAAACATGGATGTGCAATGCCGATCTGACCTTTGCACGGGGGCTGGCCGTCGCATTTGCGCGGCTTGATAGCCGCTTCAAATCACACGACGCCTTCAAACTCGGTTCACGCATGATCGTTGATCGTGCCTTTTCCGAGTATTCCGGCAGCTTCAACCGATCATGGGCCGAAGAAACCATCATCGACGTGGAGCGTGTTTTTGCCAAGCTGGACGAACAAGCGCCAGCCGGTCGCGGCTTGATCCAAGAGATCGACGCCGACCGGCGCGGCTATGGCCCGCAACAGTCTTTGACCGAAAGCCGGTTTTTTCGCATCCGGGGCTTCATGAACGGCAATGCCCACCTTTGGTTCACCCGCGATGATCTGGTCACAAAGGCCAATCAGGTTTTGGCCGACTACTACGGCGAAGTGATCCCCGACGCCGCCCCCAAGGACGAAGACAGCGCCGCCTTTACCAAGCGCACAAACCTACCGTCCAAAGACCTGCAATTCTACCACACGCCCGCCAAGGCAGCGGCCAAGGTTGTGGATCACCTTCGCTATCAGGAAGGTCAACATATCCTTGAGCCAAGCGCAGGCACAGGCCACCTTGTCAGGCCGCTTCTGGAGAAGGGCCACAAGGTTACGGCCATCGAGATACACGCGGACAGGGTGCGCCAGTTGCGGGAGCATGAAGGCCCACAATGCAGCGTGATACATGGCAATTTCTTGAACCAGCCCGCGAACCCGATCTATGACGCCGTGATCCAGAATCCACCCTTCTTTCGGACGCATTGGATGGACCACTTGCGCCATGCCTATGACTTCCTGAAATTCGGGGGCCAGCTTATCGCCATCGTTCCGGCATCCGCTGAAGTCGGTCAAAGCAAAGCCCACATTCAATTCCGCCGATGGGCCGAGAAGGCCAATGGTGGGCGAAGCTGGGGCATGTTCACAGACCTACCCACCGAGAGTTTTGCCGAGGCTGGCACCAACATCAACACCGTGATTTTCAAGGTCACAAAGCAAAACTGATATTGGATCAGCGCCCGTTGCACACATCACAGATTGCGGCATCGGGCGTCACCACCCCATTACTGACGCGAAAGGGGTTGTTGCAGTGAAGGCAAGTTGCAGAATTTGCGCCGTCCTCAAGGTCGCAATCATCGCGCTTAGACTTTTGGTTTAGTCCTGTATTCTTCTCATTCATCTTCCCCTAAAAATCCTCGGGGGAGCGCCCTGCAGGGCGCGGGGGCAGACAGCCCCCTTTGCAGCTTGTCGTTTCGACGGAGCTCGGTACAATAACATATCATTGTCTGATTTACTGGATTGTTCTTTGTCGGAAGCACTTGCCCCCATACCAAACGTGATCACGGAAGTCGCTTTGCGCCACTGCCTCGAAACAGGCTCAAAATTGCTAATCCGCTGCACCCAAACGCCAACGCGAAAAGCGTCAACTTGGCACGGTCTTTGGACGATGGAGGTCCATCATCCTGACGGGTCTAAACAGATGCTTGTCACAGCCCGTTCTCGGCTTTCTGGTGAAATCTGCGTTCGTGAGTTCAAGACCGTGACCGGGATCGTGTCATTTCTAACAGGCTGCGGTTTCACCAAAGTGTCCTTCCCCATGATCGAGACAGATTCCATGACACTTTCGCTGGATACCGAAACCTAAGTAGACATAGCAGGACGTTTAGTGGCCCATGTCCCGCCCCTTGGGCGGGCCACCGCGCCCTAGTTCCAGCCGCAAGCGGCTTCCACCAGAACACCGCGCCCCGATACGAGCTGATCCAATAGTCGCCGGGCCGTCTCTCTGAGCCGCCCCACTTCCTTTGTCTCATGCTCGCCCTGGGCCGCGCCGATCAGCCCTGCGGGTGACGGTCGTTCGCTTCGCCTTGGGCGGGCAGCGCGTTACCCACAATCCCGACACTTCGATATGTGGTGTCTTCGTTTGCGGGAATGCTGTGGTTTGGGGCTCAGGCGATCGAGCCGCCTTCACCCGCACTGGATAACCCCCTGCCCTACGGGCCTTTGGCCCTGATTTGTTATTGGCCCCTTGGAGTTCGGACAAGCCGAACGCCACTGCGGGGCGTCTGCGGTAGGGATACCGCCGTCTCCAAGTCGAATAGACGGGGGCCGTGTCCTCGCTGCGCTGCGGGCCGCACCACCCCCCGTCGATTAGGCTTGGAGCCTCCTAATCCTTCCTTTCATCGCATTCAGGTTTTCAGGAGCAGGCGCATTCGCGCTGTCCAAAAAACCCGAACCATTGGGCGCACAGTCCCAAAAGACACCACAAAGGATGATAGGTTATGCCAAAAGTAGATATTCACCAGCACGTCACAGATGCAATCGTCGCGCAGATCGAAGCAGGCACACCACCTTGGCGCAAGCCGTGGACAGGTGGCGCAGGATCAGCCGCTTTGCCATTGCGTCACAACGGCGAGGCATATCGCGGGATTAACATTTTGATGTTGTGGGCGACCGCATCCGAGCGCGCTTATTCGTCCGAACGGTGGATGACTTTTCGTCAGGCGCAGGAGTTGGGCGGCATGGTCAAGAAGGGCGCGAAGGCTGCACGTTCCGTTTTCTATGGCACGTTTGAGAAGGACGCCGAGGGCAACGACGCACCAGACGGAGAAGGCAAAACCCGCGTTCCCTTTGCCAAGTGCAACAACGTATTCAACGCGGATGAAATCGAAGGTTTGCCCGCCGAATACTACGTTCTGCCGGATCCTGCCCGCGATCTTGGCACCGAGCCAGATGCAGACCTAGAGGCATTTTTTGCCAACACAGGTGCGAAGATCATCACAACCGACGAGCCACGCGCCTACTATCGCCCGTCCGAGGATCACGTTCACATGCCGCCAATCGCTACGTTTTTCAGCGCGGCCAAGTATTACGGGGTTTTGGGCCATGAAATAACGCATTGGAGCGGTGGCGAAAAGCGGCTGGACCGGATCAAGAAATTCAACGACCGCAGCGCCTACGCATTCGAGGAACTTGTCGCAGAAATCGGCGCTTGCATTCTTGCCGTGAAACTTGGCATCGAGCCAGATTTTGACCAGAGCGCGGCATACGTCGAATCTTGGTTGAAAGCCTTGAAGGACGACAAAAACCTGATTTTCAAAGCCGCGTCAGAAGCACAGAAAGCCGTGGATTATATCGTGGCCGCGACTGAAGCAACACAACAAGGGGAGGCAGCATAATGGGCTGGACCTGCCACTACACCCCGCCCCGCGACGAACGCGCCGAGATTGAAAAATTGGTGACGTTCGAGAATGAAGACCGGGCCATGCGGCCCGTCTTCACCACCCGCAAGGGGTCAGTTTGGTATCTGGCCGTAGAAGTGACACCCAAGCCAGATAGCCCAGATTCCTATGGTTACGAGACCGACGCGTTAGGCCGCTATGTCTTTGCCGCCGTGATCCTTACCAGCCGCAACAATGGCGAATGGTGTTACAAAGATATGGAGGAAAGCATGGGGCCATGTGAGGCACAGGCCCCGCAAAAATTGCTCGACATGCTATCGCCCACAACCAAGGAATACGCCCTTTCATGGCGTGAGCGTTGCAAATCAACCGCAGCCCTAGCAGGCCGCAAGATTACCCATGGTGATACCATCCAGCTTGCTGAGCCTTTGACGTTCAGTGACGGCATCGAGCGCGACACCTTCACAGTAAAGAAAGAGCGTTTTGCCGGATACCGCCGCGCAACAACGTATTTTCTTTGTCAGAAAACAGGTGCGCAGGTGCGTATCAGCAAATTCATGCAACGGGCGTGGGTCAAGGTTGAACAGCCGCTTTAACACTGGGAGCCGCAAAAGCGGCCCTTAAACCCCTCCCTGTTGGCCCACTTGGCCGATACTGCCCCTACCTAATAGGTGGGGGCTATTTCATGAGATGGTGTTGGTGACGCGGCAGGGGACGAGCTGCGCCCGCCCCCTGCCCCGCCTTGCGCTTCGCGCCCTGGCCCCGTGGGCCAGATCAAAGACAGGTGAAAGGCAACGGGTCTCCGAGCGCGACGGTGCGCATTTCTCCGTTCAAGGAAATTTCCACGGCGCTATGCGCCCGCAGACCGGCCAAGAGCGGTTCCCAAACGCCATCCTGATTTTCAGCCTTTGAGATACGACCGTGGATCATGGCAGCATCAATCCTGATTAGATCAGGAAACCGGAATGTTGTGACGGCGCTTATGTCGGGATCGGCACCGAATGCAACCATCACGGCACTGACCGTTGTTCCATAGACCGAATTAGGGTCACAGACCAAGGAAACGCCCACATCAGAATCGCCCGCTTGGTAGAGGTCTACCCCGCGTTCCATTTCGTGATCCCAGGCAAGAGCCGACACCGGCAGGGATGCCAGAAAGGTGATAGAAATAAGGGTTTTGACAATACGCATCGACTGCCTCCTTTTGGGAAACAGTCTAGCATTTTTGCTTGCGTTTTGAAAGCCTACGCCGCGTCCTTGTCGGCCTCTTTCCACTCGTAAGCCCAATGATCCATCGTTGCGATCACGGACCCATCAGGAGCCTGCAATGTGAGTTCCGGCGTGATTTTGGCGGCCTTGTGATGGTCCTTTCCAAACATGCGCAAAGTGTGTTCGTTCGATGATTGTAGCCAGCTTTCGCTGGTGCCGTAGTCAGCCACCAGTTTGAAAAGTCCGCCCTGCCCTACCTCACTCATAGATCACGTCGGTTTTCTTGCCATCCTTCCACATGGGAACCTGAGCGCCAGTGTTCCACTCATAAAGCCAGCCCACGACAGTGCGTGTTTTCCGATCCAAAATTCGCTTTATTGGTTTAGCATAAAGTCGTTTTTTGCGTCCCATAGATTTTCCTCTGCATTCACTGTTAACAGCGATTTTCCTGCCCGACCCACAATTCGAAGTCGGGTAGGCCATCGCCTATCCGCGAGTTTGCGCGGAGCATGAGAGGATGGGGGTGAAACCAAATCGACAGGGTTGGTGCGGCCCGCAGCGAAGCGAGGACACGGCCCTGTCTATTTTGTTTCAGGGGGAAGGAAGCCGAAACTCCTTCCCCCTCTTAAAAATGTTGGGGCGCATCGCGCCTTCTATCAATCTTTGCTGTTCAGTTCTTTGATAACAGCATCAAGACAGGACCAGAACAGTGGTTCAAACTGACCTCGCATCATCGCACTATCGGAGGATAGACGGTGTGGATCATGTTTGTTTCTGAGCGCATCGAGCAAACTTGCATCGATGCGTTTTGTGCTTTTATACCCTTGCCGCATTGGCATTCGTTGGACGTCTTGTTTTTCCACATACTCAGGTTGTGGTTCAAATTGCTCGACTGCCCGACGCCCTGCCATGGTGATAGCAATTTTCGCGGGAGTTCCTTTTGTTTCCAACGCGTCCAATTGCTTTTGTTGGTCCAGCTTGACCGCAGCCGACAGGGCGATTTCGCGTTTGTCGCCTGATCCTTGGGTTGGGGGTTCTGATTTCGGTTTTGCTGCTGGTGCTGGTTTCGTCGGAGCTTGCGTGGCGCTACTGATCTCTGGCTTCACCGTTGGTTTGGGTGACGGACTTGCTGCGAGAGTCTTTGCAGGCTCAGTGACAGGGTTTGACACCACTGGTTTCGGAGTTTCTTCGACAACGAGCTTGTTTGTCGGCAAGGGTTGCGAAAAGTCTGATGTATAAGCCGGATCGCGCCCCTTGAGTGCGGTCTTTTTCTTGCGTGGCATACGTTAACCCCCCGTCAAAGCATCAAGGATTGAAGTTGCTTCCTCGAGCGCTTCTGCAAAGTGTTTTGCCTGAACCCGTAAGTGGCTTGGTCCGTTCCGCCGGTTCTCTGCAATATGGTGGAGGAAGCCCTCTGCCGATGCGTCTTTGTGCTGTTTCCGCTGCATGAAATAATCATCCATCACCGGAAATTGTGCGATAGCTTTTTCTTCAATTGATAGTTCTGCTTTGCTTTGCTTGGCCGGCACATTTGACATTACAACGTGGAATGATGGTAAGGCGTCGGCGTCTTCGGCGCGATCACGTAGCCCCACATACCAGTTGAACGTATCTGTTGTGATTTCAAGATCGTCGTCACTCAGCATCATTGGTATGACAAGAACGTCGCTTTCAACCGCAAGATCGTCTGCCCACGCGCCAGCTGCGCCGATGGTATCAATGAAGACGTAATCGGCAGTGTCGTTTTCGTACGCATGTTCAATTTTTTCAGAAAGTTCGTTCACCATCGTCAACGGCTCAATGCGGAATAGTGGGTCTTCAATTTGCAGTTTGTTTGCCCACCGAGCTAGGGCCTGCTGCGGGTCGGCGTCAAACACAAGACAGCGTTTGCCTTTCGCCATGGCCGCGCTGATCAATGCCCGTGCGAGTGTTGTTTTTCCCGCGCCGCCCTTTCGTGTGATGATCGAGATGACCTTCATTTCATCATTGGGCATGTATCTTGTCCTTTGTATCGTGTGGCGTGTTTCGTGTCTTTGGTATCGTGTTGCTGGTAGAGGGTCTACTGTTTCTTGTCGCGTGCGTCCTGTTCGGTGTTTTGTTGCGTGTTTCGTGTCACATGTTGCGTGTTCGTTGTTTCGTGGTCGGTGTATCTTGTCAGGTGTCACTTGTTCCTTGTTCGGTGTCTTGCTGCTTGTCCTCTGTTGCGGGTATCTTGTCGAGTGTAGCTTGTGACGTGTTTAAGGTGTCGTGTGTCGTGTGTCGTGTGTCGTGTTTCGTGTTTCGTGTCGCTTGTTACCTGCTCTCTTAATGGCGTCGATGCTGTGTCGTGTTTCTTGTGTCCTGTTGATTGCTTGCCGCTTCAGGCAGTGAATCTGTCTGCTTCACACCGAAAGAGGGTCTCGCTATCCAATGAAATGCCGTGTGAGGGGGCATATCCGGCCCGTCAGAGGCCCATGCCGTGTTTTTTGGTAGGGTGGGAGCCAAAAGTGCTGTTGGGCCGTCAGGCGGCGCATTTTTGGCTTGGCCTGTCACCTTCGGTTGTGGGCGGTCTCGCCTCTGGCTCAACACGACGACCCGTTGGGCCGTCTGAAACGGAATACAATCACTTTTAACGGCTTTGACAATGTTATAATTTGCGATGCAATTTTATAATTGCGTCAACGCCTAAGTGATTGTATAGAAGATGGCAGGAAATAGGGGTTGTATGTTCGCATGGCTGGTCGCCGACGCTTGACTGAATTGGAGCGATTGGAAATCGTCCGTGAAACGCGAAAAGGCGTTTCTGCTCGAGTGCTTGGGAAGCGATACTCGGTTACACCGCGAACGATCCAATACACCGTGAAGCGCGAAAAAGAGCGCCGCCGCGATACCGGCATCCGCACGGCCCAAATTGGAACGACCGTCACACCAGAGGAACTACGGGCGTTTGAAGTGGTGCTTTCACGGCACGGGATCAGTAACCGGTCAGATGGAATGCGCCGATTGATCCAGTCCGCGAACGGAGTTTTTCAACCTGACGAGCATTTGGCTGACGAGTTGAAAGCCTTTCGAGCGGCGTTGAACCGTGTCGGGAACAACGTCACCCAGATTGCAAAGCGGATGAATGAATCGAACAACAAAGGTCTGCGGCCTTCGTTTGGTCCATCAAGTCTGGCGCAGATGCGGAACCTTGCGGGGTTCGTTCTGGATTTTGCGGATCAAGTAGATCTTCTGACCCGTCGCAAGACCGATGGGATCAGCATGTTGGTGAGTGACGCCCTGAAGGAGCTGGCCGATGGCGAGGAATGATGCCGTCCAGTCCGTGACGGGCGAGATTTTCCGCGAAGGCTGGAGCCGGGTGCGGGGGTCCATGCAAGGCCTTCATGCGAAAAAGCCTCAGATGATCCGCGCGGCCAAGGGCCACCGTGCTGCCGTGTTCAAGGCTATTAGGTCTGGCGGAACGCACACCAAGGCAGAGCTTTCGAACCAGCTTGAATACCTGACTACCAAGTCATCGCATATCGTAGATAGTCGTGGCGTATTGGACGGGAAGAAAACGCTATCGAGCGACGAAATCAAAGGTCTTACGGATAGATTTTCGAGCCGTTGGGATGATCGTTTCCGGCCAAAGATGGGCCACACCACACACATGCTCATGTCCTATCCGCAGGGGACGAGCGGAGAAGACGTGCGGGACGTAACCGCGGCTGTGTGTCGAGAACATTTTCAGAATGACGACCGCAACTTTGACTACATCATCGCCGTTCATGAGGACCGTGATCATCCCCACGCCCACATCGTCTTGAACCGGCGTTCCCAGGAAGGCGAGTATTTCTATCTGGGGCGGGATCATCACTTCAACTATGATGATTTTCGCCTTTCGATGGTCGAACATGCCGAAAAGGTTGGGGTTCGCCTAGAGGCTACGCGCAGGCTTGACCGTGGGGACGCAACCTATGCGCCGCGCACGAAAGAAATTTACGACGCTAAAGCAGAGGGCCGGGAGCCGGTTCAGCGGGAGAGGGTTGGACGTGACCTCGACCGCGCGTTGGCTGAAATCGCTACCACATCCAAAGTCTACCTTTCGTTGTCCGCCGAGGCGACCAGCGACAACAGGGAAGACATTTCAAATGCCCTTTTCCGGGCAGGTGAAGTCCTTGCTCGTGGGGGCCAATTACAAACAGATGGAGACGTTTACATGGAGAACCAGCAGAGTTTCGATGATCTGAAAACAAGCCTCACAGATCGTCTTAATCGGATTGAAAGCCAAATCCAAAGTGCGTCCGAGGCTGATCGGCCACGGATGGAAAAACAATTGGACAGCGCATTGCAGCCGGTTGCGCACTTGAACCCCGTTGGCACAGCTTCATCGAAGCTGACAACCGCACCGTCAGACACCGGCGTTTATTCAGAAACAAACATCAACAAAGACGGCGTTGGTGCCATGCGCGAGCCTGAGACACGGGCGCAGATTGAGACTGCGTTGCGGGGAACGGGCATTTCATCAGAGGCCGTCATTGCGCGAGTAGAGCAGGGGGCCAACAACGCATCTTTGGAGCAGCGTTGGATTGCGGATGACCTCACCAAAATCGCAGATACCGAAGGCTTAAACCTTGAGCGTAAGGCTGACTTGGAGGTTGCCGCTGAAAAGCTGGATCAGGCGCATGTACGTCTGGGTGAGGCACTTCAACGCGCCGAGGTGATCAAAGACGACGGTGTTGTATTGGATGATGGTGACGCCGAGTTTGATGCCATGCGCGAAAACGCAGCGACGGAGACCTATCGTGAAGCAGCGTCAGAGCGGTTAGCAACAGAAAGCGGTATTGATAGGGCCGAGGCGACAGGCATCGCCGAGGCTGACCGTCAGGAGGCCGTGACGGACGCATTCAATCAAAACATGAAGGCGATGGAGCGTGCTGGAATGCCTGCGTCGGTCATTGGTGGCTACACCGTCCAAATGATGGAGCGGGCTGAAGAACGGATCGCTGATAATCCAGAGCTTATTCAAATGACCCGCGAAGATCGACGCGAGTTTGAACGGCTTGAGGAGAACCTTGTTCACACACAGGAGTTCAGTGACGGCGATAACGACCAAGCCTTGCAGCAGGACCGTCAGGCCGAGTTCGACGCTTTTGCAGCGAAGTCACCAGCCCACGCGCAGCTTGCGTCCCGTGCATGGGATAAACTTGGCGATGATATGGAGAAGCCCGCGACATACGTTCAGGCAGATCAGAACAACGCCTTGCGTGCAGATATGTCGGACAGAGAAATTGTTGCTGATATTGACCGTGGGGTGCGTGAACAGTTTGACGGGCGAGCCGACGAGTATTCCCGCTTCGAAGCCCTCTCGGTTGAACGTAGCCAAGCGGGTGGGGTCGTTAATGGTGCCGCAATGGGTGCCGCATTCACGACATTGGCTGAGAGCCGCAATGATGCCGATGTTACGACCGCTGATCAAAGGCGGATCGACGCTTACCTGCGGGATACTGCGGATCGCTATGGTGAGCAGATGCGCGATGGATTGGCCCGTGACAATCAGCCCGAAACAGACCGTCTTAACGATCCAGATTATGAACGGGACGCGGTTCAGGCCCGAGAGTTTTCTGATGCAAGGGTGCGTGAGTTTGACAATGCCATTCGGCCATACCGAACAGATCAAGCTGAAACCGCTGAAATGCGCCGCGTGATCGAGCATGAGCGGACTGAAAAGATCGAAGGTCCGTTTGATGGTGACGTCGACAGCCAGACGTTCCGTGACCAGATCGAACGCGAGTTGGATGATGAACAGCTTGAAGCATTGCGCAACGGTGATGCGGACGCCTTGGAGAACGTGATTGATGAACGTCTTGACCGTTTGTACGCAGCCAAAGCCTATCTGCAATCAGACGCCGAGACCGCCAACAGTGAGGCGACACGCGAAGTCGTCTCAGAAATTGCCGAAGAGGAATTTGATGCACAGCGATTGAAGACGGTTCGCGTAGACACAGAAAAGGGGCAGACACATGGATAAGGGCAAAATCGCAGCGGGTATCTTCCTTCTTACAGCCGTGTTCGTGGCGATTGGCTATGTCGTCGCCACCGCTTTTCTGACGTTTCGCGATTACGGCATGAATGCTGAATTGGACTTCATCTGGCTTGCGGAAAATTACACTGGATTGCAGCGGTTTCGACCGGACGACTTTCGACTGGTTAACCTGATCGTTGGTGGTTTCGGCGTGACCGGCCTTTTGCTGAGTGCGGTCTTGTCAGGGAATGCCCTGACGAAGTTTGGCCGCACTCAATGGCAGAGGGCGCAGCACATGCGGAAGAACGGGTTTTTCAGCAAACCAGGAACAGGTTTTATCATCGGGAAGCTGGGAAAACCGAAAGGCAACGGCAAGCTGATCAGCTCGAAGGTTTTTCCACATGCGTTGATCGTGGCACCAACAGGCCGAGGTAAAACCACAGGCTTTGTCATTCCGAATCTACTTACCTTCAAAGGGTCAGCTGTGGTCCTGGACGTGAAGGGCGAGAACTTTGAAGCAACTGCGCGGCATCGAGCGGCGGAGGGTGACAAGGTTTATCGCTTTGCGCCAACCGACTGGCATGACCGGCGCAGCCATCGCTACAACCCTTTGCTGCGGATTGCTGAGTTAGAAGATCCCGACCGCCAGCAGATGGAATTGCAGTTGTTGGCGTCACTTTTTCTGCAAGCGGACAGTGACCGCGTTCAAGGTCTCTTGAAGGGCGGGATCGACTTGTTTGTTGCAGCCGGCCTTTTGGCATTCGAGCGAGAGCGACCCACGCTTGGGGAGATTTACCGGATCACGGCCAGCGGTGGTAACAAGCAAAAAGAGTTCATGATGCGCCGTGACGAGATTCAGAACCGCGCCGGTAAGCTGATCTTTGAACGCATGGCTTCAACCAACAATGACACACTTACGTCCTACGTGTCGTTGCTTATGACGTCTGGTTTGGACCAGTGGAGCAACCCGGCGATCGACAAGGCCACGCAGGTTTCGGATTTTGATTTTCGGACCATCCGTAAGAAGCCTTTTTCTGTTTTTTTGGTGGTGTCACCAAATATGGTCAAACCAATGGCTGCGCTTATCCGGCTGTTCTTTTCTGACCTGATTTCATCCATGCAGGACAAAGAACCTGGCCCGGACGAGCCGTGGCCGGTCATGATCATGCTGGACGAGTTCAACCGCCTTGGAAAAATGCCGATTGTGACTGACAGCATAGAGACTTTACGTTCCTATAAGGGTCACTTGGCTATCGTCACGCAGACCATTCCAGCGTTGGACGAAATTTATGGTGAGAACACCCGCCGTGCCTTGCAAGGTAACGCGGGCGTTAAACTCTATCTGACGCCATCGGATGAAAAAACCGTTGAGGAATTGAGCAAGGCAGTGGGTAAAACCACGAAGCGGGTTGTCACGCGGTCGCGGTCCATCGGGAAAAACCCGTTCGAAGGGCGCAGCATGTCGGAGCGGACAGAGGAAGTGTCATTGCTGCCCGAAGACGAAGCACGTCGCTTGCCTTTGGATGATATTATCATTGTGGTGGACGCACAAATGCCTATCAGAGCCAAACGCATCAAGTATTACGATGATCCGTTCTTCAAAGGCATCCATTCGGCGCAGAAGGGTGAGTTGCCGTTCCCCGAAACGTCTTTGGACAAGGTTTCCCTTTCGGAGCAGGCGAAGGCTACTGGACCAGCCCCGGAGGCTTCACCGGCGGTCAAAGAGACTGATCGACCCGCAACCCCAATGGACAAGCCGGTGAAGGGCCAAGAGCCTAGGCCAGAAAGCCAACCGGCGTCACCGATGGAAAGGCCCGTTAAAGGCCAAGACCCTATGCCAGAGGGCGGAGCTGGTGCAGACGTGTCAGAGAAGGCCGAGCGGGAAGCACCGAAGGCGGTTTCCGTTGGTGCGGCGTCTCATATCCCGTCCAAAGGCACGTTGCCGACTTCCGGCCGGAAACGTGCCAAGGCGGTGGTCCAAGCAACCAGAGACTTTGATGATCGACAGAGCCAGCTTGATTTGGCCGTGCAACAGAGTTTGAACCTTGAGGCCCCAACGGCCTCTGACATTGCCGCTATCGAAGACACAGACAAGGCTCTTGCGGCGATTGAAGCCGAGTTCGAGAACGAAGGGCAGGGGGGCGTGAAGGTCACTGCCGCTGAATGATCGAGGTAAGCACAAAGCAAAAGGGCCGCTCATTGAGCGGCCCTTTTGCTGTTTGATGTATCTTCTATTTTTTTCCGGCCAGCCGGTCAGCGCGTTCTTTCAACCGGTGCTGTTGTGCGCCAGTGCCGGTTGGCTGTGGCGCGGGCCGTGAGTTGTTCGCCGGGGCTTGGGTGCGTTTGGTTGGGTCGGTGAAGCCCAACTTCTCACGCGCACGTAGAGCTACAACTTCGGCTCCAGAGGCAGTGCCGACGCCTTGTCGTGCATATGCTTGTCTTGCGCCCATTGCAGCAGCACCGAATTGATATGCACCGCCCATGCCGCTGGTCAACGCAGGCATGACAATGTTGCCTGAAATTGCCCGAACGATGAAAGGCGTGGCTATGATGAAGCCTTTAGCCATCAAAATCATCATAAAGAACGGAATCAATGCGCCAATGTTCGATGCACCAGCGGGATCGCCAAGTTCAGTGATCAATGCACCAGCGACGCCCGTGATCGTTGCGAAAACACCGGCTACAACAATCGGGTACATCGCAAAAGAAACGAGTGCGGATAGCCAACGAGCAAAGTAATCCTTGGTCACTTCAAACAGTGTGAGGAAGATCATTATAGGTGCCATGCCAATCAGCAGAGCAATCATTAGACGTGACGCAACGAGAATGAATGCCGCTAAACCACCGAGGATCGACAACATGAGAACGCCAAGAATGTCTAACATCGCGCCAGCCATCCAGTTAAGTTCCGAACCTGCGGCATTGAGATAAGAACCGAGTTCAGCGATCAGAACATCAAATTCCTCTGCAAAGGTCCCCGAAGGACCAGGCGCACCCCCTCCTACCGAGGCGATTAGGGAACCTGCAATGCTATCAATGCCGTTCAGAATCCCAGACGAGAAGGCGTTGAATTGTATCCAGTTGGTCGCAAATAACCCGACTAGGGTTATCTTAACGGCCAACCAAAAGGCCGTCCGACCATCCATCGACCTAACCTGATAGACCATATTGATAAAGACGAAAGCTACCAGCAGCGTTGCGGCCAGCACAATCAAGGTTCCGACCGTGGCTGCAACCGACCCAAATTGTGTTTCAGCAGCAGAGTTGAGATACCCTTCGGACGTTTCTACAAAATATGTGACGACACTCATTTAGCTCACCTCACCAGTTGTTTTCGAGTTCACAAATCGGTTGAGCGATTTTTCGAGCATCGTTTGCTGCACGTCTGTATTCAGACGTTCGTTGCTGCACTTCAAAGCGTTCGAGTGCGGAATAATGTTCGAAGTAGTATTCTTGCGCTTTGTCCCATGACGGAAACCTCGTTTCGCATGAACATGAACCCGCTTCAGCTACCGCCTGTAAGCCTTGAGCGCGGTACATCATCTGAACCAAATGACCAGTATGTGCCTCGCGGGGTTCAATGTTTTCAATCCACTCGGGCTGCGCAGGTTGATCTGGACAAACACGGGGCGTGTCCGAACCCAAAGTGGGAATGAATTGCGCCGCCGCTCCACTGGCGACGGCGCTAACAAGTGTTGCGATGATCAAAGTTGGTCTAATCATGCGGCTTTTCCCTCGTCTTTGTTGTCAACTAAGACTTCACGCTTGAGAAAAGCCGTTACATGACTGCCGTTCATAGACGTAGATACAACGCTGACGACTTCATAACCGGCAGCGCCCCATTCAGTGAGCGTATCGGCCATCTTCTTCATTTCTTTTGCGTTGCTTGTCCCGAAGGTCAAAACTTCATGTTCAAAATAGATCATTTTGCGTCTCCTTCTTGATCTGTTTCGCCCGGTAGATAGAATTGAGTGATACCCCGATCCCCTTCATGGCGACCGGCTTGAATAATAACATCAATCGAGCTTTCGATGTATCTTATCATATCTTGGTAAGTCATCGGCACATCTGTTTTCAGTGCTGCGATAGCAAGGCGTTGAACCGCCAACTGGGGCGTTTCAGCGTGGAGCGTTGTCATCGAGCCACCATGCCCCGTGTTGATCGCTTCAAGGAAGGTCAAAGCCTCTTTCCCACGCACCTCGCCAAGAATGATCCGGTCAGGCCGCATTCGAAGGGTGGAGGTCAAAAGAACGTCAGCCATTTGAACCGGCACGTCTCTGTTCGAGATAAGCGTGACCGTGTTTGGCTGCGTTGGGACCAGTTCCGCCGCTTCTTCAATCGTGATCAGCCGTTCGGCCTCGTCAATGTAATTGATGATCTTGCGGCAAGCGACGGTTTTACCAGTCGATGTGCCACCCGAGACAATGACGTTCAGCCGCTTATCGACACAGAATTTAATCGCAGCATCAATGTCACCGGCGAGAACAATCTTGCGAAGTTCAAGATTCCGTACCTTGCGGTTATTTTCCAGACTGATCTCCTCACCAAAGAGGAATTTCAGCTTAATGTCATCGAGCGACATGGTTGATAAGAACCGCAAGGCGATGGAATACCCGCCGCGCACGACAGGATCTTGGATCACTTGCGCACGGACAGCCCGCCCATGGTAATCGACGCTGCACGACACAATAGGCTTATCACGGCTGATCTTGGTTTCCGCCGCTGCCGCAATCTGCGTTGCCAGATCACCGATTTGCCGAGTGTCCCAGACGGTATCGAGACGGCTCATAAAGTGATCGCCCTGAAACTCGCCCCAGATCGAGCCATCGGGGTTGATGCAAATTTCGATTGCATCAGCCCTTTTTGCTTCTGGCAGCTTGTCCAGCGTGACTTGGAAATAGTTGCCTGCCACTTAGAAAATCTCCACGTCACGGTCGACCATGACCGTGATGCGCGACCCTTGATCGACATAGATCACAGGACCAATCGCAAGGTAGTCGCTGAGAACAGAGTCTGTGCTATCCGCCAGATCATCCCCAACATCTTCTAGGACTTCTGCGGAAGTATCATTTTCGACCTGCGCTGCGGCTGCACCGGGCAGGGCCGTGATCAAGGAAATCAACGCCGCCGACCCGAAGCGTTCATCGAAGCGGGTATCGACAACGCCGGTCACACCGGAACGGCCGAGTTCATCCCCACCGAAAGAGCTGATGACAACCGTTTGGTTATTAGGAAGGATAATCCGGTCCCAAGCCACAGTTACACGTTGCTGCGCTATTTCCACACCGGACTGATACCGGCCAATGAGACGTGATCCACGCGGGATCAGCACACGCGACCCGTCAAAGGAATGCACGTCCTCAGAGATAATGGCACGGATCGGGCCGGGCAGGGTGCTATCTAGCGCCGTTTCGGTGACGGCTTGGATCATTGTGCCTTGAACGACCGTGTTTGCGGGGTTTGCAATCACTTCTGCCTGCGTAACCTGCGTAGGCAGCGCACCATTGGCAACGAAATCCTGAACAGCGCCCAATGTCCGTTCGCTCAATTCGGTATCACCAGCCCCCGAACCACCACCGAAAGCGATAGTCGGGGAAAGAATGCGAGCCTCTTGAAATGCCAGTTCTGCTGCACGACGTTGTTCGAGTTCCGCCATGCGCCGCGCTTCTTCTTCGCGGGCGAGACGTTGGCGTTCAGCTTCCAAGAGTTCGTCTTGAGACGGGCCAAGCGGAGCGGGTGTAGGCGATTGAAGCTGCGCCAATTCGAGGTCCATGCGCAGCCGTTCAAGATCACGGTCGCGGGCTTCCAGTTCATCTTGGAATTGCTGTTGTGCTGCCTCAGACGATGCTTGCAAAGCTGAGATTTGCTCTGTCAAAGCGTTGATAGCGTCAGCCGCCGCCGTGTCTTCTTCAACAGCGGGTTCGGGCGCATTTTGTATGGCCTCGATTTGGGCCTGCAAAGCTGCGAGTTGCGCGAGAAGTTCCGCGTTCGGTTCGGCCTGTGTTTCCACAATTTGAACCTCTGGCTCTGGTGGGGCAGGGGGGACGAACGGCGCAATCTCACCAAAGCCGTCGCCCTGGGACTGAAATTCCTCGGGCTGTGCGACGGGCATTGGCGCTTCGGTTTCGGGCTGCAAGGCAACATAAGCAAGCCCGCCAAGGGCTGCGATGCCGCCGATGCCAGCAATTGCGACTATGGGTGACGGTTTTTTTCTACCGCCAGTGCCGCCGCCCGAATTTTCTAATGCAGCAAGCCGCGCTTTGAGGTCATCTGCTTCACTCATAATTATGTCCCTCCATTGGTGACTTGGATGCAGACAACTTCATCGCCGAGGCGAAGAACCCATTGACCGCTGACACCTGACACGCGCAGGACGCCATCTTCGATTTGCTGAGAATTGACCGTCCGTTCACGTCCGTTGGTAGACCGGAAAATCGCGGGGATTGGTGCGTTTCGTGCGAAACGGAAGTAGGTAAACGTGCCATCGTCCCATACCGATGTTGGGGTGAAAGCTGTCTGACTGCTTGCAGCGTAGTTGTAGTTCGGGGCTTGCTGCGCGACCGCGTTGACACGTTGCACGTTATCTTCGGGGTAACGGAATTGAACGACATAGTATGTCGGTGACGATGCTTCTGTGACGTTGAAGTAATAGCTGCGACGGTTGGTGTAGACCGTGATGTTCGTATGGACACCACGCGCATTGGGTTTCACTGCGAACGCCCGTCCACCAGGAACACCGTCAAGCTGGAAACCTTCCGTATCACCAGCGATGATCGACCGGATTGTCTCACCTTCGCCAAATTCTACAGTGGTAACGTGCGTCAGGCTTACACTGAGACGGTAAACTTGGCCTTCCTGATAGGTGGCCAGCCGAACCCGGCTATCGTTCGGGCCGGATCGTGGTGTGTATTCCGCAAGTGCCGGACCGGCTACAAGAGCCAGCGCCAGCGACAGAATGGTTGGCTTCAATACATTCATCCTAGTTCTCCAATCTGTCTGAGCGGATAGAATATTCTGTGACCGTGAACCCGAATGGGTTGCTCCAAACGTCATCAATGGATCGACGTTCTTCGGGTCTAAATTCGAAGAGCATTGTGGCGGTGAACAAACCGGCTTGGACGCCTTGATTTGAAGTCAGGCGTTTGCGAAGCCGGACCTGCGCACGGTTGACGCCAATGCGGTTGATGCTCAAAACCTCAACTTCGAGACGCGCATTGTCTCCGTAAAGTTCGGGCGGATAGTTCGGGTTGGCGCTGTCCCAAAGCGCCCGCATAGAAGCGAGCGCCGCGCCGTCTGACCTTTCAAGGATGCTCCGAACCCGCACGTCATTGTCGAGCTGGTTGTATGTTTCGCGGTCAGTCACATAACGGAAGGCGACACTTTCGATAATCGCCTGATTTTCCGTTATGCGCTGAGTCAGCACCTGAGCATTAGGCAAAGCCATGCCGGTTTCAGGGTTGAAGGGGACGACAACTGGCTCAGGGTCTACATCGAGAACAGCAACCGCCGCCGCTGACAAGCACCCAATAATTCCAAACGCCATGCCGCCCAGACCGAGCTTTTGCCACAACTGTTCACGACGCCGAGCGCCGTAAATCAGTTCTTCTTCGATGTGTTCCTGTTCAGTAGCCAATGTCTTTTTTCCTTAATCTGCGCTCAAAGTTGGCAGCGTGAAGTCCATGAATTGCTGTTCTTCGGCCAGGGTCGCGGCATCCAGTACGCCAGTCGAACCAGCGCCGACGGTTTGCACGGCTTCCAACTGCCATTGGGCAACCAGAGCGATTGCAAGTTCAGCCGTGACCCGTGTGTTGAGGTCTACGCTGTCCTTGAGTTCTTCCATGTCACCAATCATGCCGACGAGCCGATCCACGCGCTCAAGCGATTGTCCGGCGTCCTCATAGCTATTCTGCGCCGCCGCGGACATGACCGCGCCAGTCGTCGCCTGTTGGGCCGCACGTTCAGCACCGGCAACGCCGCTGTTTGCCATTTCTGACAATGTGTCTTCATCGAAACCGGCATCGGCCAACACGCGCGTCATTTGCGTCTGAATTTCACCGGATCCACTTCCGGCAAGCTGGGACCAGTCGCCGTTCTGGATCGCGTCGATGGTGCCCATAATGTCACCAAATTCTTGATCGAGCAGGCCGTTCAGTTCGTCTTCGAACTGCGTCGTGATGATTTCAGGAAGATCCATCAGGCCTGTCAGCGCGGCATAGGTTTCCTGTAGTTGGGCGTATTGCTCGCGCAACGTCTCCAACTGTGCCACAGCTTGGCGCAACTGTTCGTTTTGCAGAACTTCGTCTTCAATCATCTGGCGAAGCTGTTGAATTTCTTGTGCGATGTTCTGCGTATCAACCGTTGGGACGCCCTGCGCATAGGCCGCGCCGCCCCCCATAAGGCTGGGCGCGGCAACGAATGCGGCTGTGCCGATCATGCTTGCAATGATTGTTTGACGCAGAAACGCACGGGGTTGGGTGAATTTTTCCATTAGTCGAGTTCCTCCAATGTGAAGTCCATAAATTGTTGCTCTCTGAGTTGAGCCGCAGCCATAGCCATTTCAGCATCACTCAGAGGACGTGTGCGGGCAGCTTTGAGACGGGTCAGCACGGACACCAACCTGACCAGTTCGGCCCGCGCATAGGTATTCAGAGCCATCGACTCTTGAATGTCCTCGGTCTGGCCGATCCGCTGCACGATGTTGCGAATGCGAAGGGCCGCAGCTTCTACGTTCTGCATCGAGCTATTAGCGTAGAAACTCGCACCACTGCCCGAAATGGACAGGTTGGAGTTCGCCAACAACGCAGGGTCGATGGTTCCCAAAGCATCAATCCCACCAACGCGGGTCAGATATTCGTTATATTTCTGGGGGATCACCTGCACATAATGCTGGGTTTCTTGGAAAGGCGGAACACCACCGTAGTTTTGGACGTTGCCCGGTCCAGCGTTATAGGCAGCAAGCGCGTGGATGATGTTGCCATCAAACATACGAAGCATCTGCGCGAGATACCGTGCGCCGCCTTCAACCTGCAAATACGGGCTGTCATAGTAAGCGGGGTAGATACCCAGATCACCCGCCGTAGGTGGCATAATCTGGGTTAGGCCGAACGCGCCCACTGGCGACCGCGCGCCGATGGTAAACCGGCTTTCCTGCCAGATCAGAGCTTGCAAAAGACAACGCCATTGTACGACCGAAAGACCTGCCTGATTGACGCCGTTCAATCCGTGCGTTTCCTGTGCCACACGGATGATAAGCTGTTCGATGTTCAGGTTTGCGTCCCCAAACATTTGATTCCCAGCAGGGTTGGTGTCGGTCGGTGAGTAAAGGGCGTCAGCAGATTGTTCTGGTAATGCGCCGTCTTCGAGACCTTGAACCATTGCAGGAATATTCTGCCCACCAAAACTGGATTGTGCGTCGAGGATGTTCTGCAGCACTTCAAGCTGTTCGGCTTCAATTTCCGCGATGGCCTCGGCGGTCGAAAGACGTTCGGCCTGTGTCGCAAGATCAACCTCACGCCGCAGGTTGGCGGCTTCGTTGCGAATGATCAGGCCCCCATCAACCGTTGGCACACCTTGAGCGAACGATGATGTTGCCCAGATTAGGCAAAGAGCCGTTGTTGATAGGGTAGGGCGCATCACTGGCCCCCCGGTCCACCCAGAGGGGTGAAGTTGCAATCGTCAACGGGTGCAGTCGAAGTAGACAAGCGCCCACCGGATTGCGGCAAAAAGCTCATTGAATTGGCCGAACGTGTGACCACATCAGAAGTGTTGTCGAAGCAATTTGCCGTTAAGCCTTGATACTCACCACACGCTGACAGCGATGCGAGGCCGAGAAGCAATAATACAGTTCTTGTCATTTGACTCTCCAAAAGTCTGGACGTTGGCGGTAATCGGCACCCACCAACTGTTCTCCTTTTTTCATCCCGCCGAGGATTGTTAGCAGCGGCCCAAGGGCGCTCAGATCAGCATTGACAACAACTGACCCTTGATCGTCTCTCACAAGCCCCAGGCGCGACGCGCTTGGAGTTGTGAGCATCACATCAAGTTCCTTGTCTTCGAGGCTCAGGAGGTCATAGTCAGCCGCCTTCGCTTTAGAATTGGGAAGCAAGATTTGCGTCGGCACCGCTTGCAAAATGGTCTCTGCAACGCCGGTCTTTTTGAGTTGGCTAGGGAATTGGGTCATCATCACAACGACCGCATTCTGTTTCCGCACGGAAAAGAGCCAGCTTTCCAGTTTTTCGCGAAAGTAATGGTTGTCGAGCGACTTCCATGTTTCATCCACGATGATCAAGGTTGGCTTGAGGTCTTTCATGGTCCGTTCCACACGGCGGAACAGATACGAAAGCACAGCCATGCGTTCGCGTTCACTGGAATCGTCCAAAATGCCTGTTAGATCGAAGCCAACAAAATCGCCATCCAGCGAAAAGCTGTCTTCAAGGTTCTGGCCGAAAATCCAACCGTAACGTCCGTCAGCAGCCCATTCACGCGCCCGCTGTTGCAGGTCGCCATCATCATCGGTTGCCGCGAACAGAGACGCCAGATCATCCCAATTCCGCAAGGACGGATCGGCGGCTTCGGCGTTCTGGCGGATCACCTCTTGGATTTTGGTGCGTTGCAGGGGCGTGTATGACTTATCATCGCGGCTAAACAAAGACATAAGCCATTCGTTCATCCACGCCTGACCTTCAACATCTGTCTCGGTCCACAGCGGGTTCAAACCTGTTGGTTCGCCCGCTTTGATCGAAGAATATGTGCCGCCGTTTGCGCGGACGGCCATTTCCATACCGAGGCGGTAGTCAAAGACGAAGACCCGCGCACCGGCCCGCCGAGCAAGCGTGGCAAGGAAAGCCGACAAGACCGACTTACCGGCACCCTGCCGACCAAAGATCAGCGTGTGACCGCCCGTAGGTTCCGCGTCAGGTGAGCCCTTTTCGTGATAGTTGAACCAAAAGCCGGAGCGTTCGGGCGTGGGGAGCATTGTGATCGGGACGCCCCAAGGCACGTTATCGCCGGTTTTCCCCAACGGGGTGCGGTGAAACGCGGCAAAGGACGCGAAATTCTTACTCGTCACGATTGCCTTGCGGCTGCGCTTGACCGAGTTGCCGGGGTGCTGGGCAAAGTAGTGGGTCCGCAACGCGAAGCCTTCTTTGATGATTTTCATACCCTGCGTTAGCGCACTACTGCGTATCTCCGCCGTGAAGTCATCCAGTTCAGGAACAGAATTGGCAAAGAGCGTCACCGACATATGGTGATCGCCAAAGCTGAGACGGCCACTGAGAAGTTCATCACGCGCGGCGGCGAGTTGTTCATATTGCGTCACGGCGCCATCATCGGTGGTTTGCATCAAGCGCATCTGACGCTTGATACGATCATCCATCGTATTGCTGTTTACTGGCGTGAAAGAATGCGTGATCACCATGTCGATAGGCAGATTGAGTTCGTCGAACATCGTGCAAGGCGTTCTCTCGGAATAATCCTTGATCGCTAATGTTGTGCCGATTTTCTTACCGACCGAACCGCCAGTCAGTTCAAAGCTATCGCCCTTGAATGTGACCCGAGTATTGGCGACAGCATCCGCAACCACACCGTATTTTGTGCCGGGGTAGAGCGGGGTTTCTTCGCCGGTGTTGAGACTGCCAAGGAAGCCCAACAGTTCGCCGCTTTCCGCGTTCAGCAGACGCGGTTGCATATCTACGAATGTGGTGCTGATAAAGCCAACAGCCTCGCGCAGCGCGCGCATACGTTTCGCAGTTTCTTCGCGCAAAACCTCGATGGATTTCTTTGGCGAGAACGGCACCTTTTTCGCTGTTGTGGGCCGGTGCATGATTGTCAGCGTGAGGGTCTTATCCCGCATTCCGGCATTTTCTAGAAAGTCACGCCACTGTTCATCGACCGCCGCCGCAAAGCTATCGCCCTCGATAGGCTTCATTGTGGGATCAATGGGCTTGGAAACTTTGTGAACATAGTAGGCAAACTGATGGCCGCTATCGGAAACGATTTGCGCGAACAAATCACGCACCTTGTCCAGTTCGTCGTCGTCTTTGGTGTAGCTGTTGATGCCATCGAGACGGATGCACTGAAACAGTTCATTGCCGCGTGTGCGAACCGTTTGATCGTCTACCAGACTGACATAGGGAAGCATCTGTGCGAGGTGCTTTTCCTTCGCAACCCAATGGGGCAACAGCGATGCAGCGTCAAAGCCATCTTCAAGGCGCATAGCTATCTCCATCGTGGATTTTGCGGTTGGTCGTGGGTGGCGTTTCCTGCAAGGTCGTCACAACCACGTCCAAGAAATTTGGGTCCCAATCTGCGGCTTTGCGCAGAGCGGGGTAGGCGGCCACGGCAAGAACCGCGACCACCCAATGTTGTGTCCACAGAAACACCAGAACGCCGCCGAACAACCACACCATCGCATACATAACGGGCAAGCCGAGTAGTTTCGGCTGTCTGAGCAGCCCTTTGAAAAGTGGCACTTGTGCAGCCATTTCAAGTGTTCCTTATGTGGTCCAGATTGCAGCGACGATTGTTGGTGCGGCTGCGATGCCTGCGATCCCGATGATCACCCAAAGGGCTTGACGGAAATCGAGGATGCCAAAGAGCCACGACAGGAACACACCGATCAGAGCCAGTGTGCCGATCACGATACCGAGCGGGCCGGTAATCGCATCTACGATGCCTTGCAGAACACTTTGGACAGGTGAGAGGTCGATGGATTGCGCTAATGCCGGTTGTGCCAGCATCAGGAATACACCGATCAGTGTCACCACGTTGGTCGTATTTGGCCTCATGAGTTTTCTCCTTCTAGCCGGTTAAACACAGCCAGCACCCTGCTGACGTGATTTTGGGTTTCCCGATAAGGCGGGATACCGTTGTTGCGCGTCACGGCATCGGGGCCAGCGTTGTATGCAGCCAATGCCAATCGCGCATCCCCGAATTGGACCAGCATCATGAGAAGATACCGGGCCGACCCGTCGAGATTCTGTTGCCAATTGTGGGGATCGACGTTCAGGTCACGCGCTGTCTCAGGCATGAGTTGCCCAAGGCCTATTGCGCCGACCTGACTCCGAGCGCCGACGTTGTAGGCACTCTCGATTTCAATGTTTGCTCGGAACAATAAACGCCATTCAGTCACCGAAAGCCCTGCACGACGCAGGGCAGGGTGGCTTGCGTAGCGCATAGCTGTTGCGTCGATTGCTTGAAGAATTTCAGGGCGCGGCACAGCGGCCCTTGGTGCAACAGAGGCAACGCGGAAGTCGCCATCTGCTGTCTCACTGTCAACAGCGGTGCCTTGACCGAAAAGTTGCAGCCCTTCCGCAGCTGAACCTTGGCCGACACCATCATTGTAATTTCGTGCAAAATTGTCTTGCGCAGTAGACTCACTAAGTGAGCCGTCGCCGTTCATTACAAGCACCATGCCCTGCGCAAGAGCAGGGGTGCTGGCGAGTGTTAAAGCAGCAAGACTAGCTGTCGCTACTCTCGATAGGCGTTTCTGGCAGGGCGTGCAGCGTGCGACCACCTTCAAGCATCGGAATGTTGACTTGTGTGAAGCCCATGCTTTCGAGGAACGAGATAAGGCCGTTGGCTGTCTTAAAGGTACGGACTGCAATTTCGTCGTCGTCGCCGAGCTTTTTGCGGGCTGGGACGAGCAGCTTTTCGTAAGTGCGTTCCTTGTTGACGACGCGGATAATCCAGATGCCGTACCAAACCGCAGCTTTCTTTGTAGCTTTGGTTTTGCACACAACCTCTGCTTGATAACCGCTGTCAACAAGGGTCTTGAAATGTGTTTCTGTGACCACATTAGGGGCTTCTTTGTTTATGTTTGTCGCCACGATCTGCGTCACCTCCATGGTCAGCAGCAGTGGCACCCTTCTCAGGTACCACCGCAATACAATCTTATAAGATCCTCATCAAGTTATAATATTGTCACTCGATGAAAGTCTCTCTATAAACTACCTTTAAGCAGCAGGATGAATTTTTCCAAGTATCTTAGGGGCACAAGCATCATGTCTAAGTCGAAGAAAAAGACATACACTGTTATAATGTGGTTTGTTTTTATGGCCCATTCGGCGCAAGCCGAGACGTGTTTGGCACCTTCCAGACCATTTGTACCGAGCGATCCGGCCTCCACGCGTGAATATGAAGACCTTATCCGACAAGATTTCGAGCACTACATCACAAATATTCAAGACTACTTTCGATGCATGGAGGGTGAACGGGCGAGGGCGTTCACGGAAGCGCAGGAGGTCAGTCAGGAATATGGGCGCTTCGTTCAGCAAATGGCGAATTGAAGCGCCAGCTATCAGTTGATTTGATTTGACCTGCATTCCCGCACCTCAAGAAACGACGGGACGTCTTGCGACAGTCGTATGTCATCAAGGCGGGCTTCACGCATAACCATTCATTCAATGCGCTTTGCATGCAAGCATGCTTTGTTGTTTGTGGATAGATCGTAGGGAAGCGTTTCTAGGGTATAAGTTCTTTAAATCCCTGTTAGTATTTATAGAATGAAAACGGGGCAGAAACACACAATGGCAAAAGACGATATCTCTAATCTCGGCGGCTTCGTTTGGTCCATCGCCGAGATATTGCGCGGCGACTTCAAACAATCTGAATATGGCAAAGTGATCCTGCCTTTCGTGGTGCTACGCCGCCTCGATTGCATTCTCGAGAGCTCTAAAGACGCTGTGTTGAGCGCAAATAGTACTCTCCCCGCAGGGGTGGACGAAGCCACGCGCGACATGATCCTTTTCGGCGCGGTTGGAGGTAATGCTCAGGTCTATAACCTGTCGCGCTTCACCTTTGACAAGCTGCGCGGCCAAGACCCTCGCCAACTTCATGACAACCTAGTGGACTACATCACCAATTTCTCGACCAACGTTCGCGACATTTTTCTGGATAAGTTTCTTTTCACCGACCAGCTCAAGCGCTTGAAGGACGGTGGCATCCTCTGGAACGTCTTCGAGCGGTTCGCTGAGATTGACCTGCATCCCGACACGATCAGCAACCTTGAGATGGGCTACCTCTTCGAGGAGCTGATCCGCCGCTTTTCGGAAATCTCGAACGAGACCGCAGGGGAGCATTTCACCCCGCGCGAAGTAATCCGTCTGATCGTCGATCTTCTTATCGCAAATGACGACGATAAACTCACAGGGCGCGGCATCATCCGTCAGGTCTATGACCCAGCTTGTGGGACGGGCGGCATGCTGTCTTTGACCGAAGAAGCGCTTAAGGACTTCAACGACGCGATCCGCGTCGAGCTCTTCGGCCAGGAGCTCAACGGCGAGTCCTTCGGCATCTGTAAATCAGACATGCTTGTGACAGGCCATGATCCCGAGCAGATCGCCTTTGGCAACACGCTTACGCAAGACGCCCAGGCGGGCAAGCGTTTCCATTACATGCTTTCCAATCCCCCTTACGGCGTGGACTGGAAGAAATACCAAGACCCGATCAAATCCGAGGCCGAGAATTTGGGGATGGACGGGCGCTTCGGGGCAGGGACGCCCCGTATCTCTGACGGCCAGCTCCTCTTCCTTCAACACATGATTTCCAAGATGCGCGACGATGAGATCGGATCGCGCATCGGCATCGTCATGAACGGCTCGCCGCTTTTCACAGGCGGGGCAGGATCGGGCGAGAGTGAAATCCGCCGTTGGATGCTAGAGAACGATTGGGTTGAAGCCATCGTCGCCCTACCCACCGACCTCTTCTACAACACCGGTATCCAGACCTATGTCTGGCTCTTGACCAACCGCAAGCCCGCCAACCGGCAGGGCAAGGTTCAGCTTATCGACGCGAGCGGCGAACGCTTCTGGAAATCCATGCGCAAGTCCCTGGGCAGCAAGCGCCGTGAAATCCCTGAGGAGGCGCGTGCCGAGATCGTGCGCATCTATGCGGGTTTTTTGAACGGTGAGAGCGGCGAGGGTGAGGTTTCCCGCATCTTCGACACAGCCGACTTCGGCTATCGGGAAATCCGTGTCGAACGTCCATTGAAGCTGAATTTCTCGGTCGATGCGGAACGGCTTGATCGCCTGTCCGATCAGAAAGCTTTCGCCAAGCTTGAAGAGGACGAGCAGGCAGAAATCCGGTTCGCGCTCAAGGCCATCGGCGACACGCTTTTCACCAACCGCGCAGAGTTCGACAAGGCTCTGACCGGCGCGTTGAAGAAAGCTCAGATCAAGATCGGCGCACCTATCAAAAAAACGCTCATGGCGGCTTTGTCCGAACGGGATGACGAAGCTGACACCTGTGTGGGCAAGGACGGCAAGCCCGAACCCGACACTGACTTGCGCGATCACGAGCTTGTACCGCTGTCCGAAGATTGGCGCGCCTACATGGAGCGCGAGGTTCTGCCCTTCGTGCCAGACGCTTGGGTCGATCAAAGCCATACTGACGCCCGCGACAAGCAGGTCGGGCGGGTCGGCTATGAGATCAACTTTAACCGTTATTTCTATCAGTACGTGCCACCCCGTCCGCTAGAAGAGATCGACGCGGAACTGAAGGCGTTAGAGGCCGAGATAGCTGGACTCCTAAAGGAGGTGGCGGCATGATTTTTGGCGCGGACCGGTCGGTTTCTTATTGCTTTGGTAGGAATCCTGCCCTATCTATTGTCTCAACAAGACCCGCCACGCCTCGGACGGAACCTCGGTTTCGCACTGCGCACCCCGGCGGGTTACTTGTTTTCAGGGTATCGCTTTTGCGGCATGTAGGTGCCGCATGAAGTTTGAAAAACCCGCCGTTTCTGTCCCGGATCAGATCGAGCTTCTCAAGCGCCGCGGCATGACTGTCGCGGATGATGCCCTTGCTCAGCACTATCTCGGATTCATCTCCTACTATCGGCTCAGGGCCTACTGGCTGCCCTTCGAGGTGCCGGCCACGAACAATGGCGATCACGCATTCCGTGACGGGGCCACATTCGAAGATGTGCTGACGCTCTACATCTTCGACCGTGAACTGCGTTTGCTTGTTCTGGACGCCATCGAGCGGGTCGAGGTGGCCTTGCGGGCGCAATGGGCGCATCACATGGCGATGAACCATGGCGCCCATGGCTATCTCGATCAGGGCCACTATGCGCATATCGGGCGTCATGCGTCTGCGGTTGCCGAGTTGCAAAAGGAATTCACGCGCTCACGCGACACATTCGCAACCCACTATCGCGACAAATACACCTCGCCCAAGCTGCCACCGGTCTGGATGGCGGCTGAGGTCATGTCGTTTGGTCTGCTGTCGAAATTCTACAGCGACCTGAAACTGCGGAGTGAGAGAAAGGCCATCGCAGCCCCCTTTGCGCTGGATGAAAAGGTGGTCACGTCTTTCGCGCACCACATCAGCCATGTGCGAAACATCTGCGCCCACCATGGCAGGCTGTGGAACAAGCGCTTCACCGTGAAAATGACCGTTCCTCAGTATCCGGCCAAGCTGCCTGTCGCCATGCGGAATGCCGATCCACGCTATCTGCACAACACGCTGGTGATGCTCGACTACCTCCTGGCTCTAATCGCGCCGGACAATGAATGGAAAAAGCGCCTTGTGGCGCTGATCGACGGCTGCCCGCTCGCCGATCCTGCCAGCATGGGCTTTCCGGCGGACTGGCGAACCAGAGCGGCGTGGAAGGTGTGAAGATGGTTAACGGGCAAACAGATTTAAGGGTCCACGAAATCGAAATCTCAAGGCTTCTGAATAGGGTTGTCGTATGACCGAACTTCAGGGGTTCATTGCTTCACGGACGCCGCCAGGCTGGGAAACCCGCCCATTATGGTCGCTGTTCCGCAGGCGGAAGCACACTGGCTATGCCGACGAAGAATTGCTGTCGGTGTATCGTGACTACGGGGTCATTCCCAAGTCGTCCCGAGACGACAACCACAATAAGGAGTCTGATGATTTATCGGGCTACCAGCTTGTCACGGAAGGGTCGCTTGTCACCAACAAGATGAAGGCATGGCAGGGGTCAATTGCCATATCACGCTACCGAGGGATCGTTAGCCCTGCGTACTATGTCTATGAACCGCTGAGCGCGGAATGCGATCAGTTCTTGCACTACCTCCTGCGCAGCGAGCCTTACATCGCGCTCTACGGGCGTATTTCAAAGGGAGTTCGGGTCAACCAATGGGATTTGGAACACGAAGCACTTCGCAACGTGCCGGTGATGTTGCCCGATCTCGACACCCAAAAAACCATCGCGGATTTTCTCGACCGCGAGACCGCCCGCATCGACCAACTGATCGAGAAGAAGCAGCGGTTGGCAAATGTGCTGAAGGAACGGCTACTCTCGGAGCTGGAACGGCTGACCACGCCGAATGAACCTTCACAGAGCGAGCTGGTGCCATTCCGTTGGGTCTGCCGCGTCACTGAAGGTCAAGTCAATCCTACTGCCCCTGAATGGGCAGACAAACCTTTGATCGCCCCGAACCACATTGAATCGCGTACTGGTCGCCTCATCTCAATCGAGACCGCTGAGGATCAGGGGGCAATCAGCGGGAAATACGCGTTCCCTGCTGGAACGGTTGTTTACAGCAAGATACGCCCGAACCTTGCCAAAGCTTGCGTGTCGCCGGTTGCCGGTATGTGTAGTGCAGATATGTATCCGATACTGCCCAATAAATCACTGCGCCCGCAGTTTCTATTGATGCAACTTCTCTCCGCAAAGTTCACGGATTGGGCCACTCTCGAATCTATGCGGGTCGCGATGCCCAAGATCAACCGAGAGACATTGGGCGGATATCGTTTTTGGGTGCCTGCACTAGATGTCCAAGACGAAAACATAAAAGGCTTTTTTACTGAGCAGGAAGCTCTTGAGCGGCTCACCGACAAGGTTAGGAAGTCCATCATCCAGATGCGCGAGTTTCGCTCTGCCCTGATCACCGCAGCCGTTACCGGCCAGATCGACGTGGCGACCTGGGACAAGCAGGGGCAGACCGACCGCCGTCTTGATGAGATCGAGGAGGCGATGCAGGCATGACCAGGTTATGGATCGTCAGGGCAGGGGCACATGGGGAGCGGGAGCTTGCAGCTATCGACCAGAGCAAGCTGTTCCCCGGTTTTCTGGAAGTTAGCGATCTGAGCGCCTGCGCGGATCGTGATGCGGTGTTGGTGCAGCTCCAAGAGGTCATGCCCGATCAAGGCAAGAACCGCCTGCGCAACTTCGCTGCTCAGCTCAACCAATTTGTGAACCGGATCGAGGTCGGCGACATCGTGGTGATGCCGCGCAAGGTCACGAACGGCGTGGCCATCGGGATCGTGACGGGCGACTACCAATTCGACGGCGTGAGCGACTTCAAACACTCGCGCACCGTAGAATGGAAGGAAGAGTCGCTGCCTCGCGACACCTTCAAGCAGGACCTGCGCCATTCCTTCGGTGCGTTCATGACCATCTGCCAGATCAAGCGCAATTCCGCCCTTGAGCGCGTGCAGGCCGTCCTTGAGACTGGCACCGATCCTGGTGCGCTCTTGGGCAAGCAGGGGCAGGCACCTAAGCCCCTGCCCGTGAACGGGGCAGAGGATGATGACGTTGAGGCGGAAGACTACCAGACCGACATCGAGGACATTGCGCATCAGCAGATTATCTCGTTGATCAAGTCTGAGTTCGCAGGTCATGCCCTGGCCGATCTGGTGGCTGAGATCATGCGGGTTGAGGGCTACACCACCAAGGTTTCCCCGCCAGGTGCCGATGGCGGCGTCGATATTCTGGCCGCAGGCGGCACGCTTGGCCTTGGCGAGGATCGCATTTGCGTGCAGGTGAAGTCCGGTGATGGCGTGGCGAACCATGACGTGGTGTTGCGCCTGATCGGCTCAGTCTCGAACAGCCAAGCCCAGACGGGGCTTCTGGTCAGCATCGGCGGTGTGAACGCCGTTGCCCAGAAGGAGCTGGACAGCAACTTCTTCAAGCTCCGCCTCTGGCAGATGCCCGATCTACTGAAGGCGCTTTTCCGCACCTATGGCGAGCTCTCCGACGAAACCCGCGCCAAGCTGCCTCTGAAGCAGATTTGGGCACCGATGACAGGGGGGGCGAATTAATGGGGCAGATACAGGAACACGCAGCCGAGTACGAAACCGTTCGCCGACTTGCCGAAATGCTGACGAGCACAAAGGAAGACTACAAGGCGACGGAATCTTATGCGCTTTTCACCACCATCGTTTGCTGGGTTGTTCAGCGTGCGCGCACACCGGCCAATCAGAATGGCCCCGATGATGTGCAGGCACGAGAAGTAGGCATTGCCTTACAGGCGGCGCGGATCATTGACGCACCTTGGTTGGTGCAAGAGTTACCCGAGATGACGGCATTTGATTTTTTCACCAGCATTCGCAACTCAGTTGCTCATGGTGACGGTCGCCAGATCAGGCCATTGAACGAGAATGGATTTCTGACAGGTCAGATTGTTCCGGTAGCTGGAAGGCGGCTTCGATTGAGGCGTGCTGACATGAATCGTCTCGGTTGTGCACTTGCAACCTTGTTTTGCGAAACGATGGCAGCATACGAGCAGGAGGGGGACCTGCAATCAGCGGCTGAACAATTTGAAGCAGCCGAGGCGATGCCATGACCGAAAGAGACCCCCGTCATCACCCTTTGTTCTGGGTGCCAGATACAGAATTTCAGAGATTTAACGAGTGGAGCCTTCCGAAGTGTTTTTCCTTCGGGGACATGGACATTTTGGAGGAGAATAATTTGGGAGATATTTCAGATAACTACTTTCGGTGCAGCGAGGCACTGATCAAGCAGGTTTACAACAACGACATCGAAGATTTCGTTGCACAGTTCCCGATCATCTATCTGTTTCGCCACGCCTTCGAGGTGAAGCTGAAGCAGATCATCGAGGCGCAGACCGGCGAGAAGATCGACCGTGGACACAGCCTTCATGGGCTCATGAACAAGGTCACAGGGCTGGACACTTGGGCTCAGAAGCGTTTGCAGGAGATCAACGACATCGACCCAGGATCGACCAGACTTCGCTATGGCGGCGTCGGCACCAAGGCAAGAGATTATCTCGCCACTGATGTGCGCTTCTTCCACGAGGCGATGTGCACCCTTCGCGACTACCTGACCGCCTTCACGGGTGCGCAGCAGGGGAGAGTCGCGTCATGACGATTTCCCCGCACAGCATACACAAGGAAAAAGTCCTTCAGGATCATCTCATCGCCGAGCTTGTGCGCGGTGAGGGCTACGAGCGCCGTGATCCGAAGACGGACTATGATCGTGCCCTGGCGATGGATAAGGCTCTTGTCCTTCGCTTTGTGCGGGACACACAATCCGAGGCTTGGGAGAAGCTCTCCCAACACTACACAGCCTCGGCTGAAGACGTGTTCTTCAAGCAGCTCGACAAGGCGCTAAAGGATCGTGGCCTGCTCGATGTGTTGCGCAAGGGGATCAAGATCGTCCCTGGCATTGCGCTCAGCCTTTGCTACTTCCGTCCCGCGAGCGCTTTGGAGCCGAAACGTGTGGCCGAATATCAGGCCAACATCCTGTCAGTGATGGATGAGGTCGAATACAGCCAAAAGCACGGCGGTCGCCTTGACGTGGTGCTTTTCGTCAACGGCCTGCCTGTTGTTACCATCGAAGCGAAGAACCTCCTGACCGGATCGACATTCCGCAACGCTGAGAAGCAGTATCGCGATGACCGTTCTCCAGCGGGCGAGCCACTTCTCACCTTCAAGCGGGGCGCGCTCGTTCACTTCGCGCTCGATGAAGACAACGCCTCTATGACCACGCGGCTGATGAACGAGAAGACTCGCTTCCTGCCGTTCAACCGAGGCCGCGAAGGTGGCGCAGGAAATCCCGATGTCGAGGATGAACACCGCATTGCTTATCTCTACAAATCGGGCGCATGGGGCGAGGCGATCTTTTCCCGTTCCGTGCTGCTCGATGTCATCGGGCAGTTCATGGTGATGGAAGTAACGGGCAAGAACGAGGTGATGATCTTCCCGCGCTTTCAGCAGCTCGACGCAGTGCGCAAAATCATGGCGCACGCCAGAACCCACGGCACCGGCTCCAATTACCTGATCCAGCATTCGGCTGGCTCAGGGAAATCCAACACCATCGGCTGGCTGGCACACCATGCGATCAACTTACATGACGACGCTGACAAACAGGTATTCAACACGGCGATCATTGTGACCGACCGCGTTGTGCTAGACAGGCAGCTCCAAGGAACAGTTACGCAGTTCGAGCAGACGACCGGCGTCGTCAAGAAGATCGACGGCACATCCCGCCAACTGAAGGACGCAATCGCCAAGGGGGCGCGGATCATCGTCACGACGATCCAGAAGTTCTCGACAGATCACTTGAAAGAGCTCTCTGGGCAGGGGAACCGCACCTTTGCGGTCATCGTGGACGAGGCGCATTCCAGCCAATCAGGCAAAAGCGCTCAAGCAATGACCGACGCCCTGACGCGCGACGTCAATTCGAGTGACGACATTGAGGATCTGATTGCCGAATATCAAAAGGCGCGTGGCCCGCAGGCAAATATCAGCTTCTTCGCGTTCACAGCCACACCTCGCAACGTCACCTTGGAGCGCTTCGGCGTGACGGGTGAAGACGGGCTTCCTCACCCGTTCCATCTTTATTCCATGCGCCAAGCTATCGAGGAGAACTTCATTCTCGACGTGCTTCAGAATTATATGACCTACAAGGCTTACTATCAGCTTGAAAAGGCCATCGAAGACGACCCAGAGCTGAGTGGACGGAAAGGGCAGCGCAAAGTCGCGCGATATGCCAGCCTACATCCAACAGCCATCGGCCAGAAGGTCGAAATCATTGTTGAGCACTTCCGCCGTCACGTCATGCATGAGTTGAACGGACAAGCTAAGGCGATGATCATCTCCCAGAGCCGCGAACATGCTCTCAAATATTTTTTTGGCGTACAGACCTACATTAAGGCGCAGGGTTACACCGATTTGAAAGCGCTTGTCGCCTTCTCAGGCGATCTTGACGTGAGTGGGGAGCCTACAACCGAGGCCGATCTAAACGGGTTTGCCGAGACTGAACTCCCCGGCCGGTTCGATGGTTTCAAGCCAGATGGGACACCTTATCCAGATACCTATCACATTCTGATCGTGGCCGAGAAATATCAGACAGGCTTTGACCAGCCTAAGCTGTGTGCCATGTATGTTGATCGAAAGCTTTCCGGTCTTCAGGCGGTGCAGACGCTCTCCCGCCTAAACCGGACGCGGGCAGGGAAGGATCGCACCTTCATTCTCGATTTCCAGAACACCATCGAGGACATCCAGACGGCCTTCAGGCCATTCTATGAAGCGACTACGGTTGAGGCGATGTCAGACCCCAATCAGATTTATGATCTGGAAGGGCGGCTCTTCAAATTTGGCTATCTCGACAAGGACGAGATCGAGCGGTTCGCCCAAACCTTTTTTAGGGGAGCGCTTAGCACCGCAGACAGACCTCGCCTTGAGGGCCTCGTGCGGCAGGCTGTTGCCCGCTTTGAGGCCGATGATGATGAAGGGCGGCAAGAGGAGTTTCGTCAGCTTCTGAAGAGCTTCAACCGCTTCTATGCTTTCATTGCTCAGGTCATCTCACTGGAGGACACTAGCCTAGAAAAACTGGCCTCGTATGGTGGCTGGCTTTCGCGCTTGTTGCCTAACCGTGAGCTTCCACCTGAGATCGAGATCACGGAGGAAATGATTCGTTTGGAAGCCTTTAAGGTGGATAAGAAAGAACAGGGTAACGCAGCTCTTTCTCCTGGTGACACGCAAGCCCTTGCCGCCATCAGCGAGTTCGGCGCGAAGCCCTACACGGACGACGAGAAGAAGGAGCTGTCCGAGATCATCAAGTCCTTCAATGACCGTCACGGAACGCAATTTACCGAAGCGCAGATGACAAGAATTGAGGCTGTAAATCCGCAGATCGTTGATGATGACATGCAAGAAATGCTACGCAACAATCCTCCGGACGTTGTACGCTCAGCTTATGATCAAGCTGCATTTCAGGGCATGATCCGCATGTTCCAGAACGACGCGGAAATGCGTGACATTATTCTGACTGACCCAGAGATACGAAATAAGGTAACGAGTTATTTGTTCGGTCGGGCACTACGTGAAGCGCGTGGCACAGCTTGATCCAGAATTTGAGCTCCGTATATAAGTCAAGACTTATGCACGCTTGTTCCTGCCAAGCCTGCCCCTCGAAGTCACGCTGCTGCCCCGAACATGGACTTCCGGTCCATCACCCGCGAGGAACACGAAGATGCCCGCCAGGTTGCGCGCGACATCGCCAAAACCAAGCAATACGACTTCTACTTTGCAAATGTGAGACATTATCGCTTTGCGCGTACAGGCAAGATTCGCATAATCATTGTTATGTTAAATAGGTCAATAGTACTGACATTTCTTAATGCGACAGACTAGAGGGAGTCGTTTGCGGGAGAGTGTCAAAACCTAGGGTAAGTCGGATCATTCATACACTACATTCTGGCGCTTTCCGTCTTTCCACATTGGAACGAGTGCTCCTGTGTTCCACTTATAAAGCCACCCTACGACATCTCGCGTATCGCTATCGAGGATGAACTTGATAGGCTCGGCGGTTCTACGCTGTTTCGACTCCTTGCGTGTGGTTTTTGTTGTAGCTGGCATCGAAAGTGCATCCGATTTGATTGATGAAGTTGCAGCAGTTGTCATGAAAAATCCCCCTAAGGTTATGGCTGAGACATGCCTAGAAACTGGCTTCTGCTTCTGGCAGCAGAACCTACCCGCACTAGTTGAACTTACATTTTCTGCAGACGCACGATAAAGAACGCGAAGTAACGAAAAAGAACGAAACATGGAGCCACTAACAATTTGAAAAAAAACGGTAAATATTTTGTTGCTCCGCAGCAAAGCGATGACAACTTTAAGGTGCTAATTGCCCGGCTCGCCGCTGAAGGTGCCGGACGATCTGTTGACAGCAAAGGTTTTGCTGACGGTCCGTGGACGGCCGAAACCTTGACGCAAGCAATCTGTGAGTTGGATGGCAACACCAAAGGCATCGACCTTCGTTCCGTACAGGTTTGGTTCCAAGCGAATGACAACGGGATAGGCACTGAAAATATTCGCTGGCTCGCTCGCATTTTCGGATGTGACGACCCCGAGGAAACAAGTAGATGGGCAGCGGAAATCCGAGCGTCGAAAGATCGGCTTACCGCAGAGCGCCGAGCCAAAAAAAGCGATGTTGGCAGTTCCGGCCCTATGCAGGCACAGCACGCGGTTGACTATGACATATCGCTAGAGAACACATTTCTCCCTAGCTATACGTTTGTGGCGTCGCCTCCCGTACCTGATAAAAAGCCCACCGTTAGCGGGATCAGTTTAGCTCTACGATGCGAACAAATGTTCAGCGGGCCAAATCACCTGATCATGCCAATTGCAATCTGGGGCGGCCTGGGCATCTTGTGGTTTCTTACGATAATCCTTGGCGTTCACAGCGTCACATACTCCCCTAGCGAAGGTATCGAAAAACAAGTTGGCTTCATTTGGTCCCCAGGGTGGAATCTTGGCGAACCAATTTTTCTCCCGATTCTTCTGATCCTGTGTGGGTCACTCATCAATGCTTGGAAGGAATCCGACCGTGGAAGACTGCTCGACTACGGGCGGATCAAATATGAAGAAAATTGGTATGCAAAGGTGCGTTCGTTCACGTCGTCGTTTTGGGCTATTTTTTTGATATGCTTCTTCCTGATTTTCATCGTTCAATGGGCAGGCGTTTACTTGTTGCCGCTACAAGCTGACGACCCCAACGTGCCAATGATCGACTGGATGCTTATAGCTCTTGTCAGACCTGATGTTTTGTCCAACAACGCAGCAATATTTGTATCATTCTTGGGGTTTCTCTACTCAGGCATGATCTACTGGTTTTTGTTCTCGGCATCGCTTTTTCTGTTCACCGTGTCGGGCGACTACGCAGCGATTTGCAGTGAAAAAGACGATAGCCACATACCCTTGTACAACGGTCATGCATTCAGCATTGGCCTCAAGATAATGCAGACGGTGTTCCGATGCACGGTACTGGGGATCCTTGTGGCGCTTTGCATCAAGATGAATGCCGCCTATCTCGTTTCAGATGCGGAAGGTATCACAGCATGGTTGTGGAATGATGCTTTGATTTTTCTGGGCTATAGCAACGATAGGTGGCTTTGGATCAATGGTAGCCCGTCGCCATTCTTCACCAGCTTTTTGCTATTGTTTCTTCTGTGTTTCGTTTTTGCAGCGTGCCTAGTGCAGGTGAAAACCGGGATCGATAATACCGTCCTGTTTGCACAAGAAGAGAGCCGCGCGATGCGAACGTGGTTCCGTATGGGTGCCGTAGTTCTTATACTGTCCATGGGGTACATCACCATTGGTCAATTCTATGGCTTTTCTCTCCTTCTCGGAGTTAGTGTTACAGTTGCGGTCGCAAGCCTTTTCTGGCGGTTTGAGCCGCATAAAACCGTACCGGAGGGGAAGGGAACATGATGGAACCAGCACAAATTCACTCCGACATTTCGACAGCACCAGAAGCTGTCGACGGCTTTATGGTGACGGCCACCGATGGGGTAAAACTCCGGGTTGGTGTCTGGCAGACTACCAAAGAATGTCTGGGAACGGTTCTCTTTTTCCCAGGTCGCGGTGACTACATCGAACTCTACGGACACCCCGTCGCGGCGTTCGTGGACGCAGGATATAATGCCGTTGTCATCGACTGGAGGGGTCATGGGCTTTCAGATCGAATTGCACCCAATCCCAAAATGGGCCACGTCAATTCGTTTTCCGAATACCAGCTTGATGTTCAAGCACTCATGACATGCGTAGACGAGTTGCAATTGCCAAGGCCTCTGTACTTGGTTGGACATTCGATGGGCGCTTGTATTGCCCTGCGATCACTCATGGACGGTCTTGCGATTGAAGCTGCAGCGTTCTCTGCACCGATGTTCGGCATATATATGGCACCGTATGAACGCATAGCCGCCTGGCCCCTCACATGGGGATTGCAAGCCATTGGTAAGGGTCAAATGTACGCGCCCGGTTTCAACGACAAAAGCTATGTTTTTCGCCACGACTTCGGCGACAACACGCTAACAAACAGCAAACCCGAGTATGACAGATGGATCATGCAAGGAACCAAGTGTCCTGACCTTCACACCGGCGGCCCAAGTATGGGCTGGCTTTACGCGGCGCTAAAGGAGTGTGCCGCGCTAGACAAATTGCCGTCGCCTGACATTCCCTGCCTAACATTCTGCGGCAATCAAGAAGAAACTGTTAGGGTCGGTTCTATTCGATCAAGAATGGCGAACTGGCCGAAGGGCCATCTTGAGCAAGTTTTGAACGCCAAGCACGAGCTGTTCCTTGAGCTTCCTGAAGTCAGAGAAAACGTCATCCGACAGATCATCGCCTTTTTCCAAAGTCCGCTGTCTTCAAAAGCATAAAGGTCGCGTCAACGTGGTGGCCAGATTGTGTCTGCATTGAAGGCAGGTGCTATCACGTCACTCCAAATCTCTCGACCGACCCGCCCAATTTCTCCGGCGCTATTGATTTCCTCCAATGTACCGTCAGATAAATTTGCAGCAGTCGGAATGTACCGCGCCGTCAAACGATCAATGACAATTTCCGTCGCGGGAAAGGTCTCACTGAACTTTTTCAAGTTGGGTTCAAGTTGGTAAATCACCCCATTTGGAATGGCTCCTCGCGCAACCATCATCTCGGCTCGAATTTCGGCACTGATCACATCCTTTGGCGTTGGTTTGGTCATTCGTCCCCAGTCATCGAGGATGATCGACGGAACATACGGATAAATATCGTCACCAGCCCAACGCTGTCTTTTAATCGACGCATCAACGACCACGAAGGGTGGCGCACAAACCCATGTGTGGCCAAGTCTGGCACCGGGAAAGTCTGCCCGATCGACAGTATGCAAACCGCGCCAAATATCCTGATCTTTGACCTCGAATGTTGAACTGCCAACCAAACCAACGGACCAAACGCCAAGTCGGTCCAGACTTTTTGTTAAGAGTGAGCATGCCATTTCGCATGATCCTTCCAACGTATCTTCTTCCAGGACGGTTGCCACCAGCTGAGCAAGTTTGGGGACAGTCTCTCTTACATGAGCATCATATTCTCGATCACGGGGCCGAAGCATCACCCACTGCGCGTATGTCTCTAAAAGCGAAGGATCTCTTTGCTCGGCAGCTAAGAATGCTTCGCCGTCACAAAATCCGAATTGATCAGTATTCACACCTGCGCCAGTCAATTGCTGATCTAAGCGACGGAATTTTGCCTCGTTTCCGTTTTTGCGTCTTTTGGCCTCGCCCATCATCATGTCTCCCGGCAACTTTAGATTGTTGGCTTGCTACCATCATCCCGCCTCCAGCGAAATCCGTTGGATACGACAATCACTTGATTTAGGTCCCTTCTTTCGATTAAACAATATTATAACCGTCTCACGCCGTTATAATATGTTACTTAGAAAGGGGAACATCATGAAGAACATTCTCCGCACAAGCGCACTGGCACTGGCAACCGCCGTAGTCGGCATCGCAGCAGCACCCGAACGCGCGCAAGCCCAGACCTATCAGATTGATTGCGCAATTTTGTTATGCTTATCGGGAGGCTGGCCCGCATCTGTCCCATGCGCTCGCGCCCGCGCCGAGTTCATCCGCAGGATCACACCTTGGCCTGTTGAACCCCCGTTGCAAATCTGGCGCTGTCCGATGGGCGCGGCCTACACTGTTGATCCTGAAACCCTGACTGCCGGCCGGATCTACGACATTCTCCTAGAGTTGGACGATGTGGCACCACAGCAGTCGTACCCAAGCGCACCACTCACGGATTTCGCGCTTGAGCCACAGCCCGCCGTTGTTCGACGCAGTGGCGGGACTGGGGCCCCTCTCCCAGAAGGCTACGCATTGCAACTTGTTCAAGACGGGGGCGGCGCTGACATCGACATTAGCGGGCAAGAGTTCAACTTTGTGAGGTCCATCCGGGTCTACAACGTCACTTATGCAAGCCAGCGCGAAAGCGGGCGCGACGACGATTGCAACAGATCATTCTCCATGCGCGTCGGGACCTATGGGACACAGGGCGATTTTCGCTGGACCGGATCAAGCGACTATCGCTCACTTCCTGCAGCGCACACGGGGCTTGAGAACTATCCAAGCAACTGCCCGTCAATTTTCCATCGCTCTGTTTTCGTGGAATGGCGGGATTATGAAGGCAACTACGGCTTCGAGCAGGTCAACTACTAGGCGTAGTATGACGCCGAACGAACGATACTATAATTGCGACAGGCATCCAGACGTTGTATGCCTGTCTTCACAAATAATAAGAATCAACAGGCAGAGGAGCAGTTCCCGCCGTACAACGAGAAACCCCCGCAGAGGGGTTAACCTGTACGGGGGGTTTAGAACCAAGGGATTGGCGTCCCAAGCGGCTACAAGAGTTTTCAAGTCCGGTTCTAACACCCCACCCACATGGCAAGCAAGAAAAAAAACGCATTTGTGCGCTCGCTACATCTGCATCTTGGTCTGACCCTTCCAAACGCCACAAGAGTTAGACCAAGGCGCATCATACAGTAGGTACTATAGCCGAACGGCCAATACCCTGTATTCTGAGAGCGTCGGAAAAAAGAGAATCGAAAGGAGAGAACAGCCCTAGAAAGTAGAAACCCCCGCAAGGCGGAAACCTAACGGGGGGGTTCTGAAACCAAAGAACGCCAATTCTTTAGCAGATCAAAAAAGCTGTTGATCTCGGTTTTATCACCCCCTTCCAAAGCTGGCAACAAAAAACGCATTTGTGCGAACTATAAAGAATTGCCTGCTTCCGCCCTGCTTAAACCGAGCAAGGACAGAGACATGCACAGCATTGCAGCTCGTATTGAGCGATACGATCACCACACCGAAGGGTTTCCCACCCTACCAGACGGCATGGAGCGTGACGGCTTCATCCGTTTGTTTGAGAACGTCGCACCGACGATGTTCAATCTAACTGACGCGGAAATTTCCACTTTCGTCCGCATGGCCGAAGATCCCCGGCCAAGCGACTGGAAGTCGCCCGACCGCGAACCCTGTTGCTACCGTAGGCAGGGCGAGATTGCCGCGAGACGCAGCAAATCCCGTTACAGCATAGCCCGACACGAAAAGCGGCTTGCCGACGTGGGCCTGATCGACAAACGCACAATGGCGCATGGCGGCAGGTCAGGGTTTGATGGGTGCGGTGTGTTCTTCTCGCGCGCAATCGCACTGGTCCCCGCCATGCTGGCGCACCAGCACCAACAGGACGCGCTAAACAAAGAGCGCAACCTCCTGTGCAACACACGCAGCATCCACAAGGGCCACCTAAAGGCCGCGATCAATGACCTGGCCGACCTTGGGGCCGACACGTCGCAGATCGAAGCTGAATACGAAGCGTGGCCGGATGCACGGCAACTGAGGCGGATCGACATGGACGATCTTCGTCAGCACGTCGCAGAGGCCGACTTACTCACACAGCAGACCATCATTTTGCTTGATGAAACAGAGAATATGCAACACGGGTGCAGCACCAGTGCTACCCCCTATATACAAGATACAACCCAAGACTTTAATCCTGTCTGTAACGCAAGCGTGGATAAAAGGAGCGCGGGCAAGCCCGCGCACTCTGGATTTGTTGGTTCAGAGCCTAACGGCCCTGAACATTGCAGAGAAAAAGATGATGAAAAGTCGTGCGAGACAAGCAAGGGCGAAATTCGATTAAAGCTATCAGGACCGATCCTTTATGGCCTCGCATCACCGGACATGCAGCTCTACATCGACGCGAGGACCTGCGGACGACAACCCACCGAGCATGACGTTTCTGCTGCAGCCGTGCAGATGCTTCCCGAATTGGGCATAAATCAAACGGCGTGGCGTGATGCTTGCGAAGTGATGGGTCACAATGACGCCCTTCTCGCCTTGATCATCACGGATGCAAACAGGTTTACACCGGAAATCCGTGTTCAAAACCCCGGCGGATACCTTCGGGGCATGACCAGTGCAGCCCGCAACGGAACTCTGAATCTCGTAGGTAGCTTGAAAGCATTGGCCGAGCGCAAAGATGAGCAGAATAGATGATTGTTTTGCTATCCAGCGTCAGATTTGAGCGCTTCCCCGTGCTTGTGGATCGTCATTTGCTCGGATGGAAAAGGTGTAATCAACGAAAAGGCTTCTTCGGGCGAACCGTGAAGCCAAACTTCGAGATTTTCAGGCGACAGGATCACGGGCATTCGGTCTGGATGCACGTCGCGCACCAGTTCATTGGGCTTTGTCGTAATGATCGAGGATGTCACCAGCGACCGTTCTTCTTGTCCGTATTGGCCTTTGAAAAACCGCCAAACCCCGGCAAATACAAACGGCGGTCGCGCGTCTTCGCCTTTCAGCCCAAACCAGTAATACGTCGCCGGTTTTTTTCCCTTGGCCTCACAAAAACTGGTCGCAGGAACGAGACAACGCCGCGTTTCAAAGCTGGTTTTCCAAAATCTCGAAGTCAGCAGCTTGTCGTCACGCGCATTGTTCACGGCCTTGGGCTGGATTGGTTCTCCCGTCACTTTGGATTTTTGCGGCAGCACGAAACCCCAGTGAGACATTTCCAAGCGTCGCTCACCACCAGCGTCGAGAGTGATAATTGGAGCGGCCCCTTTTGGAAAAATTGCTGGCAGAGGTTGCGCATTTCCGAGCTGATCATTCTCGGGTTTTACGTCAAATAGCCTTCGCATCGTTTCTTGCGGGATGGTGTTGGAGTAAAGATTGCACATTGTTTGGGCCCCGTTTTTCACCCTTATAGTGAAATTTTTGGGGCGTCGCACGCAAGCGTGCGACCAGCTCTAGGTTTCAGCCGGCATAGGACGGCTTACACCCAGAACAGCCCCACCCTGCGCCCGGTGTTGCGATAGTCATTCAACGTCTCTTACAGAGCCGCGCCATTTCCTTCGCTGCATCCCCGCCCAGGGCAGGCCCGATCTGCCCGGAGGGTAACGATCTTCGCCCATGTGTCGTGAATATCAAAACGAATTTCATTTGCGTCCTCTCAAAGAAAAAGGACCGAAACCTTGCGGTCCCGGCCCTTTCGGTAAATCCAACCGGAGTTTTTTTCACCTTCCACGCACCGTCGCATCCCTGCTAGGTCCGCAGTTCCGTGCGATATTACAATATTGTCTATAATACAATAATATTATGTACCCATCCCGCACACCGATAGGGTGTTGTCCGCCAATCTACCCTTAAAATCGTTCTCCTTCATCTTCCCCTAAAAATCCTCGGGGGAGCGCCCTGCAGGGCGCGGGGGCAGACAGCCCCTTCTATCTCAGTTTTGAGGGAATGCTTCAGGACACATACGGCGCTGAGCGGCCATGTGGTCTCTTCAAGATGCAGCAGCCGGTACGAACGGCAGCTTTCGGGAAGCTGCGATGCAGCATTGAGCCGCTCACACAGTGTCCGGTATGTGCCGTGTTTCCTACTTCAAGGTGCAGTGATGGGCGGTGGTTTTCTTCGCTTGCCCGACAGCGCATTACCCGCAATCGCTGCGAGCAGAACTGCACCGCCGATCAGGGTGTTTACGGACGCAGTTTCCCCCAGAAACAGCCAGACCCAGAGTGGGCCAAGCAGCACTTCGGCCAGTGACAGCAGAGCAAGTTCCGCAGCGGGTAAGCTGCGCGAGCCCAGTGTATAGAGGATAAGTCCGGCGCCGACCTGGAATACCCCCATGCCCATTGCAATGCCGCCATCACTGGGGCTCAGCACGACGGAGAGCCCAAGGCCCAAGCAAATGGCCGAAGTGATGATGATCGCAAAGAGTCCCGACAGGAACACCGCGGGCAGCATTTCTCCTGTCCGCCCCCATCGTAGCGCCACGGTGAAGACAGCAAAACCGAATGCCGATCCAAGCGCGGCAAGGCTGCCTTTCAGGGCGACGCCTCCGGACTTGTCGGCGACCATGATCCCAATCCCGCCGATTGCGACGGCGATCGCTATCCAGGTTGCAGCGCGGACTGGTTCTCGCAACACGATCCATCCGAGTACTGCAGCCATAAACGGTGCGGTCGCAAACAGAAGCATGGCATTTGCGACCGAAGTGTTCTGGATCGCGTAGATACCCCCGGAATAGGCCGCGACCAGTGAAAGCCCCGCGATGATGGCAGGGGTACCGATGCGGCGGATTTGAACGAAGGGGCTTTCGTCAGAGCGCACCCTAATTAGCACGTATAAAAACAGCGACATGCTGATCGACCGATAGAGCAATATCTGCCACACGACAGCATCTTCGATCAAGCGAATGCCAAGGCCGACGGTTGACCACAGCACACCCGCAGCAAATACGAAGAGCACACCGTACTTGTGCGCATCCGCATTGGAAGATGAAGGAGAGATAGATGTCATTTCAGGCCAATCAAAGAGGTCTCTAAGAGCAAGTTAGCTTTTCAGCCGGAATTCGAACCACTCATATGCGACATTGGCATGGTTTACTGAGCGCGGTCTTGCCTAACCATAAACGCTGCGTGGTGCGTCTGGTGAAGCTCCTGCGCAGCATTTAACACTTCAGCCAGCGGCGGCTTTGGGCACACTGCCGCCATCGGATGCGGCGCGGCATCCAACCATATGTAGGCGAAACCGGCGACACGCCCGGCCCAGACCTGACCTTCAATCGCTGATCTTATGCTGCAATGCAGCCCGCCACAGCGGCCATTCGCACATTGTGCAGCATATTTTTGTCAAATGCCCGCGATGCGGACCTTGATGGCATACACTCCATAGCGAGCAATGACCGCTCAGCAGTTCGAACCGGATCTCCGCTCAGCTGTCAAATGCCGCATCGTAGCTTTCCCCCGCCGGACATCGCGCAGAACTTCGGTCTGCCGGGCACCTTCCGAAAAATGTCATTTGGCATTGGCGTACCCACGGATCTTGCCAGTGAGAACCGTTCGTTAAGGATACTAATAATTCATTGGAAATGTTCTTCGCCAAGGTCTTCTCGGTGAAGGAGAAAATGGCGATGGCAGGATCGACAACGGTCAAATCCACAAAAGATAAATCACGCAGCGTCTTTACTGTTCCAACCACGAATTTGAAAGGAAAAAGACCACTGTTTCTAACATACACAAATGGTCCACTCTTACGGCTCGGTAAAAGTAATTTACTGATTGAAGGGATTATCCTCCTGCGGGAATAGGGTAAAACTTGATCACCTGTCGAGCTTAGAGCGAAAAAACCACTAACCGTCGCCCATGCCCGCTAACGATTCAAAAAGGATGTGAGATGTTCAAGACCACGGACAGGCTGAATTTCAGCGGGCAAGATCTGGATGTCATTGAGCGCGCTCTACAGGCTCAGTCGAAAATACTGTCGTTGCAGGCCCGCGCCGGTGACAATAGTGCACTTAGGCGGCTAAATGACGTAACTCGTATTCTGGCGCGCTTGGAGCGGGACCGCCCTGAGGCAATAGAAACCATCCATCGCCACAGAGGTTTCAACAGTATTTCGCGCGTTTTCTGTTGATCTTATTAGTTGAGTTGAACGTTTGCGAACTTCAGTCCCCCATCAGATTAACGACTTGGGCTTCTTTAAGAGTGTGATACCGCTTCCTAACAGTTAGCCAACAACCACCGAAGAGAAAGATAATAGAATGAAAGCGATCAAGTTTCAAAAACCCGGTGGTCCGGAAGTCATGCAGTACGAAGACATCAATCTTGATGCTCCGGAACAAGGTCAAGTGCGCCTGCGCCACACCGCTATCGGATTGAACTATCTTGATACATATTATCGCTCCGGTGCTTATCCATTGCCTTTGCCAAGCGGTTTGGGCTCTGAGGCCGCGGGCGTTGTCGAAGCGGTTGGCTCGGGCGTAACTTCGCTGAAAGTGGGCGATAGAGTTGCCTACGGTGCAGGGCCGATCGGGGCTTATTCTCAAGCACGCAACATGCCAGCCAACAGGCTTTCAAAACTACCAGACGCGATTAAAGACAATATTGCCGCCGCCATGATGCTAAAGGGCATGACTGCGCGATATCTGCTGCGCGAAACCTATAAGGTCAAAGCGGGCGATACGATCCTCTGGCATGCTGTGGCCGGTGGCGTTGGCCTGATCGCCGTGCAATGGGCAAAGCACCTCGGCGTACGGGTTATCGGTACCACAAGCACACCGGAGAAGGCGGCACTGGCCAAGTCTTTCGGGTGCGACGAGGTAATCGATTACACGCAGGAAAACGTGGCAGAACGGGTCCGTGACCTGACCGAAGGCAAGGGCGTGCCAGTTGTCTATGACGGTGTGGGCCAGGCCACGCTTAATGCATCGCTTGATAGTCTCAGCCCTTTTGGCACGCTGGTCAGCTTCGGCTCGGCCTCCGGGCCGGTGAAAGGATTTGATACAGGCGTCTTGGCGGCTAAGGGGTCGCTTTACCTCACACGCCCCTCGCTCAATACATATGTCGCCAGCGACGCAGCCTTACAGGCCAATGTGGCCGATCTGTTCGAGGTCGTCATTTCGGGCGCGGTCAAGATCGAGGTCAACCAGACCTATGCGCTGGGGGATGCCGTCAAGGCGCATCAGGATTTGGAAGGCCGTAAGACAACCGGCTCAACTGTGCTGTTGCCTTAGATAAACGCGTGAAAAAAATTACCCAAGATAGCTCCCACAAGGTCCCGTGCGACCCTAACCACTGCATTCAGGTGCGGGGCGCGCGTGTTCACAATCTAAAAAATATTGACGTCGATCTGCCCCGCAATGCGCTTGTTGTTTTTACGGGCATCTCCGGGTCTGGAAAATCCTCGCTGGCCTTTGGAACGCTGTTTGCGGAATCGCAGCGCCGCTTTCTCGACTCAGTGTCGCCCTATGCGCGGCGTTTAATTGATCAGGTCGGCGAGCCAGATGTAGATGCGATTGATGGGCTTCCGCCAGCGGTCGCCCTTCAACAACAGCGTGGAGCGCCGTCGGCAAGGTCCTCAGTCGGGAGCGTCACGACAATATCCAACGGCCTGCGGATGTTGTATTCAAGGGCAGGGGAATATCCGCCTGGTCTGCCAATACTTTATGCTGACGCGTTCTCGCCGAACACACCGGATGGTGCCTGTCCCCGCTGTCATGGCATTGGCCGCGTGTTCGAAGTGACTGAAAAGTTGCTGGTGCCCGATGATACCAAAACCATCCGCGAGCGTGCAGTTGCAGCATGGCCCCCCGCATGGGGCGGGCAAAACCTGCGCGACATCCTCGTTTCGCTCGGCCACGACATTGACATACCGTGGAAAGACCTTCCGCAGAACACTCGTGACTGGATATTGTTCACCGATGAGCAACCCGTAGAGCCTGTCTTTGCCGGCTTCAGTCCTGAAGAGGCGCGCACCGCACGAAGGCGCAATATGTCGCCCAGTTACATGGGGACCTTCACGAGTGCACAGCGCTACGTACTGCATTCGTTTGCAACGACCCAGAGCCATCGCACGAAAAAACGGGTCTCGCAGTTCATGCGGATTACCGAGTGCCCGGATTGTGAAGGCAAAAAGCTAAAGCGCGAGTCACTGTCGGTGAAATTTGCGGGGCTGGATATCGGAGAATTGTCGCAACTCACGCTGAGTGAGCTCGCTGCACGGCTGCGCGAGGCTGCCATTGCGGAAACGATGGCGCATGACCCGCACCCGGAAAAGGCGATTGTGGCGCACCGAATTACCACTGACATTCTGGCCCGAGTCGAAGCGCTTACCACCCTTGGTCTGGGCTATCTGTCACTTGAGCGGAGTACGCCAACTTTGTCTCCAGGCGAATTGCAACGCCTGCGCTTGGCGACGCAGATACGCTCGCAACTTTTCGGAGTGATCTATGTTCTGGATGAGCCGTCGGCTGGGCTGCATCCGGCTGATACGCAAGCATTGCTGGGCGCGCTGGACGAGCTCAAAGGCGCTGGCAACTCGCTCTTTGTTGTCGAACACGATGACAGCGTCATTCGTCATGCCGACTGGATTGTGGAGATCGGACCCGATGCTGGCACTCATGGTGGCGAAGTCGTCTACAATGGCCCGATAGAGGGCCTACGCGACGTGAAGGCGTCACATACTGGGCGCTATCTGTTTTCGCCAGATGCCTCTGCAGATCGGATGCCGCGGCATCCTACAGCCTGGCTAAAGCTGGCAGGGGTCGAACGCAACAATCTCCGGGGGCTGGATGTCGAGTTTCCCTTAGGCATCTTAACAACAGTCACCGGTGTATCGGGTTCGGGAAAATCGAGCCTTGTGAGCCAAGCCCTCGTCGAGCTCGTCGGCGAAGCTTTGGGGCAAGAAAAGCACATCGAAAACCCCAGTGATGAGGCTGGGCTGCTGGAGCAGGAGCTGGAGGCAGCTACCGAAGGTAAGATTTTGGACGGCATGCAACATGTTCGGCGGCTTGTCACCGTCGACCAAAAACCAATTGGCCGCACGCCACGCTCCAACCTTGCCACATACACGGGGTTGTTTGACCATGTTCGCAGATTGTTCGCGGCGACGCGAGAAGCAAAAGCGCGCCGCTACGATGCAGGACGTTTTTCGTTCAATGTCGCAAAAGGCCGCTGTCCGAATTGTGGCGGAGCGGGATTTGTCAGCGTGGAACTGCTATTCCTCCCCAGCGTCTACGCGCCATGTCCAGTGTGTCAGGGGCAGCGCTACAATGCGAAGACGCTGGAGATTACCTACCGCGACAAAAACGTTGCCGAAGTCCTGAACCTGACGGTCGAGATGGCACACGACTTTTTCTCCGAAGAACCTCCGGTTCTACGCGCCATTGAGGCGTTGCTGCAGGTTGGTCTGGGGTATCTGCGGTTAGGTCAGCCGGCAACCGAGCTTTCGGGCGGCGAAGCACAAAGGATTAAGCTCGCAACGGAGCTGCAGCGCGCCGGGCGTAGTGGCACCCTCTATATTCTGGATGAGCCAACAACCGGCCTGCATCCCGCAGATGTGACATTGCTTATGAAACAATTGAATGGCTTAGTTGACGCAGGCAACTCCGTCATCATGGTTGAGCACAATATGCTGGTGGCCAGAAGCAGCGATTGGATTATCGACATTGGCCCCGGCGCAGGCGACGAAGGGGGTGCTGTTGTTGCACAAGGCTCTCCTGCGAAAGTTGCAGCGTCGAAGGACAGTCGAACAGCGCCATTTTTGCTCAGGTAAAGCTCGCCGATAATCAAAGCCTCGCAGAGCCTCAGGATTGAGACGTTCGGTATCAGAAACCCATGAAACTGTCTCCCATCAGGACAATATCATAACGGGAGATACGGCGCCCCCGATGATCTTATCAGCTAAAGTGGTCATTTAAGCTTGCCGAGGACGCCAATATCATCAGGGTTGGAACCGGGGTCCAGCATCCGGCAATCATCCCGCGCTTCTTGCTGCGGAATGTTTGCTTTCTGTTGATCCCCGATTTCGTCGCAAGGAAGCCCGCTACTTAGGCAGGTTCGGGCCAAACAAACTCTGGACGCAGGCTGTCATAAACCGGCCGACCGTCCGTTGGCTTGGCGTAGCCTTTCGATGTGTCGTAGAAGGCGTGATAAGTGGCTTCCGGGAATGAGGCTTCTTCATAGCCCATCACGTTGGGCACCGCGACGCGGATCCGCTTTTGCTTATCATCAAGCATCAGCGCAGCCCCGCAATCAGCACAGGTGCAAAGTTCGAGCGGGCCGTCCGGATTGTCCTTGTTAAACGGCTGCCTGTTCATTTTTTCAGGGTGGTCAACCGACAGGTCGTCGTGTTTGAAAAAGGCCACATGGGTGGTTTGTTGCCCGGTCACACCTTTACAGACATTGCAATGACAGACGTGGTTATCGATCGGCTCTGATGTTGCTTTTACCTTAACGTGGTCACAACCACCGGTATAGGAACTGGTCATAGTATCGTCTCCTTTTGCGCGTATCCTCTTGGAACACTGCTAAGTTGAACACAGATTGCAACAGAAACCGTCGTGATGGCGTCTGTCGGTGGCAGATGCAGTTTGAAATTATCCACACTCTGTAGCCCTGAATCTCAGCTACAAATTCTCGAGAGGTTGAAACTCTCTCGACGTGAATTCTTGAGGGTGGGTCAGATTGAAATCTGAACCACCGCGTAAACGATGACCGCTGCGGCAAACGCCAAAAACGAAGAAGGATGTTCTCTCGAAAACTCCTCTTCCAGCACTACCAGAACAATACCGCCGGCGAGAAACGACAGTAGCAGCGTGACCAAAACCGGCGAAATGACGGTAGTGGCCCCAACAACCCAGCCCACAAGAATCGCGACTGTAAGAGCCCATCTACCGATCCGCTGATAGACCCCCTTGTGGATCGCCATCATTCGATAGTCTACGACCAGAAAATGAACCGCCATTGAGAGTACAAAAATCACGAGCGAGACCGGATTGTTCATTTGCACAATCAGGTAGCCGATGACGGCCTTGTAAAAGGCGTAAGACGCAAGGTGAATCCAGACCCTAAGGCCGGTCGTTTGCTGTTCGGTGTGAGTGCCAATTGCTTCAATTGGCCTTTCGACCAGGCGCTCCATTCCATAAAACGCGACGAGGCCAATCAGCAGCGGCAGAAATGGGCTATGCTTAAGGATGTCCGTGGCGTAGCCCAACGTTTCTGGAAAAGCAGCGGTCCCATCAACAATTTTTGGCAACAGACCTAAAAAGACGTAGCTGATGGAGATGCCGTCAGCAAACGACAGCCAGTATTTCTGCGGCAGATCACGCTTCCACCGCAGCATATCTGCGAGCACGTGAACCAAGCTGAGAAACACAACCGATGCAAGTGAAAGCCCAATCAGCGTAATATTGTTCATGTTTTTATCCTCTCAGTTGCTAAGGGTCCGTGCTACCGAAGTTGATAGAAATACTGCCCCGATTTACGTGCTCAAATGCTTTGCGTGGAAGCGCAGGTGGTCTTCGATAAAGCTCGCAATGAAGTAATAGCTGTGATCGTAGCCCTCTCGCCTGTTCAGCGTTAAAGGATAGCCGCTGGTCTTTGACGCAGTTTCCAGCGTTTCGGGCTGGAGTTGCTCAACAAGAAACTTGTCCGCCTCGCCCTGATCCACCAGCGCTGGAACCGCGCCTTGTGCTTTTCGCATCAAGATGCTGGCGTCATAATCCGACCAAGAGCTCTGATCCTTGCCCAAATATGCGGTAAAGGCTTTCTGCCCCCAAGGCGCGTTGACCGGGTTGCCGATCGGGCTAAACGCCGAGACGGATCTGAACCGCTCTGGATTGCGTAGCGCCAGCACCAGCGCGCCATGTCCGCCCATGGAATGGCCGGAGATCGAGCGTTCAGCGGTAACTGGAAAGGTCTCTTGAATCAGATCCGGCAGTTCATTCAGCACATAGTCATACATCCGATAGTGGCGGTTCCAAGGTGCCTGCGTCGCGTTAACGTAGAACCCCGCACCCTGACCAAGGTCATAGCCCTCATCATCTGCGACATCCGCGCCGCGCGGGCTGGTGTCGGGGGCGACAATCGCGATCCCAAGTTCTGCAGCCATCCGCTGTGCCGCGGCTTTCTGCATGAAGTTCTCGTCGGTACAGGTTAACCCGGAGAGCCAATAAAGTACCGGCACTTTCTGCCCATTGGCGGTCTGCGGTGGGAGGTAAATTGCGAACCGCATGTCGCAGCTTAGCGTGGATGATTGATGGATATAGTGCTTGGTCCAGCCCCCAAAGCCCTTGTTAGCGCTTGTGATTTCAAGTGACATATCGTTTCTTTCTTTCGAATATTGAAGTCGATCCGCAGTGGCCGAGAGTGCCTTTGCGAAGTATTGAAGGCCCGGATCGCGCTTTAGTGGCACCGGGCCAATTGGGATCTGCTACATACTCACGGGAGTGCTAAGCTTATGCGTAGATTGTGTGGCGTCAGGTGAAGTCAGGATCCGCGCCGCTCGGCCGCGGGTGACCCAGGCCCAAGTCCAGTTGAGATAGACCGCGCCACGGCTGCGGAAATCAATTAGCAGCATAAGGTGCACGAGCGACCAAGCAAGCCATGCCGGAAAACCGTTTAGACGAATCCAGCCGAAGTCGGCCACCGCCTTGGCGCGGCCAATTACTGCCATGGTGCCCCAGTTACGGTAACGGAAAGCGCGTGGCGCGCTCCGCCGCTTGATCCGCGCGGCAATCACCTTTGCGACATATCGGCCCTGCTGTTTGGCGACGGGGGCGAGACCCGGCAGGGTGTTACCATCAGAGCCAGTATAGCTGGCCAGATCACCGATTGCGAAGATCTCGGGGTGATTGGCAATTGCGCAATCTGGACCTACGATGATCGCTTTGTTGCGAGCTGTTGCCGCGCCTATCCACGCCCCAGCCGGACGTGCTTGGGTGCCAGCACACCAGATGACATTGGCGCTGGCAATAGGTGAACCGTCTACAACCAGTCCATGCGCATCGATATGTTCAACCGCCTTGCCAAGCAGCACTTCAACGCCAAGTTCTCGGAGGGCTTCCAGTGCCACCTGTGACTGGCTGTTGCGGCAAGCACCGAGCAGGGTTGAACCAGCCTCTACCAGCAGGATGCGGACGTCCTCCTCGCTGATCCGGCGGAAATTGCCGGAGAGTGCGGTGCGTGCCAATTCGGCAATCGCACCGGCCATCTCGATTCCAGTCGGGCCACCGCCGACCAGGGCGAAAGTTAAGAGGCGGCGGATCTCTTCAGGATCATCACAGCGCTCGGCTACTTCGAACGCTGCGAGCAATCGCGCACGGATATGCAATGCATCATCGATAGATTTTAGCACCGGCGCATGGGCCGCCCAGGCGTCATTTCCGAAAAAGCTGTATTCGGCACCCGTGGCCAGAATCAGGAAATCATAGTGAATACTACCACTGTTCCGAGCTGTGACTTGGCGCTGTGCTGCATCGATTCCGGTGACCTCATCCATCACTACTGAGACGTTGGAAGTTTTGGAGAACATTACGCGGGTCGCCGAAGCAATATCGGCCGGAGAAAGTGCTGCAGTCGCCACCTGATAGAGCAGGGGTTGAAACAGATGGTGATTGCTGCGGTCGATCAAAAACACATCAGCTTCGGTTTTTTCCAAAGCTTTGGCCGCAGCAAGGCCACCGAAGCCGCCGCCAATAATGACCACGCGGGGCCGTTTGACCACCTGGTTAGCAGATAGGTTTTGATTTGCCGCTTCGCGCCCACTTTCAAAGGTATCGTTCATTTTGGTGAATGCTTGGTTCATGTTTTTCATTCCAGAATGGTTTTAGGAGCCGCGTCTGCACAGCAGGTGCAGCGGCATACCGATGAGGGGGTCGACAAATAGAATCAAACTGAGCACATATAGCCAAAGAAAGGGTCAATGGCGCGTTCAAGGCTTGGACACTTGCAATACCGGCGCAGGCGCTTGCGCAGCGGCAGTGCCCCGGCCAGAGCCGGTGGAACGGCGCGCAGGTCTACGCAGCCGTTCCACCGGTTTCGCTTACTTGTCGAAGTGGATCACAGTGCGAATGCTTTCGCCTGCATGCATCAGCTCGAAGGCTTTGTTGATGTCCTCAAGCCCCATGGTGTGGGTGATAAAGTCATTCAGCTTGAATTCACCCTTCAGGTAACGCTCGACGTAGTCAGGCAACTCGGACCGACCTTTAACACCGCCGAAAGCAGAGCCGCGCCAGACGCGACCCGTCACCAGCTGGAACGGACGGGTGGAGATTTCCTGCCCCGCGCCGGCCACGCCGATGACCACGGATTCACCCCAGCCCTTGTGGCAACATTCAAGCGCCGAGCGCATGACATTGACGTTGCCGATACATTCGAACGAATAATCAACGCCGCCATCCGTCATCTCGACGATCACGTCCTGAATGGGCCGATCATGGTCCTTTGGGTTGACGAAATCTGTCGCGCCCAGTTTGCGGGCCAGTTCAAATTTGCTCTCGTTGATGTCAATCACGATAATCCGGCTGGCCTTGGCCATCGTGGCACCAATCACGGCAGACAGGCCGATCCCGCCCATGCCGAAGATCGCGACAGTCGCACCTTCTTCGACCTTGGCGGTGTTCATCACCGCTCCCATGCCGGTGGTGACGCCGCACCCCAGCAGGCAGACTTCTTCCAACGGGGCTTCTGGGTTCACTTTGGCCAAGGAAATCTCGGGCAGCACAGTGTACTCAGAAAACGTCGAGCAGCCCATGTAGTGCAGAATCGGCTGGCCGTCCTTGAAGAACCGTGTGGTGCCGTCGGGCATCAGGCCCTTACCTTGGGTTTCGCGGATCTTTTGGCACAGGTTGGTTTTGCCGGATTTGCAGAACTTACACTCACCACATTCCGGCGTGTAAAGCGGGATCACATGGTCGCCCACGGCAACGCTGGTGACACCCTCGCCAATGGATTCCACAATGCCGCCGCCTTCATGGCCGAGGACAACCGGAAACAGTCCCTCGGGATCATCACCCGACAGAGTAAACGCATCCGTGTGGCAAACGCCGGACGCGATGATGCGCACGCGCACTTCGCCTTTTTGCGGGGGCATCACGTCGATCTCTTCAATCGAGAGCGGCTGGTTAGCAGCCCATGCGACTGCGGCTTTGGATTTGATCATTTCTGTCATGGCAACTCGCTTTGCTTTGAATTGGTGTGAACCCGCACGTCCAGCGGTGATAAAGGCAACATATACTATTTGCCCGCTGCGACAATCATAAATATTTGCAATTCTCTATTACGACAGCGTAACAATGGCGGGCAAGATTATGGAGAATGGAGGCGTGAATGTTCGCTTGGGAAGGCGTGTCCGAGTTTGTCGCGGTCGCGGAAACGGCAAGCTTTACCGCCGCCGCCACCCGATTGGGGATCTCGACAGCGCAGGTCAGCCGTCAGATTGGCGCGCTGGAGCTACGACTGGCAGTTAAACTCTTTTATCGCACCACCCGAAAGGTCACGATCACCGACGCGGGGCAGATCTATTACAATCACTGCCGACAGGTTCTTGACGGGCTGGAAGAGGCCGAGCGCGCCATCTCGGACCTGCATCAAACGCCCAAAGGAAAGCTGAACCTGACCGCCCCGGTGACCTACGGCGAAAACCACATCGCGCCGCTGGTCAACGATTTTGTCAGCCGCTATCCCGAGCTTGAGGTCAACTTGACCCTGACCAACAAGATGCTCGATCTGGTCGCGGAGAGCTATGATCTCGCGATCCGTCTCGGCGCATTGGAAGACAGCACCATGATGGCAAAAAGATTGGCGTCGCGTACCCATTACGTCTGCGCCGCGCCCGATTATCTGGCAGTGCATGGGGTGCCGCATACCCTGTCAGAGCTGGAAAAACACAATTGTCTGCAAGGCACGCTGGGCTATTGGCGTTTTCAAGAACGCGGTAAGACCCGCCATATCCGAGTTAAGGGGAATATCAGTTGCAATAGCGGCTGGGCGCTGGTCGACGCGGCACGCAAGAGCATCGGTATCATTCAACTGCCCGATTATTACGTTCAGGCCGATCTGGAGACGGGGCGGCTGGTCTCTGTGCTTGACCCCTATCGCGCGCCGGATGATGGCATATGGGCAATCTATCCTCAGAACCGCCACCTGTCGCCCAAGGTGCGTTTGCTGTTGGACCATCTTGACCAAGGGTTAGGCACAAATAGCCCTGTATAAGCCTGCATTCGAAGAGAGAAATCAGATGATCGTTAGAGACCACCCGACTGCGCTGCAGCTATTCTTTGTCATGCAAGGGTCGATTGTGCCAAAAATCATCGGCAGGATCTTCGGCGTCGCGCTGTTGTCTGTGATTGTTCTTTTGGTCGATCAACACATCCAGACGCTGCCGCATATTTCAATTGGTGCGATGGGGATATTTGGCGTCGCGTTGTCGCTGTTTCTGGGGTTTCGCAACAACGCGGCCTATGACCGCTGGTGGGAGGCTCGCAAACTTTGGGGCTCGATGATCGCCGACGTGCGCAATCTGGGGCGGCATATGTGCGTTTTCGTCGGCAAGGGCGAAGACCGCGCGGGGTTCTTGTCCTGCGCCGTCGCCTTTGCCCATCTGCACCGGGGTTTCCTGCGGGGCGTGGATGTGAGGGCGGATATTGCGGGCTGGGTCGGCGAAGATAAAGCCGACGCGATGATTGCACGGAAAAATCCCGCCGATGCAGCGTTGCGGGCGATGGCCGAACAGATTGGCACCCTGGTTGAAAAAGAGGCGGTCAGCGGCTTTGGCCAAATGACCATCTCGCACACCTTGTCGTCCTTGGCGCTGGCACAAGCGGGATGTGAGCGCATTGTGACAACGCCGCTGCCCTTCGTTTATTCATTGCTGGTGCGCCGAACCACCTATCTTTATTGCTGGCTCCTGCCGTTCGCATTGATCGAAGCCACAAGCTGGTTTGCCCCAATTTTCACGGCCATCGTCGCCTATGTTTTTTTTGGTCTTCAAGCAGTGACCAACGAGCTGGAGCTGCCATTCCGCAATGTTGAGAACGGGCTGCCCTTGGATACGATGTGCCGGGTGATTGAAATCTCGGTCTGCGAAGCGCTGGACCGTACGCCGCCTGCCGCCCTGTCCCCGAAAAATCATATTTTGACTTAGATTTGGGACGAACGCACTGTTTGCAGAATGTGTGGTTCGCACCTAAATCATCCATACGATAGAAGTTCTCTATTGCACGAGTTATTGAGCAAGCTTGCAGCGAAGGTCAGCCTGGCGCTGGACAACTTAGGTCCCTGTGAGTTCGAAACGGCAAGGATTGAAAGGCAGCTTTCTATAGATGAAAGCCTCTGGATGCATCCGCAGCTAAGGTCCGGAATCCGCCCGGCCTGCAGGTGAGGCGATCCGATGCGGGTGCAGAACGAATGTCCATTTTAGTGCTGGCAGCCGCCATTGCCAGCAATGCTACGAACGATAACTTCTCCCGGAACTTACCAGTACATGCGCTGTGCAGCGAAGGTCAGCTCACCATCGCCCGTCCCTACAGAACAAATGTCTAAAATGGACAAGAACGGCTCAAAAATTCAACCACTTACACGTTGCTTGTTGGGCATAGTTCAATTGGGGCGGGGCTTACCGCCTCTTATTATATGATTCCGCCCCCAGCCGGATTCGACCCTCAGGGCGGATCGAAACAGCAATGCTACGCTTTCGCGACGGGCCGGTGGCCCTGAGTCTTTGTTGGTCGCTTGGGGTTCGGGCAAGCCGAACGCCGCTGCACGACGTCTCGGGGACCGCCGGTCCCCCAATGCAACCCCGAAATACTGCGCCCAAAGGGGTGTCCCCACCAACGGTCCCTAAGGGCTGCGTTGCCGGGTGATCCCCCTCCCCTTTGGGCTGGATTTCAGCATTGCATCGGTTCCCCCCTGCTCTCGGCGAGGGCCAAGGTTTCAGGAGAGGCACCGCTTCGCGGTCCTTCCAGAACCCTTGTCCGATTTTGGGAAACACCAGAACGGACCACACCACAAAGGAACACGATATGAACAATGCGCTTTCAATTCCCGAAGAAGACTTTGAGGCGGCGGAAAAGGCCAAGCTGATCGCGGAACACAATGACCGTTTTCGCAATACATGGGGGGCGGATTTTACGATCCCCGGCCAGATCGTCATGACGCGAGCAGTGGCAGCATTGAGCCCTGCTTGGATGGTACGACTGATGCAGGCAATCCAGCAGTTTTCCGACTTTACCGAAGATAACGACCCTTATGGGGATCACAGTTTTGGTGCGGTGGAAATCACCGTAGGCGGCGAGACCAAGACCATTTGGTTCAAGATCGACCTTTACGATTTGAACCTTGAATATGGAGCCGAAGACCCAACCGACTTGGAGCAAACCAAGCGGGTCATGACGGTTCTTTTTCCCTCTGACTACTGAAAATCAAGAGCGCCCGACGAAGGGCGTTCCCCCCAAACCCATCACCATATCAAGGATAGAAAAATGACTGACCAAAGAACAATCCCGCAGATCACCGAAACCGTAGCGTTTGCTGATCTTTATGTTTCTCCTTTGAACCCGCGCACAGTGGTTTCCGAAGGTGAAATCGCATCGCTGGCCGAGAACATCAAAATCGCTGGCCTGATCCATAACCTTGCAGGGTTCCGCCATGACGGTACCGATGGCGTTGGTGTTGTTGCTGGCGGGCGGCGTTACCGCGCCCTTGCTTTGTTGCAGGACGATCCGCGCTTTCAGAACGTGCAGGTTCAGATTGCAGCCGATGAAGATACCGCAAAACTCTGGGCGACCAGTGAGAACGCACAACGCCAAGACCTTCACCCTGCCGATGAAATCCGCGACTACGGCGCATTGGAGAAGACAGGTTTGACCGCAGGACAGATCGCCGTGGCATATGGCGTGACCGAAAAGAAGGTCTATCGCCGCTTGGCAATGGCAGGGTTGCACACGGATGTTTTGGATGCGTTGAAGGCCAGCGAAATCAGCATGTCCCAAGCCAAGGCGTTCACGATTAGCAATGACGAAAAGCTGACCCTTGAAGTGCTGGAGCGCGTGAAAGCGAACGGCACGAAGGGTTGGGGCGCAATGTCCGATTATCAGATCAAGGAAGGCTTGAAGCCTGATCACGTCAAAGGCAGTGACCGTCGCGCTGTTTTTGTTGGCGTTGAGGACTACAAAGCCGCAGGTGGCCGTGTCGGCGGCGACCTGTTTGAAGATGAAACGATCTTTGACGATCCCGCGATTTTGCAGGAGTGCTTTGAGGCGAAACTTGCCAGCACCGCCGCGCAGATCGCGACAGACAACGGATGGACTTGGGGCGAGGGTATCACGGACGATTATGTCTATAGCGATACGATCAATCGTATGAAGATGGCGCGGGTCTACAAGGTCGAAGGTGTTTTGACCGAGGAAGAAAGTGACCGCTACGACGAGTTGGGCGAACTGGTAAACGGTGACGCTTGCGATGAAGCTGGAACGGCTGAATTTCTGGAACTGCAGGCAAAGGCCGATGGGGGCTTCACAGCAGAGCAGCATGCCCATGCAGGCGTTGTGATCTACGTTGACCACAGCGGAGATGTAGAGGTGATTGAAGGGCTTGTGCGGCAAGAAGATCAAGAGGCAGCTATCGCAGCGGGCGTCTTGAAGAAATCGGCGCATAAAGAGACACCGAAGAAGTCACCCATTTCTGCGAAGTTGCAGGAAGACCTTGACCGGATCGTCATTGGTGCACGTCAGAACGCGCTACTGGACGACCCGACCCTTGCGCTTGATCTATTGGCTTTCCAGTTGACCCAATCGAAGGGATGGCAGCGCATCCATGCTTATGATGTGTCCCTGCCCTATCTGGCGAACGTGCCAGAGTGTGAGACAGGTTACACGCGGGACAAGCGGCTGACGTTGCCCGAACCGGTTGAGAGCAAGGGCAGCAAAGCCGAGGACTTCACCGCATTCCGCAAGCGCGGCCATAAGAAGTGCATGGATATGCTTGTGCGGACCCTGATCGGCCAGCTTTCAATTTCACATGCCGATCTTGGCGAGTTGATTGACGAGAAAACGAAGAAGGTCACGCGAGAACACTTCACGCCGACCGCAGAGAACTTCTTTAGCCGTGTTGGTGGCCCTTACATGATCGCATTGTGGAACGAATTGTTGGACCTAACGGACAGCCACGATGCCGCCAAAACATTCGCGGGCCTGAAAAAGGGCGAGAAGGCCGCGAAGCTGGAAAAGCTATTTGGCGACGAAGCAACACGCAAGGCCCTTGGCGTCACAGAGACCCAAGAAGCCCGCATCGCAGCATGGTTGCCCGAAGGCATGGTTTGAAGCACGGAGCGGGGCGCACAAGCGCCCTGCCCCCCTCCCCCTTGAGAAACCAAGACACTCGTTAACTCACGGCTCTCTTGTGTATCGGCAATATGGCAATGCAGTGACGATATTGTAATATTGTTTTATTGCGTTTACACATACGATGATCCCCACCGTTTGGGAAATGGACATAGCAATGCAATCGAAAAGAGAGTTCATAAAGTCAGCCGTGATGGCATCCATGCTGCTTGCGGCACCGGCTATTTGTATTGCTCAAGATACCCCTTGGGCAGAAATTGGCTATGATCGTATCTTGGTTGCGAACACCAATGGGGACAGGCTGGCCGTGCGTTTCCGCACCGGCCAGCGATATGACAACAGTAACCTTCAACAGCTGAATTGGCTGTGGCGCGACTGGCGTGCAGGCGGTGCGCACCGCCAGATTGACCCACTGTTGTTTGGCGATCTGACGTTGATCCAAACGCGTATGTCGCTCGATTTTGCAGAACCCAAACTGATACTGGTCAATTCAGGGTTCCGCACTGCCAGCCGCAACGCAACCATCGAAGGCGCAGCCCGCAATTCGCAACACGTCCAAGGCCGAGCATGTGACTTCAACATGGTTGGCGTCAGCCCTGCCCTCGTTGTTGGCTACGCCGAGTCCTATGGGGTTCATGGCCTAGGCCGCTACGCCGATTTTACCCACATTGATGTTGGTCCAGAGGGGCGGCGTTGGAGTGGATAGACAGTTTCCTTGTGGTGAGGATGCACCTGGCCCCGTTTGCAGTTACTATTTTGCAGCGGGGCCGTTTTTCGGTATATCCTTTTAGTATTGCCAGAATATCCTATGTGGGATATACTCATGCCAAAGAAAGGATATACCTATCATGCCCCTCTACATCAAAGACGACAGCGTGGACGACTTGGCTATCAAGTATCAGAAATTGTCTGGCGCAGATTCTAAGACCGCAGCCGTGCGCAAAGCCCTGCTTGAAGGTTTGGCTTCCATCCAGCGCAAGGTTCCCTTGATGGAGAAGATTGCCGCCGTGCAAGCCAAAGCTGACGAAATCGGTCCCGTTGATCCCGACTTCGACCAGAAGGCTTTTGCTGACGATATTTGGAGCGACCAGTAATGTTTGTTGATGCGTCCGTAGTCGTTGCGATCATCAATCGTGAAGCTGGCTTTGAGGAAATCGTAAAGCGCATGGAGGCCCACAACGGCAAATTTGATGTATCGCCGTTGGTCAAGTTTGAGGCCGTTGCTGCGGTGGCCCGTTCCCGAAGTGGAAAGGTGCGTCCGACACCAGAACAGTTTGAAGCGGCTGGCACTGTTGTCGAAACCTTTTTCCATAGCATCAATGCAAACGAAATCACGATCACAGGCACCATCGGCGACAAAGCCTTGGCGGTCGCAGCCTGCTACGGCAAGTTTGTCGGCCATGAAGCTGATCTGAATTTTGGCGATTGCTTTGCCTACGCCTGCGCAAAAGCGTTCAACAGTCCGTTGCTCTACAAGGGCGATGATTTTGCAAAAACGGATATGGCGTAATGACAAAGAGTGCATTTTTTCTACGTGATCCAGAGTCGGAAATGACCTACAAAATGCCACTATCCAGCTCTATGGCGATCTATAGGGGCGAGGTCGGTTATGCCGAACTGTCAGGCAAGATCATGCAGGCGGTGACTGCCCTCATTTACGATAACGGGGATATTGCGTGGCAGAACGGATCACTTTGGCGCTTTGATAGCGACGGGTTGGTTGACCAAGAGTACGTCCGCGCCACGGCAGATGCAGTCATTGAGAAAGCGTTTGACGCTGATCCATACGATCCAGCGAAAGACGCCGAGTGGAAAATGCGATTGCGACGAGCAGACGTTAATCGTGACATGATGATACAGCCTGAAAACAGCGAGTTACGGGCGCGGCTTGAAAACTATCTCAGCAACGGCACCAAACACCCCCACATCAAGACCGCACGCGGGCTTACGAAGGTATTTTTGGAGGACCAAACATGAGTGTTGAATATGACCGCTTCATGAAGGCTGCACTGGTTCAGCTGGCGTCCCCTGAGATCGAGACCAGTGATAGATAACCCCACCACGATCTATGGGCGCTTCCTGTTATGGGTCTACATCCAAGGCCACGGAGGCCGCACCTTGCCAAGATGGTTCAGGCGCATGTTTGCACGATCCCAGATTCATCAAGCCTGGCTCTCTGGCCGCGACGGAAATTTCTGGCAGCATGGCATTCGGTTTGGCCCAGCCAACCCTTATGGCGAATACCGGGCGGCAGTTGATGCAGATCTGGATGAAATTATGCGGTGGGATGAAGTTGATGAAAGGTAACGCTGTCGCAGCAACCATCATTGTCACCGCCGTCGCCAGTGTTTTGGGATATACCTGCGCAACCGCATATCTGACCTTCCGCGACTACGGTTACACTGCCGCTGTCGATTGGACATGGTTGGCCCTCAGCTATTTCCCGGTGCGCACCGTCCGACCGGATGATTTCTGGCTTGCAACCATGATCATCGGTGGCTTTGCCTGCGTCGGTTTGATTTTCGCAGCTGTAACTGTGCGTCGTTCCCGATACGAAGGGTGACTGTTTGCCCGACATCCTCAGGGCGATGCCCCGTGGACACGGGCCTGCGTTGTTCACGCAGAAGTCGCGCCCCCCGGCGCTCCATCCCCACCCACTTGTTGCACCAAGCACGAACAATGCAGATCGTGTCTGGCTGTTAACCTGGCCGCGCCTTGCGCGGGACAGGGCCAGACTACACCACCCCACACGGTCTTTGCATTATCCCACACCCGTAAAGGACTTCGCCGCGCCAAAGAGGGCCCAGCTCGCACGCGGCCTTGCAGGCCGTCCTTGACGTGGCGTGTCCAAATGCCTGCGACCGCATGGGGCAGTGATTTCATTGCTTTTTGACGGTTTTTCACCTATATCACCGAGGAACTCATCATGAGCGAGAATATGACCGAAACACAGTTTGACACATTGATGAAGCGTCTTGATCACATCGAGAGCAACATGGTCAGGAAGTCCGACGTTTTTCAATCGGTCATGACGGTGCAAGGTTTCACCTTTGCTATCGTCGTGGGCGTCATCGTTGTTCTAAACTCACTGGTCGGCTTTGGCTGACACGAGAGCGGCCCTTCCGGGCCGCTTTTCTGCGTTTCCCGCATGCATCACTACCCACACCATCCCAAGCGCCTGCCGCCCTCATAAGGCCGTGCAAGCCCTTCGCGGACCAAAATATCTGCGATATCTTCGCCCCCGATAAAGAGCCGCGCCAATCCCCGATCGAAGCGGTCACGCCCCGGCAATCGGATCACCTCTACGACACGTCCGGACGCCATCAACCCGCGCAATCGCGCAGTTGCGGCCTGTCCTAAGGCCAGCTCGTAGTCGCAGCCCGGTTCATACGTCTCTGGCGTGTCCAGGCCGACGAGACGCCAGCTATCGCCATCCATGCGGATTGTGTCTCCATCAACGACATAGACCGTCGCAAGATTGATCGTTTCAGCGTCCACCTGCCCTGCAATGAGCGCCAACGCCATTCCAGCCTGTAATGCCCAACAGGAGAGCAGCGGCCGGTTGCCCCACATCGAGTTGTAGAGCCACGTTGCTGTTTCTCTGAGGTGCGTTCCGCTTCTGTTGTCTGTGTCAGCTATGATCATACCATCTTGCCAAACAAGGTTATCCCTCTGCCAAACCATGCCACAAACATGGCTCAATCGGGAGGGGGTTTTCATCCATTTCCGTCCGTGTCGAAGATCCCCATCACGTTCCGCGTTTGCCAGTACCGTTGCTGTCTTTGCTGTATTCTGTGTTGATCACGCTTGCACAGTCACCAACATCCTCGGTCTTACCCGGCCCTTCCAAAAACTGAACGCGACGGTTCTCAAGTGTCCCCTTGGACGTGTTTCTCAAACGGAACTTCACTTAGTTTTCTCTTAGCGACCGGCTCCGGCTACGCCTTTACCTTCAAACAAAAAAACGGTTTCCATCCGAATTAGAATAATTTACAATATTATAATATCGTTCGGACCCTCCGCTTTTTGGTTTGATCGCATCGAATACACGCTTGACCGTTTTTTATCGAAACACTCTCACCAAGGAGACACCACAATGAGAACCTTTGCAGAATTTCAGATCATGGGCCGCGTAGGTAAGACCAAAGACGTTGGCAACACCCTTCGGGTCACAGTTGCCGCCGAATACGGTCGCAAAGACAACAACGGCGACTTTCAGCCAAACGCCTACTGGAACGAAGTGACTATCTTCAACGAGAACGTCATCAAGTGGGTGAAAGAAAACACCCAACCCGGTGATTTGGTCCACGTTCGCGGAACGCTCCGCCAAACAAGCTGGGAAAACAGCTCCGGTGGCACCGAATACGGCATGACCCTTGCGGCTGACGACTTCGATAACATGAGCCAGGATGAACGCCGCCGCGCAGCGAAAAAGCAAGAGGGCTAACGCCCTCGGTGGGCCTTCCGGCCCACCACCGCCCCCACGGGCTTGTCAGTCGGCTGGACGTTTTCGGTCGCAGATAACGGGAATAAGGATTGGACGTTTCCGGTCGGCCCTCTCACCAAAGGATCCTTCCCGGCGACAAAAACCCAAAGGGTTTTTCCAGCCGGATAGCCGGGAAGGTCATCTCAGAGGACAAGCCGATGGAATACAAAGACACGCCTGATCCACGTCACAACCTGCCATCAAGGCGGCTCACCGAGACTCGCAAAATCACAACGCAAGACGGTCATAATATACACCTGTCGGTCGGATATGATCCAAAGGAAAATGGGCGGCCCCGCGAAGTCTTCTACTCCGCGGGCTTCAAATCCGGGTCGCAGCTTGAATTTCAGGTTCAAGACGCCTGCGTGATGTTCTCGCTTCTTTTGCAACACGGCCTGCGGCCAGAAGACGTTGCAAAATCGCTGTCACGATCCGAGCAGCCAGATGGTGCTATGACCTATGCCAGCATTGTCGGCTTGATCGTGGCTGAATTAATCCAAACTGAGACCGTTGCCCCTAACGACTGACCATTGTATGCTCTGTCTACCCTCGGTGGTCTTAACCGCCGTGTCTGGTTTCAAATCCAAAGCGCCGCTTAAATTCAAGGACCAACCATGCCTGAAATCTCGATTCCCGACTATCCGTTCAAACTGCCAAACGAAGCGTCGACGCTCATTTCGCGGTTTGGATTTTCCCAAAAAGAAGCGTCTGTTTTCTACGGTGTCCGCCTCGATACCATCAAAAAATGGATCAGCGGGAAGATGGCGATGCCCGACGATCTTGTCATTGAAAGCTACAACAAGCTGGCCCGATTGCAGGACTTCGCGGCACTTGTGGCTGCGGCTTACAATGATCTGGCCGTTGAAGATGACGGTGAACACATGGCCCATCAATACATCAGCCTGCCTACTGTTACGCAGATGCGGCGCGGCTTCATGCCGGTCTCAAAGGGCTTCTACGAAAGCCTTTTCGCCGACATAGCCGCTCACGCTTATAGTTCAGGTCCGGATGACTTCTGCTACGTTGTCCCCGAAGCGCCAGACGAAGAGATTGGCAAAACCAATTTCTGGATTCATCTTTGGGTACAGCACGATATGCAGATGGAGCTTTGCATCGAGCGCGAGGGCAGCGTTGCACGGTTTGATGTTGATTTTTACACCTTCCTAAAGAGTGAATTGACCAGCTGGAAAAATGTTCAATGCACGTTTTCCGGCGGAAGCGATTTGCACCCTCACCCCGACGAAGTTTGTCTCGATATTCCTTATTCCCCAGATTGGTATGGCGAAGCCCATGACCTCACAGATGAAGAAGTTGCCTTAGCTGGGACTTCAGTTCGGATCGCCATTTCCATCACCGGCAGCGACACTTTTGATGATATTGCAGGCGATGAACAACGATTTATCCAGTTGGTCGAAGATGATGAAATTCGCCCAATGATGGAGGCGCATGAAGGCCCAGAAGACGCCGATCTGTGCGCAACAAATGAAAATTTGGCGTTGATCCTGCGAGAAGTCTTCGGGTCACGCAAAGCGTTGCTGGCAAAAGCTGCACATCAGTAGAGGTTAGGCCCATGCCCCGCCCTGCCTGGCGGGCCACCGCGCCCTAGTTTCAGCCGACAGGCGGCTTCCACCAGAACACCACGTCCCGATGCGTGCTGATGCAATAGGATGGGGCCCGTCTCTTACAGAGCCAGGCGCCACCTTTCCATCATGCCCGCCCTGGGCCGCGCCGATCTGCCCTTCGGGTGACGGTCGTTCGCTTCGCCTTGTGCATCGGATCTCGCCCGATCCGGTTTTTCTAGTCGCTTGGGGTTCGGGCAAGCCGAACGCCGCTGCACGACGTCTCGGGGACCGCCGGTCCCCCAATGCAACCCCGAAATACTGCGCCCAAAGGGG
>NZ_FOVP01000047.1 GCF_900115165.1 Roseovarius lutimaris | reverse complement strand
GAATTTATCGCTCAGAAGGTGCGGGACTGGATCGCTGCCGTCGGTGCCAAGACGGCTTACATCGAACCCGGATCACCTTGGGAGAACGGATATTGCGAAAGCTTCAACGCCCGTTTCCGCGACGAATTGCTCAATGGCGAAATGTTCTACACCTTGCGCGAGGCACAAATACTGATCGAGCAATGGCGAATCCACTACAACACCGTCAGGCCGCACAGCGCATTAGGTCATCGACCGCCCGCGCCAGAAAGCATCGTTCCGATAGACCAGAGGCCCACAATGCACTAACAATTAACCTGGACCACCCGACGGGGGCACGCCAAAGGCAGGAGTTGGTATCTCTTACATGCAAGTGCCTGGAGGCTGTATGGAAACCATGCGGCGCATGAAGGAATGGCAGCTATACCGATTTGCCGAGCCAAGGCACAGAAGCTGATCCGGTCACCAGTGATCTGCCGCCGACTTGCCAGGTTGGGGCTTTTTAGTGCGATCCTCTTGGCCAAACGAGACGATTACCGCTACAACCTCAAGAGATATAATGATGGGGCGATTCATGCACGCACTGAAACTGGATCTGGAGTATTGTTACGGAATTCGGAAGTTGGAGCACGCTTTCAACTTCAAGAATTGCAATGCTGTCGCGCTATACGCACCGAACGGCGAGAGTGTCCGGTCTTCTGTGTAACTGGGATCTGGTCCATGCTTCCTGAGAGGAGCAAGGACGATGACAATTTCCAAGGAACTGCTGGACGAGTTGATGGAGCGGATGCTGGGGGCCGAGTTGACCGCGGCACCGTCCGGAGGTTCCGTTCTGGACTTGGTCTACCAAGAGGCTGACGGCTGCCTCCAAGACGGCGATGCAGCCAACTTTGAGAACAAGATTGTCCTCTCGATAGCGACACGGCTACGGGCAGAGCAGTATATGTTGGGGCGGATCAATGACCCGAGCCTGCCGGGAGACATAGCCGGCAATCAGACGACGGAGCTCCTGAAGCGCTTTCGCCACGATTTCCCCGGAGATGTCGCCATCCCGACCATGGATCGTGTTGTCCTCATGACACCGGAGAACATCCACCTTAACTCCTTCATGTATGAGCCGATCCTCGACATGTCAGACGAGCACCTCCGCAAGATATACGGTGACGTGACAGCGCTCTGACAGGTATCTCTGGGACGAGACCGTGCTCCCGTTAGCAGCGACGGATAACACTCGAGGTAATATTTCGGGAAATACATCCTCTATGCTGAAGCGATAGATAGCCGAGGCTTTGAGACGAGAGAAGCGGCCCCACCTGGCAAATCTGGCATGGCATTGAGAGAATATCTTTGATCAAATGGCTACCGATGGTTCCGCTCTTTGGAAATGAATACTAACCTGCCAGTATGAAAAACATAATTTCTCGAGGCATAGCGAAAACCCTTGCCCGCGCCCGGCCACAGCAACCTGAGAAATCAGAGGCTGACCCGGCGGGTAATATCGGTATTCAAACACCGCGGGACCATTCCGAAATCTTGTCGCGCTGTCTGTCGATTGATCTGGAAGTCGATCCCAAAGAAGCCCGGATATTCGCCTTTGCCGCCGTGCCGGAAGGTGAAGGAGGGGGAATCGTTCATCGGAAAGGTGACCCGAGAGCCGCACTTGAAAAACTCGACTTGTTCTGCGCGGGCTTCGCGCATGTCATTGGGCACAATATTCTCCGCCATGACTTGCCGCATCTCATGGCGGTGTCGCCGCGATTCGCAAGGCTCGCGGACGGAGCGATTGACACGCTTTGGCTAAACCCCTTGGCTTTTCCGCGCAATCCCTATCACCATCTGGTCAAACACTACCACGATGGGCGGCTTCAAAGTGGTCACGTCAACGATCCCGAGTTCGACGCGCGTCTTGTGTTCAAGGTCCTTCGCAACCAGATCGACGCCTTCGTATTGCTGAACATGTTGTCGCCGGAGACGATGATGGCCTATCACTGGCTTTGCTGCCGAGGGCCCGGTAGCAACGGCTTTGATCGGTTGTTCAGCGATGTGCGCGGGGCGTCCATCCCGACTGACGAGGAAGCGCACCGGGCCATTCAGATGATGCTAAACGAGGCGGCCTGCGGCGCGCAGGTGGACGCTGTGCTCGAGCAGCTCTCGGACACCAAGCTGGGCTGGCCGATGGCATATGCCCTTGCCTGGATTTCGGTCGCTGGTGGGGATTCTGTCATGCCGCCTTGGGTGCGGGCGCAGTTCCGTGACGCAGCCCGGCTCGTCAAAGACCTGAGGGACACGAATTGTCGTGATCCGCACTGTGCCTATTGCGCGGAGCACAACGATCCCACCCGTGCACTCGAACGCTGGTTCGGCTTTCCAAGTTTCCGCCCGGAACCGGTCGACGAAAACGGACGCCCGCTTCAGGAAAAGATCGTGGCGGCGGCCATGGAAGGCGACCACCTGTTGGGCATCCTGCCGACGGGCACGGGCAAATCCATCTGCTATCAGATCCCCGCGCTGTCTCGGTTCGACAAGACCGGGGCCTTAACCGTCGTTATATCGCCGCTTGTGGCGCTGATGGCGGACCAGGTTCAGGGCTTGGTGCGGGCCGGAATTTCCTCGGCGGTTACGATTAACGGGCTATTGTCTTTGCCCGAGCGTCAGGATGCGCTCGACAAGGTGCGGCTTGGGGAAGCTGCGATCCTGCTGATTTCGCCCGAACAACTGCGCAGCACAACAGTTCGGTCCGTTCTGGCACAGCGCGAAGTGGGGCTGTGGGTGCTGGACGAGGCGCACTGCGTGTCCAAATGGGGGCACGATTTCCGACCCGACTATCGCTACGTTTCGCGGTTTATTAAGGAAAGCTCAGGCTGCGAACCGGCTCCGGTGCTATGCTTGACCGCAACGGCAAAGCCGGATGTAGTGCAGGACATTCGCAGTCATTTCAAAGAGCGGTTGGGGGCCGAGCTGGCGTTAATCGACGGTGGCGCATCGCGGTCGAACCTGAGCTTCCAGGTTCTGCCAACCCAGCGGGCAACCAAGATGACGGATATCCTCGACACGATCGAGACCCAGCTTCCGCGCGAGGGCGTCTCGGGCGCAGTCGTCTATTGTGCGACCCGAAACGCCACCGAGCGTGTGGCGCAGTTTCTGAAACAACAGGGCATCGCCGCCGAGCGGTATCATGCGGGCCTTAGCGCCGATGAAAAGCGTGAGATCCAAGAGGACTTCCGCGTTGGCAATCTGCGCGTGATCGCGGCTACCAACGCCTTTGGGATGGGGGTCGACAAGCCGGACATCCGTCTGGTGGTTCATGGTGACGTGCCTGGGTCGCTGGAAAACTACTTGCAAGAGGCAGGTCGCGCCGGGCGAGACCGTGATCCTGCAAGCTGCGTCCTTCTGTATAATACAGAAGACGTCGATCGTCAGTTCAGCTTGAGCGCGCGGTCTCGACTCGCGCGGTATGAAATCGGCGCGATCCTGAAGGCGCTTCGGCGCCTTGATACTCGGACCAGAAAAGGCGGTGAGATCGTTGCTACACCGGGGGAAATTGTTCACGAGGAGAAAGACCGGGATTTCCAGCGAGACAGCAATACCGACGATACGCGGGTAAAGACGGCCGTCGCCTGGCTGGAAGAGGCGCACCTTCTGAACCGTGAGGAAAACCGGGTGCAGGTATTTCCCGCCTCGCTCCGGATAAGGAGCATGCAAGAGGCCCGCGAGATCCTTGCATCCGCCGAGATCACCCAGCGGCGGCGCGAGGATCTGGCCGCCATCGTGCAGCATATCATCAACGCGCCGCAAGAAGAGGGCATCACCACGGACGAGCTTTGCGGGGTCAGTGGGCTAACGGTGTCGGGCGTGCGCAAGGCCTTGGCGGATCTCGAGGCCCTGGGGATCGCAAAAGATGATACAAACATCACCATCTTCGTGCATCTGCGCGTCGAGAATGCCTCACCGAAACGGTTCGAGGCGGCATCTCGGTTGGAAGCGGACCTGATCGCGACCCTGAGAGAGCAAGCGCCAGACGCGGACATCGACGAGGCTTGGCCCTGCCATCTGGCCTCAGTGGCACAGGCCCTCCGGGAGCAGGGACACGCCTCCGTGCGGCCCGATGTTGTCGAGGGGTTGCTCCGTGGGATTGCGCAGGATGGCCGCGACATGGATGGCGGCAAAGGCAATATCGGCCTGCGCAAGGTTTCCAGAGGCAGTCTCATGGTGCGAATGCAAAGATCATGGGCGGTAATCGAGCAAACCGCTCAGCTTCGCAGGCAGGCGGCGGAGCGGTTGGTTTCACACTTGATCGACAAGGTTCAGGCCGGCCTGCGTGGGAAAGATCTTCCTGTCGAGACCACGCTTGGCGACCTTCTTGCAGCGATCAACAGCGATGCGCTGTTGCGGGCATCTGTCAATGACCCGGCAAAGCTGATGGACCGGGCGCTTCTGTGGCTGCACGAACAGCAGGTGGTGACTCTGGGCAAGGGATTGTCCGTGTTCCGCTCGGCCATGACATTGCACATCAATCCGAAAGGCGGCGGCTTTACCACCCAGCATTTCGCACCGCTCGAAGATCACTACAGCGAACAGACCGTCCAGACCCACGTGATGGCGGCTTATGCCACCAAAGGCATCGACGAAATCGATCAGGCCGTGCGGCTCGCGCATGATTATTTCGCAATGGAGCAGTCTGACTTCATGAAAGCTTGGATGCCGGGCAAAATTTCTGAATTGAGACGGCAGGCAACGCCCCAGTCCTATGCCGAGATCGTCGACAATCTGGGGAATTCGACACAAGAGCAGATCGTGCGCGACGACCGCGAACAGACCAATGTGCTTGTGCTCGCGGGGCCGGGATCGGGTAAGACACGCGTGCTGGTCCATCGTGTCGCCTATCTGGTCAGGATCAAGCGCGAAGATCCAAACGGTATACTGGTGCTCGCCTACAATCGTCACGCGGCCGCCGAGATCCGGGAGCGCTTGCGTCGACTGATTGGCGAAGATGCTCGCTTCGTAACGGTTCTAACCATCCATGCCTTGGCCATGCGGTTGGTTGGCGCGAGTTTCGCCGGACGGGCAGAGGCCGATGAGCCCGATTTCAAGACGCTTCTGACCGATGCGGCACGCCTCTTGCGTGGCGACGGGCTGGAAAAAGTAGAAGCCGAAGCCTTGCGAGAAACATTGATTCAGGGGTTTCGCTGGATTCTCGTGGACGAATATCAGGACGTCGGCCCAGAAGAATACGCTTTGATCGCTGCGGTGGCCGGTCGCAGCATCGATGACCCCGATCAACGGATCAGCCTGTTCGCGGTCGGCGACGACGACCAGAATATCTACGCTTTCGCCGGGGCATCAGTGCGCCACATTCGGCAATTCGAACAGGAATATTCAGCCAAGCCAGTCTTTCTGACCGATAATTACCGCTCGTCGAAGAACATCATCAACGCAGCGAACGCCGTGATCGAAGGATCTCAGGAACGTATGAAAACAGGGCATGGAATTACCGTCGACCAATCGCGGCAAAAGGACTCGGACGGGGGTATCATGGAAGGCCTCGACCCGGTTGCTCAGGGGCGGGTCCAAATCCTTGGCTGCCCGCCTGGGAATGACGCTCAGGCCCTTGCGGCGATCAACGAGATGATCCGCCTGTCAAAACTGATCCCGGATTGGAGCTGGAGGGGAGCGGCAATCATTTCTCGTGATTGGCGCAAGCTTTTCCCGGTCCGCGACTTCGCCGAAGCCCACGGAATTCCCGTCGAAATGGCAAACGAGAATCTGCCAAGTTTATGGCGCACCCGAGAGATGCAGGGGTTTATCGACAGCCTGCGCGCGAGGCATGGGGCCATGGTCAGCGTGGGCGACCTGACCGAAACCCTGAACGCAATACCCGCAAGCCGTTGGACCAACCGGATCGGCGAGGGACTTGGCCAGCTTGCACGCGAAGTTGACGGCAAAGCGCTCCCGACCCCTGACGTGATCGAATGGTTTGCTGAATGGTCGAAGGATTCATGGGGCGAGCAGCGCGGTCTCAGACTGTTGACCGCGCACCGCGCCAAGGGCCTCGAATTCGACGATGTCGTGATCATGGACGGCGGCTGGGAACGGCCCTCGAGAAACGAAGATCAGGATGCGCCGAGGCGACTGTTCTATGTCGCCATGACACGCGCGCGACGCAATTTGATCGTTATGAGCAACGACAATCACGAATATCTTCCCACCGCGTCGCCTTCCGTTGTCAAGCGGCACGTGGTGCCCGACTTAGCGACAGTCCCCGGCCCACGCCGGTTCTTTCAATCGCCCGAAATGAAGATGGTCGACCTGTCATTCGCAGGACGCCAAGGTGATCGGCACGTTGTTCATAACGCGATCGCTGAAGCTCAGGTCGGCGCGCCAGTCAGGCTCTCCAGTGTCGGGGATCGCTGGCAGATCGAGGATGTTCAAGGGCGTGCCCTCGGGCGGATGTCGAAAGCATTCGCGCCACCGATCGGCACGAAATTCGTCACCGGCGAGATTGCGGCCATAATACATTGGCGCAAAGAAGATGCTGATGAGCGTTTTCATCACGTGCTGAAACGAGCTAATTGGGAAGTCGTTGTGCCTGAACTGGTATTCGAAGAGGTCAAGGGGGCTGAAAGGGTTTCCAGAAGAGATCAGAACGACAAGCAGCGCGGTTAAGCGGTCGTTCGCTCCACTTGCGATAAAGGGCCGCTTAGGGCCGAGCGTGGTCCTTTGAACGCTTGGCGTAGATCGCCCGGGATGCTCAGGTCATCAGCCTTCGGCGCAGCTTATCGTCGGGCGTAGCGCACATGTCGGACTTGCCGAAGCGATACCGATTGTGCGCTATACGGCGATATATCCATTCGCGGAGCCCTCGCGGGAGAACGCGTAACAGGCTGGCGAGCCTTGCTGCACCGCCCAAGCGCTCGCCAATCCGGATGATCGCTTCCATACCGGACCATGCTTGCCCGTCTTCGATAAAGAGCCAGGTCTCAGGGTCCACCGGGTCCAGTCCGTAATGACGCACGAGAGCATCGCCGGTTTTCGACTGGGCGGGGCAGAGGCGGAACGTCCCAGCTTTATCCAGTTTCGCGATTGTGCGCGCACCCCAGGAGCAAAGTGCGCAGTCGCCGTCCATGACCGCTATTTGACCACTGTCGTCGAAGGCAGGAACGGCTGGATCCTCTCGATACGAATAGGCTGTTCTCTCTGCAAGCGCTGCCACTCTACTCTCCACAGTTCTTCGGACCCAGCATGCGTCGTTTCATAAGAAACGACAACAGTGGGCGAGCGTGATCCGCAAATGCCAGTTTGCCAATGCGCTAATTCCGGGCGCGCCGCCAGCCTGCCGCCTGCGCTGCATCTTCCGTGCAGAACCATCTTTCGCCCTTTCTCTCTGTGATACGCGTTTTGTCGTAATCCCGCTGACCTGGCAGGTGATAGATGTGGACGCCATTTCCGCTGATATTGCCCTTAATCCGACAGCCAGTCCTGGAGCTTGCCGATGCGAACGGCCGCGGCACAAGCCGATTCTGGGCATCTAGAGGGACGGTCAAAGCCCCAAGGATTTCAGTTTGCTGATTTCGCTTGCGCCAGTCCCACAGTGCAATGAATGCACCCGACCACAGCCCTGCTTGGCGCCGCTGCGATTCCTGCTCTTGGTCGGCGTAAACATCGGAATAGCGCCGGAAGGCAAGCGCCCAACCGCCAGATACCATTGCCGCGTTGATGTCGGAGCCGTCGACAAAGCAAGTCATGAGCCGCCTTCCATAGGCGTCAACTTCTTTACCGGAGCAGGTAAGCGGCTTACCTCCGATGAGGCGGATCAAAGCATCGCGCGCCAAAATTCCACAGCGATAATTTTTACCAGCACCATCGAGACAAACTTGATCGGTTTCTGGTGCATCGATGCCGTTTAACCGAATTTGACGTCCTGAACCTTAACAGTGTCGCCATCGGAAACTGTCGCGACGCCGGAGATCGCAGCTGCTGAGGTATCTATCTGCGCCAAAAGCGTCGGTGCCGCAAATAGTAAGATTAGTGCGAGTAGGAAGCGAGTATCCATTTCTCTATCGTGCAATATACTTAGAGGAATTGAAAGGCGCGGTAGACCGTGGTCCGACCACATACCTGGCTGCCATGAATAATATTTGTGGAGGATAACGCATCTGGCGTTTCTCGCGGTGGCGTGCCAACAAGTTCGTATGATTGAGTTCGCCCAGCTTCCCGATGACCATCCTGACCTGTCCTTTTCGCCGCTGCTGCGCGCGGCACGTCTGACTTTGACATATGCGGCTGACGAGGGTGCGATCGCGCTGACCAAGACAAAGGCGTTCAAGCGCTCTTTCGTCCACTGGGCGGCGGAGCATTTCGATTGGCCTGGCCGTAGCTATGAAGAGCTGTTCCGATACAATAAAGTCCTCAACGAGTATGACTTCCCGCCGCTTGAACTGCTTCATTTCCTATTGGTCGCTCTAAAGCTCGGGCGCCATTACAAGGGCGAATTCAGGTTGACCAAGAGGGGCAAGGAGTTCTCACAGGCACTCGGTGCGCTCTTTCATGAACTGATCCCCTTCTACATTCTGAATGTTGACCACGCCTCCAATGGAAGGTTCGATGATCGCCCCTTTGGCAATTGGGATGTCTGGCTTAACGTAATCAACGTCGAAGTCGAGAACGGTGCAAGCGAGCGCAACCTTTATGGTGCTTTTTATGGGGAAGGCACTGACGGGGCCAACGCCGGTTGGCGTGAAATTTCTGCATTCTCTCATTGCGTCCTCAAGCCTCTCGAATGGTCGGGCCTGATCTCCGTGCATGATGTGGATGAAGCGGGGCGGTCTGCTCGCATGTGCTTTAAGACATCCCTTTGGCGGTCAGCGCTTAAACTGGACACGGATGATATGCTGGCGCGAGCGACGCAACATTGAGTAGATCTAAACCAATCGACAGTGTGGTCGGCACTATTGGCAGAAGCGCCTTTGATGTGAGATTTCCAAGCTCCGCGGCTTCTTCCCGCTCCGCCGATTTGGTTCTGTGACCCCAATATAGTCGGTCGGATGGTCGGACAGTCGAACCAGCCCCCCCCTGCCCGACTGTCCGACTTGCCCTATCCGCAGATCGTGTTGACCCAAATTATCAAAATGCGATACCAAGCTCTGCATGCTACTGGTTAACATCGAAATCTTTGCCAAGCTGTCGGGGACGTCCTCCGTCAGCGGTTTACTTCTCGGGCCTCGCATCGCTACGCCCAGCGATGCAAACCGTAAGACGCTGGGGGATATGCTGGCGGGCAAGCCGGTTTCAAATCAGCGCTTGGGACGCCTTTTCCTTGGGGTCGTCGACTATCTGCATGCCGAGACTGACCTATACGACGAGATGCAGCAAAAAGCCCGAGAGCTTGTGGGTGAACAGGTAGCCCTGCTTCCTTCGGAGGAAAGTCGACATGCGCGCTCGCTGTTTCTTTGGAAAGGTCTCGCATCCGTCCTCGAACCCGCTGCCCCGAAGACGGCGTTGGCATTGCAGGAGATGGCGCTCAGCTCGGAGAAAATGCACAATATTTACGACGAGCGCGGTCCGTCGGCATTAGCTAAAGAAATCAGTTCGGTCCCGGAAGGAGCATCCTGCAATTTTTTCGAAACCGCAGCCGAACTTTTCTCTGAGGCAAAGAACGTCCAGGCCGGACAGGCCTTTTTCGAGACCTTCGGACTCGCCTCTCTTGTTCTCGGATACACCCATGAGATGGTCGAAAAGAACGGAACAGCCGGGGAGTCACTTGACCTCCTGCCGAAGCTTCTCAGTTCAGAAAATGGGCAGGTTCGGCCGGAAATGAGTTATGCTCTTGCTCTTTCAAACGCTTTGAAGGCGTCCGGTTTGCGACAGACCCAAGCAATCAGCATTGCCTTCGGACCCGGAGAGAACAAACGACGCGACATCCAGCGTCAACTCGTCGGAGGCCGCGTCCCACCCCAGCATGTCATCGAAGCCGCTCTCAAACCGTTGCACCGGGATCTCCCGGGTGACGAGGCGAAGCGGCGTTATGTCGGATTGATTTTGTGCATGGTGATCACGCGCGCTTACAAGCGGCTTGAGAAGATGAGCAATGTATCAGATCCCCGCTTACCATTCCAGTTCGCTCTGGAGTCTTTCTTGGCCCGACTGGATGCCGGGCCAAGACTTGCATAATTAGATTTCGAACTTCCCGGTTTCGTCGATATCCTCAAAATCTTCCGGCCGTTCGTCGAAGCCTCGCGACTGCCAGTAGGCATCGCTATTCGGGTTCATCTGGTTTGCGTGATTGTCGCGTTCGTGCTTTGTCATGGTGCTTCCTTTCTACAGTCGGCCGTTAGTTGACCTGCAAAAGGCATATTGGATCACTTCCGAAAGGACATGTGGAAAAAATGGGAATTTTCGACCGCGACAGCCGAGCCAACACGACTTACGGACACCTCCAAATCATTGGGTTTTTTGAGGTATCTTGATCGGCCATATTCGGCCATATGCTATAGGAGGGCGGTGTCAGAGCAACCTGAGTTGAGATCGGTTATCCGCTGCCCTACGCTGCGCCCATGGAAAAACGTGACCCTTTTCAAGTACTTCAAAACCAGCCTTGAGATCATCCGCCGGGCGGTCATGATGTGCGTGCGTTTTCCGCTATCGCTGCGCAACGTCGAGGACCTGCTCCACGAACGCGGCATAGACGTCAGCCATGAATCCGTCCGCTTTTGGTGGAACAGGTTTGGCCCGAAATTCGCCTCAGAAATCCGACGCTGCCGAATTCAGCGAATGCGGGCCTGGTCGAACTGGCAATGGCATCTGGCCGAGGTGTTCGTCAAAATCAATGGCGAGACCCACTACATGTGGCGCGCTGTCGATCACGAGGGCGAAGTGCTGGACGCCTTTGTTTCAAAGCGGCGCGATCGTAAGGCCGCGTTGAAATTCCTCAGGAAATTGATGAAACGCTATGGTCGGCCCGAACATGTCGTGACCGACAA
>NZ_FOVP01000048.1 GCF_900115165.1 Roseovarius lutimaris | reverse complement strand
TCATTCAATACTGGAACACCCCGGATGTCCCCGAGGGGATCCAGGCCATGATCGCCAGTTGGGCCAATGTTTCCGGCTTCCAGCACAGATTGTACAATCGGCAAATGGCCTTGCAGCATCTGCGCGCCGAATTTGGCCCCAAATGGGTGCAGGCCTTTTTGATGGCCAATAATGTGGCGGAAGAATCAGATTTCCTGCGTCTGTGCGTTTTGGCCCGTGATGGCGGCATCTATGCCGATGCAGATGACGTCCTGCAAAAGGATCTGGCGGGGCTGGTGCATCGCGATACCGGAATGGTGGTCTATAACGAGCCCTTTGGCGGTGTCATTGGCAACAATTTTCTTGCGGCCCGCGCCCAGCATCCCGCCATCGTGTTCGCAGCGAAGGCGGCCCGACAGGCGCTGTTGATGCGCTCAAACGAAAGCACCTGGATGAAAACCGGGCCAGGCTTGATGACGCGTGCTGTGGCCAGCTATATCGCGCGGATGGTAAAACTGGGGGAAATCCCCGATATCGTGATCCTCTCGCCGGAGCAGATCGTGCCACATATTGCCATGACCAACCCGGCCCCGCACAAACGCAGCACACAGCATTGGAGCGCGACAGGCGTGTCAACCGCAGACCCGTTGAAACGGCTGTTTGGCGAACAACTGGCTATGGGTCGGGGCGGCGCGGTGTCTGGATCGTCAGGTGACGTTATTTCCAATGGCCGTTTTTGACCGCCATCATCTGACTGCAAAAGAAATTAAACCTGAGTGTAATTGTCGGATTGACATGTCCGACAATTACACTCAGATATAATGCATCGTCAAGCCACCCCGAATCTAAGATGGGCAAGCCCGACACGTATTAGATGTGAGGACTTCCCGAATGTTAAAAAACGCCGAGACCCCAAAGTATCCTTGCCACAATGAACTTACCGCGACATTCGAACGCGCCAGGATACTGGAGCTGCTTTGCACTGACAACGCCATGGAGGGTTTCACAGCCGAGTGGCTGCTTGCCCGGACCAGTCAAGCGGGAGGGCGCGCGTGATGTCATTCCATTCAGCACCACCTAAAGAAACCCCCGCTACTGTGCTTCCAAGCTATTCAGCTCAGGACCTGACCAAAGGGGGCGAGTTGGCCCATATCGTATTGGGCGATCAAACCTATACGCTGCGCATCACGCGCGCAGGCAAGCTGATCCTGACAAAATGAACAGCGCAGAGAATAAACGCGGCAGTGCGCCGGTTGGCTTTATCAACGAACTGGGTAGCATCGAAGCGGCCTCGGTGATCTATTTGCGCCTGTGGGGCGATGGTCCCGATGCGCAGGCGCAGGTCTGGAACGATTTTGCCACCGCACTCGGCACAACGAGTGGACGGCGTGCTGTGCAAACCTTTGAAGAGCTGTGCCGCCTTTGCGCGCGACACTGCCGCAGGCCTTTGATGCGGCATTCGGTGGCGTGCAAATGTCTGGGGTCGGACGAATCCTGTTTTGCCAATTTCGTGGCCGCTGCAGCGACCGGAGCGCGTGAAGACGCGATGATGATTGCCACTCTGCTGGTGCGGCCTGATGTCGCCCCGCAAGTAACAGCCTTGGCGGCAGATTTTGGGCTGGCGCTGAGCCGTATGCAATTGCGCGCCCCGCGCGAGATTGCCGCCTTTCCCACACCAACAACAGTGCTTCACTGAAGGAATCGAACGATGAAACGAACATATCTTTTGACAACCGCACTTGGACTGACCATGGCCACGCCCGTGTTCGCAGTAGAAACATCCGAGGTGTTGACGACTTATGCTGATATCGCGGCGGCCAAATACGAGGACAGTTTGATAACGGCTGAACGTTTGCAAGCTGCGGTTACGGCATTGATTGCCGACCCCTCGGCGGAAAACCTCCAAGCCGCCAAATCAGCATGGTTGGCGGCGCGCGTGCCTTACCAGCAAACCGAAGTTTACCGTTTTGGCAACGCCATCGTTGATGACTGGGAAGGCAAGGTGAACGCCTGGCCGCTGGATGAGGGTCTCATTGACTATGTAGATGCGGCCTATGGCGGGCCGTCGGATGAAAATGACTATGCTGTATTGAATATTGTGGCAAATCCGAAATTTGAACTATCGGGTAAGACCGTGGATGCCAGCCATATCACGCCTGAATTGCTGGCAGAAACGTTGCACGAGGCCGACGGAATCGAGGCCAATGTCGCCACTGGATACCACGCCATCGAATTTCTTCTCTGGGGTCAGGATCTGAACGGTCATGCCCCGGGTGCCGGCAATCGCCCCTGGACTGATTATGCCAGTGGTGAGGCCTGCACAGGCGGGAACTGCGACCGCCGCGCGGCGTACCTGACGGCTGCCACCGATCTTTTGGTGTCAGATCTGCAATGGATGACCGCGCAATGGCAGGATGGGGGTGAGGCCCGCACCGACCTATTCGCAGACGAAAATAAGGGGATATCGGCAATTCTGACCGGGATGGGCTCGCTTTCCTATGGCGAACAGGCGGGCGAGCGCATGCGCCTTGGCCTGATGCTGAATGATCCCGAAGAAGAGCATGACTGTTTTTCCGACAATACCCACAACAGCCATTACTACGATGGGTTGGGGATCCAGACTGCCTATCTGGGCGAATATGTCCGCATTGATGGCAGTCTTGTGTCCGGCGCGTCCCTCGCCGATCTGGTTGCCGAAACTGATGCTGATCTGGATGGTGAAATGCAGGCCAAGCTATCGTCGACAATGATGGCACTTGGCCGGATCAAAAGCGCCGCCGAAGCCGGCTTTGCCTATGACCAGATGCTGGAGCGCGGCAATGCCGGTGGTGAGGCTCTGGTGATGGGCGGGGTGAATGGGTTGATTGATCAGACCCGCTCGATTGAGCGTGTTGTCACCGCCCTTGGGCTGGACGGGATCGAATTCGAGGGCTCTGACAGCCTTGATCAGCCCGAAGCAGTTTTTCAATAAACCTACGTCTAACATCTGAAAACAAATATAAAATAGAGACGAACGAATGCAAAAAACACTAATATCTTCCGCAGCTATTGTCGCCCTGATGAGTGGTGCCGCTGTTGCGCAGGACGCATATGAAATCACCGGCGAGGATGTGCTTGAACAGGCTGAAGAGGCAAATACCGGCTTCTCTGCCGAGTTTTCGATCGAGGTTGAGAACGACTATATTTTTGACAGCGATGACAAAGCCGCAGAGTTGAACGACACGTTCCCGACCATTGAGGCGGCGCTTTCTTACGGGTTCACACCAAACGTCTCGCTCAACACGTCCTTGGTGCTGGAGCCGATCATAGACGCGGTGAATGACCGGTTTTTCGAAGATCTGGGCCTTTATGCAGAAGAGGTCTATCTCTATACAAACCTTGGCCCGGTGGCGGCTGTCTTGGGTAAGTTCAACCCGTCATTCGGTACGGCATGGGATGCCGCACCGGGGATCTACGGCGTGGATTTTGCCGAGGATTATGAAATCACCGAAAAGCTGGGCGGTACGCTAATCGTACCGTTTACGGCCGCTGGCGGCGAGCACGAGCTGGCGGTTTCATTGTTTACGGCAGACCGTACCTTTTTAAGCGATAGTCTGGGTGAGGAACGCGGGAAATTGAGAAGGCGGGATGGCGGCGTTTCAAACACCAACAGCCCAGAGTCAATCAACGTGGCGCTCACGGGGGAAATCTCTGGCACAAACTATAACCTGGGCGTTCAAAGCCAGCAGGCAGGGCGTGGGGATGCCAAGGATCAGGTTGGTGGCGTGTTTGGTTTAACCCGTGATTTTGGCGGTTTCGAGTTGCTTGGGGAGGTCGCATATTTTGACCATTATGACGGAACCCGAAACTCCGCGACCTATGCAACCCTTGGTGGCTCCGTGCCGATCACCGATCGGCTCTCGTTGTCGAGCGTATATTCTCATCGCGATATAGAAGGCGGAACGGCAGACCATCTGGCCACTGCAACGGCTGAATTTCAGTTAATGGATGGTCTGACCTTGGCAGCGGCCTATCGTTATGGCGATGAGGGCGGCGACCAAAGCCATACCTTTGGCACCTTGGTGGCCTACGAATTCTAAGGAGAAAACGATGATCGTTTGCCATTGTCAGAACATCACCAATCACGACATTGATGCCGCGATCAATTGGATGAGGGCCGCTGATACCACGGCCCTCATCACCCCCGGCAAGGTCTATCGCGCGCTTGGCAAGGCGGCGGATTGTGGCGGATGCATGCCGCTCTTTCTGGAAGCAATGCGCAAAAATGATAATCTCGAAGTCCCCATGCAACTCCGCAATATGAAGCGCGGAACAACACAGGAAACCAAACATGACCGGCGACAAGAAAGTAGTTGAATACCTCAACGCGGCCCTGCGCAGTGAATTGACGGCTGTGAGCCAATATTGGCTGCACTACCGTCTGCAAGAAGATTGGGGATTGGGCCATATGGCCAAAAAATCCCGCGAAGAAAGCATCGAAGAGATGCACCACGCCGACAAATTGATCGCCCGCATCCTGTTTCTTGGGGGGCATCCGAACCTGCAAAAGCTGGATGCACTGCGTATTGGCCAGACGCCCAAAGAAACGCTGGAATGTGATCTGGCGGCGGAACACGAGGCGCGCACGCTTTACTCCGAAGCGCGTCAGCATTGTGAATCGGTTGCCGATTTTGTGAGCAAAAACTTGTTCGAGGAACTGATGACAGACGAAGAAGGTCACATCGACTTTCTGGAGACGCAATTGGACTTGGTGGAAAAACTCGGTGAAGAAAAATATGCCCTGCTTAACGCGTCGAAAATGGATGAAGCCGAGTAGCCTTGTTTGCACAGTTGTGGCGGGGCTGATATCCGGGCCCGCCATCTCTGGCCCGCATGATGAACCACATCTGAACATCATTTCCCGCACCAAAGACGAGGCCGCGCGGATCGCCAAGGTGACGGCCCCCGCGACGGATTTCTCCGTCTCCGCGCCGTTTGAGGAAATGTCGGCAGGGGCAGCAACCGTGCGGGTGCGGCCCAATGCGGATGCCTTTTCAGAGCCTTCAGGCAATATCTCGTTCGAGGACGAGTTGAATTTCAAGGTTGGCAACGGGTTTTTCCGCAAGCTCTGGGTTTCAAGCCCCTCGTCAACGCTGGCGTCAGATGGGTTGGGGCCGCTTTACAATGCGCGGTCCTGTCAGCGGTGCCATTTGAAGGACGGTCGCGGCCATCCGCCCGAAGGCCCGGATGACAACGCCATCTCAATGTTCCTGCGAATCTCGATCCCTGGCACGGTCGAAGATAACATGGCCGAGATCGAAGACTATCTCGCAACGGTCTCGGACCCGACCTATGGCTCTCAGTTGCAGGACTTTAGCCTGCCAGGGCATCCGGCAGAGTACCGCTTGCAGATCGACTATGAGGAGGTTGAGGTCGCATTAGCGGATGGCGAAACTGCAAGCCTGCGAAGCCCTACCTACACGGCTGCGGACCTTGGCTATGGTCCGCTGCACGAAGGCGCCATGCTAAGCCCGCGCGTCGCCCCGCAAATGATCGGTCTGGGATTGCTTGAGGCGATTCCGGCGGCTGATATTCTGGCGGGCGCTGATCCTGATGATGCCAATGGTGACGGTATATCGGGTCGCGCCAACATCGTCTGGTCAGTGGAATATGATATGCCGATGCTGGGCCGGTTTGGCCTCAAGGCCGGTGCGCCGACGATACGCCATCAATCGGCGGCGGCGTTCGCCGGGGACATAGGCATTTCCAACCCGCTTTTCCCAGACCCATGGGGGGAATGCACTCAAGCACAAGGTGATTGCCGTGCGGCCCCGCATGGTGACAAGGACGACCGCACATATGAGATTGATCAGGAAGGGCTTGATCTGGTGACTTTCTACAGCCGCAATCTCGGCGTTCCAAAGCGCCGAAACGCGGATGACCCGCAAGTGTTGCACGGCAAGGAGGTGTTCTATTCTACCGGCTGCATCTCATGCCACACGCCCAGCTTTGTCACCCATCGGCTTGAGGATCAGCCCGAACAGAGCTTTCAACTGATCTGGCCCTATACCGACATGTTGCTGCATGACATGGGCGAGGGTCTGGCCGACAACCGCCCCGAAGCGCGCGCGACGGGACAGGAATGGCGGACGCCACCGTTGTGGGGTATTGGTTTGACAGAACAGGTCAGCGGTCACAGTTATTTCCTGCATGACGGACGCGCACGATCCCTGCTCGAAGCCATCCTTTGGCATGGTGGAGAAGCACAAGCCGCGCGGGATACGGTTTTGACCCTGCCAACCGCTGATCGGGAGGCGCTGATTGCCTTTTTGGAGAGCCTATGAGACGCCCTTTATTGATCGTTTTTGCCGTGCTGATGCCCTTGACTGCAATGGCGGACGAGACTGTTGTCGCGCGCATTCTGGACGCGCATATCCTTCCTCGGTTCGAAGAATTGGCCGAACAGTCAGCCCGCTTATCCAAGGTCGCCCAGGAAACCTGTGCGCCGGATGCGCCCAACCTGCGAACAGCCTATAACGCCGCATTTGACGCCTGGGTGTCTGCCAGTCATCTGCGGCTTGGTCCGACGGAGGTAGATGACCGTGCCTTCGCACTCGCGTTTTGGCCTGATGCCCGCAGTGCCACGCCCCGCGCTCTGAGTGCGCTGATTGCAAGTCAGGATCCCATCGGCGCGTCACCCGCAGATTACGCCCAGGTATCCATTGCCGCACGCGGGTTCTATGCGTTGGAGTTTCTTCTTTATGACCCCGCATTCAGCGGCACTGAAAACGAAATGTATCGTTGCACGTTAATCCGAACCATCACAAAGGACATCAAAGGAACAACCAGCGCAATCCTTGACGGCTGGAAAACCGACTTTGCGGACCGCCTGATGCATCCATCAGCAACGAGTATATATCGTTCCGACGTCGAAGTTTTGCAGGCACTCTTCAAGGCCCTGGCCGCAGGTTTGCAATTCACCGCCGAGACACGCCTTGGCAGACCGCTCGGTACATTCGACCGCCCCCGCCCGACACGCGCCGAAGTCTGGCGGTCAGGGCGCTCTGCCCGTCACGTTGGCCTGAGCCTTGAAGCCCTGCGTGATCTGGCCCTGCATTTGAGCCAGGGCAGCGATGCCCTGAATTCTGGCATCGACACCGGTTTTGATCAGGCATTAACCCGGTTGGCGGCCTTGGATGACCCCATCTTTGCCGGTGTTTCCGCGCCGCAAAGCCGCCTGAAGATTGAGGTGCTTCAACAGTCAATCGAGGCGATTCACGCGCTGGTATTGAACAAACTTGGCCCAACTTTGGGCGTTGCCGTCGGATTCAATGCACTGGATGGAGACTGATATGCCGACCAATCGGCGCCAGTTTCTGCGTGGTCTTTTGGCGGCAAGCCTGATCCCCGTACCCACTTGGGCAGATGCAGGAGCACCTTCTTACCTGTCGGCAGCGGCCCGTCCCGATGGGTCATATGTCTTGTGCGGGATCAGCTATGATCTTGAGGTTTTGTTCCAAATCCCGTTGCCTGATCGGGGGCATGCCGCCGCCGCGCACCCAACCAGACCCGAAGCGGTGGCATTTGCCCGCAGACCGGGCACATTTGCGGTGGTGATTGATTGCTTGACGGGGGATCGGTTGGCCGCCCTGACGGCACCACCAGGGCGCCACTTTTATGGCCACGGTGCTTTTTCTGCTGATGGAGACTGGCTGTTTACGACCGAAAATGACTTTGAGGCTGGTCGCGGGCGCGTCGGCGTCTGGAATGCGAGGGCGGGCTATGCCCGCGTGACAGAGTTTGACAGCGGCGGGATCGGACCGCACGACATAAAAAGGTTGCCTGGCACCGATACATTGGTGGTGGCGAATGGTGGGATTGATACGCATCCCGGTTCGGGTCGGGCAAAGCTTAACTTGCCCACCATGCGCCCCAATCTGGCGTATATTACGAATGCCGAGGTGCAGGAGTTGGCCTCGTTACATGAAAACCTACACAAGAATTCGATCCGTCATCTGGCGATCTCATCGTCAGGCCGGGTTGCCTTTGGCATGCAGTGGCAGGGGGCTGCACCGGTTAGTACCCTCGCGGGCCATCATAAAAGAGGAGAAGAGATGACGCTCCTGGAATGCGGAACAGAGGCAGTTGAGGCGATGCAGGGCTACATCGGCAGTATCGCCTATTCCGGTGATGATCGCATGATTGCAGTGACGTCACCCCGAGGCGGATTGGTTCATCTTTACGATGCAAAAAACGGTTCGCTTGAAGAGAAAATTGAGCTCAACGACGCCAGCGGCATCTCTTCGAGAGAAGGCGGATTTATCGTGACTGCCGGAACGGGATACATCCGGTGCACCAACGATTTAAGAGAAAAGCGAAGCGTCCTTCTGAATTTCAAGTGGGATAATCATCTCGTTTCAATTTGACGTGGATCACAGATCGCCGATTTTAGCCTGTCTGACGTCAGAGGTGGTCCTGCTTTTTCGACCAGCTTGCAGCCCTGTTAAGATGCAAGAGGCGGCTGGACAGCACTTGGCTTTCAGCTTGACGGCTGAAAATTCCAGGGGAGCAGGTCGTCGACGCGGTTTTTGGGATGACCTGCCGCGATCGCTTCGAGCGTAGATTTCAGGTAGGCGAAAGGCCCCACGCCGTTGATCTTTGCGGTTTCGATCAGGGATGCGATGCGGCCCCAGGCCCGGCCGCCCTCATCGTGACCCGCGAATAATGCATTTTTTCGATTGAGGGCAATCGGGCGAATGAGATTTTCGACGCTGTTGGAGTCGATCTCGACGCGCCCGTCCGCCAGGAAGGTTTGCAGGCCGCCCCAGTGGCGGTGAATGTAGGCCAGCTTGTC
>NZ_FOVP01000049.1 GCF_900115165.1 Roseovarius lutimaris | reverse complement strand
AAGGTCGAAATGCTCTTCGCCCACCTCAAACGCATCCTCGGGTTGGGAAGGTTGCGATTACGCGGGCCATGCGGCGCAAATGACGAATTCCTCCTCGCCGCAACCGCCCAAAACCTTTGCAAACTAGCCAAGATCTTTCCTGCACCGCAGCAAACGCGCAAAGCCTGATAAGAAAGGCGCTCGCGCCCACATTTGGATGCTACTTTCTGCACCAGAAACACGGTGTTTTTCCACAGAATCGGTCGAAAGCTGCCATTCAAGGCAACCGCTTATCGTTGTTCAAATCGGTATTCGCGAATTTTGCCCCTATCAAGAGAAAACCCCCGCTTTGACCCAAAAAATGATGTCTGAGCGACGGAATGTGTCTCGATACCCGTATCACAAAAAGCAAAAGCATCGCAGGGACCTTTTCACAACTAAATTTCTCGCCGCCCACAACTGATCATAGCGCTCGGCTCATACCTCCCGTCTGACGAGAAGGCGATCTGACGCAATAGACGGAGCTGCGAGAACAATGGTAAATCACCCCTTCCGACAACGCCTTTCAGGAGCCATGAAGACTTTGAAAAGAATATTTTACGCCATTCTCTCCCTCACTATCATTGCAGGCGCTTATGGCATCGCTTTCGGTGTTCCCGAGCAGGTCGCGCAACTTAGGGGCGGCAGTGCTACAGAAACAGCCGATGCGCCCCAGAACGCGCGAGCAGGGCAGCGGGGGCAGAACCGAGCGACAACGGTCGTTCTTACGTCTCTTGAGGCCCGCAAATACACGCTTGTTCTGCGGACCGTTGGCAGTGCTGTCTCACTGCACCGCACAGAAGTAACCGCGAGCGATGCGGGCGAAGTGGTTGAGACGGCACTCCAGGCCAATGGGATGGTGGAAAAAGGAGATGTCCTTTTGCGTTTGGATGACCGCACGGAACAGTTTGCGCTTGAGATTGCCGAGGCGAACCGCGATCAGGTACAGGCCACTGTCACGCGCTATGAAGGGCTGCGCAGCAATGGCAGTTCTGTCGTAACCGATGTGGCGTTGTCGGAGGCGCGTGTGGCGTTGCGTTTGGCTGAAGCCAATGTGGGGTTGGCGCAGGTCGCGCTAAACGACCGCACGATCGTTGCACCGATTTCTGGCCGATTGGGGCTCACCGATGTCAGCGTGGGAGACCGCTTATCGAGCGGGGATGCCATAGTGACGATTGACGATACCAGCAGCCTGCTCGCTACATTCGAAGTGCCGGAACGCTCCATCGGCCTCTTGACGGAAGGCAAGCAGGTTCTTGTCTCGACGCCTACCTATACGGGGCGCATTTTTGAAGGTGAGATTACTGCTTTCGACAGTCGGCTCGACAGCGTGACCCGCAGCGCGACCGTGCAAGCGAAAATCGAGAACCCCGATGGGTTGCTGCTGGCGGGCATGACCTTTGCTATCCGCATGACCGAAGAGACCGATCCTTTACCCGTTGTGCCTGCAACAGCCATCACATGGAACCGCAGCGGCGCGGGCATATGGATCGCCGAGGAGGGCAGCACTCGCCGCGTTCCTGTCACCATACGTTACCGCGAAGGCGATCGGGTCTGGGTTGAGGCCGATGCCCCCTTGGGCGCGCAGATCGTGGCCGAGGGCGCGATGAAACTGCGTGACGGCGCACAGGTCACTGTCGCTGGCGCACGTAAGGGTCCAGGCGCATGAGCTTCGAGAAGAGAGCGCATAAAGCCGGTTTTGCGGATATCTTTGTTTCCCGGCCAATTTTCGGGATCGTGCTGAACCTGCTTATCATCATCGCCGGGCTTGCGGCGTTCACCAGCGTCGACATCCGCGAAATGCCGGACGTGGACAGGCCTGTGCTCTCGGTCAAGACCACCTACGAAGGCGCCGTCCCGAGCACGGTAGACACCGAAGTCACCCAAGTTCTCGAAGATGCGTTAAGCGCGCTTGAAGGGATGTCCTATATCGAATCCACCTCGAGTGCGGGGGCGAGCAGCATCACCATTGATCTGTCCGATGGCACGGATGTCAACGTAGCTGCCAATGAGGCGCGCGAGATCGTATCGGGCGCTCTGCGCTCTTTGCCGGACGATATTGAAGACCCAAGCGTCAGAAAAAGCGACAGCAACGCGGACGCGATCATTCGCCTTGCGCTGTTGGGCGATGCCAGCCTCGACACGCTGACCCAACTTGCGGAAGGCACGGTTTACGAACGCCTCTCCCTGATCGACGGCATCGCCGAAGTGACCCTGCGCGGCGACCGGGCCAACGAGTTCCGCGTGGCGGTAAATTTGCCTTCCCTCTTGAGCCGCGGGCTGACCATCTTTGATGTCTCTACCGCGCTTGAACAGCTGCGCGATGACACTGCCCTTGGGTCGCTCTCAAGCAAGTCCCAGACCCTCTCGCTCCGGGTCGGCAGCAAGGACGTCACCGTTGAGACTATCAACCATATGCCGATCAATGAAACGACCCAAGTGGCCGACATTGCCTTTGTGCAACTGATCCCGGAAGACGCCAGCGTCTATACCCGCGTGAACGGCGAAACCGCCATCGGTCTCGATATCACCCGTCAGTCGGTGGGCAACACGCTGGAGATTTCACGCGACGTAAGCGTCGCTGTCGAGGAATTGCGCGCTCAACTTCCTGAAGGTGTCCAACTGCTGGTCACATCGAACGACGGGATCTTTATTGAAGGGGCGATCAACGAGGTCGTCAAATCCATCCTGATGGCAACGGGTATCGTGGTGGCCGTGATCTTTCTGTTCCTGCGCTCTCCGCGGGCAACATTGATCCCGGCGGTCACGATCCCGGTGGCCTTGATCGGCACATTGGCCGCAATCTGGCTCACGGGGTTTTCCGTTAACACGATCAGCCTTCTGGCGCTGGTTCTAGCAACAGGAATGGTGGTGGATGATGCCATCGTCGTGGTCGAGAATATTGTGCGCAAACGCAAATCTGGCATGGGGGCTTTTGCCGCTGCCGGTTCGGGTACGAACGAGGTTTTCTTCGCTGTGATCTCGACCACAGCCACGCTCGCGGCGGTCTTCATCCCGATTTCCTTCCTGCCCGGCCAGGCTGGCGGCGTCTTTTCTGAATTCGGTTTTGTGCTGGCCTTTGCGGTTACCTTGTCGTCGATCACCGCGCTCACCCTCGCGCCCGTCCTGTCAGCCCTTCTTGACCCCGGTAAGACGCAGGTAGACACCGAGCAAGCCAAGCCGGGTCTCTTAGCGCGCAGCTTTGACCGGATGATGGATTTCGCCATTCGCACGCCCCTGCTGGTTCTGTCGGTTGCCATCGGCTTTGCCTTGATCGCCATGGGGGCCGCGACGGTGCTGCCCTCTACCGTTACGCCAGACGAGGATCGTGGGTTCTTTGTTGTGCAGGCGCGCGGAGCGTCGGACACGACGATTGATTATCTCGACACGCAGGTCTCGCTGGTCGAAGAGATACTTGCGCCGTACCAAGAGAGCGGGCAAATCGAGACCGTGCAGAGCATCGTTGGCGTCGGCGGTGGCACCAGTGCCTCTATTGTCGTCCGCCTGCCGGATTGGTCCGAACGCGACTTTACGCAACAAGAGCTGATTGCGCAGATCAGTGGCCGTCTCGCATCGGTCCCCGGCGTGCAGATCAGCGCACGTTCGACCAACAGCCTCAACATTCGTGGCGCGGGCGGCGGGCTGAGCTTTGCCGTGACCGGCACCAATCTTGCGAAGATGACCGAAGCTGCCGACACTCTTGTCGCGGCGATGTCACAGGATGCGACGTTCCTGAACCCGCAGCTGTCCAACAACAGCGTCAATGCACAATTGGAAGTGACTGTGGATGACAGCGCCGCGGGGGACATGGGGCTCAACCCGGTGGATGTCACCAGTCTGGTGCGCACGATGGTTCAAGGCAACATTGCCGTCAGTGTCTTTTCCGACGACGTTGAAATCGATGTCAATGTTGTTCCCGGCGGAGCGCCGATCAACGATCCTTCCGATATTGCGTCCATGTCCATCCGCCTTGACAGCGGCGCTTATGTTCCGCTCTCTACCGTCGCAGCGCTCGACATGGTGGTAGGCGATGCTCAGATTGAACGCTTGGGCGGTGCCTTGTCTGTGTCACTGCAGGCAAACCTCGGCGAGGGGGTAGACCTGTCGACCGCAATGAACCGCGTGCTTGCGATTTCCGAAGAGGTCCTGCCAGACGGGATGGGCATCATCTTCACCGGAGAAGCCGCGACACTCGATGACTCCCAAGCCGGCATGTATATTGTCTTTGGCTTGGCACTGATTGTCGTGCTTCTGGTGCTCGCGGCCCAGTTCGAAAGCTTCGCCAGCGCGGTCGTCATCATGATGACTGTGCCCTTCGGTCTTGCCGCCGCGCTGATGGCGATTTCGATAACCGGCGGTTCGCTGAATTACTACAGTCAGATCGGTCTTGTCATGCTGATCGGAGTCATGGCCAAGAACGGCATCCTGATCGTCGAATTTGCCAATCAGTTACGCGAAGCTGGCGCAGACATTGACAGCGCCATCCGAAGCGCTTTGCGCCTGCGCATCCGGCCTGTGATGATGACGATGGTTTCGACCGTGTTCGGTGGGCTGCCTCTGATCCTGACGTCCGGCGCAGGCGCTGAAGCCCGTATTGCCGTAGGGTGGGTGATCGTCGGAGGCTTGGGGTTCGCAACAGTTTTCACCCTGTTCCTGACGCCAATATTCTACCGCTGGATCGCGGTCTGGGGCGCTGTGCCCGGTAGTGCTGGGCGCAGGCTAAGATCAGAGGTGAAAGCGATTGCGAGCGTGTAGTGTTAAGACCTCAGCATTAGCTGTCGTTGACCCACACATATGGTCTCTGCGAAGGGACGCGCTTGGCCCATTCCATTTTGAGCAGACCGAGAAGGATCAATCCGTATGCCGGTATGCCGTTTAAGCTAAGGGCATTTCGGATGACCAATAAACTGGTCCAGATGGAACGCTGAAGCGCACCAAGAGTGACGCGGAGACGGAAGGCATTTGCTTCCCCATGCGGAAAACAGACGACGGCGCCAAAGATCGCCACCCTAAAGCAGCTGATGGCAAAGAACTTCTCAGTTTCAGCGACAGAAAACTGCAGAGCATGCGTTGAATAAGAAGTTAACAAAGAGGAGTGGCCCAATGCAGAACCGGATGAAACGATGCGTAACTATTTTTGTTTTAGCTACGGTAACAGCGGTTGCCGTGCCGATCACCGCAATGGCGGACAGAGCAATTGTTAAATACAGCGCCCATGGGCACAGTGCCAAAGCGAAGGCGGTAAAGCAGCAACGACATCGACATCGGCATCGGCATGCAGTTGGACACCGTTTCAGAAAGCAGGATGTGGTCGTTGTTAATAATTGGCGCGCACGCGGTCTTCCTCGCCCCAGTCGTAACGAAGTTTACATAGCGAATGGAGACAGTATTTACCTGGCGGCAGCAGCAACGCTTTTGGTTAAGGCTCTCATTAACTGATAGGCGTCCAGAGTATCCGCAGATGCGACGAAGGGCAGCGTTACCTTGCGGTTTCAACGGCTCGCCGCAACACATTCTTCAAATTTCTCTGCTGGTGTTGGATAAACAATTGGATGTCCGTTGAGGGTCGCGATCTACAGGCGGCGTATCGACCAACGGCTCGCCGTGCCGCAGCATCGCGAGTCGGCTTCGAGCCCGATTTACCAAATGCTGCACTTGGCTCCAACGCCCACTCTTGTTTGTTGACACAATTGACATGTCACATGATCGGGCGCTCAATACATAAGATCATGTAGAGGGAAACTGTGACAGTGCGTCTTTTGGATATCTTACAAGTTGAGAAACCAATTCTATCCGCCCCGATGGCAGGCGCGGCCGGGCCAGAATTGGTGGCCGCAGTCTGCAATGCTGGTGGTTACGGTGTCATTCCGCTTTGGGGTAGATCGAAAGAGCAGGTGGCCACCGGTATTGACGAGCTTCGGGAACTGACCGATCGGAATTTTGCGGTCAATCTGAACTTGTCCTTCCCCTATGAAGATCAATTAGAGATGTGCATCGCCAAAGGCGTGCATGGGGTATCATTGTTTTGGGGCATGGAGCCATCGGTCATAGCGCGCGCGAAGGCAGGCGGCCTGACCGTTTTAATGAGCGTCGGGAACGCTCAAGAAGCCAAAACGGCGGCTCAAGCCGGTGCCGACGTGATCGTTGCTCAAGGATGGGAAGCTGGAGGCCATGTTTGGGGGCAAGTGTCGACCATCGCGCTAATCCCAGCCGTCGTGGATGCGGTCAAAGTACCGGTTGTAGCAGCGGGCGGCATCGCCGACGGACGTGGGATGGCGGCGGCCATGATGCTGGGAGCATCAGGTGTCTGGATCGGAACACGATTGTTGGCCAGTTCAGAGGCGACAATCCATGAGGTTTATCGCAACCGAATTCTGCAAGCGTCAGAGGCCGATACGCAATGGGCTCATGATCTCTATCACGTCGGTTGGCCTGAGGCACCCCATAGAGCACTGTCCAATTCGACCTCGCGGGCTTGGGTGGAAGCAGGGTGTTCTGAGCCCGGCAACAGACCGAACGAAAAGGAGCAGATTGGGCAACGTCCTAATGGTGATCCGGTCGTTCGGTATCAGAGCTATACACCCTTGCCTGAAACATCGGGCGACGTGGAGGCGATGTCGCTTTGGTCAGGGCAAGGCGTATCACTGGTGCGTGAAGTGATCCCCGCAGCGGATATTGTTGAAGAGGTTTATCAAGCTGCCAGGACACTCCTGCAAAGTGGCAACTCAGCACTTTGATTTCAGCTAAATCCATTAGCCGGCTATAGCCAAACTTTTCGGCTGTAGACCGAAGAGCGGACATCTGCTCTGGTGTAGCGAAAGCTGGCTATGTCCCGCACTGCCGTCGCTCGCTTCGCGAAAATGCTGCGCGATGCATCAATGGCTGGTCTGGGCCGAAACCCACATCGCCCCCACCCAACCTCACCCCCTCAAAACTGCCCGCCCGCAATCTCTATCGCCTGACCGTTGAGGCTCTGCGATCCTGGACCACAGAGCCAGAGCACGGTCTGTGCCACCTCGTCGGGGTCGACAAGGCGGTTGTGGCGGTTGGCGCTGACCATCATGGCGCGGGCCTCGTCCTCGCCTATCCCGGCGCGTTCGGAAATTGCCGTGACATTGCGGCTTACGATCTCGGTATCGACATAGCCCGGACAGATCGCGTTGAAGGTAAACGGCGTGCCGAGGTAATCCTCGCTGAGCGCGCGAATAAGGCCGATCATGCCGTGTTTGCTGGCGCTATAGGCCGTCGCTCCCTTGAGCCCCTTGAGCCCGGCAATCGAGGAAATCGCGATCACCCGGCCCCAATCGGTGCGCCGCATGCCGCCGAGACATTCGCGTATCGTGTAAAACGCGCCGTCAAGGTTGGTGGCCATCATCTGCCGCCAGAACTCCGCGTCGGTCTTGTGCAGCGCGCGCCCCTCGGCGATGCCGGCATTGGGGATGCAGATCTGTACCGGGCCGCGCTCTTCCACCGCGCGGGCCACGCCCGAGACAACCTGCGCCTCGTCGCTGACATCCATCGCCAGCGGGTAAAGCCCATTGCATGCAACGCTTTGCAGCACGGCGTCGCGCCGCCCGGTGATGGTGACCTCTGCGCCGGCCCCGGCGAGGGCGCGGGCAATCGCCAAACCAATCCCGCTTCCGCCGCCGGTGATCAGCGCGTGTTTTCCGTTCAGTGTCATCTTGCCTCCGCCATATCTGGCGTTACTCTAACGCTCTGCCGCGATCTGGCAACCGTCGGGCGGCGATCACAGAGGGAATGAACAGTGCTGAAATGGATTGATCTGCCGCCGGTCTGGCTTCTGGCGTTTTTGGGCGTGGCGTGGGCGCAGGCGACGTACCTGCCGATGTGGCTTGATTTCGGCGGGGCGTGGTCGGATCTGGTCGGCGGTCTGCTGGTGGGCGGTGGGGTATTGCTGATCGCGCTGGCCGCCTCTGAATTTCGCCGTTTCCGCACCACCATCGTGCCGCATCGCGACGCGGAGCGGTTGATCCAATCGGGCATCTTCACGCGCTCACGCAATCCGATTTACCTTGGTGATGCTCTGATCCTCGCCGGTTTTATCCTGCGGTGGGACGCGGTTCTGGCGCTGCCGCTGATTCCCGTCTTCGTCTGGATCATCGAAAAACGCTTCATCATCCCCGAAGAAGACCGGCTAAGACGCAAGTTTCGGATGGATTTTGCCAAATATTGCGAAAAAACCCGGCGCTGGGTCTGATAACCGCGACAATCTTGGTGTCGCATCCCGGGATTTTGTGTGAAATAACGACCTTCGGGAATAGGAAACCGGCACCTGCAAAACGCGGGGCCACAAAATACGTGATCTGCCAGAGGGGGACACAGCATTGAAGATCGGAACGCCTAGGGAAGTTATTGAGGGTGAGAATCGGGTTGGTATGACGCCTGAGTCAGCGTTGCAGTTGCAAAAGCTGGGGCATGTCTGCGCGATTGAGGCCGGGGCCGGTGTGGCGGCGGGGTTTTCGGATGAGGCCTATGCGGCGGCGGGGGTCGAGATCATCAAGACCGCGGCGGCGCTGTGGAAGGCGAGCGATATCGTCGCCAAGGTGCGGGTGCCGACCGACACCGAGGTCAAGCGGCTGCGCGAGGGCCAGACGCTGATTTCCTTCTTCAACCCCGGCGGCAACGAGAAACAGCTCAAGCAGGCGGCCGACAAGGGCGCGACCGTGGTGGCGATGGAAATGGTGCCACGGATCAGCCGCGCCCAGAAGATGGATGCGCTGAGCTCGATGGCCAATATCGCCGGTTA
>NZ_FOVP01000052.1 GCF_900115165.1 Roseovarius lutimaris | reverse complement strand
AGAACGGATATTGCGAAAGCTTCAACGCCCGTTTCCGCGACGAATTGCTCAATGGCGAAATGTTCTACACCTTGCGCGAGGCACAAATACTGATCGAGCAATGGCGAATCCACTACAACACCGTCAGGCCGCACAGCGCATTAGGTTATCGACCGCCCGCGCCAGAAAGCATCGTTCCGATAGACCAGAGGCCCACAATGCACTAACAATTAACCTGGACCACCCGACGGGGGCACGCCAGGCGACCACTTTTTACCGCCCCGTCAACTTTCGGGCATAGCTCATGCCGAATGCAGAAAGAGTACTATTAATAACATAAAGGCAATAGGTTGAAAGGGTTCGTTCCCAGTCGCTTCCGCTCCGCCACAAACCAGTCGCGAACCCGAGACGAGGCCCCAGTGCGGGTCTTTTTTTCTTTGTGTATCAAAGTGGTTTAACGTGGCTAGGCTTTGATGCCGCAATGGTTTTTCACTGTCGACTTATCACGACTCTCATCCTTGGTGGAAGCGTTGCGAACCTATTCCGGAGACGTTCGGTGTACGCTCTTTGCCTGTCACGATATCTGTCACCATACGGCCGGTGAGGCCGCCTAGTGTAAGACCGATATGCTGATGTCCAAACGCGTGGATAATGCGATCCGAGACCGTCGAAGGGCCAATCACGGGCAATGCGTCTGGCAATGTTGGGCGGTACCCTAGCCAATCATCGGCATCTCCATCAAGCGACCCAAACATTTCGGTGGCGCGCCGTCGCAAATAGGCTCCGCGTTCCAGGGTCGGCGGGGCATTCAAATCATCCAGCTCGACCGTGCCAGCAAATCTCAGACCAAGCTCCATCGGCGTTGCATACAAACCCGCCTCTGCCCAGCCTACTGGGCGTGACAGCTTGTTGCGATGATTGGCATAGGTCACATGGTATCCACGTTCCACGCCGAGCGGAACTTTTTCGAGGCCAGCACCATCAATCGACTTGCTGTGGGCCCCTGCCGCCACGACAAAATGCCCTGCGTTAACACTTGTGCCATCAGCAAGATTTGCAGTTGTGCCGACATCGTTGAAAGTAACAGAGTTTACAGACGATAAGAGAGTGACGCCCCCTAATTCGGCGAACCGCCTTTGCATACGTTCAACAAGTTTTTGGGGATGCAGAATAAAACGGGTGCCACGAAATCGGAGACCGCGATAAATGGGCATCTGCAATGCGGGCTCAAGCGCACGAACGTCGCTTGCATTCAGTTCCTCCATCTCAACACCTTGGCGCCTGCGAAGATCATTGCCTTTAGCTGCGCCGTCGAACCCCTTTTTCGTAGACCAAACGTATAAGCAGTCTTCCTCAACCATGAGGTCTTCCGCTTTAATATCTTCAATCAATGGGTCTAGCCCTGCATCAGCTTGTCGAAGCAATGCCCCCAGCTCCGCACCGATTGCATCAACGCGGCTCTGGCGGCAATTCAGCAGAAAAGACAACATCCAACGCCAGTGTTTCAACGCGTATAGATAGTTAATAGTTAGGGGGCTCTGCTTGCTAAAAAGCAGGCTTGGCAGTGATGTTATCACCGAGGGGCTGTTGATCGGCACACATGCATAGGTCGCCATCGTGCAGGCTGATCCAAATGTTGTACCACTCCCCGGCGAGTTCGCATCGCAGATCACGGCCTTAAGTCCGCGACGCTGCGCCCATAAAGCCGTAGACATACCGACGATACCTGCTCCGGCAATCGCGACATCGTATTGATTGGTCATATCTTCAGTCTCTCACTGCTGGAAGTGGTTCCCAGACCTTCATTTTAATGCTCCGCACCATACCCATTTTGCGATGACCTAACGGGCGATCAGCAATCAAAATGCGTTAAAGTTAAGCGCCTTGATATCTATTGATATGCAAGTCCCGGAAGGAACAGCACGATTTGAGGGAACGCCGTAAGCAAAGCAATAGTACCGAGTAACAGCAACCAATATGGCAATGAAGCCATTGCAGCTTGCATAAGCGTAACTTTACCTTCGGAAATACCTGTAAGCACAAATAGATTCATGCCCACTGGCGGCGTAATCATCCCGATCTCGATCAAAATCGTTATGACGATCCCAAGCCAAACCGGATCGAATCCGACCCCGACCATGACAGGAAAGACGACTGGAAGCGTCATCAGCATCAGGGAAATTCCATCGAAGAAACACCCCAGGACCAGATAAATGATACTAACGGCAATCAAGATTGCAATCGGGCTTAGCCCCAGCGTTTTCACCCAAGACAGAAGCTGGAATGGCACGCCCAACAGTGAGATGGATTGTGCGAGAATGATAGCGCCCAGCATAACAGTACCAATTGCGACAAAGACGAGAGTACCATGTGAAAACGCATCCCACAGAGACTTCCAAGTGAGCGTTCCCCAAGCGTACCCCAGCACCGCAGCCCCGACGACCCCCAAGCCAGCGGCTTCGGTGGGTGTTGCCAGACCAAGGTAGATGGTCCCCAATACAGCCATCACAAGACCACCTAGTGGCCATATCCGCACGAGCGCTGTGATGATTTCTCTAATCGTGTATCTGGTTTCTTCTTCTGGCACGGTCGATGGGTGCCTCAGCGTGTTGAATACGATAAACGCCATCATGATCAGCGTGAGTAGAATACCTGGAATAATCCCAGCCATGAACAGCTTGCCGATCGAGACTTGCTGCGTTGCGCCATAAATCAACAGTGCCAAACTTGGCGGAATAAGAAGGCCAATCGTCCCACCGGCGGCCAAGGTGCCCACAACTGTTTTCGGGTCATATCCTCGGTTTACAAGTTCGGGATAAGCGACCGATCCGATTGCGGCCGCTGTCGATGTGCTGGCCCCGGATACTGACCCAAATATCGTGCAAACGACGATGTTTGTGTGCAGCAACTTTCCTGGCATTCGCGCAAAGACAGGTGCAATAGCCGAGTACAACTTGCTGCTCACCCCGCTCCTTAGCATGATTTCACCCATAAAGATAAAGAGTGGAACAGCACTCAACGTGAAATCCGTAAAAATGTTCCAGACCGAAATCATCGCTAGATCTGTCGCGCCACCCACTGCAAAATGCAGCACGGCAAGCCCGGTTAAGCCTAGCCCAACTCCGATCGGTAAACTTAAAGCCGCGGTCAGAAAAAAACCAGTAACAAGAATTGCCACAAGCATTTGCGCACTTCCCTTTCTTAAATTCCAAGCATTAGGTGTCGTGTTTGCTGCGAAATAGCTGAGCTATGGTCGCGACAAGCGCGAAGGCGCAGCCAAGCAGGAGGGTAAATACCCAAGGCCATAGAACCATCCGGCTTTCTGCCGTTTTGGCCCCCAAATCGTAAGACACCATAAAGTAATCCCAGCTCAAGAAGCAGAGATACCCAAAGAAGAATGCCGTTATCAGATTGGACAGCTTAAGTGACACCCGACGCGCCCGAGGGGCCAGTTTTTGCCTAACAATATCGACCTCGATGTGCGCTCTTCGCATCGTCACCGAACCCATCGCGATAAAAACCATCACGATAAACAACAACCCAACAATATTCTCGGTAAAGCTAAAGGGAGCACCGACAAGGTAACGCATCACCGAAGACAAAAAGACAAATATCGACATCAGGATCGCTATTATGGTTGAGAGCGAGAGCAGTGCCTTATCGACGGCTTGGATGAGGGGATGTGCCAAATTGATTATCCTGTTCCATTTGAGGAGAACCAGCGACCGGTGGCCGCTGGTTCGCGCTCTACTTACTTAAGTGCGTCATTCACTTTTTCGTAGTTGGCCTTCCTCTGATCGCCACCGTCTTCGGAAAGTTCGCTCCAAAGATTCCGCGCGGCATCACGGAAAGCTGCCCTATCTTCGTCGGAAAATGGCTCAAGGATGGTTCCGCCACTGCTTACGAATGTTTCCATTGCAGCGGTGTCATTTGTACCATTGACGTAATCCTCCATGGCGGCGGCCTCAACAGCTGCGCCCACCTCTACGAGAGTCGCTTGAGTTTCAGGGCTCAACTTATCAAAAGCACTTTGTGAAACAACAAACGTCCAAGGATGCAGGACATAGGGGAAAAGATACGACGCATAAGGCGCAACTTCCTGCAGTGACACGGTAACGGCTAAGCTCACAGGATAGACGGCGCAGTCTACGACGCCGGTCTGCATCGCGACATACAGCTCACTTTGCCCAATGATTTGCGCGGAAACCCCCAGTGCTTCAAAAGTATCAACATGGAATTTCTCCCAAACTCGAACTTTACGTTTGCGAAGCTCCTCAAGTGAGTTCACGGGCTCTTTACACATGATATGCGTGTCACGGGTCGCATGTCCAATGAAGCCGAGCGCCTTGATGCCAGCCGCATCATAAACTTGACCATAAACCTCTTTGAGAACCGATGCTGCATCACGCAAGGAATTTGGGTCGCTGGCGACACCTGGTGGCAGAATATATGCGAAATCTGGATTGTCTCGCGTCAGGTACCCCGGATACAAAGCCGCAGCTTGGATAACATTGCCCCTAGGCAGAATGCGGAGCATATCAGCGTCCTTGATGCCAAGGCTTCCGCCGCTGAAAAGTGTAATCGATAGATCATCAGTTGTACTATTGACCGCATCAACAAACTTTTGCGCAGTCTGGGTCTCGACTCGGCTTTCGGTGAGCGCCACGTGCATTTTCCAGCTCGCTTCTTGCGCCTGCGCAGGCAAAATACTAGCAGCCAGATAGCACGTTGCCGATATGGCCGTATTTGAGATTATTTTACTTATTTTCATAGCGTTACCCTGTTGTCTGGTTGGTTATAAGCGCAACTTGCATTTAGTATTTAGTATTTACACCAAACTCTTGGCGCTTCTAAATTTTCTGGTCCCCTAGGACGCTGAAAGCTCTCTTACGGAGCTTTTGTTTTCAGCGACACCCTATGGTTCACAAACGGCAGATTATCTCACCAAAGTGAAATATCAACATAAATTTCATTTTTATTAATGAGAACTTCGATGGGTTAGATTCCAAGCAACGCTCTGCCCCGCTACTCGCCGCTCCAACGCAAATGCATAATCTATGGCTAAACACTTCGGCTAACACGCTCATATCGCGGCCAGAGTAGAGAACCTGATGGCGCCCGAAAGCAGTCGCCACCCGTTCGAAATTCTATAAAGTTTAATCAGTGTGTAGATCAAAGCTAGACAGCATCCCTGTTTTTCGCGCATGATTGCTAATGCAAGCACAAGTAGAAACTCAAATAAGCTACCTTTGTCAGATGGATTCTGGGCGCTAAAAAGGTTGCAATCCGCGTGGAGGTTCGGTGCCTATCCGCGGACCAGATAATCACGTATACCTTATTCAAGGTATTGTTATTAAAAAATAATTAGGAGGGTTGAGATTCAGGATGGATGAGGCAGATCGTTGGATCGGGTGGAGGTTGCGCGAAAGGCGCAAGACGCTTGACCTTTCAATCAAGGAACTCGGCCAAAAAGTTGGCCTGTCGGTTGGTATGATCAGTCAAGTTGAAAGAGGCCTTTCAACACCGTCACTACGTTCACTCAGACTTCTTGCAACGGCTTTAGAGGTTCCCGTTTCTTGGTTTTTCGAAGATTCAGCCGAAGGCGGTTCGGAAAAATACATTACCCGCAGCGACAATCGCAGAGAACGTGAGTTTCATGACGCGGGCTTATTGCAAGACTTACGCTCGCCGGACTGGCCAAGCCCGTTAGAGTTTTACGAGTTTTCTTTCAATCCGGGCGCGGAGTCATCCAGCAAGACCTACAGCCATTCCGGTGAAAAAGCCGGGCTTGTCTTGTCCGGCGAGATACATCTGTGGATAGGAGAGCGTGCGCATGTTCTGCGAAAGGGCGATAGCTTCCATTTTCCTAGCACTTTGCCACACATGTTTCGCAACACAACCGATCAAGTTACAAAAATGGTGTGGATCGTTCTGTCGAAGAGCGAAGTGGCCTAATTTACTGCTTTTTTACAACTCGATGCCACGCGCCACAGTAACGCAGCCTCCTAATCGGCACCATTTATGCGCCATCAAGCCGCTTAAATAGCTGTCGACATACTGACCGAAAGCGAGGCCTTGCGGCTGGCGGCTCTTCGCTTCAGTCGAAACCAGCACCAGTAACGTGACCTCTTGAGGGGGCGCCGCCGGAAAATGGGCGCGCCACCTCAATGCAACATCCCAAAAATTCACATTTTGAGTGACATGTTGACAAGGTGAACTTTGTGGCTAAAATGAATTGTGTTGATAAAGTTCACTTTAGTGAACTCGTGGATCGACTATGTTTATACTTGGTGCCCAGATTGCTCTGCAAAATGAAGCATAGAACCGAAACAAGTAACACTTTGAACGCCACCCGCTGGAAAGTGAGATGGCGAGATCGCCAACAAAAAAACCGCAGTGGACCCGTAGAAACTAATAGATGGACTTAGAATATGAGCAAGAAAGCTAGCGAACTCACAGATGCCGAAGAGAAACGGGCCAAACAGATATTCCAAACCTCGAATGTCGTAGATTGCCTCACATATGGGCCAAGGATGGCTCAACGCGATTATCTTACCACAATGCGGGACGCCGGAGTGGCAACCCATTTTTCCGTCATGGACCACGCCGACAATCTCATCCAAGCACTAGAACACATCGCCGATTGGCATGAGATGGTATTAGAGAATGACGCGATTATCGCCAGAACCCCCCAAGATTTCACCACCGCAAAAGAACTGAACCGCCCCTGTATGATTATGGGAAGCCAGAATCCAAAGCCGTTCGAAGAAAGCCTTAGCAACGTAAGAATCCTTCACGAATTAGGCCTTCGCATCGTGCAGCTTGCCTACAACTCTCCCAACTATATCGGCACTGGCGGGTCTGAACCCGACAGCGGAGTGACCGAATATGGTAAAGAGGTCATTAAAGAAATGAACAGGGTGGGTATCCTGATCGACGTTTCTCATTGTGGCGACAAAACCGTCATGGATGCGATAAAATACTCGGAAAAGCCGATTGCGATTACCCATGCAAATCCCAGAGATCTTGTCGATCGCACCAGAAACAAAACAAAAGAGCAAATGCTGGCCTTGGCCGAAAGCGGAGGGGTCTTTGGGCTAACCGCATGGAGCAATATTTCAATGGTTGAAGAAGGGGTTCGTCCTCATCTCGAAGATTTCCTAGATATGATGGAATACGTGATCAACCTGATCGGAATCGACCATGTCGGATTTGGCCTTGATTTGACCCCTCATTGGGATTGGGCTCCCGACGACTATTACAATGAATTCAGAAGGCTCTACCCTAATCTTTCGGTGGATCGCGTTGAGGACAGAACTGTAGAAGGTCTTCACCATGTTTCTGAGATTCACAACATCTCTAGAGGTTTGGTTGCTCGGGGTTACTCGGATGATGACATTTCGAAGGTTCTTGGGGGAAATTTCATTAACCTGTTTGACAAGGTATGGAGCAACAACTGAACCACCTGCAGCTTTCCAAAATGCGAGCCGCAGGTATTGACCTGAGCCCCTAAAATGCCTCCATTTTGTGTAGAGTCCGCCCAACAAAAAGGACGGCAAATGAAGGCAATGCGCCTTGGAACGTGCTTGCTATATGAGGGCCGCACGCTCCAAGGCGCGCACACCAAACTGGCCTACTTTTGTGTCTGATCTTGCCACGGTTTAGTTCCGGTCTCTTTCGAGCAATGTTTGTTATGAAGGAGATTAAGAATGGCAACGAGATATACAGACGAGTTTCGGCGTGATGCAGGGCGTATTGCGGTTACAAGCGGCTTAACACGACCGCAAGTTTCATCAGATTTGGGCGTGGGTCTTTCGACTTTGAACAAGTGGGTTCAGAAGCATCAGCATGGAGGCTGCCGCAATGCCACGGCCATAGATATCATTGCTGACAGGCTGACTGGCCGGGCCGATGCGCCAGTTCCATGGCAGCCCGAGATCGGATTCCGCGATCGGTAGCGAGGCAAGGCTTGCGTCCAGCACCACGACCCGCGCGCGTGCGGGCACGGGATTCGCCATGGCCGCTTCCGTGCCCCGCTGGCCACGCAGCAGCCGCGTCAGGCGATAACGACCCGGCGCAATCAGGTCTGCCACATTCAACTCAAATATGCACATTTAGTGCCTATCTCCCCGTTGATGGGGTGGGGTCATTAGTAAGGGATGCGCATTGCCGCCAAATCCGCTTCCAGCGTAAGAGGCGGCTGGACAGCACTTGGCTTTCAGCTTGACGGCTGAAAATTCCAGGGGAGCAGGTCGTCGACGCGGTTTTTGGGATGACCTGCCGCGATCGCTTCGAGCGTAGATTTCAGGTAGGCGAAAGGCCCCACGCCGTTGATCTTTGCGGTTTCGATCAGGGATGCGATGCGGCCCCAGGCCCGGCCGCCCTCATCGTGACCCGCGAATAATGCATTTTTTCGATTGAGGGCAATCGGGCGAATGAGATTTTCGACGCTGTTGGAGTCGATCTCGACGCGCCCGTCCGCCAGGAAGGTTTGCAGGCCGCCCCAGTGGCGGTGAATGTAGGCCAGCTTGTCGCC
>NZ_FOVP01000053.1 GCF_900115165.1 Roseovarius lutimaris | reverse complement strand
TATGCCGGTCGTCGGCGGTTGGGGCAACGGGTGGGGCGATCGCAATTGCGGACGTTGAAAAAGGCTTGGGCCAATGTCAGGAGTGCGCAATAGCGACCTTTGCAAAGTCGTGGTCAGCGCCTGCCGGAGCGACGTGACCGGCCCAAAGCAGACCTCTACCTGGCCGTCTAGCGCTGCGGACCAGCTTCACCATAGCGGACGTTGGTCGATTGTGCAGTATTGAGCAGCAACAGATGACTGCAGCGCGGGACTTTGCTGCCGTGCGCCTCCAAAGCTTGGGCGGGTGTAGGTTTCGATTACCGTCCCGAGGTCATATGTTCCAATAGCGGATCGGGAACTGAATATGTTTCATCGCCTCATTTGATATTCTCTTGCCCCGTTCGCCAACAAACTTATCCCATACTTCTTTCGAGGCTGGGACGCCATTGAAGCCCCTTCTCTCTGGCATGTCCGATCCCACCGGAATTCGGTCTGGAAAGTTATCATGCGTGGCATCAAGCCATTCTTCCGCGACAAATGCCCCAACAACTACACCTTTCACGACAGCCAGAACATAGTCAGCAGCCTCAACTCTTATCTTGGAAATGCGCCAAGCCAAGCGGGTTTGTTCATAAATAGCTACTGTATCAGACCTATCTTGAAGGCGATTGATGTTGATAAGAACAAGCTTCTCCGAGGGTTCCGCGTCGACTGCGGGCAGAGCGTATTTGTCTATTATCTCCAAAACATTCATTGGGCCTTTAGCGCCGCTTTCATGGCCGCCCTGAGCATTAGTCAGTCCGCTGTATGCATCAATTAATGCGGCCTCGACTTCAAAGATGGCTGCGTCAGGAATGTCGTGCCGGTGAATAACATGCAATACGCTTAGCCCCGCGTTCTTGATTTCTCGAATTCGACCCACCTTCAAGGATGTCGGATCATCCTCATCATTTTCCAACGTCTTTAATTCTGCATTTGCGTGTGCAAAAACCCGATTGCCCCTTCCCTTGCCGACGTAGAAGGTTTCTCCGTTCCTCGGGTCGATCAAGCGATAGACGTAGTTGCCAATTTTCTCGGATACGCCCGATGGAAATCCCGATAAACTACTCATTTTACCATGCCTTAATTCTAACCTTGACTTCTTAGAACGTCAGCATCCATCGCTGTGGCTCGGGATGCAAGCAGATTTGAAAAGGGCTATCTTGGGCTCTGAGCCGACATGCGGCGGCGCGGCAGGCATCCTGGTTATCTCGCCCGCCTGATCGACATGAACGGCCCTTTGCTGCCATTGATTTGGAATGCCGCCGCTGCGGAGCAGCGTCACCGAACCGGCCATTCATGCATTGTGCAGCATTTTGAGATGGCGGGTGACAGCAGAACGGGACTTACCCGCCGTTCATGATGCGAGTCCAAATGAGTGACCTAGATAGACAGCACTTACAACACAGGCAGGTATTGCAGATATTATCGAACCCAAGATCAATTAAAATGTCCCGAGAATCCCACGTCTTTGCGCTGCCCGCATCGGCCATTTCTTCAAGCAACACTTTTGCAAGGAGAGCGCAATGGAACTTCAACCTCAACTCGTCGCGAATTGGCATGTAACAGAAGCCTGCAATTATCGTTGCAAGTTTTGCTACGCGCATTGGTCCAAACCAAAGGCTTCGGAACTTTGGCGCAATAATGCCGCGTGTAGGTTGCTGATATCGGAGCTGGGCCGATTTCTGTCACCTGACAACCCGCTTTGGGAACAACGTTTTGTCCGTCGGCCGCGACTTAACATTGCCGGAGGTGAGCCAACGCTTTGGGCCGGTGAGCTCAGTCACGTGGTGGATCACGCCGTTGCAGCCGGATTTGACGTGAGTTTGATAACCAATGGCAGCCGTCCCGAGACGCTGCGTAATATTGCATCAAGAATTTCAATGCTCGGTCTCAGTGTGGATTCCACTCGTTGCGACGGGAATTTGCGGATCGGACGGGTGGATAGAAAGGGCGCGCAAATCGGCTCGGACGATCTTATCGACTTGGTCCGCGAATTGCGCACCGCCAACCCTACACTGCAGATCAAGCTGAACACGGTCGTGAATGCGGTTAATGCCGAAGAGGATTTCTCGGCACTCATTTCCCATATCGCGCCAGACCGTTGGAAGGCCCTACGAATGCTACCGTCCTACAATGACGAGCTGACCGTGGATGAAGCGAAATTCGAAAGGTTTGTAAGCCGCCACGCCGCTTTCCGGCGCATCCTTTCCGTCGAGGATAACCCCTCGATGGTCCAGTCCTATCTTATGATCGATCCGCATGGCCGCTTCTTCCAGAACAGGCTGGACAGTAAAGGATATTACTACAGCGAACCCATCCTCGACATCGGGGTCGAGCGCGCGTTCGCGCAAATCCCGTTCTCCATCGACAGGTTTCTTGCGCGCTACCAGCCTCTTGAGAGCGCGTCATGAAATACTCAACCTGCAAAGAGATCGAGAAAGAGGTGCAATCGCGCGTACGAGAGGGCTGGCAGTATTTCCGAAAACGCGAACATGGGAGGCTGGTGTCACCGACTGGTGGCTTTGTAACCGTGCCATGCACCCCCAGCGATTGCCGGGCTCTTCGCAACTTCCGGCGCGATGTGGAGCGGGTGTTGAATGGGCAGACAAAACGTCACGCAGGCTGACTTGTCTGGCTCCAGCCCTCCTCCACCTCGGCCGCGGCGAGCAGAAAAGGCTTCCGCGCCTTGGTGACATTCTGTTTTTGCAGATACGCGTAGGACCGCGCGACGAAGGCACAATAGCACAGCCCTAAATCGAGGCGGTGGTAGTGGTCGGAGCTGGCTTTGCAGGCGCCCGAGAGTTCGACAACGCGCTTGAGATCACTACGCAGCCTGTCCAATGGTGGCATGTCTCTTCCACTTGCAACTTTCGACCATTCAATGCGCGCGTTTTCAGGATCCAAATGCGGAGAGAGCGCAGCGTAGAAGACGCTCTTCGTTTCGTAGCCAAGTGCGCCTTGGGCCGTGTCCAGCCACCTTGCTAACGCCAGACGCGGCCCTCTACGGATGGCATCCCCACACGCAAGTTTATGGAGCGCCAGGACGCCCTCGGTCCGGTCCGGCCCGGTTTCGATTAGCAGGTTAAAGACAAAGACGCTCGCCATGAAAATATGTATCGGTGCCATGATAGCCTGCAAATCGGCGCGGTTGGTTGTTTCGAGCATGCTGGCACACTCGTGGAAAAGCGGTGCAACGCGGGATTTCGGCACCCGGCGCAGTTCAGAAGCGAGCGCTTTCGTCCCCCCTGAGGTCACGACCGCTTGCAAGTGATCCGAGGCAAGGACTGCGCGCTGAACGGCCTCAAGCGTATGCGTGCCTCTTTCGCGCAGACCGGGTTGCGCGATGGACCAGGCGCCAAGCCGGATCACTTCGGGAGGCACATCTTGCGGGGATAGAAAGGACAACCGGTGCTTGGCTTCAAGTTGTCGGATGAACTTTGTAACCGCAGTTTTGGTCGCGCTGCCAGTCTTACGCATTCTCGTCCAGAACCTATGCTGAGCTTCATTGCCACCAACGCCCCCAACACGCGGCCCGAGCATGAAGTTCTTCAAAGACACCCCAACGATGTTGCAGTAGTCTTCCGGGTCGAGCAATAATCTTGCAAACTGCGTATTTTCATCGGAGGGAATCTGGGTTTGAGTCATTGTTGTCTGCGTTGCCTCGGGCTTTGATCGCCTGTCACCATAGCTAATTTATCTATATGGCAAATGTTGGGTCTTCGTAAGCGTTCGCCGTGCGAGCTCCGATCTTGGAATAAGCTTGGAACATCGTCATGGGCAATTACCCGATCGGCCCTAACCAGACCTTCGCCCTAGCTTCCAAATGCTGCAGCGCTACTCTCGAAAGCTGTCATCGGATTGCTCCGTATCAAGGATGCCAGCGTTCGCCCACTGCCGCCTGCTCGTCTTCACGGCGGGCATCCCATTCATATCCTTCTGCAATGGATATCAGGCTTTCCGACAGGCGGGGGTGGGAATTGCCGTATCTTGCAGCCAAGTCTCGATAACGCTCAGCAAGTCTGCGCTCTTGCTCCCCGCCATCGTAGGGGCCGCGCGTTGTTACACCTCGTGCATTGCGGACCCCCATACAGAACCGCTCCCTTAGTCCAGCGCAATCAGAGCGATCTAGATACTCCAAGATGACGTTAGGCAACCAGTCGTCCCAGGACCGTCTCCTCGCCATTCGTGCCAGCAAAGCTCCAAAATGGATTTCAGCTACTTCCTTGCGGTCAGCATCCGCCGCAAGTCGAAGGGCGCTATCTGCCCATGCGGTGAATTCATCCGGACACACTACGCCTTCCTCATCGCAGCCGGGAACTTTTTTCCAACCCTCCAGAGAGTGATAGGCCAGCTCAGCAAGGAACTTGCGCCTCTCCGCCGATAGCTTTTCTCGCTCGGGTTCGTCCGCACCATCGCGCCGGTGATATTGCCAGCAGAGCAACTCAACAAAGAGATTTGGATCACGAGCAAGCTGTCGGTGCAAAGCCAGCGTTCGCTCGTGGTCTCGATGACCGTATGAGCACAAGAGCTTGACGAAGGGCAGTTCTAGATTGGCGATTTGGTCGTCGGAGATCGCTTCGTCTTCATCGAGGAGCTGAAACACCTCATCTAGGTTGTACGAACTTGGAAAAGGCCCCTCCACTTCCTCGCCGCGAGCAACAGCTTGTAGGATATCTAGCAAACGGTTGGCTGGCAGCTTGTTCCTCCACAGAGAAACGGCTGAGAACGCTGATCTCGGCCGCTGATATTCAAGAAGCTTTGTAACGGCGTACTCCACTTCGTCGGACGGTGTGTCATCCCAAATATGAATTGATGCCGAATTCCAAAATGCAGAAGCCACGTCTTCGCCCAAACTTTCTGCGACCTGCCAGCCAATTGAACGACCAGGAAGGTGCTCGGCAAATCTCAGGCGCTCCACTTCACTGCTCAAAATTCCTTGTGCCTCTAGGCCAGCCACGACTGCGGCAAGGTCGATCCAACCTGCGCTCCATAGCAGTTGCCGCAGGAAAGCACTGGACTGATCATTTGCCTCGGTGCGCAGCGCAGCCGAGACCCAGTGGGTCGCCGTGTCCACTGCCGCATCTTGCGGGACCAAGACTTGAGCCACCAGTTCGGGTTGCTTCACGCTAAGCGCAAACGGAAAAACCGCTTGATCTCCCAATTGCTCCCTGATTTCATCGATGGCGTTTCGGCGGCGCTCTTCGACAAGTGCGTTTCGCTCCTGCCATGACAAGCGCCCATTTCCTTCGTCTTCCACCAGCGCACGCCACTCAACGTGGGAATTTTCAAACAGCCAACGGTGGCGAGCAGTCGGAGACTGAGGGGACAAAGCCTCTTCCATACGCCGAAGCGCGGCTGCCAACTGTTCGTCCTCTTCACCTTCCTGATAAGCACGAAGAACATCGCGCCGACGAAGGTTGTGCCGAAGATCAGCTTTGTCCTCATCGGTTGCTGTCGCTGACCAGCTCTCGACCTCGATGACCAAGCGAGACAGGTCATCAGAATGAATACGTGTCGCAACTTCTAATAGCTGTTCAAGCTCCAACTTTTCAAATGGAGCCAAGTCGAGCAGTAGGCGGCTGGCTTCGACCGCCGCTGCGCGGACATCCGCATTTGTCGGTGACGGCACTTCTGCATCCAGTGCTCGCCATTGCGGCCTCGCGGTGCGTGAAGCGAAACTTGGGCCACCTCCTGGAAGAAGAGAGATACAGACGTCCATCACAGCATGTCGAAACTGCCCTGACAAGCGCCGCAAGGCAGCCATCCTTTCCGCAGCACTGAGAGCGGTGGCAGGCAGCCAAGCCCTAAACAGAGAACGGGCGGTTGATTTCGGCGAGTTTGACCAGTTGTCTTCCACCTCCAGACGGCGAAGGCCAAAAACAATCTCTGCGACGCGAGAAAAGTGGACAGGGTGCCAAGCCAAAAGTTCAAGCGCCCAAAGCAAATTGGTCCGCAAACACTCGCCACTCACCAAGCCTTCAGTGGTTCCCATGATGGCGCGTATGGCAGGTTCTGGCTCTCTAATCTCAGCTTCAAGGCAATCAAGGAACGCAGATGGAGATGCCTCCGCCAATGTTCGTAGGTGCCCCCGAATAGAAAGCCAACGTTCTTGGTCAGCACCTCGCATCAGGGACCGAACGACTTGCGCGGTACGGTATGAAAGGTCAACTCCCAACCTGTCACAGAGGTGGTCCTGCTTTTTCGACCAGTTTGCAGCCTTGTTAAGATGGATCAGGGTTTCACTTCAGGCTGCTAATCTCATTGGTTCTGTTTTGTTGGCGTATACCTCATCGGGGGTCAATAACCCGTGCGTCGAATGGGGGCGCTCAGAGTTGTAGTAGGTCAGCCATTTACCGATGCCCGCCCGCATTTCTGAGCCGGTCTCAAAAGCGTTGAGGTAGACGCATTCATATTTCAGTGACCGCCACAGCCGCTCAATCATCCGATTGTCGCGCCAAGCGCCTTTGCCGTCCATGCTGATCTTGATCTTTGCATCCGTAA
>NZ_FOVP01000054.1 GCF_900115165.1 Roseovarius lutimaris | reverse complement strand
AGCAGGCAGGTCTCGACTGAGCGGCTGGAGGAGTACCTCAATGGACGGGACCAGAACTTTATCACGCAGAGTGATCTCGTTCACTATGTCCAGTCGACGATGCACGCGAATACGGAGACGATCCGCCACAAGATGCTGGAGCTTGGCTGGCACAAGGTCTCGGTCAAGTGGGGCGGTGTGGACTACGCTCGTGTGGTGTGGCTCCGGCCCGGCCATTCCGCCCAGAGAGGTGAGGTCGTCGGCCCCGATGGCTCACGACAGCCGATTAGCGATGACGTGGAGGTCGACCTATGAGTTACCTGCTGATTGAGCCGACGGAGCGCTGGCTGGCCGATGTGATCCGGAACCACCACGAGGAGGCCCTGAAACGGGTCTCCGCATTGCTCCAGAATGCTACGGAGACGCCTGAGGGCTGCTTGGTGACCCCGGGGCCATCCCGCCGCAAGGTTCGCTTCAGGGGCCACCAGACGCGCGCCTATCGCCTCATCTATGCAGTGACCCATAGCGAGGTGCTGACCTTCGATGATGTGGTTCGCCATCGGTGCCACAACGGTCTATGCATCAATCCTGACCATCTGGAGGTTGGGACGAGGGCCGACAACAAGCATGACGACTGGGAGGTTGCTGCCTATGGCGTGGACTTCGACATGCTGTAGCGTGGCATAGCCTCGTGAGGCTGCTCTGGTCGCCACCCGTTTCACCCGTTGTGGATGAGATGGGGGTGGCTGGGGCAGCGTTTGGGGCACTTTCGAAGCACAGGTCAGGAAAAGTCGTTGCAGCGCAAGACGTCACGAGCTTTGCGAGTGACTGGCTGGGGTGGTAGGATTCGAACCTACGATCTCCTGTACCAAAAACAGTTGCCCTACCGCTAGGCCACACCCCAATCGTGTCGCGGTAATTACTCTGGACCTTGGCGCGGTTCAAGAGCGGAAGGCAAAAAAAACGTGTCGAACCGTGAATTGTCAGCTAGAGGTCTGATTTTCAAAGATAAACAACATAAAAAATCGTGGGACGCCTATTCAAACACCTCATCGGCGGCCACGCCCCAGAGGGCCGATTTGGGGGCCCAGCCGTCATATCCGGCGGCGGAAATCTCGCACCAGTCGGGCTCGCATTCTTCGAGTCGCGCGATCACGCCGCTTTCAAGCTGTGCGGCGACCATTGCGCCGGGCTCGGGTTTGGCCAGAATATCGAGCATGTCCTGCTCGACAATCGCGGTGCGCACGCCTGACAATAGCGAGTAATGCACCCAGCCCCCCGCGCCATCGCGGTCGCGCACACGGCGCCAATGACCATGTTCCGCGGTGATCTCAAGCGGCATGTCACGACGCTTGAACACCCAGTCGATCCGATGGGTCAGGCTTGGGCCGCGCCGCACATTGCCCTCAGAGGCCTTCATCGACACGAACCGTGGCAGCGGCAGGTTGGTGACAGGCCCGCGCTCCTGTGCGCCCGCCGCCATTGGCAGCGACAGCACCAGCGCCATTAGGGCGGCAATACCTGATTTCATGGTCTTTATCCGATTTATGCTCGACAATATGCACGGGGTTCTTGTGCCCCGCTCGTTCCTGCGTCACTCTGCCAGTAACGCGCTTGAATTGCAAAGCACAAGGAGGGTCTTGATGCCATCTACACGCCTGAGTGTTGTCGTAACGCGACGCTTACCCGAGCCTGTTGAAAAACGGATGAGTGAACTTTTCGACCTTAAGTTGCCGGAACGCGATGAGCAGATGACGCGGGCCGACCTTATCAAGGCGGTGAAAGAGGCCGATGTTCTGGTGCCGACGCTGTGCGACAAGATTGATGCGGGGGTGATTGCCCAGGCCAGTGACCGGCTCAAGCTGATTGCGAATTATGGCGCGGGCGTCGATCATATTGATGTTCACACCGCGCGCCAGCATGGGATTCTGGTGTCAAACACGCCCGGCGTGTCGGCCGATGACACCGCCGATATGGCGCTCGCGCTGATCCTGAGCGTGACCCGGCGTTTGCCCGAGGGGTTTGCGCGGATGCAGGCGGGCGAATGGCAGGGCTGGTCGCCCAATGCGCTGCTTGGCGGTCGGGTGTCGGGGCGCCGTCTTGGTATTCTTGGCATGGGCCGGATCGGGCAGGCGGTGGCGCGGCGCGCGGCGGCCTTTGGCATGCAGATCCATTATCACAACCGCCGCCGGTTGCGCCCCGAGATCGAACAGGAACTTGGCGCGACCTATTGGGAAAGCCTTGATCAAATGGTCGCGCGCATGGATGTCATAAGCGTGAATTGCCCGCATACGCCCTCGACCTTTCACCTGATGAACGCGCGGCGTCTCAAGCTGATGAAGCCCGATGCGGTGATCGTGAACACCAGCCGTGGCGAGGTGATCGACGAAAACGCCCTCACACGGATGTTGCGGGCGGGCGAAATTGCCGGTGCCGGCCTTGATGTCTACGAGCGTGGCGCCGAGATCAACCCGCGTCTGCGTGAGCTCAAGAATGTGGTGCTCTTGCCGCATATGGGCTCGGCCACGCTTGAGGGGCGCATCGAGATGGGTGAAAAGGTTCTGGTGAATATCAAGACCTTTGACGATGGCCACCGCCCGCCTGATCAGGTTGTGCCGGCCATGCTTTGAACGGGGGAGGGTGGCCCGCGTGAACGCTCGCATCTTGCCGCGATTGGCCCTATGAGGGTGCCATGAACCCAGCCCAGCCCTTTGAGATTTTTCTTGCCGCCCCCCCCGGACTCGAGGCCGACCTGGCCGCAGAGGTCGCGGAAAAGGGCTTTGGCCCGACCACGCAGCATCCGGGCGGCGTTAGTTTTATGGGCGGCTGGCGCGAGGTGCAGCGCGCCAATCTTGAATTGCGCGGCGCCGGACGTGTGCTGGCGAGGATCGGATCGTTTCGCGCCTTTCACCTGGCGCAGCTTGACAAGCGATCACGCAAATTCGACTGGGCGGCCTATCTGCGCCCCGATGTGCCCCTGCGCGTCGAGGTGATCTGTCGCAAGTCGAAAATCTATCACGCCGGGGCCGCCAGCGAGCGGATCAAGCGCGCCATATCCGAGACGCTTGGCGCGCCGCTTGATGATACGGCCCCGCTGCGCCTGATGGCGCGGATCGAGGATGATCTTGTGACCTTCAGTCTTGATACCTCGGGCGAGCCATTGCACCGGCGCGGCTATAAAGAGGCGGTCGGCAAGGCGCCGATGCGCGAAACGCTGGCCGCGATGTTCCTGCGCGAGTGTGGCTATGACGGGACCGAGCCGGTTGTCGATCCGATGTGCGGCTCTGGCACCTTTCCGATCGAGGCGGCCGAGGTTGCGCTTGGGCTGTTGCCGGGGCGCGCGCGCCATTTCGCGTTTGAGGATATGGCCGGGTTTGACGCGCGCGCATGGGCGGCGATGCGCGCCGGTGATCCACCGCGCGACACAGCCCTGCGCTTTTATGGCTTTGACCGTGATGCCGGGGCGGTGCGCATGGCCACGGCCAATGCCGCGCGCGCGGGCGTCGATCACATCACAGAGTTCACCTGTCAGCCGATCAGCGCGCTTTTGCCCCCCGAGGGGCCGCGCGGCCTTGTCATGGTGAACCCGCCCTATGGTGCGCGGATCGGCAATCGCAAACTGTTGTTCGGCTTGTATGGCGCTTTGGGCGAGGTGTTGCGCACAAGGTTTCGCGGCTGGCGCGTCGGGATTGTCACAAGTGACGGCGGCCTTGCGCGCGCGACCGATCTGCCGTTCTTGCCCGGTGCGACCTCGGTGGCGCATGGCGGGCTCAAGATCACTTTGCACCGCACGGGGGTGCTGCGTTAAACCGGAAAATGGGGGCAATCATGCGCTTGAAGATGCTGGTGACGGGAATGTTTCTGATCTGGGCCCTTGGCCCGGTTCAGGCCCAACAGGCCGCGGATACAATCGCACCCGAAGGGCGCAGTGCGGGGCAGGGCGAGATTTCGGCGCTGCTGGCCCGGTCGCGCGCCCTCAAAGATGCCGGACAGCCGGTCGAGGCCAAGGACTGGATGATTGCCGCCGCCAACCCGCATGCGGTCGAGGCTGGCGCGCGGGTGCTGGCGGCTGGCGGCACGGCGGCCGATGCCATGGTCGCGGTTCAGGCGGTTCTTGGGCTGGTCGAGCCGCAAAGCTCTGGCCTTGGCGGCGGGGCGTTTCTGGTCTGGCATGACGGGGCGAGCGGCAAGATCACCACGCTTGATGGTCGCGAAACCGCGCCGCTGGCGGCCACGCCCCGGCTTTTTCTGGACGAGGCCGGTCAGCCGCTTGCGTTCTTTGACGCCGTGGTTGGCGGGCGTTCGGTTGGTACGCCGGGCACCCCCGCCCTGATGGCAGAAGCGCATGCCCGTTGGGGGCGCGCCGATTGGCCAGGGCTTTTTGACGAGGCGATCACACTGGCCGAAGATGGCTTTGCCGTAAGTCCGCGCCTTGCCAGCCTGATTGCAGGCGATGCCATGCGCCTGTCGCAGTTCGAGGATACGCGCGATTATTTCCTGCCCGGCGGCGTGCCGCTTGGCGTCGGACAGATCCTGCGCAACCCGGAGTATGCCGAGACGCTTCGCCTTTTGGCGACCAAGGGCGCGCCGGGGTTTTATACCGGCGAGATGGCGCTTGATATCACCGAGCGGGTTCAGCGGTCGGGCAAGAACTCTGGTGTGCTGGCCCCGCTTGACCTTGCGATCTACCGCGTCAAGGAGCGCGCCGCAGTCTGTTCGCCCTATCGCGGGTATGAGGTCTGCGGCATGGGGCCGCCGTCATCCGGTGCGGTGGCGGTGGGGCAGATTCTGGGTCTGCTTGAGGGCTTTGACCTTGCGGCGCTTGGGCCGGATACCCCCGAGGCATGGCGGCTTATCGGCGATGCCAGCCGTCTGGCCTTTGCCGACCGGGGGCGTTACCTCGCCGATAGCGATTTCGTGCCGGTGCCGGTCGAGGGGCTCTTGGCAAAGGGCTATCTCGCAGAGCGCGCCAGGCTGCTTGTGGGCGATGATGCCTTGCCCGAGGTGAGCCCCGGCCAGCCCGAGTTCGATCACGCCCTCGACTGGGGCGATGATCGCGCCATCGAGCTTCCCTCGACCTCGCATATCTCGATCTATGACCGCTATGGCAATGCCCTGTCGATGACCACGACGATTGAAAACGGTTTTGGCTCGCGTCTTATGGTGGGTGGGTTCCTGCTCAACAACGAGTTGACGGATTTCTCTTTTGCCAGCCATGAAAATGGCCTGCCTATCGCCAACCGGGTTGCGCCGGGCAAGCGGCCGCGCTCGTCGATGGCGCCGACGATCCTGCGCAAGGATGGCAAACCGGTCCTGATTATCGGAAGTCCGGGTGGCAGCCGGATCATCGGATATGTGGCCAAAAGCATCATTGCCTGGGTCGACTGGGGTCTGGATGTGCAGGCCGCCGTTGCCCTGCCGCATCTGGTGAACCGCTTCGGCGCTTATGATCTTGAGGTCGGCACAACAGCCGAGGCATTGGCCGCGCCGCTTGGCGACATGGGCTATGAGGTGAGCCCGCGCGATCTTACCTCTGGCCTGCATGCGATTGAGGTTGGTGACAGCCTGCGCGGCGGCGCCGACCCGCGCCGCGAGGGGCTGGCATACGGCGAGTGAGCACTCATCCTGCGCAGGGTCGCGCCGGCTGCGGCGCGATACATCAGGCGCGTTGATCGGGGGCAGGGGCCGCAGAAAAAGCGACAAGGGAATCGATGTCCCCTTTTTCGTCTTTGCGGCGACCATTTCGCCCGAATCTGGGTAAATACCTGTTCCTGTTGTTTTTATTTATCCCATGGATTGGGCGTGAGGGGATGTGAGACCCAAAATCCTATTCCCAAACCCCTTATTTTTAAGGGAAAAACGTGCAGATGCAGAAAAATTCAATTTTTGCCAAAAAAGGGGTTGCGGGTTTTGGTAAGTAACCGTAGAACCCCCTTCACCGGCGGCGCAGAGATGCACGACGGGGCGCCAAACGGACCAGACG
>NZ_FOVP01000055.1 GCF_900115165.1 Roseovarius lutimaris | reverse complement strand
ATTTCAACGCGGCCTTACGATCGCGCCGCTTTGAAACAAAGGCGTCCAGCACTTCGCCCTCGTGATCGACAGCGCGCCACATGTAGTGGGTCTCGCCATTGATTTTGACGAACACCTCGTCCAGATGCCATTGCCAGTTCGACCAGGCCCGCATTCGCTGAATTCGGCAGCGTCGGATTTCTGAGGCGAATTTCGGGCCAAACCTGTTCCACCAAAAGCGGACGGATTCATGGCTGACGTCTATGCCGCGTTCGTGGAGCAGGTCCTCAACGTTGCGCAGCGATAGCGGAAAACGCACGTACATCATGACCGCCAGGCGGATGATCTCAGGGCTGGTTTTGAAGTACTTGAAAGGGTCACGTTTTTCCATGGGCGCAGCGTAGGGAAGCGGATAACCGATCTCAACTCAGGTTGCTCTGACACCGCCCAGTAGAGAGATGCTCCGGCTGACAAGCCCGGATACCGATGATCTTGATCTCGCGGCCGTGGTGCGCACGAGTGGCCGGCCGGGTTTGAAAAAAAGAATACTGGAATACCGAGAGCTGGCCCAGCGGAAGGCCCGGGAGAGGCGGAACTTAAGTTGAACGTGAAGTGAGGCAGGAATGGCGTGCCCGACGTCGTTCCCGCTTGCCCCTGCATGCACTGCAAGGGTTCTAAAAATTGGGCAAAGTGGCTGATCTATTTCCGCCACATAAAAACGGAGGAGAAAACTATGAATATTTTCACTAAACTGGTAGCAACCAGTGTCATGTCGACGCTCATTGCGACCGGGGCGACGGCCCAAGGTACACTTCCAGAAAAACCCGACAGATTTGGTAATCGTCCGATTACAGTGATTGTGCCTTATGGCGCTGGCGGCGGTTCCGACCAACTGTCACGTGCAATGACCAAGGCGATGGAAGAAGAAACCGATCTTAGCTTTCAGATCGTCAACAAGCCCGGTGGCGGTGGAACAGCTGCCATTCCCGACTTTATGATTGCCCCCGCCGACGGCCATACGATCATGCAGCACATCGATACTGCTATTGCCGCTTATGCCAAGGGGGACATTCGCGAGAACCCTTCCGAGGACTGGATCCCGCTTTGCACCACCCAGATTACATTCAGCCAGATTTACATCCGCCCGGACGAAGATAGATTTACGGACTGGGATAGCTTCCAGGCCTACGCCAAGGCCAACCCTGGTACGGTTACAATGGGGCTGTTGGGTATTGTCGGTTCGATGGAACTTGTAACCATGCGGCAATTGTCCGAGGCGCTTGATCTCGATCTGCGTCAGGTGACTTTTGACAAACCTGCCGAAACTTACGGTTCCCTGATCGGGTCGCAGGTCGACGTGCTTTTCGAGCAGCCGGGCGATGTGCGTAGTTTCCTGGACGCTGGTCAAATGAAGCCTATCCTGACGATCTTCGATGAACGCCCTGAAGTGTTCTCGGAAGTTCCCACACATCGTGAAGTCGGGGCAGATTTTGACGCCCTGACCCGTTTCCGTGGGTTCTATGTCAAGAAGGGAACGCCAGCAGATCGCGTCGATTATTTGGAGGCCGTTTGTGCGGTAGCATTTGATAACCCCGGTTACGCCAAATTCAATCAATCAAAATTCATGGATTTGATTGATAGCTATCGCGACAGCGAGGGCTCAAAGGCACTGATCGACAAGACAGTTGAAAGCTACACTTCAATCTACAAAGAAATTGGCCTGATCGAGTAGGGCTTTAGACAAGCGTGGTGACCTACTGCATTTGAAAAGCAGTAGGTCACCAAGATTGATCGGCCTGACTTGTTCCAGCCGCAAGGAAAACAAAATGTCTCAACAAATCAAAGTCGGCTCCGCCCCGACCGGGTTAACGCCCTATGTTCGATATATCGCAGAATGGTTCTTCTGGATCGCTCTAATCGGACTTTACTTTCAGCAGACCAGCCATTTTGGCGATGAAATCTCGAACTACAGGTTTGGCGCGGACGGTTGGCCACGGGGTATCGCCCTTGTGGCGTTGTTGGGCGCAACATTTCAGTTGGTTTTACAACTGCATTCCCTTCGATCGGGTCCGCCATCAAGCACAGTGGAGCACGTCGAAGAGCTACCCGTTTCCAAAAAGCAATGGGCGCTTCGCTTCATGATCTTCGCCTGGCCGTTTGTATTTCTATACCTCACGCCACGCCTTGGGGCCTATGTATCGCTGCCGTTATTTATCGTCGGGTTTTTGCTGTTGTTAGGTGTGCGGAAATTGAAACCGATCAGTTTGGTTCTGCTCGTTGTGTACGGATTGACCCTGTTGATTTTCACCAGATTTTTCTTCGTCGCACTACCCTTGGGCAACGAAGGCACGTTCTATGACATCAATGTTGCGATCATTGAATTCGCACGACTTGGAAGGTAAAGATGGATCTCTTCATACAAGGCACAATGACGCTTTTTGGAAGCGGCACATCTATATCAATCTTCTTTTTAGGCCTGCTCGGGGGGATGCTGTTCGGTGCAATTCCCGGTGTGAACATGCTAACTTTAGGCGCGGTTCTTTTGCCTTTCACAGTCACGATGAGCGCAGAAAACGCCGTTATGCTGTTCTCGGTAATTTACTGTGCCGGTGTCTTTGGCGGCGCTATTACAGCAATCTTGTTTAACATTCCCGGCGCCCCGGAAAATGCGCCGACCTGCCTCGACGGCTATCCCATGACGCAGAATGGCCAAGCCGGAAAAGCGATCGGTGCAGCAGTCAGCTGCTCTGCTCTTGGCGGTACGGTCTCGGCAGTCGTCATGATGATGGCAACGGGCGTCGTTGCCACATTTGCCGTGCGCGCCTTTGGTCCGCCAGAGATTTTTGCACTCATCGTTTTCGGCTTGACCGTATCAGCGTCCATTGGTGCAAAATCATTGTGGAAAGGCTGGTTGTCGATTTTCGCGGGCTTGATGATCGCCACAATCGGGACAGACCCGATAGGTGGCATACCAAGATTTAGCAATGGGTCGGTTTTCGGCTTTGACTATCAGTCGTATTACATGTCAGCGGGCATTCACTTCATACCGATGATCCTTGGCTTTTTCGCTGTTTCAGAGGTCATGGGCCAAGCGATTGCCATCAGCAAAGGCAAAAGAAAACGTCCAAAAGCTTCCATCGAATTCCCGGCACTAGCAGAATTTATCGCTATGCGGTGGACCATCGTTCGATCTGTTTTCATCGGGCTTTTCGCCGGGGTTCTGCCAGGAATTGGCGCGACACTTGCCGCCTTCCTGGGGTATAGCCAGGCTCGTCAGTGGTCGAAGAACAAGGACAAGTTCGGCAGCGGCGAACTTGAGGGGGTTGTCGCACCAGAGACAGCAAATAATGCCGCTACTGGCGCCGCTATGATACCTTTGTTGGCTCTTGGTTTGCCCGGCGGCGCACTTACAGCGATGATCATGGGGATATTTCAAATCCATGGAATGGAACCGGGGCCGCTGATCTTTATCACCTCTGGTGATTTGGTTTGGGTGACATTTGCAGCCATGTTCTGGGCGAATATCCTTATCCTCTTTTTGGGCTGGTTTCAGACCAAGACAGTGGTTCACATTCTGCGCGTACCCTTTCGTTGGCTGGCTCCGGGTATTCTAGTGTTGGCTATCATCGGCTCTTACGCTCTGAGAAACTTGTTTGTGGATGTCTGGATCATGTTTTTGGCCGGCGCAGTGGGTTACATGATGCGCTCGACCGGATATTCTGCTGCGGGTGTTGTTCTTGGGCTTATCCTTGGTGGAATTGGTGAATCCGCCTTTGGTAAATCAATGCAATTGCTTGATTATCAGATTTTGGATCTCTTTGGTCGCCCCATTACGGCAGTCCTACTTATCCTTTCCGCCGTCATGGTGGTGTTCAGCATCGTTACCGAATGGCGTGATGGGCAAGGTAAGAGAATCCAAATGGATTGATCACACTTTTCGCTTTGCGGCACCTCAGTTCCTGGAGTCCGCATAGAATGCCTGGGCCCTAAACGGCCTGGTAGTAAGAACGGCTCTTACGCCAGAGCCGGACTTGATGCTCGCGCGGTCGCTATCTTGGATCGCGCGAGATGCAAAAAAATCAATACAACATGGATCATCAATGATTGCTCTCTTGAATGACAGACTTGGCGTTTCCCGTTCCCTTTTCCCGGGGTTACTGATCTCCGGTTTGATAGCGATAGCTGCACAGTTTATTTCAGATCACTATGGTGCACCGGCAATGTTGATGGCATTGCTCTTCGGTATCGCTCTCAACTTTTTGTCCGAAGAAGGCCCTTGTTCCGCAGGGATTGCGTTTTCTGCACGCACAGTGTTGCGGTTCGGTGTCGCACTGTTGGGCATGCGAATAAGTTTTGAAATGGCCGCTTCTTTGGGCTGGTCGATTGTCGCGATTGTCATTGGTGGTGTGATCGCAACAATCATATTTGGCATGTCCATTGCTAGGCTATTAGGTCACGGCCCACGATTTGCGTTTCTATCGGCCGGATCAGTAGCCATTTGTGGAGCGTCCGCAGCAATGGCAATCGCGGCTATCCTTCCGCGTGATGAGAGATCCGAAGAGAGGCTCGTATTCACAATCGTCGGCGTCACTCTGTTGTCGACAATTGCCATGATCGTTTACCCAATTTTTGCACAATTAATCGGATTTGATTCCCAATTTTCAGGTATTTTTATCGGTGCGACAATTCATGATGTTGCGCAGGTCGTCGGTGCTGGGTTTTCTATTTCGCAAGAAACAGGCGACATTGCCACCGTGGTAAAGCTCATTCGTGTTGCGATGTTAGCGCCCGTAATCCTGGTCGCCGTGATCATAATCCGGCGCATAGGAGGCGGAGATAGCAAGGCGGGCCAACCTGCAATTATGCCCGGCTTTGTCGTCGCCTTCGCTATTCTGGTGGCGCTGAATTCTTTTGGGTTATTCCCACCCGGCATCACCGAAATTTCGGCAGTGGTCTCGCGTTGGGCACTGCTAACGGCAATTTCTGCCGTAGGGCTTAAGACGTCTTTGCGTGAAGTGATCAAAGTCGGGGGGGCGGCCATTGCACTCCTGGTAATCGAAACGCTTTTCCTGGGCGCTTGGACGCTTGTCTTGTTGCAGTGGATCAGTGGCTCTTAGTCTGTAACCTTGAAGTGATCCCGTTTTTCAGGACATGTTAGCAGCGTAATCGTCTGATCCCTGGAACTCCATGGTCTGGATCGGTAAGGTTTACGGTGCCTCAGCCGGGCCAGGTAGCGCACATGGTCTACGCCCTCGGCGGCACAGATACGGGCCTGCTTGTCATGCTCACGCAGGAACGTAGGCAGGCGCAAGGTCTTGAGGTGATGAGCCGGTGCTGTCAGACGAATTCGAACTCGTCTCAGCTAGGTCTGGGTGGCCGCCTTTTATGCCATGCAAAGACCGCGCCACTCGATAAGAGCAGCGGCTCGGTTTTGTTTAAAGATCTGTCGGCTGGAGAGGCTTCGTTCCGAATTGAAGTGGTTGAAAACTGAAGAATGAACGACGGCGAATTTTTGCAGACTTCGCAGACGCCGGAAGCGGGTCATGGCGCGTTCTCGTCGTCGGAACGGCTGATGCGAATTCTCGGCGCGATTGTTCAGCCAGCGTCCGGTCATCTGGCGGTCAGCATTGCCGATTTCCTTCATGGCGG
>NZ_FOVP01000058.1 GCF_900115165.1 Roseovarius lutimaris | reverse complement strand
CGGCTTTGTTGCAGGGATCGTTCTGAGCCTGATACTGAGGTTGCTCCTTCCCATTCAGGATGCTGAGCATGCCGCACAAATTCAATGCTAACCGCCGAGGCAAAATTTCGAAGCAAAAGTATCGTGTGTCCAACTGGGCGAGTTACAACGAAAGCCCGGCATTATGGAGCAAACTCACCAAATAAGGTTATTGAATAATCATAAATGGTTAGATATAAGTGCTGCATGAAAGACATTACAGAATACGAGCGCCCGAACACGGTTTCCGGCCTAGTCGCAAAGCACGCTGAGTTATCCGCGCTACGCGACAGATACAAAGCTGAGATTAAAAAACTGACGGTTGATATAGACCACCTGGACGCGGCCATTCGGTTGTTTGATCCCGACGCAGACAGCTACGCGATAAAGCAGTATGTGACCAAGCATAGGGCACAGAAGGGATCTGTGAAGCGGTTCGTGCTTAACTCACTGCGCGAGGCCAGCGAGCCGCTAACATCCCGCCGGATAACAGAGGCATGGGCAGCGGATCGCGGATTAGTCTGCGATGATGCGACCTACGCCACGCTGCGTAAGCGCATTGGAGCCTGTATAAAGGGGTGCCGTGACCAAGACCTTATCGAGGACCACGGATGGACACGCGACCATGATGGGAACGGACCGTACAAGCTGTGGTCATTGAAAAAGGGCGGCCTGTGAGCCGCCCTAAGTCGTACGTTAAGCCGCTTTGGGGAAGTCAGCCGGAAGGCTGGCCGCTGGCGGCACGTCGGGGAATAAGCGCCCCTTCATCACATCAGCAATACGGCCAAAGTTGAGGCCGTGGTAATAACCCGTGATCCAAGAGTACGGGATACCAAGCGCTCGTGCCAGTTTGATTACAGACGCCATGGCGGGCGTCACTTTACAGTCGTGCATCTTGTGCCTTTCGCGATGCTGCGACCAGACGTCAGACTTGACGTGACGACCCAAATGAATCATCTATCATGTGTTGCATGTCCTAAGTCCGGTCATGTTGAAGCTTGAGATCATTCTCAAGCTTTGGTGTGGAGCCGAGGCGTAAGCCCCGGCCCCTGCGCGCCCTAGATGGCGGCTGCTCACCTAATCAGAAGTTCAAGTTCCGATTAGATCAGGGTGGTCGTCATATGGGCTCCATGAAAATTACCTCCTTATCATGCATCAAACAGATCCTTGATCGCGGCTGGCCTATTAGGCCGGGCCTCCGGGAAAGATTCATAAAAACGAGTTTCCAGCTGAGCCTTGCTTTTTGCACCGCGAGCAATCCCAACAACCTGCCAGATCTGCGCTTTTACGGCAGGGAGTCCGATCTCATCGCTAAGAAACTGGAAAAGCTTATAACGGCGTCCGCCATTGGCATATACAACCGGGTTTTTCTCTTCTAGTTGCTCTAGAATGGCACCGTTCGAGTTCAGCAACGGTTGGTAGATGTACTTCCGGATGAGCTTGGAGAAAAACTTTGGATGCTTTGTGCTGTCAGGATTAAGCCTCTTGAGGCCATAAACATTGTAGAATACCTCAAACAAGTCATCCGGGAACTCTGCGTTTTCCCACTTTCGCGCCTCTTCGCGGATGCATTCCTGCCAAATATGGCGGTACTCATCCTGCCTTTTATCGGCAATAAATCCAGTCGCCTCATCGATTAAGGCAACAATTCCAACCTTTGCTGCGGACCTGATAAGAATTTCCGCTTGGCGAGCAAGAAATTTTTGTGACGGCAACAATTGGTCACGCGCATCAATTAAGGCATCGCAAAGGTCAATCAGAACAGCCGCTTCGTATCCGTGCGCGGGATCCCCCGATAATGGCTTGAAAACAATGTGATTTTCGATCTTCTCCCGGACATTTGCCGGGATTCTGGATCCTAAGGTCTTGCCAGATAATGTTTTGATAAAAGCGTTGCCGCCTTCCGATTTGAGGCCCAAGGCCCTTGCCATCGCCCTTTTGTGAATCAATCGGCGCTGGTCCTTGAGGACATAGCAATCGATGCCAATCTCTCCAATCTGCAAAACACCCTGTGAACTTGCTTCCGGCATAATACCTGCGAGTTCAGGCTTCCAACGCGCCCGGGCCGCATTCTTCGCGATTTTCGACCTTTCAGCAGGGGTCAGCTTCGCCGCCCTTGCTGTACCTCCCGCGCTTTGCTTTGTCGTCATTGCCGCCTCCGATGCTTACTACCTCTAGTAAACATATGCTTGCTAGCGCCGCAAGCATAAATTTTTATAAGTAAGCAATGCTTTCTACAGGCAGAGGCACTATCAAGCCCGCCGCTGCCAATACCCACACCACTGACGAGATACCGGAGCAGCTGCAACCGCCCCAATAGCCATAGCGAACTGGTGCCCATTGGCCTGACGGTTGGTGTCCTCACGCCATGCCATTTCAGCAGCGTATGCGCCAAGGTATTTGCCCGCGATGTGGTGGTGGGTGCCAACCTCAGCGCGGCGTAGGCGGCTAAAGAAGCTTTCTGCTTGGTTGGTGCAGGCACCATCCTTTGAATATGCCTCTTGGTGGTTGATCCGCTTTATTGGGAAGTATGCCGCCAGCTTGTCCCAGTGTGACGCTTCGTCGGCATGGACTGTCGCGCCATGCTCGACGTTAGCGGCGACAAGGGCCACGCCTTCGGCTTCGGTGCTTGTCACATAGGTAAGTGTGCGGCCACCGCGCTCACGCATCACGATAACGCTTTGACGCTTGCCTGACTGGTGAACCTTCTTGCGGCGGTCCTTACGGTCCTTCTTTTCATTGGCAGGTTTCACATACCCACCAAAGTAAGCGCCATCGACCTCGATATTGCCTGACAATGCACCAGCATTACGGGCTGTCTCTATGCTTTCACGTACCTTGTGCAGCAAAACGAATGCGGTTTTGTAATCAACACCCAAATCGCGGGACAACTGCAATGCGCTGTAGCCCTTTGCGCCATTTATAAAGATAGCGATTGCCGCCAGAATATCGCGAACCTGCAACTTGCGGCTGGCAAAGATTGTGCCAGATGTGATGCTGAACTGCTTAGCGCAACCCTTGCATTTGTATACTTGGCGCGTCTTAAGGTCGTAGTGGTCAACGCATCCGCACTCTGGGCAAATCGGCTCGCCTTCGGTCTCAGTCCAGCGAATTTTGCGGAATGCTGTGCGGGCTTCCGCCTCAGACATGCGCATGACCTTCACGAGTGAAAGCGTTTTGGCGGCGGGTGAGAGTAGAAAGTGCTGTGACATGATGCTAACCTTATTTGGTTAATATGTTATGCCAGTGGACACGCGCCCGGTCAAGCGTTATATTCACCTTATTCGGTTATGCCAAAAAAGGTGACGTATGAACGTAATGAACAGGCCCGCCCCGCCGAAGCCGACTGCCCGTAAGGCAAGCCCTGTGAACGCGGAGTATGAGGACAAGGCAAAGGATATGGTGCGCGAGGCCATGAAGGCCCAAGGCGTGACCGTAGACCAGCTAACAGAGCGCCTTAAGGCTATAGGCGTTGACATGAGTTCTGGCGGCGTGGCGAACAAGATAAGCCGTGGCGGATTTAGTTCGGCGTTTATGCTTCAATGCATGGAGGCCATGGGGTTGGAAATTAAACCGCTTGAAAAGTGACACTTTGGATTGAGTAACACAATTTTGCGGCGAATTTGATGGGATTAATTTTTCTGGCCATCTTGTCGGCACATTGCTAGGGTTTATCTACAGTATGCTAGAGGGCATCTTAGGAGGATAACATGAAGAACCCCATCAAAATCACAGCCCCCACCCGTGAGGGTTATGGCGGCTAAAGGGAATTTATGACCAGACGTAACGCCCACTGAACTCTCAGTGGGCGTTTTTTTTGTGAGTGGGAGGGGCATATGGAGACTGAGTTAGTACAGGTCGGGTGGATTTGGGCGGACTTCCTAAGCCCTATTGCGATACTTATTTCTGCTCTCGGCGCATGGTGGTTCGCGGCGGCGGCGATTAAGAACGCTCGCGATATCGCCAACAAAAAAAGCACGTTTGACTACCTGAGCAAATTAAGCTGGGACAGGGACTACATAAAAGCGAAGAATAAATTTCTTGAGATAAGACTGGGCACGAAGAAGCTAAGGGCAGTATCCGAAGAGTATCACAGGCTAAAAAGCCAAGGTCAAATCCCCAACGGAAATCAGGGCGACCGTGATGAAGCGACACATGATCTCATCGAAGAGTATTCGGCGATCAAGAATATTCTGAACGAATACGAGGCCCTAGCTATCGCAGTCCGCTCAGGCGCCCTGGACGAAGGTATGGTGAAGAGCAATATCCGTCAACAATTCATTGATCACATCGAAAGCTGCAAGGAATTCATCACACATACCCGACGCAATTCTGGGGTTCCAGAACCAAACAAAATTTGGTGTGAAATTCAGGATCTTGTGGATAAATGAAAATAACCTTATTTGGTGAGTTTGCTCCATAATGCCGCGAAAGCCTTCGGCGTCGCGGGGAATTGACGGTCTGGGTCAGCGAAGAGGCGCTTGGTTTGTGGCGGGCACCGCGCCGGGCGACGCGGGGTGGTCAGCGGACATATTCAGACCTGGCGATCGAGATCTGCCTGACCCTGAGCGCTGTCTTCAAGCAACCGTTGCGCCAGACACAAGGCTTCATGCGTAGTATCGCGGCCTTGCTTGGTGTCGAGATTGCGGTGCCAGACTTCTCCACGCTCTCGCGCCGGGGCAAGGGACTGACTTTGCCTGCGACGCGTAAAGCCGACCGATCCGATCCGGTCCATCTTGTGGTGGATAGTACCGGCCTGAAGGTCTTCGGTGAGGGCGAATGGCTTGAGAAAAAGCATAAAACCAAACGCAAACGGCGCTCTTGGCGAAAGCTGCACCTCGGCCTCGATCTTGTCAGTGGC
>NZ_FOVP01000068.1 GCF_900115165.1 Roseovarius lutimaris | reverse complement strand
CATGAGTTTTCAAATCCATGACGGAGCGCCCGAGACGCCCATCGTCGGTCGCGTCGTTGACAAGCACCTGTCCGACGAGTTGGGGGAGAACCTAACAGTCATGGTGGACGGGATCGACGGCAGGACGCACCACATCGCCGGCCTCGCGCCCGAGCGGCTGGAGGACGCCCGCATCGGCAGCGTCGTCCAGATCGGCCCGGCCGAGGTGACGGCCCGGCCGTCCGACCGCACCATCACCGCCATCGCCGAGGACGGCATCTATCGGCCGAGCCGCCATCTGGAGCAGGCCAAGTTTGAGGGCCGCGTTCCGGGCGGCGACTATGAGGGCTATGTCGATGCTCATGTCCGCAGACTGGAGGCATTGCGCCGCGCCGGGATCGTCGAGCGCATCGACGCAAACCAATGGCGCATCCCCGATGATTTGGTCAGCCGCGCGGCCGCCCATGACGCCGGCCGCGACAGACAGGCCAGCGTTCGCGTCCTGTCCCCGGTCGATTTAGGCAAGCAGGTCGGATCGGATGGCGCGACCTGGCTGGACCGGCGGCTGATCCATGGCGAGACGGCCGACCTTGCCCCGACCGGCTTCGGCCAGCAGGTGCGCGAGGCGATGGACCAGCGCCGCGAGCACCACATTGAACACGCCGACGCCAGCCGAGCGCGGAATGGCCGTATCTTCTACCGGCGCAGCCTTCTCGCCACCCTGCGCGAGCGCGAGGTTGCGCGCGTCGGCGCGGAAATGGCCGGGAGCAAAGGATTGCCGTTCCGCGCCGCCACGGACGGCGAGAACGTGAGCGGCAAGTTCACCGGGATTGTCCAGCTAACGAGCGGCAAGTTCGCTGTGGTGGAAAAGAGCCATGAGTTCACGCTTGTCCCGTGGCGGCCGGTCATCGACCGCCAGCTCGGCCGTGAGGTCATGGGCATCGTGCAGGGCGGATCGGTGTCGTGGCAATTTGGGCGGCAGAGGGGGCTGGAACGCTGAGGGCACCCATGCCGCATTGCGAAGCAAAAGATAATCGGATAAGAGGTATCTATTCATATTCGTAAGCGTGGAGTCTTCAGATGGGAAATTCCAAGTCAGCAGACAAGTAAGCCGCAACAACCAGTATTGTTGTTGCGGCGCTCTGTAAGGCTAGTCTCATCTGATTGATGACGAGCAGACGTCGCCCGGTATTCCTTAATCGAGCGGTTGATTCGTCATGACCACCACACGCCCCGCGTGGGCCTATACGCTGCCGGCAGCACTGCTGCTGATGGCTCCCTTCGACATCCTCGCTTCACTGGCGATGGATATTTATCTCCCCGTCGTTCCAGCGATGCCCGGCATCCTGAACACGACGCCCGCAATGATCCAACTCACGTTGAGCCTCTATATGGTGATGCTCGGCGTGGGCCAGGTGATTTTTGGTCCTCTCTCAGACAGCATCGGGCGACGGCCAATTCTACTTGCGGGCGCAACGGCTTTCGTCATTGCGTCTCTGGGAGCAGCTTGGTCTTCAACTGCACCAGCCTTTGTCGCTTTCCGTCTACTTCAAGCAGTGGGCGCGTCGGCCATGCTGGTGGCGACGTTCGCGACAGTTCGCGACGTTTATGCCAACCGTCCTGAGGGGGTCGTCATCTACGGCCTTTTCAGTTCGATGCTGGCGTTCGTGCCTGCG
>NZ_FOVP01000059.1 GCF_900115165.1 Roseovarius lutimaris | reverse complement strand
ATACTACGCATGAAGCCTTGTGTCTGGCGCAACGGTTGCTTGAAGACAGCGCTCAGGGTCAGGCAGATCTCGATCGCCAGGTCTGAATATGTCCGCTGACCACCCTGCGTCGCCTGGCGCGGTGCCCTCCACAAACCAAGTGCTTCTTCGCTGACCCAGACCGTTAAATCCCCGCGACGCCGAAGGCTTTCGTTGTAACTCGCCCAGTTGGACACACGATACTTTTGCTTCGGAATTTTGCCTCGGCGGTTAGCATTGAATCTGTGCGGCATGCTCAGCACCCTGAATGGGAAGGAGCAACCTCAGTATCAGGCTCAGAACGATCCCTGCAACAAAGCCGTCTTGACCAATTCCCAAAGCCTAAGTTGCTTGTAGCTGTCCACAACTTCACCCTGTTTTTCCCGATAAGTCATGCGCTTGTCACCGGCGGGATCGCAAGGATATCAACCGAGGATGTCCGCAGCACGTGTTCCGTTACGCTGCCGATCAGCATCTTTTCAAGCCCGGTGCGGCCATGGGTCGATAAAACGACCAAGTCCGCGCGTTCCGCCTCTGCGGTCTTCTGGATTTCATGATGCGCCGTTGACCGATTGTAACGCACCATCGGTGTGACGCTGCCCAGACTGGCGGCGGCAAGAAACTTGGTCAAATTACGTGAGGCGTCCTTTTCCGCGCTTGTGATGTAGTCTTTCTGATCGTCGGTTGACAGCATGTGCGACATGGCGAGGCGCAATGCTGGTGCGTCGAAGACGTAAAGCAGCGTTTGGCGCGCGTCCTGACCTATGCCGAGCGCAAGGAACCGTTCCAGCGCCTCACCAGAGAGGTTCGACAGGTCAGTCGTCTGAATGACATGTTGGTAAGGTCCGGTTGGCGGCGCGTTTACCATCAACACTGGACAGTCGATCAGGCGGATCGTCCGCTCAGCGGTGGTGCCAATGAAGACATCCTTGAGCATCTGTCGGCGGTGCGGGCCAATTACCAACAGATCGGGTTTCGCATCGTTGACAGCGGTGATGATCCCCGCAAAGGGCGAGGCCAGAACCACCCGCGTTTCACTCGCAACACCATCCACTTTCCGAAGTGTGTCCGCCGTTTGGCGCAAGAGCTCTTCTGCCTCGTCATGCTCGATCTTCACGATTCGGTGCGGTTGATCGTCATCAACGACGTGGATAATCGCCAGGTCCGCGCCGAATTGACGGGCAAGCAATATTGCCCGTCGAAGTGCGCGATCCGATCGCTCGGAAAAATCGGTCGCCAACATGATCTTTTGCATGATGTGATCCTGAATGCCGTGTCGCTGTTGGTCTCTATACTAATCATGGTCAGACGTTCGCACGTTTGATCGAAGTCAATCAACCTTAACCAAATTTTGCTATTCTTGATCAAACTTAACCAATCGAGGCTTTGGAATGACGCAGGATCAGTTTCAAACGGTGAAGGAGGTCGCCGAGCGGCTGAAGGTTTGCGAAGCTACGGTCAGGTCCTGGATCAGGGAGGGCACCTTGCGGGCGATTGATATTGGAAAGGGCTGGAGGATCGCGGAGCGTGATCTAGATCGGTTCCTGCGCAGCCTTGAGACCCGCCCCCGAGATAACTCTGATAAAGCCATGCCTGCGCAGCAGAACGACGACGCGGACAACGCATGATCAACGCCCTCCTGCATTCGCCTTTCGCTGAAGTCGCGGCTCTGCTTGTCATGGCCGCAGCCATTGGGCTGGCCGGTTTGCTGCTGCGCCAACCGCTGATCGTCAGCTTCATCGCCGTGGGTCTGGTCGCGGGGCCATCCGCACTGGACGTGGTGCAATCCGACGCGCAGATCACCCTTTTATCGCAGCTTGGCATTGCGGTGCTACTATTTCTCGTGGGCATCAAGCTGGACGTGAAGCTGATCCGCTCGCTGGGGGCGGTGTCGCTGCTGACCGGGCTGGGCCAAGTCACCTTCACCTCGACTTTCGGCTATCTGATCGGGCTGGCGCTTGGTCTGGGTCATATCACCAGCCTCTACGTGGCCGTTGCTCTGACTTTCTCCTCTACCATCATCATCGTGAAGCTTCTGTCGGACAAGCGTGAGATCGACTCGCTGCACGGGCAGATCGCTCTCGGCTTTCTGATCGTGCAGGATCTGGTGGTAGTAATTGCGATGATCGTACTGTCGGCCATCGGTATCGGCGCAGTCGCCGAAAGCGGAAGCGGACATGGCGGTGGCTCGGTTCTGACGGTGCTGATCTCGGGCATCGCGATGGTGGCGGTGGTGATCGTGTTTGTGCGCTACATCGCCAATCCGCTGACCGAGCGTCTGGCGCGCGCGCCGGAACTTTTGGTGATCTTCGCCATCGCGCAGGCCTCGATCTTTGCTGCGGTCGGTGACTTTGTGGGTCTGGGAAAGGAAGTGGGCGGACTTCTGGCCGGGGTGTCGCTGGCCTCGACCCCCTATCGCGAAACAATCGCCGCCCGGCTCGCGCCGCTCAGGGATTTTCTATTGTTGTTCTTTTTTATCGCGTTGGGCGCGACGCTCGATCTCTCGCTTCTGGGGGCACATGTCACCGGCGCCATCGTGCTGTCGCTGTTCGTGCTAATCGGCAACCCGCTGATCGTGCTGGGGATCATGGGTGCGCTCGGTTACCGTAAGCGCACCGGTTTTCTAGCCGGATTGACCGTTGCCCAGATCAGCGAGTTTTCCCTGATCTTCATCGCTATGGGCGTCTCGCTTGGCCATGTGCGGGCAGATGCGCTCGGGCTGGTGACGATGGTCGGTCTCGTGACCATTGCCGCGTCGACCTACATGATCACCTACTCGCATACGCTTTATGCGCTGTTAGAGCCTTTGCTGGGAATATTCGAGCGCAAGGGTACCCCGCGCGAGCCATCAGAGGCAGGCACTCATCGCGATGATAGGGTCAAGGTCATCATTTTCGGGCTTGGACGGTTTGGCACCGCCATCGGCCTGCGGCTTCAAAAGCGCGGGATCAAGGTATTGGGCGTGGACTTTAACCCGCAGGCCGTCCGACGCTGGCGTGATCTGGGTCTTGAAACCGAATTCGGCGACGCGACCGACCCGGAATTTTTGGCCGACCTGCCGCTGCCAAGCGCTGAATGGGTTGTGTCCACTGTGCCGATCCATCCTACGGGTCTGAGCCATGAGGACACACGCACGACTCTGATTCAGCTAACCCGAAGCAATGCCGCCTTCCATGGCCAGATTGCCGTAGCATCACACGATTCACGCGACACCGAAGAGCTGATCACCTCCGGGGCCGATTTTGTTCTTGAGCCTTTCCAGGACGCCGCAGACCGTGCTGCCGAGATGCTTTGCGGTGCCCCTGAAGAGGAACGAACTGAAATCCCGCGGATTGAGGGGGAAGAGACGCAAACGTCTTGAAGCAGGCAACGCTATCGCAGGCGGTCGAATTTGACGACTGCGCGACAACATGGGACGAAAGCTCTCCGCATCCGTCATCAGCCCGTCGCACGAACGTTCATTTCAAAGAATTGCGAAATAGTGTGATCGCTCGACCTTCGGTGACAGGTGCAGCCTGGCCGGTAGCACTGAAGAGCCACCGATCTTCTGTCAGAATTTTTCCGCACCACATGTGCAGGGTTGGTGTTGTCGAGGACATATGAATGACCTTCATCGGCGCGGCCTGCGCAATTGACTTTCAGATACGAGTTAACCCGGCCCGGTTTTCAGGCCGGGAAAGTAATTCGATTTCGGCCCTAATGACCAAATTTCTGAACAAAGGCTTTCATGAACTTTTAGGGACACGTGGCGTTCTTGATGTCTATCTGTAGAGCGGACATGGCGTATCTGCGGCGAATCCAGCTTTTGAGGTTTCAAACATGGCTATTGTCGATGGTGTAACCTTGAAGCCAGAGGAGAACGACCATGAAACGCTACGTTGGAATTGATGTCGCCCAAGAGCAATGTGCCCTTTGCATTGTGGATGATGCAGGCGCGATCTTGTTCGAGGGGACCTGTGCGACGGACCCTGATGAAATTGTGCGCACCATCGCTACTGTTGCCGACGATGTTGAAAAGATCGTGCACGAGTCCGGCCCACTGTCGATTTGGTTAACGCGGGAGCTGGTCAAACGGGGGGCGCCGGTGGTCTGTATTGATGCCCGTGCTGCTCACAAAGTGCTCTCCGCGCGCATGAATAAGTCTGATAAATCGGACGCTGTCGGGTTGGCACAATTGGCGCGCACGGGTTGGTATGGCGCGGTGCACATCAAGAGCGAGTCGAGCGATCAGTTACGCCTATTGCTTGCGGCACGAGAACGATTGATCCGCATCCGGATGGATCTCGAAGGGCAAGCGCGGGGTCTTTTGAAGGCTTATGGGATCCGGCTTGGGCCGGTAAATGCAGGCTACAGCCGAAAGAGCTTCCGCGATCAGCTTGGCACGGCCATCAAGGGAGATCAAAGTTTGCAGATGATCTTCGCCTCATTGATCGCCGTGCATGAGACTGTCTGCATTGAGGCCACAGCGATCGATGCAAAGGTCCAGCAGCTTGC
>NZ_FOVP01000060.1 GCF_900115165.1 Roseovarius lutimaris | reverse complement strand
ACCACACATTAAACACTTAGCATGATCGGCAAACAAAGCCGGTCACATAGTCAGGCCCTTTTGGGCACTGGCGAGCCAGGCCGTCCTCATATCTCTTCGGAAACGTTTTCAGGCCTACCGGCCTGTCTGGGTCGGTAGCTCAGGTGGTTAGAGCGCACGCCTGATAAGCGTGAGGTCGGAGGTTCAAGTCCTCCTCGACCCACCATCACCCGCAAGGGGAAGGTGGCCTCAAGTAGCGCTCCGCGCGATAGGCCAAAACATCTGGCCTCAAGTAGCGCTCCGCGCGATAGGCCGAAACATCTGGCCTCAAGTAGCCGAATAGGCGGTAGGCCATATAGAATGGGGCCTTAGCTCAGCTGGGAGAGCGCCTGATTTGCATTCAGGAGGTCAGGAGTTCGATCCTCCTAGGCTCCACCATAACTCGATTAGATCGCTAAGCACTGTTTGAAGTGTTTAGCCGTCCAATCGGACGAATTGACATCGTATAGAGAGATACAAATATCAACACTGTTTGATGCCCGCGCGTTAGCGGATGCATCTCGGTTTGGTGCCAAGCCCTGCAAGGGGTGCGGCGAGCGTAGACATGGGCTGTTTCCTCGGCCTGTCCTGCGTATGCCAGCTGAAACGAACAGCGTTGTCCAAGTCAAGTACACTAACCCGAACAACGTGGCCTGCCTCCCGCACGGATGGTAGGTCAATCGCGTTGTTCAATAGTCTGGTTTTAGAACCAGGCGGGAAAAAGTATGCTTTTGATACCGGAATGAAGGCGACAGTTTCTTACCAGCTTCTGTTGCCGCGCAGGTTTGTTGTCTTATGCAGTAACGTTGGTTGCGGATGTAAATAGTCCTCAAGTAGCGAAGCGGTAGGACATAAAGGCAAGTCTTGCTATTTCTGGATCAAATCAAGCGCGAAAAGGGCGTTTGGTGAATGCCTTGGCAGTAAGAGGCGATGAAAGACGTGATACTCTGCGATAAGCCATGAGGAGCTGAGAATAAGCTTTGATCCATGGATTTCTGAATGGGGCAACCCACCTGACAGTTTGTTATTGTTTGCTTTTGCAATCAATAACGAGCTGAAACAGGTACTTATAGACTGAATACATAGGTTTATAAGAGCAAACCCGGAGAACTGAAACATCTAAGTACCCGGAGGAAAGGACATCAATATGATACTCCCCTAGTAGCGGCGAGCGAACGGGGACCAGCCGAGCCATGATTGTGAATAGAACGTGTTGGGAAGCACGGCCATAGTGGGTGATAGCCCCGTATATGAAGCATGATTGGACGTATTAAGTAGGGCGGAACACGTGAAATTCTGTCTGAAGATCGGAGGACCACCTTCGAAGGCTAAGTACTCCTTACTGACCGATAGTGAACCAGTACCGTGAGGGAAAGGTGAAAAGCACCCCGACGAGGGGAGTGAAACAGTACCTGAAACCGAACGCCTACAATCAGTCGGAGCTTCCTTGTGAAGTGACGGCGTACCTTTTGTATAATGGGTCATCGACTTGGTCTATCTAGCAAGCTTAAGCCGTTAGGTGTAGGCGCAGCGAAAGCGAGTCTTAATAGGGCGCATGAGTTAGATGGATCAGACCCGAAACCGAGTGATCTAGGCATGACCAGGATGAAGGTTAGGTAACACTAACTGGAGGTCCGAACCCACACCTGTTGAAAAAGGTCGGGATGAGTTGTGCCTAGGGGTGAAAGGCCAATCAAACTCGGAGATAGCTGGTTCTCTGCGAAATCTATTTAGGTAGAGCGTCATCCGAATACCCTCGGGGGTAGAGCACTGGATGGGTAATGGGGCCCCACAGGCTTACTGATCCTAACCAAACTCCGAATACCGAGGAGTACTAGATGGCAGACAGACTGCGAATGCTAACGTCCGTAGTCGAGAGGGAAACAACCCTGACCTACAGCTAAGGCCCCCAATTCATGGCTAAGTGGGAAAGCAGGTGGGACGACCAAAACAACCAGGAGGTTGGCTTAGAAGCAGCCATCCTTTAAAGATAGCGTAACAGCTCACTGGTCTAAATAAGTTGTCCTGCGGCGAAGATGTAACGGGGCTCAAGCCATGAGCCGAAGCTTAGGATGCCGTAAGGCATGGTAGCAGAGCGTAGTGTGACATAGTTCCATGTCTCTTTAGCGACTTCGGTCGTTACGGAGACACGGAGCTTTCGATGAAGCCGGGGCGTGAGCCATCCGGTGGAGAGATCACTAGTGAGAATGATGACATGAGTAGCGACAAAGAGTGTGAGAGACACTCTCGCCGAAAGTCCAAGGGTTCCTGCTTAAAGCTAATCTGAGCAGGGTAAGCCGACCCCTAAGGCGAGGCCGAAAGGCGTAGTCGATGGGAACCAGGTTAATATTCCTGGGCCAGGAAGAAGTGACGGATCAGAGAGGTAGTTCATCCTTATCGGATTGGATGGGCTGCTGACTGGTCCCTGGAAATAGCTCTTCCGCTAGATCGTACCCTAAACCAACACAGGTGGACTGGTAGAGAATACCAAGGCGCTTGAGAGAACTATGTTGAAGGAACTCGGCAAAATACCTCCGTAAGTTCGCGAGAAGGAGGCCCGGTTTCTAGGCAACTAGAGGCTGGGGGCACAAACCAGGGGGTGGCGACTGTTTACTAAAAACACAGGGCTCTGCGAAGTCGCAAGACGACGTATAGGGTCTGACGCCTGCCCGGTGCCTGAAGGTTAAAAGGAGGGGTGAGAGCTCTGAATTGAAGCCCAGGTAAACGGCGGCCGTAACTATAACGGTCCTAAGGTAGCGAAATTCCTTGTCGGGTAAGTTCCGACCTGCACGAATGGCGTAACGACTTCCCCGCTGTCTCCAACATAGACTCAGCGAAATTGAATTACCTGTCAAGATGCAGGTTTCCCGCGGTTAGACGGAAAGACCCCGTGCACCTTTACTACAGCTTCGCACTGGCATCAGGATTGTGATGTGCAGGATAGGTGGTGGGCTTTGAAGCAGGAACGCTAGTTTCTGTGGAGCCTCCCTTGAGATACCACCCTTCGCACTCTTGATGTCTAACCGCGGTCCGTTATCCGGATCCGGGACCCTGCGTGGCGGGTAGTTTGACTGGGGCGGTCGCCTCCTAAAGCGTAACGGAGGCGCGCGAAGGTTGGCTCAGAGCGGTCGGAAATCGCTCGTTGAGTGCAATGGCAGAAGCCAGCCTGACTGCGAGACTGACAAGTCGAGCAGAGTCGAAAGACGGCCATAGTGATCCGGTGGTCCCAAGTGGGAGGGCCATCGCTCAACGGATAAAAGGTACGCCGGGGATAACAGGCTGATACTGCCCAAGAGTCCATATCGACGGCAGTGTTTGGCACCTCGATGTCGGCTCATCTCATCCTGGGGCTGGAGCAGGTCCCAAGGGTACGGCTGTTCGCCGTTTAAAGAGGTACGTGAGCTGGGTTTAGAACGTCGTGAGACAGTTCGGTCCCTATCTGCCGTGGGTGTAGGATACTTGAGAGGAGTTGCCCCTAGTACGAGAGGACCGGGGTGAACGAACCACTGGTGGACCTGTTGTGGCGCCAGCCGCAGTGCAGGGTAGCTATGTTCGGACAGGATAACCGCTGAAGGCATCTAAGCGGGAAGCCCCCCTCAAAACAAGGTATCCCTGAGAGCCGTGGTAGACCACCACGTCGATAGGCCAGAGATGTAAGCACAGTAATGTGTTCAGTTGACTGGTACTAATTGCTCGATAGGCTTGATTTGATCCAGTAATAGCCAGACTGTTACAGACAAATCAAAAGCATACACATCATTAGATGACTTGACTTGGACACAAGAGGTTTTTTCTCGGTTTGGTGGTCATAGCACAAGCGAAACACCCGGTCCCATCCCGAACCCGGCCGTTAAGCGCTGTCGCGCCAATGGTACTGCGTCTTAAGACGTGGGAGAGTAGGTCGCCGCCAAACCTAGTAAAAACCTCAGTGATGTATCTCTCTCATCGATGACACAAAATACCCCAAATCATGCCCAAAAAACCACGCTGCAATCCGCAGGGCTTTCGTGCCGCAACCGACCGCCGTCCCGTCGCAAATCCGCGTCCGCCGCTGGCCGCGCCTGGCACTTGACCAAAGCGCGTCCAGCCAGAGC
>NZ_FOVP01000061.1 GCF_900115165.1 Roseovarius lutimaris | reverse complement strand
TTCTCCCGCCTCGCCGACCTCGTCGAGGGAACCCGCATCGCAACGTCGCCGCCACACGACTTGTGGGTAACTGCAAGCTTCAGACACCGCATACGATGGATCGGGGGATGACGCATTAGGGGGCAGCTACGGTCGGGAGGCGCCGACCTTGCTGCCGTCCGATCTATCCGCACCAAAGATCGCTCCCGTCCCACAACTGCTCTGGGTGCTGAAACAGGAATGTTCACAGCCCAACAGAGCTCGCATCTTTAATAGTCAAGTATGCCAATGGGCCAGTGGCGACCTGCTTTCAGGCGATGTCTAGCTCCCATTGCCCAATATTGAACCACCCCTCGGCCATGAGCGTGGTTATGGGCACGCGTTGTTCGTCGCCCAGTGCCTCCAAGATACCTCGCATTATTCGGGGGAATGCTATCTGCGTAAAAACGTCATCGGGAAGTTCGTCTACTGTCGTGGTCAGCGGCTTGTTGTACATCTTAACGCGCTTGGCCTTTATGTCCTCAATGGATTTCAGCGCCAGATCGTTCAGGTATGCTGAAAGACGCTCGTCGCGCACGTTGTCAGGTGGGTGCATTCGAAGAAATAGACTGCTTGTGTTCGGCCTTGATCCTGGCGCAGTCATCACCTCGTTGACGAAGCCAGCGATACAGTCGGCAGCTAGCTTTGGCTCCTTTACTCGGTAAAGGTAAGTGCGCAGCTCTGTCATAGTACACATGCGAGCGACCCCCTCTTGCGCGGCATCTTCGCGCCGCTTCAAGCCACGAAGTTGCTGGCGGAGTGCGAGGCGTTGCTCACGCTGGGTCGCGGACTGGGGGTTCTCACTGAAAGCGGCAATCTTCAGATTAAGGCTATCGGTCTCGCGATCACGGATGACGATGTGTCCGTTGGGCCAATCCTGAAAATCTTCCCACAGCTCTTGGAAATCCAGAGAAAGCTCTGTTTTAGTTTTTTCGAGTCGACCGCGCGTAGTGTACCAAGTGCCTAACAATGGGGATCGGGACGCGCTTCCCTTCGGCCCAAAGTGCTTTTCTGCAACTTGGAGGTCTTTCAAGGCTCGCCGCAAAATTTCGCCCCAGCCAAGGAGGACAACTTCGAAGGACTTGTTCTTTTTCTGCTTCTCATTAACGCTTCGCACATGCGCTAGAAGTGCGGTGTCGTCCGGAGCGGTGGTGAGGATATAGAATTTCTTAAGCTTGGGACGGAACTTCTGAGCCGCCAGCAACTCATTATCGATTTGCTTGGTAGTGAGCCGAGAAACTGGCCACCTTGACCGCCTTTTGCATTGTAAGCCAATGGGATAAATCGCGCCATGTCGACCTACGATGTCTACGCCATCCTGCCGTTAGCCAGCACGGCCGTGTCTGACCATTGCCGGGTCCTGCCAAGACGACTGGAAAACATCGGCACACAGTTCTTCGAACTGTTCCCAAGATCGTGGAGGCGGATAATCGGCAAGAATATGCATAAGGCGGACAAACTTGGTTAACGAAACTGTGCTATGTCTAGCATTAAGGCATCCTTTAATCGACAGGACATTTCCCATGCTGCCTTTAGCTGCTTGGGCGGCGAAGTTCGGCATCAGAGGTGCAAGAGCGAGCCGTCGACGGTCTTTCTGCGCATTGCTGCCATTTGCGAACTGTGCAGCAACCGCCACTCCATGCTCCAAGTTGGCATTAACGCCGCATGAACCCCTGCGACGTAAGCGCAAGATTTCATTACGATACGCTACTGACACCCACTAGGCGGCAACGAGCGGTTCAATGTCAGATATGTCAATTTCCTTCGCTGCCAGAGCCATGTCGTAATTCGTCTGCAAGTTCACCCAGTAGGCCGGGGTCGTATTGAACACACGGGCCAAGCGCAGCGCCGTGTCAGGCGTAATTCCGGTCGTGCCCTTGATCAACCGCTCGATCCGCGTCCGAGGCACACCCAGACGCCGCGCAAACGCGATTGCCCCCATATCCAGAGGATCAAGGTAAAGCTCTTTCAGAACTTCACCAGGGTGCATTGGCTCTTCAAGCAGGCTCATCAGCGTATCCTCTCAATGGTAGTCGACAATCTCGACATCGGCGGGGCCGTTCGGGGTCCAGACAAAGCAGATGCGCCATTGCCCGTTGATCCGTACGGAATGTTGCCCTGCCCGAACACCTTTCAGTTCTTCCAGGTGGTTGCCGGGTGGAAAGCGTAAATCCTCCACAACAACCGCAGCGTCCAGCGCCGAGAGCATCGCCCGCGTGCGCTTCACCAAGTCACCGGGGAAGCCTTTGCCGTATTTGCCTTTCATAGCGTTGGTGGCGAGCTTGCCCTTGGTGCTTTGGATCATGCTAGACATGTATCATTGGGAGGCACATGTGTCAAGATGCGATACCGATTTCTGGTTAACTGCACCCTCTATGTACCCAAAAAACCAATCCGACCACAGCGAGCGCTCAGTTGAAATTGTCCCACCAACACATATCATTCCAGTTTATGCTCAAGTTTTGACCAATACAGTTGCTGAAATCCGCGGATCTCATAGGCATGCTGTAGGCTTCGCTTGAACCTCAAGCAGTAGTCCCAAAACGATACCAAGAAATAGTGCCCAACATTTTTTAGGACTTGATAGCGTACTACATCATCCAGTGCGCTTGCCCTCAGCCACCCATAGATAGAGGGAGCCACCTGCTCGAACAAATCAATTGACGCACTTTTTTCATCGGCGAAGGCAATGTTGAGTATCGTGGCGTAAAGGTGTTGTTGAAGCTTCAACGGAGCATCTTCTTTAGCCTTACTAAGAAACTGCTTCCAGACTTCTGCATCCCCGACTGTTTCCGGTGGAATAGCCCCCTGTAAGTGGTCCACCACCTGGGATAGATTTGTCCCGTAACTTGGAGGATCAGCGATGGCTGGAAAACGAGAGAAACCCGAAGATATTGTATCGAAGCT
>NZ_FOVP01000063.1 GCF_900115165.1 Roseovarius lutimaris | reverse complement strand
ATAACGTTCTCAGACGAAAGAACGTCTTCTGCCAACGCCTTTACGTTCAGCCACTTCAATTGAGGATTATACTTCAGTGCTCGATAGTAGAGGTTGAACCCATCTACATAAATTATTGTTCTCATCCCACACGCCCAAAAAAGCAAAAGCTGCATTGGATTGCTCCGCCGCAGCTTTTGAGCCTACGGCACGCCGTAGGTGGGTTTAAAGCTCATATGGCGGTCGATGTGTTAAGAATCAATGAAAATCGCAACAACCGATGTTTCAGATTCAACGTCTCTTAGCAACAACTGTTAACAGTTGTTGCTAAGAGACGTTGGCGCCAATGTCAATACGTAATCTACAATTGAAACAATGATTTGAACGTGATACATGGCGGCTAGTTTGTTGCAAAATAGGAAATGAAACGTTGCCTGACGAAGACAGCTCGACCACGAGCTACTATGAGCGGCGGCTGCAACAAGAGATTGAGGCCATCGAACTCAAGCTGAAAGAGCTGACAGCTGAGCGCGACGCGCTGAGGCGTCAGCTCATCAAGGCGCGTTGGGAAAACCACCACTTACGAGACGTCAGCCGAAAGAACAGTGCAAGCCGAGTTCTGGTAGAGCAGCGAGTGCTTGCCGCTCTTGAACAGACCACAAAGCCAATGACTTCCAGGCAGCTTTTTTCGGTGGCGAGGCTGGCAAACTTCGAATTGAAAGAAAACACCTTTCGAACGCACCTTCACCGTATGAAATCGAAAGGCCTGATCGAGAACGTTAGCCGTGGTCGGTGGCGAGGCATCGCCCCTGCCGACTAGACACTACCCCAGAAGACGCGCCCAGAGGCCGCGCTTGGGCTGTTCTGCTGCCCTCTCGCGCTGATCAGTCAACGCAGCCAAAGCCTGCCTATGATCGGCGCTCTGACGCTCAGCCTGCTCTTTCAATGCCTCGATCTGGTCGGTGAGTTGAGAACGCTCGCGATCCCGTTCCGAGTCCATCCGCTCGATCTGCTCTCGGAGCATCTTAACTTCGATCTCCAAAGCGCTGTTTTGGGTAGTTTTTTGATGGTTTTCCAATGGGGTCGGAAACGGTCTTTCGCGTTCGGCAGAACTGGTTTTAGAGAACACCCTGAAAAGCTCAGAAGGATCGATCTCCCAATGCCCCTTTTCGTTCTTTTCTGCGCTCATTCGCCCAGCATTCAAGGCATCAAGCAAGGTGGACTTGGCAACCCCAGCCTCCTTTGCAGCCTTATTCAAAGATAATTTTACCATGGTTCTGCTCTGCCTTATACAGGAGGTCTGAGACGAACTTCCTACCGGTTTTCGGCTAGTTTAGCCGAAAACCACCCAAGCAAGGAAGGCCAGAGTTTTCAGCCGCCGCTTTAGGTGTTCACAAGCTGAACCCATCATCTCTTTCACGGCTGATATCGCGGTCCTGCTCGATGCTGCGTTCTGCCTCCCTGTCGCTTTCCCTGACCTGCTCATGCGCGGCCTCAAGCGTCGAGAAGTCCGCGCCACGCAACGCCTCGGCCAACCCGTTCAGGGAATGCTCGGCCACCTCCCGCACACGGGCATAGGTCTCGGCAAAACGTTCGCGCAGACCGGACACCACTTCGCGGACCTGTTCCAGCCGCCCGTAAGCATCGCGCCATAGATCGCCTGCGGTGGTCTGGATGCCGCGCCGCTCCATGCCCCACGCCTTCCAGCCAATGTCCGGCAGGGGATCGCGGTCCAGCTCCACAGCCTCAATCTCCAGCTCGTGGGCGGCCCTGTCGTCGCCGCGTTCAAGCGCCCGTTCCTTAAGGTCCAGCTTTTCTTCCCGCTGTGCCTCAAGGCTGCGATGGTCGATCTCGCGCCCGACCTCGATCTCGCGCAGATAGGCGTTGGCATGATCGGCCCAACTCTCGCGCCAGTCCGCCAGCAGCTCCTTGCTGTTCCATGAGCGGTCCTTGCCCTCAAAGCCGTCTGCGCCGATGGAACGGGTGGTCAGCATGATGTGGGCGTGATGGTTGCGTTCGTCCCCCTCCCTTCCGGGGGCGTGCAAAGCCACATCGGCAATCATGCCCCGATCGACAAAGGCGGATTGCACGAAGGATCGCACCAGAGAAGCCCGTTGTGCGTCCGTCAGCTCGTGGGGCAGGGCGACCGTCACCTCGCGAGCAAGCTGGGCGTCCTTGCGCCGCTCCACCTGCTCGACGGCGTTCCACAAC
>NZ_FOVP01000064.1 GCF_900115165.1 Roseovarius lutimaris | reverse complement strand
GGCCGGCGCTTGCGCCTTGCCCTTGACCGCAGCGAGCACGCTGGCAGGCTGGTGTCGAAGCGGAGACAGGACTGCATGGCATTATGCCGTCCTGATACTGGCCGGCGCGCTTTTCGCCTGCGCGGGATCGGGCGTCGCTGTCGCGCAATCCGCGTCGGTTGAGCGCCCGGCTGCCGCCCAGCCCTATGCGGCGCACATCGCCGAGGCGTCGCAGCGTTTCGGCATCCCAGAGCACTGGATTCGCGCCGTGCTGCACGCCGAGAGCGCGGGCGATGTGCGCGCGATTTCGTCGGCCGGGGCGATGGGATTGATGCAGGTGATGCCCGACACATGGGCGGGCCTGCGCGTCCGCCATGGCCTCGGCCGTGATCCCTATGACCCGCGCGACAACATCCTCGCAGGCACGGCCTACCTGCGCGAAATGTTCGACCGCTACGGCAATGTCGCGGCGATGCTGGCGGCCTACAATGCCGGTCCCGGCCGCTATGACCACTACCTTGCGACCGGCCGCACTCTGCCGGCCGAGACGCGGGCCTATGTCGCCGCGCTGGTGCCCGTTCTCGGCGGCGCAGCTGCGACCCAACCGCCGTCATCGGCACCGCCACCACCGCCCGATTGGCGCGAGGCAGCGTTGTTCGTCATGCGCTCCGGCGACGCCCGCACGACCGTTTCGATGCGCGATTCTGTCGATGCAGAGCAGCAGGACGGCAGCATTTTCGTGGTCCGCGCAAGCGACGGAGGAACGCCATGAGGGCGGTGTTTCCGCGCTCGGCGGTGCTCATTCCGGTGTCCAGTCAGGCGGGTTTGCGCCCGACTGGATTCCCGGCAGGAAAGGCAGAGAAGGAAGAAAGGGCGGAGGGCAAGATTAAAGAAGACGGCACCATGTCGGGCCGCTTCTGGAAATTGTTGTTGTCTGCACACTGGTTAGGTGGCCGGTTCCGGCACCATGGTTTTGAGGGGCCGCGTGCCGCGATTTTGCGCAAAGCCTTGGCTTTGCAGGGTTTCAAGCGGCACCATAGGCGCAGATCGGCGGTTTTCCGGCGGTTTGGGCTGGAGTCGCGCCCTTGAGCGCCGACGACGAAAACCGCTTCCGACCGAAGCCCGGCCGCATCCGATCCGACACGCCGAAGGCCGGCAAGACCAAGAGCTTTTTCACGCAGGTCAAGAAGATCACCCGGCAGCATCAGGCGGCAGCCTCCCGCGACCCTTCCATGCCGTCATCCGCCCGCCCGTCATCGTCGGGCCGGTCCCGTGCCGTGGTCGCCAGCGGCAAGGGCGTGAAGCGCGGCCGGGGCGCGAGCTTCGTGCGTGCCCGCAATATCTCGGGCAACTGGCATCATCGCCAGCCGGGCAGCCGCCGCGTCATCGTCAAGCAGCGCAGCGTCAGGGCCGCATTGAAGGGCGGCCGTGCCCGTGCACATCTGCGCTATGTCCAGCGTGACGGAACCTCACGCGACGGCGAGCGGGGCCGGCTCTATTCGGCGACCGAGCACCGCGCCGATGGCGACGCCTTCCTTGATCGCGGCAAGGACGACCGCCACCAGTTCAGATTCATCGTCTCGCCCGAGGACAGCGCAGAGCTGTCGGACCTCACGGCTTACACCCGCGATTTCATGAAGCAGGTGGAAGCCGACCTCGGCACGAAACTCGATTGGGTCGCCGTCAATCACTACAACACCGGCCATCCCCATGTGCATATCATCGTCAATGGGCGCGACGATATGGGCGGGGATCTAGTCATCAACGGCGACTATCTTTCCGCCGGCCTGCGCGAACGGGCCAGCGAGCTTGCCAGTCTTGAACTCGGCCCCGTTACCGAGATCGAGCAGACCCGCAAGCGGTCCGCCGAAATCGACCAAGACCGCTTGACCCGGATCGACCGCGCCATGGCCGAAGAAGCCGATGCCCGCTTCCTCGACCTGCGCCATGAGCCGGCTGCACCACGCCGCCAGTTCGAGCGGACGTTACGCCTGCGCAGGCTCGCCAAGCTGGAGAAGATGGGGCTGGCGACCGAGCACGCGCCCGCCGTTTGGGAATTGAGCAAGAACATGGAGCCAGCCCTGCGCGAGCTAGGCGAGCGTGGCGACATTATCCGCACCATGCAGAAGGCGCTCGGTGCGGAAGGTGGCGAGCGCGATC
>NZ_FOVP01000065.1 GCF_900115165.1 Roseovarius lutimaris | reverse complement strand
AGCAGCACATCAAAGAGGGCAAATACGCCTTTCGCTGGACGCGGCTGTCGTGCCGGAAGTTCCGCGACAATGAGGTGCGGCTGCAACTGCACGCCCTGGCGTACAACCTGGCCACCTTCTTGCGCTGCATCGAGCTGCCCGAGGCCATGGCCGACTGGTCGTTGACCAGCCTGCAACTGAAGCTGATCAAGATCGGGGCACGTGTGGTCCGTCACGCCCGCACCATCACCTTCCAGCTGGCCGAGGTCGCTGTCACCGGCACGATGGTACGCGCCATCCTCGCCGCTATCCGCCGATTGCGAGCGCCACCGCTATGCGCATGATCGCGATCCACGCTCAAACTGAACGAAAGCGGCTGGACAGATCTGTCCGCTGCGCTGAAAAACGCCGCCCCTGGGCAAGGAAACAGCGGCTTCGCGGTCTGATCCGTCCAGATCCAGCAGTCTGCGCGACCGCAGGTGCCGCTTGCGGCAGAAAATCCTTGTCTAGCGCTCGGATACAGGCGATCTTCACCTCAAACGACACGCCACTTGGGGAATGCAGGAGTAATGTGGGTGTCGTGTTGTAGCTCGTCAAGAGGTAGATGTGAAATAAATATGGCACTGTGTCTATTTTGTAGGATACGTTCTATTTAAGCCCTCAGAGGCTAGGCGGTTTACGGGCATGTAAGTGTGACACCTTAGACTCGGAGTCGGGACTGTGAGGGGCCTTAGAGAGCTTCTAGATGCCATTTCAGGGGTCTCCTAGATCGACAACATGCTCTCCTCTCACTTTGTAGCTTCATAACTGTGGGTGTCAGTTAGCAACAGTGCTCGAGTCCAGGATTTGCGTTCATTCTGTGAAGGCCGGTTGATAGGCGTTCCAACGGATTCGGCTTTGGCGGTGTTAATGCAAGTGTCGCTTTCCGGCGATGGCAGTAACAGTGCCGGACTGTGCTTCCGCAAACACTTCGGTTCGCTACGCAACGATGGTCAGATAACGCTTTTGAGAGGAAGGTCGAATAGAGCATTGATCCTATAGCGCCGGTCCTATCTGCCCGCGCAGACCTCGCTGCTGAGCTGGCGGTTGATGACCGGCCGCCACGGGACAAGGGTGCATTTATGGCTCTTTTCAACCACAGCGAACTGGCTGCTGGATAATTGTACGGTGCCGGTGGACTTGTCGCTCACGCCTTCGCTATCCGTGGTAGTATCGAACGGTAGTCCGTGCAGACCTTCCGGCCCATGTCGTTGGCGAGGCTGAGCAGGTTGCGAAGCGCCGCGCTGCGATTGGACGGCGACCAGACAGCCGAGAAGGCGACCGGCTCCGGCTCGTCGGTGAAGGGCAAAAAGACAATGCCGTTTGTCGGCAACAGCGCCGTGGCCGCGCCGACGATGGTGATGCCAAAGCCCTGTCCGACCAAAGACAAAAGGGTGCCACGCCCCACGTCGAAGCGCAGGATCGACGGCGCAGGCCAGCGCTCGGCATGGCGTAGCACGATATGGCTATGAACCTGCGGTCCAGTGCCGCCATGCCGGACAAGGAACGTCTCGCCTGCCAAATCGGGCCATGTGACGGCTGACCGCTTGGCGAGCGGATGCCGTTCCGGTAGCACCGCCAAGAGCGGTTCGGTCCATGTGCGACGGGAATGGCAGTCGGGTGGTTGGGGCGTGCCCGCGACGAACGCCACGTCCAACCTACCGGCGCGAAGCTGCACCACCGCTTCACGGGCCGGGCCTTCGGCGATCTCGACTTCAACATCGGGGTAATCCTTGCGGTATTGGCCGATCAGCTTTGCGAGGAAGCTATGCGGAATCAGGGCATGGATACCGATACGAAGCCGGCCGCTTTCTCCGGCTGCCGCCATGCCGGCGGTTTTCACCGCATGGTCGAGTTGGTCAATACCTACGGCTATCCGCTCGACGAAATGGCGTCCGGCCTCGGTCAGCCGAACGC
>NZ_FOVP01000066.1 GCF_900115165.1 Roseovarius lutimaris | reverse complement strand
ACGACGGTTTTGAAAACGCATCCGGGTCAATGGGCCAAGAGCCCGCAGAACTGATTTTGCATCAAAGCCGCGCAGCTCCATACCGGCCAGCGGTCTTTTGATTGCCGCACAACAGGCCTGATACATGACGGCACCCGATCACACGTCACTATGTCGAAAAACCATCTTGCGCGGACGGGGGTATCCATACATGACCCGGTAGCAGTCAGTCTTTAATATGAGAGAGCCACCGTCGACAACTGCAGCTCTCCTCGCAAAGAAACCATCATAGCATGACCGGTAACCCTCAGGTTTTGCCCACTCCCGACTGTTGCGCGCTTCCCGTCATTCTACCGATCTGCGGTAAAGGTGCCATGTCGCATGCCCGAGGATCGGGAACACTAAAATCAATCCGAGAAAGAGCGGGATCGTCCCGACAATCAAGAAGGCGGCGACGATAAACCCCCACGCGGTCACCGTCATCGGGTTCTTTCTCGTCAGCTCCAACGAGGTCGCTATCGCGACACCCACGCCGACATGTCGATCCAACAGCAGCGGTATCGAAACGATCATCATGGCAAGTGTTGCCGCCGCAAAAACAAATCCCGCTGCGCAGCCAATAACCAGCATCGCCCAACCAGCACCTGTCGTGAAGATATCCCGCAGGAACGACGTCACCGAGACTGGGAGCTCGGGGCCCAGGGTCAGAGTGAAGACAAGAGTTGCCGTCAGCATCCAGACGACAAACATCAATACCAGACCCAGACCGATGATCAGGACCGCCCCGATGGCCGGCGACTCGATGACACCGAGCGCCGCGCGAAAGTCTGCCGTCTCGCCTTTTTCACGACAACGGCTCATTTCATAGAGACCGACGGCCGCGACGGGCCCAAGCAGGGCAAAACCCGCCATGAGCGGGAACAAGAGTGGCAATAACTCGCGATGGAAGGCAATGGCCGCAAGACACAGCCCGATGATCGGATAGAGGATAACTATGAACATCACATCTGTGCGGAGCGCCGAAAAATCTTTCGCACCTTTTCGGAGCGCGATCCTGATATCTTCGATGCCGATCTGCTTCACCGTGGGCTGCGCGTGCGCATCACCACCAATTTCATGAGCCGCGTCCTTGGCATAATGTGAAGCATCGGCAAATGCATTCAGCAACCAGGATGCGGGGTTTCCGATTGTCTTGATTGGCGTTGTCATTGGCTTACCTCCGCGAACGAACACGTTGGGTGCCGACGGGCCAAACCGCGCGCCGGTCGAACACCGGGGATTTTTATTCTATCACATTGCAGAGTTAGTGTCGCAAACTTTTTTGAATCTCCCCGGTTTTGTCGGAGACCTATAGCTGCATTTCACGCAACCACATCGAGCACGTCGCGCTGTGCATAGAAATTCTCTTCGGCCTCGCCAGGCGGGATGTTTCCGATGGGGCCAAGTGAGCGGCGATGAAAGCGGTCGGCTTTGGGAAAGTACAACGGCAGATAATGCGTCAGTACCCGGCGCCAAAGTTCGGTCTTCGAGCGGAGACGATGTCGCGGGTCTTGGACAACTCCTGAAGGTCCTTTGTGCCGGACAGCACGGGGTCGTGATGAAACTGCTCGTTGCCGATTTGCATCATGTACATGAACGTTAGTGTCGACAAGTGCAACAGGGCGGCTTTGTAGCAGGGATCGTTCTGAGCCTGATACTGAGGTTGCTCCTTCCCATTCAGGGTGCTGAGCATGCCGCACAAATTCAATGCTAACCGCCGAGGCAAAATTCCGAAGCAAAAGTATCGTGTGTCCAACTGGGCGAGTTACAACGAAAGC
>NZ_FOVP01000069.1 GCF_900115165.1 Roseovarius lutimaris | reverse complement strand
CTTGCAGTTACCCACAAGTCGTGTGGCGAATTGATTCACCCACCAGATTTGGTCTTGCCCGAGAAGTAACGATTATGATTCGTCATGTGGCACCGAAATGATTGAGGTGCTGATATGGGGCCGAGTTGGATGGAAACGGAAACTGCTGGATGTGATCTTGGAGATGTCCGGCTAAATCGCCGCCTCGGATCGATGCTCGAGGCGCTTGGGGAGCGACCGGGGAAATCGCTGCCTACGGCTTTCCAGGATTGGTCGAACACCAAGGCGGCCTACCGTTTCTTTTCCAACAGGAATGTCAGCGAAGACAAGATCCTGGAGGGCCATTTCGCCGCCTCTGCCTTGCGTGTTCAAGCGACTGAGGGCCCGATCCTGATCTTGCAGGATACCACGGAATTCTCCTTCAAGCGCGCCGCGCCAGAGAAGATCGGGTTCACAAAGATAGCAACCGGCCCAAAGGGCAAGGATCGGCGCCATCAGAAATACAGGGTTTGCGGGCTGTTGATGCATACCAGTCTGGCGATGACGCCGAACGGGCTTCCGCTTGGCCTGACGGCAGCAAAGTTCTGGTCGCGTGCCCAATTCAAGGGATGTGACGCGCTCAAGCGCAAGATCAATCCGACCCGGGTGCCGATCGATCAGAAGGAGAGTATACGCTGGCTCGAGAATCTTCGTCTGTCTTGCGAGTTGACCGGCACCCCTGAGCGTTGCGTTCATATTGGCGACCGCGAAAGCGATATCTACGAGCTATACTGTCTGGCCCAAGACCTTGGGACCAATTTCCTGGTGCGCAGCTGTGTTGATCGCTTGGCCGAAGGTGGAGATACGACCATCGCCCGGGTGATGGCGCAGGTGCAGTCCAGCGGCACTCATGAGGTCCGGTTCCGCGATGCGCAGGGAAAGGAGCATCGCGCCGTTCTGTCGATCCGACACGCGACAATGACGGTTCGCCCGCCAATCGGAAAGCAGAAGAAGTACCCTCACCAGAGCCTCCAGATCATCCACGCCGAGGAGTTCGACCCGCCGATGGGCCGAGCGCCCGTCATCTGGAAGTTGATCACGAACCTGCCGGTGGCGAGCCATGCAGATGCTGTGCACAAGCTGGAATGGTACGCGCTGCGCTGGAAGATCGAGACCTTCTTCAGGACCCTGAAAACCGGGTGCCGGATCGAAGAGCTACGATTGGCCACGGCTGATCGCCTGGCCAACTGCATCGCGTTGTGCTGCGTCGTAGCGTGGCGCGTTTCATGGCTGTCGATGCTCAGCCGCGAGGCACCGGCTGCGGACCCTGCTGCGGTCTTCACGGATGACGAGCGCCACCTGCTCGAACACGTGACCCCGGACAGAAAGCGCGAGGCACCGCACGACCTGGAGTTCTATGTCAGGGCTGTCGCGCGCCTCGGAGGCTATCTCAACCGCGCTTCCGACCCGCCACCGGGAACCACCGGGAACCACCGTCATATGGCGAGGCTTCTCCCGCCTCGCCGACCTCGTCGAGGGAACCCGCATCGCAACGTCGCCGCCA
>NZ_FOVP01000070.1 GCF_900115165.1 Roseovarius lutimaris | reverse complement strand
CGCCACACGACTTGTGGGTAACTGCAAGTGTCTGAAGCCCACCTTCCTGAGTTCGGCGTGATTTGAGACTCAGGTCCTGTTGGATGACAGGAGGTGAGTTTCTCCATGGAGAGTACGAGAGAGTTTCTCAAACGTCTGGGTGTCGAAACCTCAGATAGCGGGCACCGGCGATGGCCGGATTGCGTGAAGGCGCGGATTGTGGCGGAAACGCTGTTGCCGGGCGCGACGGTGAATGACGTGGCGCGCAAATACGACCTGCGTCCGAACCACCTGTCGGCGTGGCGGCGGATGGCCAAGGATGGTGATCTCGTTCTGCCTGCGCCGGAGGCCGAGGCGGACTTCGCCCCGTTGGTGGTTTTCGATGTCGAACCGCCTTCGCCGACCGAAGCAGCTGAACCGGCGTATCAGGCGATCGAGATTATGGCCGGGTCGGTTTCTGTCCGGCTGGACGGTGCCACACCTGCGGGCCGGATTGCGGAAATTGTGCGTGCGCTCGGGGGTGGCGCATGATTTTTCCGTCGAACCGGGTGCGCATTCTGGTGGCGACGCGGGCCGTCGATTTCCGTAAAGGGCACGACGGCCTGACCGCGTTGGTCCAGTCGGTTCTGCGTAAGGATCCGTTCACCGGGACAGTGTTCGTGTTCCGCGCAAAGCGCGCGGACCGCTTGAAGCTGCTCTATTGGGACGGCAGCGGCCTTGTGATGGCGTACAAGTGGCTCGAGGACACAACCTTCGCCTGGCCCGCGATCAAGGACGGGATGATGGCATTGAACCACGCGCAATTCGAAGCGCTGTTCGCCGGATTGGATTGGCGCAAGGTGAAGGCGTTGGACACCCGACCGCCAGCTGCGGCGGAGTGAATCAGGGGGACGATTGCACCGGTCATGGCTTTGATCCTGGTCTATAAAACCAGTCATGAGCGCTATTGCCAAAGACTTCGATCTGTCTGTTCTGCCGCCGGAATACCGTGCTGTGTTCGAGGCGCAGGCCGCCCGTGTGGCGGAGCTGGAGGAGATCAACCAGCGCCAGGAACACCTGATCGCCGAGATGCATCATGCGCTCTACGGAAAGAAGTCCGAGAAGCTGGCCGACGACGACCGGCAGCTGGCCTTCGAGGATCTTGAGGTTGCCCTTTCCGAGGTTGAAGAGAAGAAATCGGAGCAGGCCTCTGGCGACGACAAGCCCAGACGGAAAAAGATCGCAAAACGCAATCGCGGCAACCTGCCCGAGGGATTGCCGCGCATCGAACAGGTGATCGAACCGGACAGCCTGGAGTGCCCATGCGGTTGTGGGCTGATGCACAGGATTGGCGAGGATCGCAACGAGCGGCTCGACATCGTGCCG